>NZ_JAMPLN010000003.1:0-326604 GCF_040004035.1 Microcoleus vaginatus FACHB-2002 | reverse complement strand
GAGTCGGTGGAGTTGGCGTCGGAGTTTCCGCAGGAGTCGGCGTCGGAGTCGGCGTCGGTGGAGTTGGCGTCGGAGTTTCCGCAGGAGTCGGCGTCGGAGTCGGCGTCGGTGGAGTTGGCGTCGGAGTTTCCGCAGGAGTCGGCGTCGGAGTCGGCGTCGGTGGAGTTGGCGTCGGAGTTTCCGCAGGAGTCGGCGTCGGAGTCGGCGTCGGTGGAGTTGGCGTCGGAGTTTCCGCAGGAGTCGGCGTCGGAGTCGGCGTCGGTGGAGTTGGCGTCGGAGTTGGCGTTGGTGGAGTCGGCGTCGGAGTTGGCGTCGGTGGAGTTGGCGTCGGAGTTGGCGTTGGTGGAGTTGGCGTCGGAGTTTCCGCAGGAGTCGGCGTCGGAGTTGGCGTTGGTGGAGTTGGCGTTGGTGGAGTTGGTGTCGGAGGTAGTGGGTTGACGGTAATATCCACACGATCGCTATCGGTTTGAGCACCGCCTAATTCTGGAGCTCCGCGATCGTTTGTCGTCAAAGTCAGCGTATCCGTTCCAACAAAGTTTGGATTCGGCGTATAAGTTAAACCCTCTAAAGCAGCATTAATATCAGCCTGTTTTCCCGTATAAATGAGGCTGTTGCTGCCATTCCCCGATCCCGTTAAACCTGTCAGCGAATTGAGTGTAAGAGTGCCGCTGGTAACGCTGAGATTAACTTCCACCGACTCGCTATCTGAATCTGCTACAGAGATACTATTGCCGTTGCTAGCAGAGAAGATGCGAGGAGTATTTTCAGTAGTCGTTTCTTTGCCAATATCAGTAGTGATGTTGAGACTCCAACTAGCAATACTTCCCGGATTAGTAGCACCGGATGCTCGACCAAACTCTTGGTTTGCATCAACTGCAAACAATTTCCAAGTGCCGTTGGGGGTAGTTTTGTTAAAAACAGAAAGAGTCGAACCGTAAGGCCCTTCTGGTGCGCCTGTCGGTGTCTCTCCAGTGAAGGGATAAATATCCCGAAAACCGATTACCGAATAGTTACTCGGTTTGTAGTTGCCTGAATCAATAATCGGCAAAGTAGTAGGGTATGGCTGACCAAGAAAAGCAGCCGCATTATCATCGAAGTTCAGCGTGATGTTGTTAAGTGGTGCAGATCCTACGTGAGACATTAACACCACATTTTGCCCATCTGGGCCAACTAGCAAGAGGTTGATTACCTGCGATGCACCATCCCAGCCATTAAAAGTTTGGACATTGTTGAGAGTGGCTGTAACGCTGTCTACATTTCCTGTCACATCTGAAACATTGATCTCAGACGGATAGGGGGTCGCTAAAACGTTATATACCAAGTCTCCGCTGTTGATGGTAATGTTATTCGGGTTAGTTGTAGTGGTGGTTGTTCTTCCCGGTACGGTGTTGACTGGTGCTTGATTGCGAAGAGAAAATTCCGAAGTATCGCCTGTAGTTGTGTTAGTAGCAGTAGCGGCGAGAACCGGTTTGCCTGCTACTGGAGTGTAGGCGAAGTTGATATTAGCATTGCCAGCACTATCTGTCGTAACGTCTTGGAAACCTATAAAAGTTTCACCTTGACCTGCCCCTGCGGGGTCATAACTGGTATTTGCAAAGAATTCGACGCGGAAGTTAGCGTTAGGAGTGCTGTTGAGAATGCCGCTAACTGTGTTGCCGCTAACTGAGGTCAGAACCGGGTAATTTTGCAGGTTGTTGCTGCCTGTATCCGCATCGCCCAAATCGTTGGGAGTGATGCCAGTATTGCCGATTAAGTCAATACCTAATCGTTGGTTATTAAAAATGCTATTGCCTTGAATAGTGTGGCTGCCGGGTGCATTAATTTCAATGCCACTCCCTTTATTGTTAGCAATGACATTCCCTTCTCCGGGTGCAGTTCCACCAATGACAACATTATTATTTGAATTTCGATCCAGGATCAGAATGCCATCACCCTCGTTGCCTAACGCTATTGTCCCCGTGGCATCAGTACCGATGTAGTTACCAGTAATTGTGGTATTTGTTACTGCTATCTTCGCAATAAATATGCCTCCTAAAGCACCGTTACCAGAGATGACGTTGCGCGAGATAATAGTGCCTGTGACAGGGCTGGTGGTAGGATTCGGCACAAAAGGCTTGTTGTCACTATTTATTCTAATGCCGCCCATAGTATTACTTACAGCAGCACTACCGCTCATATCAGTGCCAATGTAGTTGTCTTGAATAGTATTGTTATTAGTCTCTACCCAAATGCCAAAGCCACCGAAGAAGCTTGCATTTTTTCCAAATCCATTAATAACTAATCCTTGAATGGTGCTGCCGCTGGAATCTTCCTGAGCGCCAACAAAACTCTTGCTCAATTCTATACCATTAGTACCAATATAGCTGCCCTGGCCGCCAGATTGTACTAAACTGCCATTGAGTTCGATAATTGGTTTGCCTGCATATCCGGGTTGAGATTTCCCGTCAATAATAACTGGGCTGGTGATGACAGGTAAGGCGTAATTGAGAAGGGTAATCGTATGAGGCCCAGGGCCGGGAATCTCAAAGTTAATTGTGTCTAATCCGGGATTGAAATTAGCTTGGGTGATCGCATCTCTTAGAGAACCTGTACCGCTATCATTGGTATTGGTAACGATATAGGTAGCCAAAACAGACGCATAATTTTGCATCGCGTTTGACTCGAATGCTAAGGGCGATTTAATCTTGCCGATTTTTTCTTCTAGTTCCCAGTTGCCACCTAATTTTGCACTCCCTGTGAGATGCTTGGATGCGGCGATATTTGCACCAGTGAGGGATGCAATGCGGTGGAGGAATTGGACACCATTTAAGGCTGGTTCATCGAGTCCGTCGGGGGTGTCAACCCCCGTCTCATAGCAACAGTCTTCTAAGGCTGGTTCATCGAGTCCGCCGGGGGTTGAAACCCCCGTCTCATAACAAAAGTCCTCTTTAGAGGACTGTTTAATGAAATTGTTTTTAGTCGGTTTCAACCGACTTTCGCTTTGAGACAGGGAATAAATTCCCTGGTGGACTTTCTGACAAGCGGGGGATGCTGCTGCTACATTGCAGCCGTAAATCAGGATGTCTGCATCCAGAGTTAAAGCGCGTCGCCATTGCTGCAATTGCTGGCTATAAGCTTCTAGGTTATCGACAGACAGTCGGGTTTTACCGAGTTGCAAGCTTCCTGGTTCGCCGTGGGAAACTAGATGAATGCTGTCAATATTAGTGCGATTCGCTAACACTTCGCTAATTTGTTCGACTCCATCTCTGTGCGAGTCGATAACTATTGCTTCTACTCCCGATTTCACTCCATCTAGGAGTGTTTGATAGTCTGCTACTGCCGCATCGATAAATACTATTGTACTGGGGTTATTGGGCCGATCGCTCTTTTCCCCAAAACTCCCCTTGTCGGCGTTGATTTGATTCGGAAGTTCGATCGCTCCTGCTGATAAAACTGGTATCATGGCTGTGTACCCTATAGCCTAAAGTTAACAATTTTTCATAAATCCAGGACAAGCACACGGGAACTAAAAACAACCGTTTTCTTCACCGTAGAAATACCTAAAATTGTCGATTTTATGAGAGCAACTCGGTTTGTTTGCAGGTCTTAGATCTATTGATTCAGACTCTATTGTTTGTGGCTTTTTTTCTGATCAGCCTAAACAAATGAGTTGAGATTTTTTTTATTGAGTCCAATATACCCAGCATACGTACGTATGCAAAAAAAATTAATAAAAATACATATTTTCGAGTCCTGCTAATCGGGGCAAGTCCGCTGGCCTCATATATTTTCCCACTCACCGACTGTGCCGATCGCGCTGCCGATCGAGCTTTGCTAAAAATGCACCGGAAACATCCCCCAGAATGCTAATTATCCGATACAAAGCCACGGCACCCAGAATTATACCCGTAGAAAAGCGATCGGACAGCAGGGCGATCGCCGTTGCTTCAAATACTCCCATTCCCCCCGGTGCTCCCGGCACAACTAAACCGACAACAAACGCAAAACAAAAAGCACCGAACAAGTTGGGAATATTGCTAAATTCCACCGGAGTTAAAACCATTACAGTTAGCAAAAATCCGCAGCCCCGCAATCCGATAAAACACATTTGTCCGATTAACGGCACTAAAGGATAGCGTTTAATTGGCAAATTAATGTGGCCGCGGGACTTGACATTCGATGTTTTTTTAGCTATATTTGAGGTAGACTCTACACGAAAATTCAGTTCCTCGCCCGCAGCCTCCCCAGTCTTTGAATTTTCCCCATTATTCTTTGATAACTTCAACCGCTCTACAAAGAGAACGATCGGATTTAAAATGCGGGGATGAATCGCCGTTAAAATAGCAACACAACCGACAATCCGCAAAAACCAATTGAATTTGTCAAAACAAATCAACCCAATCAGCACGCCCGCAGAAGCCATCAGCAGCGGTTCCAGCAACACGCTGAGAGTAGCAGCTTTCGGGAAAATCCCTGCCTTTTTGGCGTCCAATATTCGACCCCAAAAATGCCAAATGTTCCCCGGTAAATACTTGGCAATATTAGTTTTGAGAAAAACTTGAATCGCCCACGCGGCAGTTACAGGTTGGCGGAATTCCCGCAAAATCAACATCCACACCCAGCCGACAAAAATTAGAGACAATAAAGTGACGCCAAGGGCGATCGCCAGTAACGGAAAACTTTCGGCTCGAATTTGGATATTCGCGACTTCTCGCCAGTGAGTTAAAAAAGCTTTGGCAATAAATAAAAAAGTCCCGCCCAAAATCAAATAGCGCAAATAAGGCTTTAAATGCGACTTCGCGATCTTCAAACAATTCTGAATTCGATGCAAGTGTTGTTTTCCCATTTTCTGATCCCGATTTTGAATTTGGGATTAAGTTATACTGTTTTAGATTTTATATTTAAGATGGGCAAAGGCGGAATTGTGGTTTATTTACACGACATGAGATGACGGAATAAATCTGTTTAACCTTAAATCTTGCACCCTTGTCAAAAACGGGCAAGATGCCCATGCCACAAAAAATGAATTTTCTTGTGGAACAGGCCGGAAAGCCTGTTCCTAAACAAGTAATTGAGAATGGTGGAATATCTCAGTTTAACCTAACCTATGCAGACCTCTACAGACTGTGCGTAATGCCCGCCTTACACACTATTTAGGGCGTTTTTAACCACAAATTTAAATTTAAAATCTAAAATTTAGATCCATATACCTCGCTAGGAGTACATTTCTATGCCCGGCCCGAGCCCTGACGGTCTTTCCTATCTTTTAGATGATAGCCCCAATAGTTTCGCCTTGACTCCGGGCTTTTTGACTCCTTATCCTAACGGATTTTTTGCCCTCGGCGGCAACGATTTTATTATCGGTTCGTCGGATGCCGAAATAATTAGCGGTGATAATGGTAACGATCGCATTCTCGGCGGTGGCAATTCCGATACCCTGTTAGGTGGTGCGGGCAACGATTTGCTTAACGGTGGTGCCGGCGCAGACTTCCTGTTTGGCGATGCCGACAGCGATACCTTGCAGGGAGGTAAGGGAGATGACGCCCTCAACGGTGGCGACGGCAGCGATGTTTTAGTGGGGGATGGCGGCAAAGATACGCTGACAGGCGGTTTGGGCCCAGATACCTTTGTCCTCCGCACCGACTCCGCAGTCTCCGATCCGGCTACTGCTGATGTTATTACTGACTTTAACAGTTTTGTGGATTCGATCGGCCTGACTGACAACCTTACCGAAGCTGACTTGATTCTCGAAGAAATATCGATCGCCCCCGGTATTTCCAATACATTAATTAAAATTCGCCAATCCAATGCTATTTTAGGCTTGGTAGCCAACGCATCTCCACAAGACCTCGCCGATACATTCATCTCTGCAACTACCGTATTGGGCAACCAACTCGATCAAGCTCGCGATTTAGGCGTTTTGGGCGGCACTCAAACGATCGCAGACTCGGTTAGCAACGCCCGGCCAGACGGCCTTTACCGCTTTACTTTGCCTGCAACTAGCGACTTTAAATTAACTGTCAGCGGTTTGACGGCGGATGTTGACGTTGCTCTCATTAAAGATCTTAACGGCGACAATTCTATTGACTTCACCGATATTATTGCTTCTTCTCAACAACCGAATTTATCGCCAGAGTCGATCGACATCGACGATTTAGCCGCAGGAACTTACTTTGTCCGAATTTATCAATACCAAGGCAGTACAGATTTCACCCTAAATCTGTCTGCAACTCCTGCAACTGTTTCTCCTAACAATCCGAGCAACTTGCAGGGTTTTGACTCTCGTTTTGGGTTCGGTTTGGTGAATGCAGCGGCAGCAGTTGCTAAAGCTCAAGGTACTGCAACTTTTCCTGATGTTCCCGATTTGGGCGGGGAGGATTGGGGCAGAGATTTAATTAAAGCTCCAGAAGTTTGGGCCCAGGGATTGACTGGAGACGGAATTGTGGTGGCAGTTATTGACAGCGGAGTTGACTACAATCACCCGGATTTGACGGGGAATATTTGGAGTAATGCGGGGGAAACCGGTGTTGATGCGATCGGTCGCAATAAAGCTAGCAACGGGGTTGATGATGACAACAATGGGTTTGTTGACGATTTCCGGGGATGGGATTTTGTCAACAACGATAATGACCCGATGGATGATAACAATCACGGCACTCATATATCGGGTTTAGTTGCTGCGAAAAAAGATGGGGTTGGGATTACTGGAACGGCTCCGACTGCGAAGATTATGCCTTTGAAAATACTCGATAGGGCCGGGGTGGGTAAAATTCGGGATGAAATTAATGCGATTAATTATGCGGTGGCAAATGGAGCGAAGATTATTAATGTGAGTTTGGGCGGCCTACAGTTGAATGCTCAAGAATTGGATGCGATTCGAGCGGCGGAAGCTCAAGGCGCGATCGTGATTTCGGCGGCAGGAAATGATGCTCGCCCACAAGTAGATTATCCGGCTCGGTTTGCCAATGAGGTAGGAATTGCTGTCGGTGGTGTTACCCGAAATGGCTTGTTTGCGGATTATTCTAACCGGGCGGGTGCGGAGACAATTAATTATTTTGTTGCTGCGGGAGGCGACGCTGGTAGGGCGGATTCGGGTGACATTTATTCAACTGTGCCACTTTCTCAACCGGGGATTCCCTATCGATATTTTGCGGGTACTTCAATGGCAGTGCCACAAGTATCCGGCGTGATAGCTTTAATGTTACAAGCTAATCCGAGGCTGACTCCTGCTGATATTAAGAGGATTCTTGCGGAAACTGCGAATCGATCGGTTTGAATTTGATGCAAGTGCGATCGATCTACAATCCTCAATCTTCTACCAATTATTAAAAGCGAACCGTGGGGACAGGGCAATGCCGTGTCCTACTCCCCGCGCCGCACAGGCAATGCCGTGTCCCTACTTTTGGGAATTGGTATTAAAAATTGGCGGCGTAAGTTAAGTCAAATTGGCGGCACAGAGTGATGCAGCAGTAGCTTGGTCGATCGAATACTAACTCGTAATTCATCTGACCGTCTATTTTGGTAATCGGCTGCTTTAAGGGGATGCCATGAATGTCGTATTGGCGGCGTTCTAAGGCACTCCAGTCGATAATTTTGAAGTCGATTTGGTTCTGCAACTCAGTTGCGATCAGATATAGGTGCATCTTGTCTTGAACTTTCCCAGTCAGGGGAACTTTTATTAACACTGACTGGGTGACGAGGGGTTTTTGGTCGTTGGGATGCTTCTGGGTGTGGCAGCTTTTGAGTTCTATATCGTAAGGTTCTACCTTGAATTTCTCTCCACTGGCGATCGCAGATGAGTGCAAATCTTGCAGGCACTTTTCTAGGTGAGGAATCAGCCCCAAGTCTGGATCGCACAGCAGTTTACGAATGTTGGAGGTTTCAGTGACTGTCATTTGAGATTTTTGATGTGATTTTTTGATTCTTAACTTTTAGCTTACCACTAAAAGCAAACCTATCGAACTCTACTTGCGACATACTTCCAAAAATGCCGTTCATGGCCAGTATGTCGCATTGAATAATACATTTATTTTTGGGCAGCAAACTCGTGTTTTTTGCCTTAATGTTTTAGATTACTTTTTGGTAATTGTCCATAAATTAAGCTCGACATTAGTGGCAGCCAGATCTATTTGATAGTTTTGTTGCTGAATTGCCGATCGCAAAGTAGAGGACGGTCTGTATAAAAACAACTCACTGAAACCGCCGGGAATTTGCGGGGGTTGGGGTTTTTTCTTTGCCAATTCTCTATTTTTGTAGCAAGAAGTGTAACAGCGGGGTTCTATTAGCAGTTTGACTTTTGGTTCTAGGTAATAACTTAAAGGCATGATATATGCGATATTGGCATCGCTGATAATTAGCGGATTGCTGGCTTGATTGACATTCGCAGCTACTTCCAAGGCACCCAACCAACCGCTGCCTTTATTCCACCAAATGTCTGCTTGAGAACTAACTCCACCGGATATAATACCTGCGGAAAAAACTGCAACTATAACGATTTTCCACAGTTTTTGCTGTTTTAAGTGCTCCCAATTGTTACTAATTTTTGCAGACAGCAGGTAAGCCACTGCTAGCTGAATTCCCACATAACAAGGAACTAAATATCGCGGATTTGCCGATCGCCTTCCACCCTTGATTAGATCAGGTACTGCTAAAAACAAAGCAGTTGTTCCAATTAATAACAATACAATCAACCACACTCGCTTTGGTGTTTTGCGGCATAAAAAATAAAGGGCATAGCCGACCAAAGCTAAAATCATGATACCAACTGGAATTAGCAAAGCTAGTTGTGTGGTGTTGGCAGTTCCATCAATGCCTATATCAAAAAATGCTATGGTGACGGAACCAACCCACCTGCTTACTAAGCTTAAGTAATTTGTTTGTTCTGCCCATGCTGTTGTGCTTCTAACTTGATTGAAGTTTTCTACAGTATTTACCAGGGAAGGCATGAAGCCGCTCAAAGCGATTAAAGATGCTACATAATAGGAAATGAATGTTTTCACATCGCGCCAGTTGGCAATAACTGCAACGTAAATTGCGTGGGCGGCAGCGACGCAGACAAATAACAAGTGTGTGTAAAATCCCAGTGTTGTTGTGCCTGCATAAAGCGCCCAGGAAAGAACGAGGGCGACAGCATTTTGAGTTGACTCAGGGCGCATTGCTCGCAGCAAGGCTGCACTGGATAAAATAGTAGTTACTGTCCACAAACTGTACTGTCTTGCTTCTTGGGCAAATATGATGTGGTAGGGAGAAATTGCGAAAATTGCGATCGCCATCCACGCTACGGCTGAAGATTCAAATAACTCCCAAGCCAGCCAATAAATTGCGGGAAATACTAGCAGGCTAATCACGGCGGCCAAACTTCTCATTGCTGCAACGGAACTGCCGAACCCTTGCGCCCAATATCGCGCTAGTACGTAATACAGAGGGGGGTGTTGGGGGTCTTCGGTTGCTAAAGAATTCAGGGTATCCCTTAAAGTATTTTCGGAATTTATCTGCTGATATTTTTGTAAATCCGCAGGCGAGGTTATTTTCTGATACGAAATTTGTTTGATTATTTCGGCTTCGGTGTAGCCCGAAACTCTCAAAGAAGTATATGTTTCGTCTATCCAGTAAAATTTGCGATCGAGATTGGCGAACCGAAATAAAATACCTATGACTAATACGGCGATAATTAAAAATCGCAGCCACTTGTCAAGTGAAGGGTTGTGAGAATTTAGTGGATCGCGATCTTTCGTAGATTCCATTTTATAACTAGCTAATCTGGCACAAATTTTTTCTGTCACCCCACCCGTAAGGTGCGCTAGGCGCACCCTACTAACTTAACAGCCAGAGAGAGGACTTCAGTCCTCACTACGAACAAAGGATTAATTAATCATCCACTCCTTCAATTGGCGCAAAACCTTGCCGCTGAATATTTTCGGTTATGGTGCGGGGATCGAGGAATTGCAGCAAATAATCCGGGCCACCCGCTTTAGAACCAACTCCCGAAAGTTTGAATCCTCCGAAGGGTTGCCGCGATACCACAGCGCCGGTAATTCCGCGATTGATGTACAGGTTTCCCACTTCAAAATCCGATGCGGCTCGATCGATATGCGAAGGCGTGCGAGAATACAATCCGCCGGTTAAAGCAAAATTCGTGCCGTTAGCAATCGCAATCGCTTCGCTGAAATTCTTTGCCCGAATCACCGACAAAACCGGGCCGAAAATTTCTTCTTGGGCGATAGTTGCTGTCGGCGATACTTCCGTAACAATGACTGGGCCGACAAAATAACCGGTTTCCGGTGCCGGCATTTCTAAAGCTATCTTAGCTTCGGCGCGGCCTGTTTCGATGTATTCGCGGATGCGCGATTGGGCATTTGCATCGATCACAGGGCCGACTTGAGTGCCGGGATTTTCTGCTGGGCCGACATTGAGCGATCGCGTCGCTTCTACCAATCTTGCCACAAAATTATCGTACACCGATTCGACCACAATTACTCGCGAACAAGCGGAACATTTTTGGCCACTGTATCCAAATGCCGAATAAACTACGCCTGCAACTGCTTGGTCTAAATCCGCACTTTCATCGACAATAATTGCATTCTTGCCGCCCATTTCCGCAATTACTCGTTTCAGGTGTTTTTGTCCAGGCTGCAAAATCGCAGCATCGGCATAAATCCGACAGCCAACTTCCTGAGAACCCGTGAAAGTAATCATGTGAACGTCAGGATGTTTCACCATGTAAGCGCCGACGGTTGAACCTTTGCAAGGCACGTATTGAAATACGCCTTTGGGGATTCCGGCTTCTAGCAAAATTTCTGTGATTTTTGCTGCAATTACTGAGGAAACTTCCGCAGGTTTGAGCAAAGTACAATTCCCAGCAACCAGCGATGCAACTGTCATGCCGACGGGAATTGCGAGGGGGAAATTCCAAGGCGAAATGATTAAAGAAATGCCCCGTGGCTGATAGCTATAACGGTTAGTCTCTCCGGGGATGTCGTAATTTTTCCCTTGTTCTAACCGTTCCATTTCGTCGGCGTAGTAGCGACAAAAATCAATAGCTTCGGAAACTTCGGCATCGCATTCTCTGACAGGTTTGCCGACTTCAAACACCATCCAAGCTGACAGTTCGTGCCGCCGCTGTTCCATCAATTCTGCGGCTTTGCGGAGGACGCCGGCGCGCTGTCGGACGGGGGTTTTTCGCCAACTGGTGAAGGCTTCTTTTGCTGCTTCAATGGCTTGTTTTGCCTGTTCTTCGGAAAGCAATCCGATGGTGCCGACTACTTCTGTGGGATTGGAAGGGTTGAGTGAGTTAACGGTTGCTTCAGTATTTTGGTACTCGCCATTGATTAGCGGTAAATAGGTTTTGCCTAGGTTGGCGCGCACTGATTTGATGGCTGTTTCTGCTTGTTGCCGCAATTTGGTATTGGCGTAGTCGGTATCGGCAACGTTGGGAAATACTTTGCTGTAAACTAGCTGGTCATTGCCACTAGCAACTGGTGCGGCTAACAATTGTTCGATCGGCATTTCTTCGGAACTTTGCCGGATGAAAGAGCTGTTGGCGGTATTTTCCAGCAAACGGCGGATCAAATAAGCCATTCCCGGCAATAAGTCACCGTAGGGGCAGTAGACTCGAACGCGATAACCCCGATCGACCAAAAGCTTAGCTAATTTGTCGCCCATGCCGTACAGCACTTGCATTTCAAAGCGGCGGCGCGGTATATTGAGAGTTTCGGCAATGGCGATCGCCCTCGCTTGCGATCGTACATTATGACTGCCAATAGCTGCATACAAATATTCGTGATTTTCTAGCAGCAACTGCGTCATCTGCTCGAAATTTGCATCGGTAGCAACTTTGTCATTGTAGACCGGCTGCGGCCAATCTTTCTGCATCGCTTTGATAGTTTCCTGATCCCAGTAAGCGCCTTTTACCAGACGTACTGTTACCGGATTTCCGCGTTTTTTTGCCCAGGAAATCAGGTTTTGCAAATCTTGGGCACTGTCGCGCAAATATGCTTGCAATGTAATTCCGATATCCGTGCGGCTGCGAAACTCTTCCTCTAACAATAAGTCTTTGAGAATGGTCAGAGTTAAACTTTTGTAAGCATACTGTTCCATATCGAAATGAACCGCCGCGCCCAACTCCTTCGCGCGGCGCAGTAAAATGCGAATTCTCTCGCTTACTTTCTCCTCGCTACCTTTAGCATCCAACGGGTCAAACTGAGAATAAAAAGCTGTTAATTTTACGGATACTTGCACTCGCGGCAAAGTTTCATCATCAGCTTTATCAATTGCATCTACTTGTGGCCAATTCTTCCCTGCCTTAGCCAGTTCCTCCATCAATTCCAAATAGCGGTTAAGATAAATTTGCGCCTCAGTTTCAGTGATGACAGCTTCCCCCAAAAGGTCAACTGTAAAACCCATTTTATCTTTACGAAGCCGCTCTAAAGTTTTAATTACCTGCTTGATATTTTCCCCAGAAATATACTTGTGCGCCAAAGTTTCCACAGCAGGCGCAACCGTCGTCGCCGCCAATTGACCTGGAACTGAATCAGGGCTAGCAAAGTTAAGCAATTTTTTCAATGCTTCGGGCAATTCAACCTCTTGGGCGGTCAGGTATTCTTGCAAGTGGCGGGCAATTTCCGGCCTGCTGCGGAGGGCCGGCAAACAGTCAATAAATCGAAACAACTGCACCCGCAGTCCGGGGCTAGCCATCGCCCAATCCATCAGTTTGTCGTCCCAGCGCATTTGGTCTTGGAGTTGACCGAAAAAAGAGCGCTTTTTCTCTTGAGTTGCCCGCAGGATTTCTTGGGCAATTTCCTGAGTTTTTGCTTCGTAGATGCTTGGAGATATTTGTGCAACCATTGGTAATTAGTAATGGGTAATTTGTAATTGGCAACCAGGGCGGGTTTATGTATTGTGTAACTACCCCCTGATACAATTATAGTTGCTATTTGACTTCAATTTTAACTTGGTAGTTTGCTTGGCGATCGCCTGAAATTTCAATAGTATAATCGCCGCTACTGGCTAATTGACCTTGCCACTGACCTGTGCTGTCAGTAGTACCTAAATTTTCACCGTTAGGAGCAATAATGGCGGCGCTAACTTGACCTTCTTGAACATTAATTGTCATGCTTTGGCCGCTATTGCACTCCAGTAAGTAGCGCCTGGATATGTTGGCTCGCAAACTATTGCTCAGAGTAGTTCCCGTAGCACCGGCTTGAAAGTAAACTCGCTCGGTTACAGGGGTTTCAACCGCAGCGGGAGTTGGAGAAGGAGAAGGCAACGGCAAAGGAGAAGGCAAAGGAGAAGCAAGTTGCGGAACGCCAGACAGAGAGGGGATTTGAGTGGGACGGGGCGACGGAGGGAACGCGGGGGGCCGTCCATTTCCAGGGGCTGGGGGAAGTCCGGGCCTGCGGTTGGCGGGCGCTGTGGCGACAGGCGGAGGGCTTTCGGGGAGGGGTACGTCAGCGGGTAGTTTGATTTGAAGGTTCGCTCTTTCCTGATACATTTT
The DNA here is from genome assembly GCF_040004035.1 of Microcoleus vaginatus FACHB-2002. Lineage (GTDB taxonomy): Bacteria > Cyanobacteriota > Cyanobacteriia > Cyanobacteriales > Microcoleaceae > Microcoleus > Microcoleus vaginatus_C. Next base: position 313,133 of record NZ_JAMPLN010000003.1, on the reverse strand, counting down.
CCACGCTAGCAAACTGCCGAGACTAAGGACGGAACCGACTAACATTCCGCTGAGAAAAACTGCTAATATTTGCCACGAGCGAGCTGGTTTGGGATCGGGGTTGGCAGTTGGAATTGTTGGAGGCGGATAACTTGTAATTTGAGTTGTTTCCGGCGTACTATCGGCGGCAACTGGAATTGTTTCGGCTGCTTCGATTGGCGCTGAAATATCTTTGGGGGCGGCAATTTCTGCGGGAGTTTCTGCTGGTGCGGAAGTTGAATCAGCCCTGGCCATTTCACTGCGATCGAACTCATCGCTAGCAGTGGAAATTGTTTCCGGTTGCTGAGTCAAAATTGGTTTTTTTTCCTGTTCGTCGCTCATGGGGCTAAATTTATTTTACAAAGACCGCTTTTAGACATTTTACGTTACTGGTGCGATCGCCCCCGCAGCACCCATACGGCACGGCTATTGACAAAATGCCGTCCGTGTCGATCGAGAAATCTATCTGCTGGGGCGATCGCAATTTACCAATTTTCGGTAAATATTGAACACAAATTGCGATCGCCACTTACTACCGGACTCAATTATTAGGCAAAGACTGCCAAAAAGGCCGCTCTTCTGGCTTCCTCACAGTATTCGTCGCCGACTGCACGTTTCCTTTTAATTCTTGATAATACCTATCATCCAGAAAACTAACGCTGACGCCAGCAGGAAGCAGCAGTTGGCGCAATCTTTCCTGAGTGTAATCTACACCGTCAATCATTGGCCCGCGCGGATTTGAAACTAACAACTTGCCGTTAACTGGCACCGAATTGACCATATTTGGCCACCAAGCATAACCGCTGTAGCCAAACATCACCGGAACTTGAACAATTTGGTCGTCTCCGAGTAAAAACTCTCTTTTCAACTTCTCTATAATCGGATTAAGTTTCTGATTTTGCAAATAGAGATTGTGTTGAATTAAAGCACGGTTTTTCAAGGCGGCGCTGACAGTTGTTTGAGTGCTCAAACCACGATTGATCGCCACATCGCCGTAACCTCTTCCCTCCAATTCTTCCAACAGCTTAACTCCGGCTTCGGGACTGGCGATCGCCATTACATATTGTCCGGGAGTTTGAGTGGGAATAAAATTGATAATTTCATCGACTTGGCGAGTCAAAAGCCAAGAAGTATCAATATCCACTGGCGGCCCTTGAATTCTCTGAGCTTGAATAAAATCAAGTACCTCTGGATTAAAACTAGCATTTCCCGAATTCCCGTAATAAACTCGACCCATTGGGTGTCCGGGAATCGGCGGTGTCACCTGCAAATTGCCGTATCCGTCAGACCACTGACTTACAGGGTCTAAAGAACGAGGATTGCCAATTTTAAATACTTTCAAATCCCGGTCTTGAGTTGATTTAACAGGGGGGTTTTTATCGGGTTCGCTATTGCTTTTTAGGGCTACATTAAACAGGCGTAGATCCGATTTTTCCGGCAATTGAACGTATCCGTTTTTCTGGGTATCTTGCATCCAAGTGCGATCGCCCTGGAGAACTTTTACTTTGGCGCCCGTAGGTTCTACTGCTCGTTTTAGTTGCGAGATAAATTCGCTGTTTACCGCGCCTCTGTCGCTGACCTGAACTTCGGTTACTGGTGCTGTGTTGGGCGCTATCATCCAAGGACTAACGCCCATTTGGATTGTTGTGGAGGCGATTTCTTGACCGTTGTTTTGGGCAGTTGCTTTGAGATTTACAGTGCCGTTCCAATTGCGATCTGCAAATTGTTTGGCTTCCACACCTAAAACAATATTCTTGCTAAAAACTAGAGGTTTAGCACCGGATATATCTACAGGTTGCCAGCCGTCGCCCGTCTTCTGAAAAACGCTGATGTGAGGGCTAGCAATGCGGTCAGCCGTGATAAATAACTGAGATGTTTTGAAGTTTTCAGACAGTGTTAAGTTAACTTGAGAAAGCATTGCTGCACGGCGGGGAGCCATAACTTTGGTTTGTTTCCAAGTCGGTATCTTGCCGCGATCGTTATTGCGATCGTTAAATGAAATTAGCGCGCCCTTGGACAAAGACCATTGTTCTTTTCCGGCGTCGTCTTGCTCGTTAATTTGGCCATCTCTGTTGGTATCTCCCACAAACAAAAAGTTCGACGGGGACGCAGCAGGCGTAGCTGGGGCGAGAGTTGGTATTGCGGTTGATTCAGGAGTTGGTTGAGAAGTTGCTTGCTGATTTCTCTCTAACTCTTGTCTTTCAAGTTCTTGTCTGGCTAATTCTTGTCTGGCTAACTCTTGCCTTTCAAGTTCTTGTCTGGCTAACTCTTGCTTTTCAAGTTCTTGTCTTTCAAGTTCTTGTCTGGCTAACTCTTGCTTTTCAAGTTCTTGCCTTTCCAGTTCTTTTCGGGCTGCTTCTTGCCTTTCAAGTTCTTTCCTGGCTAATTCTTGCCTTTGGAATTCTTGCCTTTCAAGTTCTTTCCTGGCTAATTCTTGCCTTTGGAATTCTTGCCTTTCAAGTTCTTTTCTGGCTAATTCTTGCCTTTCAAGTTCTTTTCTGGCTAATTCTTGCCTTTGGAATTCTTGTCTTTCAAGTTCTTTTCTAGCCCGTTCTTTTTTCTCTTGCTCTTTTCTCTCTATTTCTCGACGAGCAAATTCTTTTTTCTCTTGCTCTTTTCGGGCTTGCTCTCTTATCTGTTCTTCCTCTGCTCTAACTTTCTCAACAGAACGTGCGACTTGCATTTCATAGGTAGCGACACTGAGGTTTCCTTGATATTCGATGGTTTTGTCGATCGCCCGATCGGCCAAAAAAGAATCGTGAGGAATGAGTCGCAGCGTATTGATAGCCAACTGCCACAGCCGCTGGGACTCTTCCCAAGTAGCAGAAGAAGGATTAGAAGTGCGTCCAATTAAGACTGCTTGGGCGGCTAATTTAGCAGCATCGTCCCAATTATATTTGGCTCTTTCTTCTATTTGAATCTGACTTTGAACATTTTGGAGTTGCTGCGTCAGAGTTTGGGATTGCTGGCGGTTGATTGCTGATTTCCAAAGTTCACCAGGAAACGGGGCGCTGTCGGAAGTTTTGGCAAGGTTATCTAATTGTACTTTCAGCCGATCGCGCAATTTGTAGAGTTCGGAAAGGGATTGCGGAGTTTCGCCCTCTGACTGTCGCCCAGAGAGTGCGAGTTGGTAGTTTAGGGAAGGTTGAGCCACTGTTGTGGGCACTGCAACCCAAATAATACCGATGACGACACCGAAACCATTGACGATCGCGATCGCAATATATCGAACCCAGCGCATATAGTTTATCCTCAGACACGCCAATAATTTTACCTAATCTTGGGAGCAATTGGGGATTTATTTATAAGGTTGTGAGGTCGGGAAGGGCGAGGGGCTTTTTTTCAGCTTTGGGGACGTATTACCCGAATCAATTTGCCAGTCAATGTTTCTTCAGCCAAAATAGCTTCATCAATACGTGATGCCAACCTTTCCCAGTTGCGATCGTTAGTGCAGGTAATAATACCAGAATGATTAGGTTGGATGCGATGCAGTCGGATGAAATCTTGCCGATTGAGTGTTAACACCGATCGAGAATCACTCGTTGCAAATTCTAACACTCGATCGTCAGGAATTTTAAGTCCAGCATTTCCTGCTTCTTGAACAGTTAAAACATCGTGACCGAGAGTTCGCAGAATTCTGACAACAGCTATTGGGTATTGCTCATCTGAATATAAACGCGCCATGTTTTAGGCTTCCTCATTTTCCCGGATTGCCAGTTCAATTTCATCAGGATAGGCATCAGCATAAGCCCAGGTATTTGCCAGATCCGCCGCACTAATAGTGGGATAATTTTCTAGCAAATCGGCTTCACTATATCCTATACGACGAGCTTCAACCATTACCCAAACAGGGATACGAGTCCCCGCAATACAAGCCCTACCACCACACACGCCGGGAGTTTTTTCTATTCCTTGCCAAGTATTGCTTAAACTTTGGACTAATAGCTGTATTGCCTGAGTTTTTTCAGCGGGAGTTAAGGCAAGGAGTTGTTTTTCTAATTCTTTCAGTGTCATTTTTTATGATCTCAATCATTTTCTCTAATTGCTTGTTCAATTTCGTCTGGGTAAGCCTCAGCATAAGCCCAGGCATTTACCAAATCAGCAGCGGTTAAATCGGGAAATGATTGTATAATTGTACCATCAGAAGCGCCTAAACGCCGATCGCACACCAGTGACCAAACTGGTATGCTCCTTCTTGCCGATACAAGCCTCGCCTCAGCACACACCTGGAGTTTTTTTAATGCCTAGAGAACCGTTGGTTAAAGTTTGAGTTAGGATGCTGATTAGTTTAGCTTTATCAACCGCATTTAAGGTTAAGACTTGAGTTTCTAATTCTTGTATAGTCATAAGTGCGATCGCCGGAATATATTATCTAGATTATAGCAAATTCGCGCCATGTTTTAGGCTTCCTCATTTCTAGCGATCGCTGCTTCAATTTCCTCTGGGTGTGCCTCAGCATAAGCCCAAGCATTCGCCAAATCTGCGGCATTCAAATGAGGAAAATCTTGCAAAATTTGCACATCATTTGCACCCAGAAGGATCGTACACCAAAGACCAAACTGGTATCCTCCTTCTTGCCGATACAACCATCGCCTCCGCATACTGCGGGAGCTTTTTTAATGCCTAGAGAATGGAGTGTAACTTAAATAGGTCGTCAAAGAAGTTTTTCACAGTTAGTTTTGCCTCTTCAGTATGCAAAAACTCATAACCACCAAACCTGTATAATTCATAGCCTGCAAGTCTTAAGCGTCTATCTTCTGCAACCATTTCTGCATATAGTTGAGGGTTGGCTTTGTCATTTTCGGAATAGTGTTGCTTCCCATCTATTTCAATTACAATATGCTTTCGGTAAGGAAGAAGAAGCAGGAAATCCATTCTTTGTCGGCTTAATCGTTTTACACCTTTGAGCTGTTCCCATGTATAGGGGTCATAATGCAAGTACACTTGAGGAATTAGTGCTGGTAGTTTTTCTTTCAATTTTCCATAAAAATAGCTGTAGTACGTGTTAAGTAAAAGATTTTCTGGGTGATTGTCCCCCAGAGATATTTTGAGTCGATGGAACAGGTTATGACGCTGGTCAGAACGTGTCTGATTATGGAGTTCTTTTTGGTCTCGCCACCAGTCTACTAACTCTTCCCATAGAAGCCCTTTTTCCAAAAGTGGTCTATCATATACGAGACAGTATTCTTGATTTTTGACAATCTTAATCTCATTACTGATTGCATCCATTAAGACAATTTCAGGCTTAGGTCCATTTGCCGCGAATATCAGGTTTTTTACCTCACTGCTAACACCCTGCACTGAATATTCTAGTCTTGCTATGATTCCTTGATACTCGTCGTAAATTAATTGCTTTGTCTCTCTCTCTTTTTCCTCAAAGTATAAAATCGGATACTTTTTAAATACGCCTTTTAGAATTTTAGCTTGAACTAGCGGGCTTGCCTCTTCAAGTATGCGAATGAACTTTTCTCTTGTAGTGCCAGGTTCATAATCTTCTACGTTAATCTCTAAGTCGCAGTAGTAAGGATAAAAGTCGTAGTGAGTTCTGTAAGAAAAGCCATGCAGATATCCATTGTAAACTCCAATGTAATCATTTACAAGCCTGTATATATCTGATTTATTGAGCATACTTATTCAGTTATTTAGCCACTACAATTATCTATACATCCTACAACCCAATTTCCTATGAAGTCAACACAACAGTTGACAGCCATTATCGAACGAGAAGGCGACGGATATATATCCCTTTGCCCAGAACTTGATATTGCCAGTCAAGGTGACAATATAGAAGAAGCGCTACGAAATCTGATCGAAGCGTTGGAACTATTTTTTGAGACAGCCGATCCTTCGGAAGTCAAGAATCGGCTGCATACAAACTATTAGCTTATAAGACTCGGCTATAGAAATCGCTTAAGAGTCAAACGAAATCCCTCTCGCTTGAGACTGAAGAATATTGATATCAAAACAAAAACCCAACAAAAACCCGGTTTCTCCAAGAAACCGGGTTTAATCATCCGCGTTAATCCGCCTTCATCTGCGGTTGCAAAATCCTACAACTGCTTCACCTCAGAAACCAATTTGGCAACCACATCCTTAGCGCTACCAAACAACATCATCGTCTTATCCTTGTAGAACAACTCATTATCTACACCGGAAAAACCAGCACTCATCCCGCGCTTAATCACGATCGTATGCTTAGCCTTATCAACCTCCAAAATCGGCATCCCGTAAATCGGGCTCGCCGTATCGTGACGCGCCGCCGGATTCACCACATCATTCGCACCAATCACCAACGCCACATCCGTTTCTTCAAACTGCGGATTGATATCGTCCATATCGTACAACTGCGGATAAGGCACGTTTGCTTCAGCCAACAGCACATTCATGTGCCCCGGCATCCGCCCAGCCACCGGGTGAATCGCGTATTTCACGTCAACACCCATTTTTTCCAAACCGTCGGCTAACTCGCGCACGGCGTGCTGTGCTTGCGCTACAGCCATTCCGTAACCGGGAATAATTACAACCGATCGCGCATAACCCAACATCATCGCACTTTCTTCGAGATTGATGCTGCGAACAGTTTTGTCGATCGCACCAGCAGCCCCAGCAGCAGCCCCAGCACTAGCACCACCGCTACCAAAAGCGCTAAACAGCACACTAGAAAGCGATCGATTCATTCCCTTGCACATGATTTGCGTCAAAATAATCCCCGACGCGCCCACCAATGCACCAGCGATAATCAGCATATTGTTCATCAAAATGAACCCAGCCACACTCGCCGCAATCCCCGAATAAGAGTTAAGCAGCGACACCACCACCGGCATATCGCCACCGCCAATCGGGAGCACAAACATGATTCCCAGAATATTGGAAATCGCCACCAAACCCAGGAATACCGGCACATCCTCCGGGTTAAACAGCATATAACCGCTGCCGGCTAAAAGTGCGATCGCCAGCATGGCATTAAACGGCTGTTGCAGCGGAAACGTCATTGGCGCACCCGGCAGCAATTCTTGCAGTTTCGCAAACGCCACAAGGCTACCAGTGAAAGTAATTCCGCCAATGAGCACACCCAAAAGGATCGTGATTGTCGCGTCTGGAGTTGGGGATGCCGGGATGCTGAGATAGCGCCAGAATTCGCCCACAGCAACGAGTGCAGAAGCCGCGCCCCCGAAACCGTTAAGCAAACCCACCATCTGCGGCATATCCGTCATCGCGACGGTTTTCGCCATAATCGTTCCCAAAATGGAACCGATGATAATTCCGACAGCAATCAATTCGTAGCTGACTACTTGCTTTTCCAGCAAAGTACCAACGATCGCAATTAACATCCCGATCGCAGCTAACACATTCCCTTGACGCGCAGTTGCAGGGGAACCCAACTGTTTCAAACCGATAATAAACAAAGATGCGGCAACTAAATAACCTAGTTGAATGCCACTGGGCAGAAAATCGCTCACGCTTTAACCTCTTTTTTCTTGAACATTTGCAGCATTCGATCGGTTACTAAGAAACCGCCGACAACGTTAATTGTGGCTAGGGCGATCGCGATCGTCCCCAAAATCGAAGTAACAGTCACATTGCCTTGGCCTGAAATCAGAATTGCACCTAAAACGGCAATTCCCGAAATCGCATTCGATCCCGACATCAAAGGTGTGTGCAACGTCGGCGGGACTTTATTGATTACTTCAAATCCCACAAACGACGCTAGAGTAAACACCACTAAACCTGCAATCAATCCTTCTGCCATGACAATTGGTAATTGGTAATTGGAAATAACTCGTTCTCGGTTGCGTCCGCCAGCCCGCCAGGGAATGAATTCCCTGGCTCAAAGCCAAAGTCCTCTTAAGAGGACTAATAGACCTCTCCAATAATTCTTGTGGAACAGGCATCTTGCCTGTTCAAAAAAGCCTTTTTAGGAGATATTTAATCAGTTCTTCAGTCCTCTTGAGAGGACTTTAGCTTTGAGGCAGGGGTTTCAACCCTTGCCGGACTTGGCCTCATAACGACAGAATCTAACTGACGGCTGAGGCCTGAGCTGCCAAAGCATCGCGAACTCGCTGGTTACTAATCTCACCGTCGCGGGCAACGCAAGCACCAGCAATGATATCGTCTTCAAAATTCAAATTGAGTTCCTTATCTTTCACCATCAACTGAAGTAAAGCCGAGATATTCTTCGAGTAAGTTTCGCTAGCGTGGACAGGCATCGACGAGGGCACATTAATCGGGCCGATGACATTAACGCCGTTCCATTCAACATCTTTCCCCGCTTCCGTGCATTCGCAATTGCCACCTTGTTCGCCCGCGAGGTCAACAATTACCGATCCGGGCTTCATTTGAGAAACCATTTCTCTAGTAACTAAAATAGGTGCTTTTCTGCCGGGAACTTGAGCGGTTGTAATCACTGCATCGGAAGCGCTGACGTGTTGGGTGAGCACTTGGCGGGTGTATTCTTTAGCCGCTTCTGATAGTTCTTTAGCATAGCCTCCGGCGGCGACGGTTTCTTCCTTGAGTTCGACATCAAGGAATTTAGCGCCCAAACTTTGCACTTGTTCTTTTGTTTCTGGGCGGATGTCGAAGGCTTCGACTACCGCACCCAAACGGCGGGCCGTGGCGATCGCCTGTAAGCCAGCAACGCCCACACCCATTACCAATACTTTCGCGGGGCGAATTGTACCCGCCGCCGTTGTCAGCATCGGAAAATACTTTGGCAAAGCTGCGGCTGCGATTAATACCGCTTTGTAACCGGCGACGTTGCCCTGAGATGACAGCGCATCCATGCTTTGAGCGCGGCTGGTGCGCGGGATCATTTCCATGCTGAATGCCGTTACTTGGCGATCGGCTAAACGCTGCACTAAAGCTGGATCTCCCAGAGGATTCAAAAATCCGATGAAAACGCCTCCTTCCCGGAGTTGATGAACTTCTGATTCTTGCAGGGCCCCGATTTTCACGACGACATCGGCTTCGCCCCACACCCTAGCGGTATCGGCGACAACCTGAGCTCCCGCTTCTTCGTAAGCAAGATCCGAGAAAAAGGATTGTGCGCCGGCACCGGCCTCAACCCAAACTTCTACGCCCTGTTTGACTAATCGGGCTACAGCGTCGGGTACTAAAGCCACCCGGCGTTCCCCTGCTGCTATTTCTTTTGCGATCGCTAATTTCATGAACTCTCCTTATTTAAGCCTTCCCAGGGCGGTTGAAACCGCGCCTACACAGACAAAACCTGCCTCCGCAGGTTTCTTGAAGTGCGATTTTTAATCGCCCGATGCCTTGCTTTACATTGAAGCAGCCGTTGCCCTAAACTTCTCTCGTTGATACTAAAGCCGATCGCCCAAATTCGACCCGTATCTTTAACTTATCTTATACATTCAAATTCGCTAAATGGTTAAGTTTGCCACCAGTTATGATATAATTTTATGTCGCCTAATTCTGTAGTCTGAATGTCTGTTATCAGTATTACGCAAAAATTACGCAAAAAAAAGTGACCTGAGCCGGCGATCGCTCGCCCTCATCAAATTGCTGAGAGATTCGATATATTGTAGGCACGATCGCAAATTTCGGGCGAGCAATATTTAAGGTTCACCAAGAGTTTAATTAGAGGAGTTGTTATGCGACGATTATTTTCAGCACTAGCGGTTACAGGTTGCTTGGTGACTGGGTTGCCCGCCATCAGTTTAGCCCAGTCCATGCCAGGATTGACGATTTTTGGCGGCCCCGATCGCGCCAACCAATTAAGCTATCGCTTGGATTACGGTACACCCGGGATGAGTGGCGATAGATATCGGCTGCGAATTCCTTCCAAAAAAGTAAGTTTGGCGATCGCCCAACTGAACATATCCTATCCAGACTACTACAAAGGCGAATTTGACCAAAAAGACATTAAAGTGCGCGTCAAAGACAAAACAATAGAATTGCAAGAAGTAATCTGGGACAAAGAAAATCGTTTCATAGAAATTTATCCCAAAGAACCAATTCCTGCAGGCAACAATGTTGAGGTTGTACTCTCCAACGTTAGAAACCCATCTCCCGGCGGAATGTACCATTTCAACGTCCGCATCCGCACCCCCGGAGACGTTCCCTTGCTGCGTTACCTCGGTACTTGGCTGTTAAGCATTAATTGAGGCAAGAGTTCGGGGACGGAATTTCTCGTTAGTCAAGCGATCGCGACAGAAAAATTAAAATGTGGCGATCGTTTTGCTACGGGCAAAAATTTAACAATACTCAAATCCGGGTTTTCGGGAGTTGTAAAATAGAACCTTCGGCTCATATCGCAATTCTCAATGATTCGTAATAATAAGTCTAGGGGCAGTCCCCCGATGGTTGCCCTTTGCTAATTAGGGGTAAGCCCAGGGGTGCTACCCCTAAAAAATGTTTACCAATCAAATAGGATTGCTCTAGCCGTACTCTCGCATGAATCTACTAGCAAAAATCAAAACTATACCAATTCCTCCAGCCCTGCGATCGAGAAATTATCGCCTGTTTTTTGCAGGACAAGGCCTCTCACTGATTGGCAGTTGGATGACGCAAGTCGCTACTGTTTGGCTTGTCTACAATTTGAGCGATTCACCTTGGATGCTCGGCGTGGTGGGATTTACAAGTCAAATCCCCACATTAATTTTACTGCCTTTTGCAGGAGTTTTAATCGATCGCTGGAACCGCCACCGAGTCATAATTGCCACTCAAATATTAGCGATGGTTCAATCCTTAGCGCTAGCATTTTTAGCACTAACAGGAGTCGTTAACATTTGGCAGATCCTGGTACTGAGTTTCTTTCAAGGCGCAATTAATGCCTTTGACGCGCCGGCACGGCAAGCTTTTGTACCGGAACTTGTAGAAAAGAAAGAAGATTTAGCAAATGCGATCGCCCTCAACGCTTCCATGTTCAACGGCGCCAGATTAATCGGCCCAGCAATTGCAGGCTTGCTAATAGCTACAGTCGGGGCAAGTTATTGCTTTCTCATTGACGGACTCAGCTACATCGCTGTAATTGCAGGCTTATTAGCGATGCAAATCAAAGCCCGTAAAATTGCCGCAACTAATACTAAACCCTTACAAAGATTGAAAGAAGGATTCGTTTATGCCTTCGGGTTTCCCCCGATTCGAGCAATTTTACTGCTATTAGCATTAGTCAGTTTTGCCGGAATGTCGCACACAGTATTAGTCCCTATTTTTGCCACCAAAATTCTGCAAGGCGACGCACAAACCCTCGGCTTTTTGATGGCATCTTCGGGAGTCGGAGCCTTTGCGGGCGCGATTTATTTGATTTCTCGCAAAAGTATAGTTGGCCTCGGCAAATTGATTGCGATTTCACCAGCAATTATGGGATTCGGGCTGATAGGTTTTGGTTTGTCCCGCGTCTTGTGGCTGTCATTAATCATGATGTTGTTTGTGGGGTTTGGTTTCATTATCCAATTTGCAGGAGGAAACACATTTTTGCAAACAATTGTGGAAGACGACAAACGCGGAAGAGTGATGAGCATATACACGATGGCATTTTTTGGAGTGACACCGTTTGGGAATTTAGTTGCCGGCGGATTGGCAAATTATATCGGCGCTCCAAATACAGTCATCATTGGAGGTATAGTTTGTGTTTTAGGCTCGATAGTTTTTACCAAACAGTTGCCAGCTTTAAAAAACATAGTCCGACCACTTTATCAAAAAATGGGTTTAATTCCCCAGTAACGATTTAGCGTAAAAGCACAAATGCCAACATTAAACAACATTGCCAAAGCTAATAGCTGACGGTATGTCTAGCAATCCTCAACAATTTGTAAACTTCTCTCTTTCCCTCTTATCTTCTCTTTCTCTGCGCCCTCTGCGCCCTCTGCGGTTAAAACATCCAAATTAATTACGCAACCCGTCGCAGAAATTGTTTTTTAGTTTGTTCACCATTCTTCTTGGGCTTCTGCTTCTGCTTGGATTAAATTTTGCCGCAGTTGCACCCAATTTATTTGATGAGAGGGCAAATCTTCGATGAGCTTTCCGCGCTGTAAATGCAGAATTCGCGTGCTAAATTGCTCGGCTAATTCTAATTGATGGTTTACCATTACAATTGTGGTTTGGCCGTTTGTTAGCTGTGTCAATACTTGCAAAAGGTGGGCGGCTTTTCCTGCGTCTAGGGCGGATGTGGGCTCGTCTAAAAGCAAGATTTTTGGTTGCAGGATGATGCCGCGGGCGATCGCCACGAGCTGTTTTTGGCCTGTGGAAAGCTGCAATTCGGTGCGATTGAGCCATTCTTGGGGTATGTGCAGTTGTTCGATCGCCCCGCTAATTCTCTCAGCAATGTTTGATGCAGCCACCCCCCGCAGCTTCAATGGATAAGCCAATGCTTCTCGCACCGACATTCCCAAAAGCTTGGATTCTTGCAGGATGAGGGTGATTTGTTTGCGGAGTTCGATCGCAGGTATTTGCCGATATTCTGTATTTTCCAGATAAATCGAGCCGCTGGTGGGAGTGCTGAGCCGATTTAGCAACCGCAACAGCGTTGTTTTCCCCGCACCTGAAGGGCCAACAATTGCCACGCGAGATCCCTTGTGTATCTGAAACGATATATTTTCCAACAAATGACTTGAGGCGATCGGTGTTTTTAAACTAACATTATCAATTCGCAGTTGAGGATTTGTTTCTGTATTATTTTCCGAATAATTAGGCATTTAATTAATTAAAAATATGGCTTTCGTGGAACGGGCATCTTGCCCGTTCTTGAGGCAGGCAAGATGCCCACTCCCCAATCCAACTCACTCTTTGTGGAACGGGCATCTTGCCCGTTCTTAAGGCAGGCAAGATGCCCGCCCCACAATCCGACTCAAACTCAAACTTTTACAGTTTTTTCTAAAGGAAAACCCAGCTTTTCGCGCTGTTCCAAATAAAGCTGAGCAACTCGCCGCGCCAAATTGCGAATTTTGGTGATATACCGAGTTCTTTCCGTTACCGAAATCACACCTCTAGCATCGAGCAAATTGAAAGTGTGAGAACATTTTAACACATAATCAAGACTAGGCAAAACCAATCCTTTTTTGGTCAATTGTTCGGCTTCTTGCTCGTACAATCCAAATAGAGTAAACAGCAATTCTGGATTGGAAGCTTCAAAGTTATAAGTACACTGTTCTATTTCTCCTTGCAGGTGAACGTCGCCGTAAGTTATGCCATCTTTCCACTGAATTTTCGTCATGGCATCGACTTCTTGGAGATACATTGCTAGGCGTTCTAGTCCGTAGGTAATTTCAATGGAGACGGGGCGACAGTCAATGCTACCGCACTGTTGAAAGTAGGTAAATTGGGTGATTTCCATGCCGTCGAGCCAGACTTCCCAGCCCACGCCCCAAGCTCCCAGGGTGGGCGATTCCCAGTTGTCTTCTACGAAGCGAATGTCGTGGTCTTCTGGGCTAATTCCTAATGCTCTGAGGGAGTCTAAATAGATGTCTTGGATGTTTGGAGGAGAGGGTTTAATTAAAACTTGATATTGATAGTAATGTTGGAAGCGGTTGGGATTTTCGCCGTAGCGTCCGTCGGTGGGGCGGCGACAGGGTTCGATGTAGGCGACTGACCAAGGTTCGGGGCCGATTGCTCTGAGAAAGGTGTGGGGATTCATGGTTCCTGCACCTTTTTCTGTGTCGTAGGATTGGGCGATCAGGCAGCCTCGATCGCTCCAGAATTTGTTTAAGGTGGCAATGACTGATTGAAAGTTCACTGGTTTAAATATGGCTAGTATGTGTCTCAACTTATTTAACCATATATTTGCATGGTGATATACCGCATTTTTTTCAAGATTTAGCTGAAGAACAGAAAGCCTTTTTCCGGTAGTTGTGTTATGTTAATCTTTAGGGAGCTCTACAGATAGACTGCAAAAGTTCGATTGGTACAGATAATGAGATAAAAAGATGACTGAACTATTTAATCAAGGCTATGCGTTGCTCGTTGGTGTTGGGGAGTGTGCTTATCAGCCCTTGTCTCTGCCTGTGACGGTTAAAGATACCCAAGCAATTTATGCGGCGCTGATCGATCCTGAGTTATGCGCCTATCCTAATGATGGGGAGCATATCCTGGTGCTGAATAATGAGGAGGCTACTCGCGCTCGGATTTTAGATGGCTTGAAGTGGTTGAAAGAGAAGGCAGAAGTAGAACCAAAGGCTACTATATTTGTATACTATTCAGGTCATGGCTGGTTCAAGAAGGATGACAATAGCTTTTATCTGATACAACATGACGTGAAAATTCGGAAACTAGAGGATACTGCGCTATCAGGGAAAGCTTTTACTGAAGCATTACGAGAAATTCAGGCTGAACGCTTGCTAGTTGTAATTGATAGCTGTCATGCAGCAGGAATGGCAACGTCTAAAGATCCAGAGGAAGCTGATGCAAAATTTTTGGATGATTTTCAGCGCGTTGCTCCATCGAAAGGGGTAATTGATGCCATTAAACAGGTGAAGGGTCGGGTGGTTTTTACCTCATCTGAAGGCGACCAAGTGTCTTGGGTTAAGGATGATTCTTGTAGTGTTTATACTTACCATCTTCTGGAAGCATTGCAAGGTGCGGCCAACCAACCCGGCGATCGGGAAATCAAGGTATCTAACTTAATGAATCACTTGAGCAAAGCTGTGCCTGAAACTGCACGTAAGTTGTATGGAGCCGAGCAAACGCCTCACTTCGACATGGATGCAGGTGATTTTATTATTGCCAACCTTCGCGGGGGCAAGGGTTTGCCGGATAAAGGGTGGGAGGAAGTTAAGCCCGAATCGACTCAGAAGATTAATCAAATTGCCCAGAATATTAAGCAGTACGGGAGATATATTACCAATATCAATGAAGTTCGAGATGTTCGAGATTTTCACATTGGTGATAACTTTTAAGCTATTACGCATTTAAATTTAAAATTCGGGACAGGCTAGAAGCCCGTCCCACAATAGTTTTATTGATTTTTGACACACAGTTTAAATGTAAAACAGCTTTTATAAGCTGATTTTCTGAATGACAAAGCAGAGTCAAGAATAAAAACTTTAAGGCGATCGCAATCCACTCAAACTAGGCTTCAAAATGGCACTTTCTGAAAATCTCAAACAAATTCTGAATCGGATTGAAAAGGGACAACAAACTGATGAGGATATGAATATTCTACGTCAGCAACTTGAGGATGGCGAGCGCCAACTATCCATTCAACTGGGTAAGTACAACATTAATATCGGTGAAGGGAAAGAGATATATATAGGCGATAAAATTTGCTACACTTGGAACGATGAAGCCCTTGACGCCTTGGTTCGTAAGATTCAGCTTGCCAAAAAACTTTCGGACGAAAAGGAGTTACGGGAACGGGTGCGAGAAAGAATTGAGGAACTTCTAAAAGAATTACCGGAAAATGTTGAGCCAATCAACCTATATAAGAAATGGCAGCAAGAACAAGTAGACCACCCTGACCGTGTATATCTCAGTAGGTACGAAGGAGAAATACCGGATAATATGAGCATCTTTAAAATATTTGAAGATGCAAAAACACTTCTTATTTTAGGTGAACCAGGCTCGGGAAAAACAACGACTATGCTTTTGCTAGCACGAGAATTGCTCGACAAAGGCAATTATCCAATTCCAGTTTTCCTGAAATTTTTGTCTGGGAAAAAAGAGCCAAAAACCATGATTGACATGATTGATTGGTTGGTGGAAGCAGTGGAGAAAGAGTATCCTTGCGGAATTCATCAAGAAAATTTGAAATATTTATTAATTAATCGTAAGATTTTGTTAATGCTAGATAGTTTCGATGAATTAGAATCAAATCACCGAATAGATTGGATACAAGCAATTAATAAGCTATTAAAAGCAGGCGAACATTTTACTGACAAGCCACGCTGGTCTCCTCCTTGCTTAGTAATATGTAGTCGTCTGCAGGAATACGCAACTTTAGATGTTAAACTACAACTGAATAGGGCAATTTACTTAAAAGATCTCAGCAAGGCACAAATTGAACAATATTTAGCGGATAGAGACAGGGAACTCAGAAAAGAAATTTTGCAAAATATACAAGACAAAAATCCCGAGAAATCACGAGATGGACAGGAACAACCTCTTTTCCTTGAATTTTTGAACACTCTAGAAAGACAAGATCACGATGAATTCGATAAATTACTAAATGTACTGCGACGACCGCTTTTCCTTAAAAAAGTATATGATGCTATGAAACCAATAATTGATAAATTGAATAATTTCAATTCTTTGGAACATCGTCAACCATATTTATCAGTATTATATTATATGCAATCGTGTTTGCAACCAGAAAAAAATGATTTGAAGAAACAAACAAGAACGATAGGCTTGCTTATATGGCTTGCTAAGCAATTACAAACCCACAGTAAAACCGAATTCTTTATTGAAAAAATGCAGCCTTCTTGGCTACCTCGTGGAACTAGGAAGTGGTATGTTTTACTTGTTGCACTAAGCATATTTTTAATTTTATTAATACCCCGCATAGGCTTCATTTATTATACTAAGAGGAATCTCGATATTTCAGATTGGGTTTTCGGTATAATTGTGAGTGGGGTTATTGCAGTAGCAGCTAGTTTCCCCCAAAAAATAAAGGTTTTTGAAAAAAACATAGTAAATGCTACATTTGGCAATTACCTAAACTTAAGTTGGTTCGGGAGAAGAAAAAAAAATACTTCCAATCAAGGAATTTGGAATGCAGCCATCAATGTAGTTTGCATGGTGGGAGGTATTGCTATCATTTTTCCTGCTGTTCTTTCTCTTCAGTTAATTCAAACACCGGACTTGTTTTTCTCACAATTTCTAGCTCTATTAAGGTTTTTTCTATGGATGGGATTAATAGTTGCCCTTTTTAATGGGTGTTTAACGACATGTATTCAGCATTTCATCCTACGTTTGATTCTTCGTTGTAAGGGGCATCCGTGCAACTATGCCAAAGTTCTGAACTATGCTGTAAAACTAAAATTGCTCCAGCCAGTCGGTGGTGGCTATGAGTTTATTCACTCCCCATTAAGGGAGTGCTTTGCTATACTCCACGATATAGAGATGGCCCCAAATACTGAGGAAACCGATTGTGCCAGTTGAGGGTGCAGAATGTGGGTAATATAGGTAGACAGCAATGTAAAATATTCATTATAATAAAAACTACCAGGTGTGCTGTTTTTATAACGTAGATTAAGCGAAAAGTGAGGTAAAGATGAAACTTAAGCAGTATTTAGGCGCACTTTTGATGGCAGGCTCTGTGTTAACTTTCTCCTTTCCAGCAGAGGCTATCTCTGGGAAACAGATTCCACGGTCTTTTAAACAAGCCATTTCACTTGTTAAAAATATATGGCAACCTATCACTAAGGCTGTTGTAGATGACAGAGCCATTGATTTGATTACCCTAGAGACGACAAAGCAAATAACTGACTCTATCCATAAAGACCCGACTAAGTTATCACAATTAGTAAGTCATTCTGCTGTACAACCAACACCACGAACGAAAATTGAAGAGGAGGCATCCCAAGATATACCCAAATACGTCAAAGACTTCATCTCAGTAGGGGTATCCATAACTGTTGCTAATGATGCATATGTGTATCTAATCTCTCCTGCCGGTAAATCTGCACTCATTTCGCGAGGAAAGGAATTTGCCTGCGACTTCCTGCTAGATGATCCAGTATATGTTGCGGTTACTGTCCTGCAACCCAATGCCTGTCCTGCAACAAAAGAGACTATATTCATAAGGAAGCGACTAGGTTATCAAAAGTAGTAAGTCATTTGGCTGTAGAACCAACCCATTTTGCTCGGAAAGTCAATTCGTTAATCTATCTACAACCAGCAATAATTGGAAATTGTCTATCTCGATCGAAGGTAGACATTTTTTTATGAATACAAATTCTTAAAACCAAAATAATTTCCATCCTCGCATGACCGCTCAAGCAAATAATTATAGAAATTAGCGATCGCCTTTGCGAAAAAATTCAAAAAGGCGATCGGTTCGTCATAGTTCTCTCTTGGCATGGTATAGTACCCATCTGCGATTCGCATCGACAACTCATGAAAACAGACACCATTTTCTACAGCCTGTTTCAAGAATTTCCCAGCTTCTTCTTTGAACTGATCGATCGCCCTCCAGACGCAGCCACCGCCTATGAATTCACCTCCCGCGAAATCAAACAACTCGCATTCCGCATCGACGGGTTATTTCTCCCCAAAACCGAAGAACCTGAAAAACCATTTTACTTGGCTGAAGTTCAGTTTCAACCCGATGCCGACTTGTACTACCGCATCTTTGGCGAACTCTTTCTCTACCTGCGACAATACAAACCCGTTAATCCTTGGCGCGTGGTTGTCATCTATCCCAATCGCCGCATCGAACACGAACAGATGCTGCAATTTCAAGAACTCTTAACCAGTCAGCGCGTCCAACGGATTTACCTCGATGAATTGCCAGAAGCCGCAGATCGATCGCTCGGAGTGAAAGTTGTTAAACTGGTAATCGAGCCAGCAGAGACAGCAGCAGAACAAGCACGGCAGTCGATCGCAATGGCCCGACAACAGTTGTCCGATCCAACCGTTCTACGCGATTTAATTAACCTAATCGAAACAATTATCGTCTACAAACTCCCCCAGAAAAGCCGCGAGGAAATTGCCGCCATGTTGAATTTAAGCGAACTCAGACAAACTCGATTTTACCAGGAAGTCAAGCAAGAAGGTTTAGAAGAAGGACTCGAACAAGGTGAACGGCAGGCGAAGTTAGAAGCCATTCGTCGGATGATAGCGTTTGGAATGAATTTAGAGACGATCGCGCAATTATTAGATTTGTCTCTCGAATTTGTTCGGCAAACAATTAACAAAATCCAACGGGAATCGATGTCACTCCCCGAACAAAATATCGACTCGTTTATCGAACTATTAACTCAGCAGCGATCGCTCTTCGGGGCCGAACAATTAACCGAACTAGCCCAGCTAATTGAACCCTTATCCGATGAGATCGATGTCCTTTCAGAAGCGATTTCATCCTGGGCTGAAAATTACCCTTCAATTCAGGAAGCTCAAGCCAAACTGCTCGAACCACTACCGCCGGCTAAGGCATCAGAAAAAGCAGCAGTCAGCGGAGAAAGTAGCGAATCTCAACTCGGCGATCGCCTCAACAAACAAGCTCTCAAAAATGCCATTTTATTTTAGTGTACAACCGCTTACCTCCTTTATAATTCGGCGGTTGAAACCGCTACTACACAAACAATGCCCGCCTCCGCGGGCTAAGAAATAAAGGGGATATTTAAGCCAAGTTGCCACTAAAAAACAAAATAGTCTGAGCCCCGACTTATTCAATAAGTCGGGGCTCAGACAGTGAAAAAGTTGAGATTACTTTCTAGTTTAGTCTGCCGGAGCGAGGGAAACTAACAGAGTGATGTTGTCAACGCCGATGACATAAACCGTGTCTCCCGGTGTGAGGGTGATTTGGCGATCGCACCGTGCGGGCCACCAGCTACCTTGGAAGCGGACGCGACCTGTTTGATTCGGGTAAATCGATTCATCGACGACTGCTTCTTCGTTGAAGTAGTTAAAATTGGTGTTGATGTAGTTATCCATTAAGAGATTGTTTTCTGTGCTGTAGGTTTGAGAGGAAAAAATAGAACCGAAAGCTTTTACTACGTTAAACATTTTGTTGACTCCTTTTGTGTTAATATATATCGAAGTTTAATCGCCTATTTGAAGCTCTTTGAAAAGTAGCATTTCCTGGTTGAAATTGATTGCCAGGTTGTTCATGCTCTGATTTAGTCTGCAGGAGCCAGGGAAACTAACAAAGTGATGTTGTCAACGCCGATGACATAAACCGTGTCTCCCGGTGTGAGGGTGATTTGGCGATCGCAACGTGCGGGCCACCAGCTACCTTGGAAGCGGACGCGACCTGTTTGATTCGGGTAAATCGATTCATCAACGACTGCTTCTTCGTTGAAGTAGTTAAAATTGGTGTTGACGTAATTTTTGATGAGCATATTGTTAGCGCCGCTGTATCCTTGGGTGGAGAAAATCGAGCCGAAAGCTTTTACTACGTTGAACATGATATTTACTCCTGTGGTGTTAAAATATATGGATGTGTAATTGTGTGTTTATGCTATTTGAGAGGCTGCATTTCCTCGGTTAAGATTGATTGCCTTGATATTTCATTGTTCCTGCCTTCCGTGGGTTTATCAGGATAAAAGGCAAAGAATTTTTGAAATGTTGAGGGGATTTGAGAAGCGGTTGCGGGGAGTCAAAATCCAGTAATTCCGAGGTATTGAATTAAGGATTTCATGGTTGAGTAGTTGGTGGGATTTACCTTAAGGGTAGATGTGGTTAGCTACATTAGAGATTGTCTGATTCCGCATTACTGCTGCTGTGAAAATGTTTTATTTTTGGGTTTTATGTTTTGATTGGGTTTTGACTCACTTGCTTTACACTTACTAATTTGCCAGGAGTCGAATATCTTTGGTGCGATCGCCAGTCCACTTTCCGAGTCTGGTACTGGCACATGACACTTTTCCACCTGCAAACAACGATTTTGCAAAGGTTTCTGCCTACATATCACCCTTGTAGCTGTACCAATTTAGCCAACTGGACTACCGCGAACAGTGAATTATGAACTTACGCATTCTCGATCGCCCAATCCGGAATATCCATAAATATCTAGTCCGTAACTTACGCACCAAACCCCTAAAAACCCGGTTTCTGACACCCAGTGCGCCATTAGGGGCCCGTAAGCGGATCAATGATATAAGCAAGTAAACTTGGCAACTCACCCACCCTCCCCATGCGATATTGATTTGTACCTACCTATTTAGGCATAGAAAATAGGCGATCGAGACTTACGCAGATATCAGGAGGCGGTAGGAGTTTTTGATTGATGCAGCTCGATCGCACCCTGTTATCCAATTATTGAACAGGTCGAACTTAAAATCCATTCATAAATTCAGAATCTTAAATTCATAAAAGTCATAATTATAGACAACCTGCTTGATACTGCATAATTGTTACAGGAATTTTGAATAAAGTTTTAGCTAATTGAGACAAACCGAACTTGAATTTAAGGGACTGCGGCAATTCTTGTACGGAAACTTCTACGAAGCCAAAGCGAGTATAAAATGATGCGAGTCGCTTTCCCAAACATTCTAAATATAGCGGTTCTGTAGCTTGTTGAATTAAATATTTTGTGAGGTAGCTTCCCAAACCTCGATCGCGCCAATCTTTCGCCACCACCAAACTGCCCAATTCTTGCGCGCCCGCAAAGTTCCGCAACTGTCCGCAAGCTGCCAATTTTCCCTCGCATTCGATGACCCAGAATTGCTCCCAGCGCAACTGAGTTGGATCGAGTCGGGCGCTCCACACTAACATTCTAATTGATTTGATGTCTTGAGCGGATGCCGGGCGGATGGCGCATTCAGACGGCAACGAAAAAAAACTTTCATTCATTATGATTCCATAAAATTAGCTTTAAGTAGGTAGGCGCTGTAAAACACAATTATGTTAAGGATTGTAAAGTATCCAAATGCCCTAAGCCTGGCTAAGTTAGCCCTGTTGACATATTGTTACATAGCTCGGTTTAATCCCGCTTGCCTACTTAACCCTCTTTTGTCACTCTGGGAAATTAAAAATGAGAACCAAAGTTTCAACTGTAGATATATTAAGGATTTGAGCATTTATTTTCTAACAGAATGGCTGAAATCAAAGTTTTTGGTAAAAGTCTTACGCTATAACCATCCCAGATTATTTTCTGCCGAAAGTGACAAAAGAGGGTTAACTACCGTCAGGCTTTTTTCAAGCTATACCGTAGGGTACAGAGTAATCTTTATGGGCTGGGACAACGCCGATGGCTCTTGGTCATTGCTCCCGCAGTCAGATGCCCGACACCAATGACAAATGACATTTCTAATACCCAGGCGGGCGTTGAAAAAAACCAGTTACTTGAGTTAATTTTTCCGCAATCTCTAGCAGTTTCAGATCGCTTCCACGCCGTCCCACCACTTGCACGCCGATGGGTAGTCCTTCTTTTGACTGGGTAAAGGGCAGCACTACGGCAGGGTTGCCAGTTAAATTGAAAATTGTTACGTAAGCACCTATTGTTGTCCAATAAGAGAATTCGCGACCCTCCACCTCAATGGGTTCTCCTGGCTGACGGTGGGTGAAAGCAGGCACTGGCACCACTGGACACAGCCAAACATCCCAATTAGATAAGAAACTTTCGATATTAGCAATCAGAATATCGCGCTCAATGAGGGCGGTGACATATCGTTGTTGCTGTTGAATCTGCGTCAGGTTTGGCTGGGATAAACCCAATTCAAATTTATAAATATTGAAGTAAGTCTCACGTACCGCATTGCTATCAAAATTTGGCGGCTCGTTGTGTTGCTCTACACAGCATCCTATATCTGTCAGGGATGATGCTAATTTCTCTAGAGCAGCTTTGGTTTGAGCTGTGGCTGGAATCTCACCAAAACCTTCTGTCCAAGCGTAGCGGTACGATTGTAGCGTGGTTGCTGGGTTAACTTGTTTGGATATCGGTATTACTTCTGGCTGGCGGGGGTCTGGATCTTGAATCAGTGACAGGCACAATCGCAAGTCTTCTACAGAGCGGGCAAGAGGCCCTATTGTTTGTAAGTGGTGGATAGTTTTAGGTGTTCCTGGTAATTCTGGAATATGTCCAAATGTTGAGACGCGATTCTGGGTTGGTTTCAAGCCGAAAATGCCACAGAAGTGAGAGGGAACGCGGATTGACCCACCAATATCACTACCAAGTTCAAGAGGGGATAACCCCGCAGCTATAGCACTCGCTCCACCCCCAGTGCTGCCGCCTGGCGTATATTCATGGTTCCAGGGGTTGTTTGTTCTACCAAACAGAGGACTGTTGGTCTGAAAGTTACCAGCTAGTTGTGGTGTATTCGTCTTGCCCAAAATAATTGCTCCAGCAGCACGCAGTCGAGCGACGACGGTAGCATCTTGCTTTGGGACATAATTAGCTAAGGGTTGATAACTGCTGGTTGTGCCTAATCCTTTGGTTTCGAGGGTGTCTTTGATAGTTACGGGTACTCCATGTAAGGGCCCCCAATTTTCTCCTTGAGCTAATGCTCGATCTGCTACTTTGGACTGCGCGATCGCATTTTCCGCATCCAGAGTCACAATCGCATTTAGTGCTGGGTTGTATTGAGCAATCTGACTCAAATAAGCTTCTATTACTTCTGTTGAAGAGACTTGACGAATGCGGATTGCTTTTGCTAATTGATGAGCAGTTAAATAAACTAAATCATTCATTATAATTAACTCTTGTTATCAATACCTAAGTAGGTAAGCGCTGTAAAACACAATTATGTTAAGACTTGTAAAGTATCCAAATTCGCTAAGCGTGGCTAAGTTAGCCCTGTTGATATATTGTTACATAGCTCGGTTTAATCCCGCTTACCTACTTAGTAAATTTATTCTTATTTTCCGGGTCGAGTTCCAGAGGGTGCATTTAAGTATAACTTCAATCACTAGAAATTATACCACCTAGCCGCTTCAAAATGCGAAAAACTTCGTAAAGTTCATTTCCGGGATTCGCAATATCGAAAAGTTTAGAGACGGCATACTGCGGTGTGTCTCGTTTGGTCATTTTGATAAATCGAAAGCTGCTACCATTCGTCAGAAGCCCAAATGTTACTGGTTCGGGGCTGGGGTCATTCAGCATATAAAATAGTAACTGAGGAAGCCCAGCTTCAACGGAATATTGTGCTCGCTTCGCTTCGATCGCAACAACCCAAAAAGATTCAATTAAAAGCAGAACATCAATACTTCCTCTAACAAGTATACCTTCATCCACGGTGACAAGTTCCACCGATTTTTCTGCTTCTATGTGAAATGGATTTAGGTATAAATCTGCTAAAAAAAGCAATGGAGCAAGTACCACCATTTTCACGGTATCTTCTATCATAGAGTGGTCGGCACTGTTAATATAGCCAGCCTTTACTTTGTCTAGATATCGCTTTTCTTCATCAGTAATTTCTGGTAAATCGTCAATCCACTCCCGGAAGAATTGCTCGTCTTCACAAAGTTGGAAGTTAAATTTTGTTTTGACATCGTGCAGGGTCAGTGTTTTTGCTTGAATGCTTTGTGTCATAGTTTTATGTAGGTATTTGCTGGTTGGTGTTGATTGTAGCAGATCAACTGTTGATCGCCTCCAACAACACCTCCGCGCCAAACCTTACCGCATCGGTACAAGGCAATCCCGTTTCTGCTTGAACTTCAGCTATTGCTAACAGCGCATCTGCCTCATTTAAGTGATGAGTGTTGAGGGCGATCGCACTCACTTTTCCTCCTGAAAAAGCACCCGCAGCAGCGGCAACCATTTCGTACAATCCGACCACTTTTGATAACCTGGGAATCGATACGTGCGGGTGATTGCGAATGCTAGTTTGTCCGGCTCGGTGGGCTAAAATCAAGTGAGTTGGCTGCGAACCCCGCAACAGCGGCAGAGTCGCCGTCGAACCCGGATGCAATAGCGAACCTTGCCCTTCTACGTGCAGAATATCGCATTCAGAACCCAATTTTATCACCATTTGTTCGACTGCACCAGCGGCGAAATCAACTCGCACTGCATCCAAAGGAATGCCTTCATTTCCGATCATTAAACCCGTTTGTCCGGTTGCCAAAAATTTGGAACGCAAACCCCGCTGCAAGCAAGTGCGATTGAGTTCCAGACTGGTTGACATTTTGCCAACACTCATATCTGTGCCGACGGTTAACACGCGGCGACAACTTAATTTAGCAGCGGCGGCAGAGGCGATCGCACCGACAGATTTCGGTTCCTGACGCACGTCCCAAATCCATTGATTTTCGGTTAAAGGAACTGTTATCAAAGGTGCTAGTTTAGCGTGCAAACCGTTGACAACAGACAAACCTGCTGCTACCGCTTGATTAATTTCTGGCAGCCATTCCGCAGGCAAAATACCGCCGGAAGGAGCGATACCAATTAACAGAATATCCGGCGCAAATTGCAGTGCTTCTGCAACGGAAGCAACAATCGGTACTTGTTGAGGAATGCCCGTTAATTCAGGTAAAGATTGTCCTACACATTGGCGGTCTATTACTGCTACAATTTGTGCTTCGCTGTAGCGCAAAAATGCTAAACCTGTTTTCCCGGAAGGGCCGAGAATTCCCTCGTGCAGCAAGATAGCAACTTTGCCATTTTTGATGGGATAGTTTTTAGTCATTGGTTCACTGTAAGTAGATGAAGCTAGAAAGTATATAAGCCCTAGACGCAGTGAGTGAAACTTTAGCTTTCGCGAGCCGACGGAAAGCAATCGCAAAGTTTATGCTAGCTTGATTTTCTGTTACATGGTAAAGTTTATTGGCGGCTACCTACTTACTTCTATTCTACAATCTCAACTCGCCGCACTCCCAATCCCGATCGCTCGTTTGGCAGCAAACACCCATTTTCGACGATCGCACCGGTGAAAGGATCGTCTAATAAATTTAAGTGACTGTCCAAATCCAAATAGTCAGCTAGCGGTGAAAGTTGTGCTGCTGCTGTATTTGCGATCGCGCTATCTGAATAGCAGCCGAACATTACTTGCAAATTGCAGGCTTTTGCTGTGTGAATCATCCGCATTGCTTCGGTCAATCCCCCTGACTTCATCATTTTGATATTGATGCCGTGGACGCAGTGCGCTAACTTGGGTATATCGGAACTATTAAAGCAACTTTCATCAGCAAAAATTGGCAAGGGCGATTGACGGTACAGTTCTGAGAATTCATCCATATCGGCGACGGGTGAAAGCGGCTGTTCGACATAATTTATCTTATATTTTTCTAGCCAGTGACACATCTCCGCAGCATCTTTTAAACTCCAACCGCCGTTAGCATCTACACTGATTTTAAGGTTAGGGGGTGCTTCGTCTACCACTGCTATTAACATAGCTTGGTCGGCTTCTATTCCTGCGGGATTTCCTAATTTGACCTTGACGGCGCGGTATTTGATACCTGCTGGATCTTTGCCAAACCAATCGCGCACTCTTTCTCTTGCACCAGAGGGCGAATTAATGCCGATTGTGACGGAGGTGGGGACGATGCGCGATCGATCTAATCCCCACATTTTCCACAGCGGCAAGCCTGCTTTTTTGCCCAGCCAGTCGTGCATTGCCATGTCGATGCCGGCGCGGGCGGCTGAGGGTAAGTTGACCTCTGTTAATACTTGTTCGATTTTTTGGCAATCGAAGGGAGTCAACTTTTCTAGCAGCGGTGCAACTTCCTGCAATGCAGCTAGCAGAATTTCGGTAGTTTGGGGCCGAGAACCTGTGGAAAAGGGCGATGCTTCTCCCCAGCCTTCGATTCCTTCGTGTGCTAATTTTACCCATAAATTGGTACTTTGGGCTGTTGTACCGCGGCTGATGGTAAGCGCAAACCGCTTGCGGACAGTGAAAGTTTCAATTTGAACGTGCATTGTCAGTGATTGGTTATTTTTTGTAGATAAAAATCCGAGGTGGCGGATTGCGCCGCTATTGCCATTTTTTACTTTTTACTTTATAGTTTGATTTTCCTTGTTCTAGTTTATCAAAAACTTGATGAAATTCCTGATTTCTGTTTCGCCGAAGAGAGTTGCTTTCTCTCTCAGCATTTGGGTGCTCTTCTTTGCTGTTGCTGGTTGCATCGTACAAGTTCTGCGGTACGGTTTCAACTATCAACAACGCTGGATTAGTTTGTTTAACTTAGACAGAGAAATAAATTATCCTTCCTGGTACTCCTCATTTACTTTGCTGTTTTGCGCGATTTTGCTAGGTATTATTGCTAGTGCTAAGAAGAAGCAGGGCGATCGGTATTTTGGGTACTGGAAAGCGCTGGGGTTCATCTTTGTATTTTTTTCTTTAGATGAAATTTTGAGTTTGCACGAAATATTAATTATTAACGACTTGCGAAAAGCACTGGATTTAGGGGGAATTTTTTACTTCATATGGGTAATTCCGGGGGCGATTTTTGTTGTGGTTACTGGGCTGGCTTATCTCAAGTTTCTCCGGCACTTACCCCGGCAAACAAGGGATTTCTTTTTACTGGCAGGCAGTATATATGTCGGTGGAGCACTTGGCATGGAAATGGTTTGTGGCTATTATGCAGATGCGGTAGGTCAGCGAAACTTGATCTACGGTCTGCTGGCTTCTGTTGAGGAAATTTTGGAAATGGTAGGGGTGATAGTATTCATCTACGCCCTGCTATCTTACATCGGTTCCTATCTTGAAAATATTGATTTGCGGTTGAAGATAGTGAATAATCCACAGAGGTAAGGCTGACGATCAACCAAGATTATTAACGAAATTGAAATCGCAGACTTTATGGTTATCTACTTCTACACCACTGCCAGCGAATACGGCTGTTTTTCTAATTTTTCCAGTCATGGATTCGAGTTAGACGGAGAATATTGGCCAACTACTGAGCATTATTTTCAAGCACAAAAGTTTCCCAAAACGGCTCATTGCGACCAAATTCGCCAAGCAAAAACGCCGAAAGATGCCGCAAAAATGGGGCGCGATCGCTCTCGTCCCCTCCGCAAAGATTGGGAACAAGTCAAAGATGATATCATGAGAAAAGCCGTACTCCGCAAATTTGAAACTCATCCCGAAATTAGAGAAATTTTACTCGCTACTGGCGATGAGGAAATAGTCGAAAATTCTCCGGTTGATTACTATTGGGGTTGCGGTAAAGATGGCAGCGGCAAAAATAGGTTGGGACAGATTTTAATGGAAGTAAGGGAAATATTGCGAAAACGCACGTCAGAGTAAAACAGAACTTAAATTTCCCAAACTAAAGCAGGACTTATTTAATCCTAAGTCCTGCAATGCTCGTGAGCGAGCATTTCCTCAATTTTCTTAAACACTGAACTCATAAATCGGTATGAGCAACTGTCAAAACCTGTGCCAATCTCGTCGGGCTGTTCTAGTAGAGGGTTTAGCCTCTCCTCAGAGACTGCGAAGCAGGGGAAACGGTAAAAACCCTGCACCACTTTTTTTGTTTTAACAACTACTCTCAACCGGAATTAACTTTTATGGTCGCAAGTACAGCATTGTTAGCCAGTCGCCTCCCGGACACCGTTCCCCTAAGGTTGGCGATTCACAGGTAAAACAGCAAAACACCTGTTCTGGTTAAAGTTTGTTTTTTATTTATGCTGTATCTTTCTATTGTGTACGATTTGTGGAAAGTGTTAGCTATTGTACAGAATTCTTTACATTTGTGATTTATTTGGATACAATCGCGCCACTCTGTCGCAGTTGCTGTTGAATTTTGTTAAATTCTTTCTGTTCTGCGCTTAGCAAAGTATTGTCGATCGGCGATCGCATATCCCACTGCAATTCGGACAATAACAACAAACAGCCGGCCATAATTATTCCTGTGGTTAGATATTGCCAAGGTGCAACAAAAGTTAATAGAGGGATGCTAAATAAATGAGTTAGTCCGATCAGGAGAAAAGTGCGCGATCGCAAACCTAATCCCGTCAACAAATAGCCGATCGCGCTCAACCCCAACCACAAATCGCAAAGGTGCAGCAACAAACCTCCCCAACCGGCAAAAATACTGCAATCGGTCAGAACCAAACCAGTTATCATCAAAATCGCCCAAGAGTAAAGAATCCAGCTAACTCGCTCGACTCTTACCCAAAACAAAGTCAAAACGGCCATTGCCGCAGTGCCAATTAGAGTCAAACTTGACCACAGAATCGCCTGAAAGCTCCAACTGATGGGGACAAACTGAGCCGTAAAAAAAATCCCCCCTGTCACCAAACCCCAAAGCAGAAAAGTTTGGTCGATGCGGGTATAAAGTCCTGAGAAAAGAGTAATATTTCCAATTTGCCAGCGGAGTTGCAACAGGCCCTCGATGTCTTGTACGTCGAGATGTTCCTGTTTGCAGCGGATTAGGGGTTCGGAGGCGTTGAAAAAGGTCATCCAGAGTTGGGGAAAGTATGAAGTTTTGTGTATTCTAACAAGTCTTAAGGAATATTTTTCAGATTTTTTCTTGTTCCCCGGCTCTGCCTGGGGACGCAGATTTGGAGGCTCTGCCTCCCGCGAGTCTAAGACTTGCGAGGCAGAGTCTCTGGGTATCGATTCCCAGGCAGAGCCCGGGAACCAGGGAACCAGTGATTATTTGTGTTTTTTGTTCAGGGTTTTGGTCAACTGAGTAATTGAGTTGAGCAAAGTTTGGGAAAAGTAAGCCATCGCAAAAATCACGGCTACTGCCACTCCTCCGTACATCAGTAAAGGCATGAAATTTCCAGTTTCAGGCGGTGTTGCCGAATCAGTTGGAGCCGTAGAAACCAGAATGACTTGGTTGGTGCTAAAATCAGACATATAAACTCCTTGGTCTGTACAAAGACCATAAAAATGGGAAATTGACGAGCGTTTCTGGTGGCACCCAGTCGCTCTGAAAAAAACAAGCGATCGAAAGCGTCTCTAGTAAAAGCTGGGGCGCTTATTTGCTTGTTAAGGGCAGTCTAACACTGCTTTAAAAAATATACAATAGAAATAACTCATATTTTTATATTATATGGTAAAGTAGATTTATTAAACTTCAAAGCCTTGTATAACAAGCATTTCATGGAAAACGGATCGACCAGAATTTCTCGTCCCCAGTTACTATCCAGGGGGTTGACAGTATGAAAGGTACACTTGTCTCTCGCTTCACGCCCAGTCTGATGAAGCACGAAGATTTAGAGGAGATGTTGGTGCAGCGTCACGATTTGGCAAACGAGCTAGTCGAGTCAATCCGGTTGAGCATCCTCAAGCCAATCAAGCAGCATCACCTATTGATTGGGATGCGAGGTATTGGGAAGACGCACTTAGTCTCGCTAATGTATCACCGCGTTTCCACAATGGAGGATTTGCGGGAAAAAGTGCTGATTGCTTGGTTGCGGGAGGAAGAGTGGGGCGTCACGTCGTTTCTCGATTTGCTCCTGCGAATTTTGCGGTCGCTCCAATCAGAATATCCGGCTGAATACAAGGCTGAATTGTTCGATCGGGTAGAATCGCTTTACGGTGAATTACCCGATAGCGCTCAACAGACAGCAGCAGAATTGCTGAAAGATTTTGCGGGCGATCGCACTCTCCTTTTACTTGTAGAAAATCTGGATGATTTGTTTGAAGGGTTGGCCGACAGCGGGCAGCAGCAATTCCGAGACTATTTAGAAATTTATCCTTTCTGTACGATTTTCGCGACATCTCAGCATTTATTCAAAGGAATCGACCATAAAAAAGCGCCATTCTACGACTTTTTCAATCGCCACTATTTAGAAAAACTAAATTTAGATCAAGTTGTCGGGTTATTGAAAAATATCGCTAAATTAGAGGGCAACAAAGAACTAGAGTTATTCATAGAAACGCCAACGGGACGTTCTCGAATTGAAGCCATCCATCACTTGGCTGGGGGCAACCACCGCGTTTATATGATTTTTGCGGAATTTTTGACCCGCGACTCGCTCGATCGACTGGTGAAACCGTTTTTGCAAACGCTGGATGAGTTGACACCGTACTATCAGGCGCGGATGGCGTGGCTTTCGCCACAGCAAAGAAAGATAGTTGAATTTTTGTGCGATCGGCGCGGGGCTGTGATGGTTAAAGAGATTGCCCAACGCTGTTTTATGACGCATCAGACAGCATCCAGCCAACTTAAACAACTGTCTGGAATGGGTTATGTGACGAGCGAATCGATCGGGCGCGAGTCGTATTATGAACTTCAAGAAGTGCTGATGCGCTTTTGCATGGATGTGAAGAAGCATCGGGGTGAGCCGATTAGTTTAATTGTGGATTTTTTGCGGTTGTGGTACACGAAAGAAGAGCTGAAACAGCGATTGGAGCGCTTGGGAGTAGGATTTGCTGCGATCGAGAAAGAGCTAGTTAATAATAATTCGGAAGAAAGTCATTTGAAGTATCAGATAAGTCGGGAAACTATACCGCCTAATGCTTTAGTTGAGCGAGAATATTTGCTGCGTGCGCTTCAGGCAAGAGAAGCCGATGATTATGAAAAACTTCGCGTGGCAGCTTGCGTGCAAGAAATTGAAAGTTTCAAAGAGAAGAAAGACTATTTTTCTGCTTTAAATATCGCAAATAAACTGCTGGCAATTCGCGGTCAGGCAAAAGATTGGTTGGAAAAAGCAAGTTGCTTGGACAATCTCGAACGGTATGATGAAGCATTAGAATCTTTCGATCGGGCGATCGATCTAGAACCCAACGATTGGCAAGCTTGGATGATGCAAGGCGGTGTATTCTACAAGCTCGAACGGTATGAAGAAGCTTTAGCATCCTTAAACAAAACGATCGAGCTTGGACTCGATAATGCGAGCCTTTGGTATGCTCGAAGTCATGCACTCAAGTACCTCAAACGCTACGAAGAAGCCTTAGCATCCTGCGACAAAGCAATCGAGATTGAATCCAATCATGCTAGTCTTTGGCATTTTCGAGGTTCTGTACTCAATCACCTCGGAAACTATGAAGAAGCCTTAGCATCCTGCGACAAAGCGATCGAGCTTGAGTCCAATCATGCTAGTCTTTGGCATGGTCGAGGCTATGTACTCAACAACCTTAAACGCTATGAAGAAGCATTAGCATCCTGCGACAAAGCGATCGAGATTGAGTCCAATCGTGCGAGTATTTGGCATCTTCGAGGCGAGATACTAGATAACCTTGAACTTTACGAAGAAGCTTTAGCATCTTACGACAAAGCAATCGAGCTTGAGTCCGATCGCGCGAGCAGTTGGTATCTTCGAGCTGAGGTACTCAACAACCTTGAACGTTATGAAGAAGCCTTAGCATCTTGGGACAAAGTGATAGAACTTGACCCTAATTTTAACTTGCTCTGGGTTAATCGAAGTTGGTCGCTATTCTATCTTAAACGTTATGAAGAGGCATTAGCATCCTGCGACAAAGCGATCGCTCTCGATCCCAATAATGTGTGGAGTTGGAACAGTCGAGGCTGTGTACTGAATAACCTCGGACGCCATGAAGAAGCTTTAGCATCTTACGACAAAGCAATCGAGGTCGATCCCAATCATACGATTATTTGGCTTATTCGAGGCTATGTACTCAGGTATCTCGGACGCGATGAAGAAGCCTTAGCATCTTGCGACAAAGCGATCGAACTTGACCCCAATGATGCGTCGCTTTGGGATAGTCGAGGCAATGTACTCAATAACCTTGAACGTTACGAAGAAGCTTTAGCATCCTTAGACAAAGCGATCGAACTTGACCCCAATGATGCGTCGCTTTGGGATAGTCGAAGCAGTGTACTCAATAACCTTGAACGTTACGAAGAAGCTTTAGCATCCTTAGACAAAGCGATCAAACTTGAACCCAATTATTGGTCTGCTTGGAGTAGTCTAGGCAGTTTACTTAACGACCTCGAACGTTATGAGGAAGCTGTAGCATCGTACGACAAAGCGATCGAGATCGAACCTAATGTTAACTGGCTTTGGGTTAAACGAGCCCTTGTACTCAACAACCTTGAACGCTATGAAGAAGCTTTAGCGTCCTGCGACCAAGCCATCGAGCTTGAACCCAGTAACGCGAGCATTTGGCATCTTCAAGGCGGTGTACATAACAACTTCAAAGGTTACGATGAAGTTTTAGTACCCTACGAAAAAGCGATCGAGTTTGAACCCAATAATGGGAGCATTTGGCATTTTCGAGGTCTTGTACTTAAGAACCTCAAACGTTACGATGAAGCTTTAGCATCCTACAACAAAGCGATCGAGCTTAAGTTCAATCATGCCTTTCTTTGGGACAGTCGCGGTGATGTACTCAACAACCTCGGACATTATGAAGAAGCTTTAGCAGCTTATGATAAAGCGATCGAGCTTCAACTCAATTATGCGTCCGTTTGGCTCAGTCGAGGCCATGTACTTAACAACCTCAAACGTTACGACGAAGCGTTAGCATCCTATGACAAAGCGATCGAGCTTGATTCCAATCATGCGAGCATTTGGCATATTCGAGGCTATGTACTCAACAACCTTGAACGATACGAAGAAGCCTTAGCATCTTACAACAAAGCAATCGAGCTTGACCCTAATTATGGGCTGGTTTGGAATAGTCGAGGCGATGTACTCAACAACTTCGGATGCTACGAAGAAGCTTTAGCATCCTATGACAAAGCGATCGAGCTTGACCCCAATTATGCGTTTATTTGGAATAATCGAGGCGATCTACTCAACAACCTCGGACGTTATGAAGAAGCCATAGCATCTTACGACAAAGCAATCGAGCTTGACCCTAATTATGCTTTGGTTTGGCACATTCGAGGCGATGTACTCAACAAACTCGATCGCTATGAAGAAGCCTTAGTATCTTACGACAAAGCAATCGAGCTTGACCTCAATTATGCGTTTGTTTGGATCAGTCGCGGTCATGTACTTAAGAACCTCAAACGTTACGAAGAAGCCTTAGCATCCTGTGACAAAGCGATCGAGCTGGAATCCGATCTTGCGAGTATTTGGTATTTTAGAGGTCATGTACTTAACAACCTTGAACGCTATGAAGAAGCCTTAGCATCCTGCGAAATAGCGATCGAGCTGGAATCGAATCATGCGAGTATTTGGTGTCTTCGAGGTCGTGTACTCAACAAGCTTGAACGTTACGAAGAAGCCTTAGCATCTTACGACAAAGCGATCGAGCTGGAATCCGATCTTGCGAGTATTTGGGAGGTGCGAGGCGATGTACTCTACAACCTTGAACGCTATGAAGAAGCTGTGGCATCTTACGACAAAGCGATCGAACTTGAACCCAATTCTAGCTATTTTTGGTTTAACCGAGGAATTTTACTCGACAATCTTGAACGCTATGAAGAAGCCTTAGCATCCTTAGACAAAGCAATCGAGCTTGACCCCAATCAAGCGAGCATTTGGTATATTCGCAGTCATGTACTCAACAGTCTCAAACGCTATGAAGAAGCTTTAGTATCCTGGGACAAAACGATTGAGCTTGACCCATACGATAAATTTGTTTGGATTAAGCGAGGTGATGTACTCAACAGTCTTAAACGCTATGAAGAAGCCTTAGCATCTTACGACAAAGCTATCGAACTAGAACCCAATAACTTGTCTGCTTGGAACAGTCGAAGTATTGTGCTTAGCAACCTCAAACGTTACGAAGAAGCTTTAGCATCCTACGACAAAGCGATCGAGATTGACCCCAACGATCCATTGGTTTGGGACAATCGAGGCGATGTACTCAACAACCTCGATCGCTATGAAGAAGCTTTAGCATCTTACGACAAGGCGATCGAGCTTGACCCTAACTTTAACTTACTTTGGGTTAACCGAGTTTGGTTGCTATTCTCTCTTAAACGCTATGAAGAGGCATTAACATCCTGCGAAAAAGCGATCGAGCTTGATCCCAATGATAAATTAGTTTGGGTTAACAGAAGTTGGCTGCTATTTTATCTCAATCGGTATGAAGAAGCCTTAGCATCTTCTGACAAAGCGATCGAGATTGACCCTAATTATACAGATGCTTGGTTTGATCGAGGCTGCGTTCTGGATCATCTCGAACGCTACAGCGAAGCATTAGCATCTTATGACACAGCCATAAAACTAGGTTATCGAGATTTATCTGTCTTCTTCAAACGCGCTATTTTCCTTCTAGAATTGAATCGTTGGGAGGAAGGAATTACCGCATTAGACGATGCCTTCCAACGCCTTAAACTTGACGGTGAAGCTGATGAAGATAATGCAATATTAATTATCAGCAATCTATTCGCCAAGAAGAATATAGCGATCGGTCAGAATCGCATTACCAGCCTAAATGATGTTAAATTGATTTTCTTCAACCTATTCGCAAACAAGGATGTAGCGATATGGAAACCTCGCATCGCCAGCCTGATTGCAGTTTACGAAAAACACAAATATCTCTCAATCTTAGGACAGGGAATTGTGCGAAACATCCCCGCGCTTATGTCAGAAATGGTCAGCGACAAAGCCGCACGCACTTGGTTAGAATTGTGGCAAGAACTAACCAGCAAGTACGAAGAATTCCAAATTCCCATCCGCCTGCTGAATGCGGCTGTCCGCTATAAGGAAACCAAGGGCGATAGACGAGTTTTGCTAGAACTTCCCATAGAAGAACGCAATTTATTAGAACCGTTGGTGTCAACAAAACCAGAACAAGCTGAAAACTAAACTTGCAATAATTTAGATAAGCAGCTATTTACCCTATACACTTAACATTGTGTAAGTCCTTTTATGTAATATGTTATGCAAAATCCCCGCCAAATAGCTTTTCTCGCACTCCGCGAAGTCCACCGCCGCGGTGCATTCGCAGATGCCGCACTCGATCGCGCTTTCGGCAATTCTCAACTCAACGACCTCGATCGGCGTTTAGTCACAGAATTAGTTTACGGTAGCGTCAGGAGAATGCGATCGATCGACTTCATCATCGACAAACTAGCAACAAAGAAATCCTCCCAACAACCGCCCGAACTCCGCACCATCCTACATTTAGGCTTATATCAACTCGAATATCTCAACCAGATTCCCCCCTCCGCCGCCGTCAACACCACCGTTCAACTAGCAAAAGAAAACGGATTTTCAGGACTCAGCAGTTTTGTCAACGGTTTGTTGCGCCAATACATCCGTTTAACAGATAACGACTTAAACCCCTTAACAGTTACTAATTATAAATCAACCGTCGAACGCCTAGGAATTCTGCACAGCTTCCCCGAATGGCTGGTAAAATTGTGGATCGAACAAATAGGCGAAACGGAAACAGAACAACTATGTGAATGGTTCAACCAATCCCCCACAATTGACCTAAGAATCAATCCCTTAAAAAGCTCGATCGCCCAAATTGAAACCGCCTTCAAATCCCACAACATCTCAACTAGCAGAATCCCCAACTTGCCACAAGCATTAAGACTAAATGGCAGCATCGGCGCAATCCAAAACCTCCCCGGATACAGCGAAGGTTGGTGGACAATCCAAGACAGCAGCGCTCAATTAGTCACCCATTTACTAGGGCCCCAGCCAGGGGAAACTATTATCGACGCCTGCGCCGCGCCGGGGGGAAAAACCACCCACAGCGCCGAATTAATGCAGGATGAAGGCACAATTTATGCCTGCGACAAAACCGCCAGCAGACTCAAAAAACTTAAAGAAAATGCAGACAGACTCC
The DNA here is from genome assembly GCF_040004035.1 of Microcoleus vaginatus FACHB-2002. Lineage (GTDB taxonomy): Bacteria > Cyanobacteriota > Cyanobacteriia > Cyanobacteriales > Microcoleaceae > Microcoleus > Microcoleus vaginatus_C. The sequence continues at coordinate 277,011 of NZ_JAMPLN010000003.1, read as the reverse complement.
AGATGAAATCGATTAAAATTCATACCGGAGACAGCCGCCATTTCCCAGAGTTTGTTAACCTCGCAGACAGAGTTTTACTAGACGCACCTTGTTCCGGCCTGGGAACCCTCCACCGCCGCGCCGACGCCCGCTGGCATCACACGCCCGAAAACATTCAACAACAATCTCAACTGCAATCGGAATTGCTAGCAAATGCAGCGACATTTGTCAAGTCCGGCGGCGTATTAGTTTATGCAACTTGCACAATTCATCCCTTGGAAAATGAAACAGTTATTCGATCGTTCTTAGACAGCAATCCTAACTGGCAAATCGAACCGCCAACAATTGATTTACCCGTACAGCCATCACCCGAAGGATGGGTGAAAGTTTGGCCGCACCGAAATCAAATGGACGGCTTTTTTATGGTGAAACTAAAGCAAGATTAGATTTGTAGATTGTGATTTACCGTTGGGTGACGGATGGCAATTGTTGGTAAAACCCGCTTAATATCCAGGCTCCTGATAATATCCCGGTTCTTCATAAGCAGGCTCTTGATAAGCAGGCTCTTGATAAGCAGGCTCTTGCGGTGGGTAATACCTCGGTTGAGGATTGGGATTGTAAGGTACGATCGCCCCATCCTCATTCACAATCATCCCGCGAATAATCCTCTTAGGCTCCACCGGTTTCGCCTTAATACTGCCCTTGCGGCCCTCCAACTTCGGCAACTTCGGAAACTTCTCAACGGGCATTCCCTTAACAGCTTGACTCATAAAATCGCGCCAATTGTAGGCCGCCGTACCGCTAGTTCCCCAAGTCGGATAATTATCATCATTCCCCAGCCAAACCCCAGTCACCACCTGTGGAATGTAACCAATAAACCACAAATCCCTGACATTTTCCGAAGTACCGGTTTTGCCTGCTACAGCGCGATCGTTTAAAGCAGCAGGCCCCCCCGTACCGTCTTGCACAACGCCCTCCAACATCCAAGTAGTAATCGCAGCACTATCCTTATCCAAAACCCGCTTCGGTTTAAAATTAGCCTGATAAATCACATCTCCCCGCTGATTAATCACCCGCTTAATTCCGTGGGCTTCAATAAAATTCCCTTGCGCGGCTAAAGTACCGTAAGCATTGGTTAACTCCAGCAAATTCACCTCTGAAGAACCCAAAGCCAGGGAATAAATCGGACTCAATTTCGACTTAATCCCCATATCGTTGGCTAATTTGATCGCCGGTTCAAACCCCACATCCATCAACACCTTTACAGCTACGACATTCACCGAACGCGTCAAAGCATCAGACATCGATCGCCAACCGCTAAATTTTTTGCCATAATTATTCGGTTGATAGCCGTCGATAATAATTGGTTCATCTTCGTAACCGTCATAGGGAGAAAAACCAGCCGCCATCGCCGCGGCATAAACCAACCCTTTAAACGTCGATCCGGGCTGCCGCAAAGCCTGCGTAGCGCGATTAAATTCACTTTCCTTAAAATTTCCACCTCCTACCAGGGCCTTAACTTCCCCAGTCTTAGTGTCCATAGAAACTAAAGCGGCCTGTTCAAAACCCTGACGGCGACCATCAACTTCGATCGCATTTTTAACAACCTCTTCCGCTATTTTCTGCCACTTCAAATCCACCGTCGTCTCAACAGTCAAACCGCCAGCTTCCAAAGCATCCTGAGAAACATAGCGCGGCAATTCCTTCCGAATGTAACTAGCAAAATAAGGTGCGACTACTTTAAATCGCTTCGGCGGACTTGGTTTAACGGCGATCGGTTCCGCCATAGCCTCCTTCGCCTGAACCTCTGTAATTACCTTCGCTTCCTGCATTTGTTGCAGCACAAGATTGCGGCGTTTCTTAGCAATATCGGGATTAACCAAAGGCGAATATTCGCTCGGTGCCGGTGGCAAACCCGCCAAAGTTGCCATCTCTGCCAAAGTTAATTTATCGACTGTTTTGCTAAAGAAAACCAAAGCTGCATCTGCCACTCCGTAGGCATCCGAACCCAAATAAACCAGATTTAAATATCTTTCTAAAACTTGGTCTTTACTCAACTCCCGCTCTATTTTCTGAGCTAAAAGAGCTTCCCGAACCTTCCGCCTAATACTTCTTTCCTGATTAAGAAAAACAACGCGAGCCAATTGTTGCGTAATTGTACTGCCACCCTGCACTAAATCTCTCGCTATCAAATTAGAAACAATCGATCGCACAATACCTTGATAATCCACCCCGCGATGTTGGTAAAAACGGCGGTCTTCTATGGCAATAAAAGCTTTAACCAACAGTTCGGGAATTTCTTGAAGTTTCAGTTTATCTCTAGTTGCAGGCCCCGACTGCAACAAAATCGTATTATCTGATGCCTTAATTGTCAGCGTTCCGTCGCGGTTAAAGGCTGACAAATCGTTAACATCCGGCAAACCTTTGTCTAAGGTGTACAAAATCCATAAACCGTAGATTAAAGCGCCCCCGCCTATACTCGCAACACCTAAACTTATCCAAAATCTAGGACGGCGGGGGATACGTTTTTTAGTATTTTCCTTCGGTGCGCTATTTTCCTGTAGTTCCGTATGTCTCTGCAATTCGGTGTTCTGCGGTGCGCTATTTTCCGGCAATTCGCTAATATCCGATTTTGGGGGTGATTTAGTTCCCAGCACACTTAATCCCGGCCGCAACAATTCTTTTCCCTTGGTTTGCAAGCTGGTAACTTGAGGTTCAATTTCTAACCAAGCAATTAAGCGCTTCAACCCTTCCCACTCGCGCTTGACTACTGGATATCGAGCGTATTCTGGTTCTAAATATTCTAAGTCTAAATATTCTGAGTCTAAATATTCTGAGTCTAAATATTCTGACTCTTCTAGAGGTGCAGCATCTTCTGATACCACATACTCCGCTCGCTCATCCCTTGTCCGTGTATAAAATTCCGCCTCGGATTCCGGCGAGTTGAGCTTATTGCCCTTCGCAGCCTTCGGCGGTTCTCGATCGGAATTACCGCTTATTGCGTTAGTGACTTTGCTCAATGTATCTTTGATATTTGAGAAAAATTCTGCCACGTTCAGACCTTCAAACCTCATCAAGTCCGATTAAAAATTAAAAATTAAAAAAGCTAGCCTTTTTAAATTCTTAATTTTTAATTCGACATTTTTTCTTGAATAACACGCTGCCTTGAATTAGGTTTTTTGAATTAAAAAAATTTTAATTCACCACTCAAAATTCAAAACTTTTCTTAACGCTGCAGAGCTTGGTATTTTTTTGAGAAGTGAATTAGATTTTTTGAATTCAAAATTTTTTAACTCAAACCTCAAAACTCTGCTTAACTCGCATGACCCAGTGCCAATGCTGCTACTAGCATACCCAAAACCAGGAAAGGCTGAGCACTTGCCTGATATTTAACATCATTTTCCAGGGGATTACGCAAAAAGTACATATCCTGAAAAGTAATTTGGGGAATTATCAGCAGCAGCAGAATGACAGCGTAAAGGTTTTGGTGGATGCTGATCAGGTAGCCTGCAATCCCAGCTTGAAAGATGTCGATCATCAACACGCAAATCCAAGCTGCGGTGCTGATGCCAAACATCACTGGCAAAGATTTTAACCCTAATTGCCGATCGCCTTCGACACTTTTGAAATCATTGACGATCGCAATTCCCAGCCCTGCCAAACTGTAAAACAGGGTCAAAATCATAATGGTGGGATCTAGTGTACCAAACAAAGCTTGACCCGCCCACCAAGGCAGGGCAATGTAGCTAGCACCCAGGGCATAATTTCCCAACCAGCCATTCTGCTTGAGTTTCAGCGGGGGCGCAGAGTAGATATAAGCTAGAAACGCGCCGCCGAGAGTCAATACAGTCATTATCGGGAATTCATGACCCGCCCACAAGTCTAGAGCATAAGCCACCCCAATCCCAGCGGCTAATAATACCAAAATTTGCGTTACTACTTGGGGAATCGAGATGATACCGGAGGGAATTGGACGGTAGGGCTCGTTAATAGCGTCGATGTCGCGATCGTAAAAATCGTTCAAAGTTTGAGTGTACCCGGTCAGCAACGGCCCTGACATCAACATACAAGCTGCTGCGATCAAGAAATTCTCTAGGTTCCAAACATAGTTTCCAGAAGAAGCCGCCCCGCACACCACGCCCCAAATTAGGGGAATCCAGGTAATCGGTTTCATCAATTGCAAGCGAATCTTCCAGATAGAAGTTTCCCCGCTAGCGGCCCCTTTCATGCCCAACAGTTGCCTAGTTTTGGCACTGCGGTTTTCGGTAGCAGCACTTTCCGGTGCTGCTTCTGGGGAGATTTGGGATGGAGGAGAGTCAGACATAATTTGATGTTAGCGGTACTGCTACTATTGTGTCGTTTTGCATTTCAATAATAATTCAGATAGCTTACCACTGATATTTAAGGTAGATTCTTGAAAACTTACCCTGGCTTGGAGTTGATGCTAAGGAAAAGTAGGAGTTTCACAATATATTGAAATATCATTTTTTTGTGTAAATGTCAAGAGGATAAATACTTTTTTTTATAATTTCGCTGAGTCCGCCTTCTGGGGGAGATTTTTTGCCAGCAGGTGCATTTAATGTCAATTACCAGGAGGCGATCGAGCTTTTTTGCCATACTACCCTTGAATCATCTCATCTGGCAGAAAATCTGGCAGAAAAATCAGAATCTAGAACCTCGACAGAAGTGTAGATACATAATTTCGGAAACGTCTCTACAAGCAATCCAGTTTCAGCACTTGCTTGTTCTGCTGCATCCGCATAGCATTCAGCCAACACCTCTTCAAGATATGGTTTGAGACTGGGGGAATCTTTCAAAGCTTTGCGAATGCGTCTGCGATGTTCGATAATGCTGCCTTTCCAACTACCCCTTCTTTGAGCCGGTTGAAATTGCCACTTGAGCAAGTGCAGGAGAATTACCACCAGATTACTCTCTAAACTTCGGCGCTCACTTCGCCCCATGTCTTCTATTTCTGCAATCAGATTTTCCCAGTCAATGTTTGAATAGTCGCGCACCCGCAACTTTTCCACAGTGGTTTCCATCCATCTCAGGTAATCTGTATCATACAATTTTTGTCGTTCAACTTCTAATTTTGTTGTCATAAGCTGTTCCTACTAACAACCGTAAATTAACAAATATGGCGATAGGAATCAAAAGGCAGTCCCGTCCGCCGCTTGACTTCGACAACTGATTTGTAAGCGCCTTTTCTCTGCCTTTCTCTAACTATTTTTTCCGCCACAGTCCGATCTAAACCGCTGGCAATTAACTCTTCCGGCGAAAGAATATTTAACCGTTTCCAAGTAAACTGCAATTCTTTTTGATAATTGTAGCTGAAGCAAATCATCGGGGCGATTCGTCTGACGTGACTTTCGGGAACTCCGGCTATTTCTGATAACTCTTCGGCGTGGGTAAAAATGTAGCCTTCGTTTTGCAAAGATTCAATATCGTTGGCGTAGACGATCGGCAAACCCAAGATTCTGACCATATCGTCTTTGGTACACTCATTAATATCTATTTTGCCGCGCACGCTTGCCAGTTCTTCGGCATTCGTCGCACTCGCCGGAACCAGTATACCTCTGGGTGCGGTTTTGATGAGATAGCGCTTTTTCAAACTAAAAGCAGTGACAATTTGAGCAATCCACAAGATCGTACCCAAATTAGTTGAAGAAGATACCGCTAGTGCTGCTAAAGTAATTGCAACACCCCATCCCATCCAACTGCGAATATTTGACTTTTGGCCTGCATAGGCGATCGCCAATCCGCCGAAGTAGGGAATAAAAGCATACCACACCCAGTTTGGAGTTTGACGCAGCCAGTATAAATCTTGAGACACTTTAATTTTATCCTTAAATAGCTGTGATCTCACACTTATTTCAATCCCACTTTTTTAATAGTGGGCTTCCTTCTTCCTTCTTCCTTCTTCCTTCTTCCTGACATCCGTTACATCCGTTACATAATCCGTTGCCGAACTTCCTTCTGCGTTCTTAATTACAATTCTCGCAACAGTTTTTGGCGTTTTTCTTCATATTCTTCGGCGGTAATTGCGCCCATATCGTAAAGTTTTTTTAATTCGCCGATCGCCCCTGTTACATCTTTTGCTGCTCTGAGGGCATACCCCGACGGCAACGTGCCGCCATTGTACTGAACCTGAAAAGCTTGTTCCGACATCAGCAGCAGCCCGATAAAATCGAAAAATGCGATCAGTGACGGAATTAATGTCCAAGAAAATAGCAAGTATAATACCCCTGCTAAGTTATTGCCCAAATAAAATTTGTGAACTCCGAAACCTCCCACAAAGAAAGCTAACACAACTGCTACGGTTTTATCTTTTACCATTTTTACTTTCCCCAGTTTTTTATTTTAACTTGCGGGCTCGACCTTTAACTCTCTACCTTTAACGATCGACCTAAGTAATCTTACTAATTTTTACTCATTTATTTGGGTTTTTGCGAAACTTAGACATCGCAAAATACAGCAGAACTATACCGACTTGAGCCTGTAGAATCACCAAGTAGCCTCTCAAGAAATAATTGAGTTCGCTACCTGAATTGAGAGAAAATATTAAAACGCCCAAGGCTGCGTAGGGTGCGAAACGCATCCAACTCGGCGTTCCCTCTAAGTTGCGGCTGTTCAAATTGCTCATGGGTTTAAGCCTCATCCTAAATTAAAATTTAGCTATAAATTAGCCGGATTGTCAACTTCCGTTTGGTGCGATCGCCCGGGTGAGTCTATCAATCATCAGCCGACAAGATATTACTTCCATGTTAAACCCTGTTTTTCCGCTAAAGTAAGGAACCGGGGCGGGTCTATCTGAATCTGTGGCTAATATTACAGATTAAGGTGAACCCGCCCTATGAGAATTCGGGTTATTTTACCGGGCTAGATATCAGGGGCGCACCGAACACCCTACTGCTATTTATGGCAAGAGTCGATCGCCCTGACCATCGCTGTCAAAAAAAACCGGTTAATTCACAATTATTAACAACCGTCCCCATTAACTCGCGCCGCCGCCCAAAAGAAACAGACTCAGGAGAGTACCGCTGTTCCAAAGACTGTGGAGAAGCATAGGAGCAAGTAGATTGCGCGATCGCGTATACACAAACCCCAAAACCGCACCCAAAGTCGCCAAAGGCAGAATCTCAGAGACACTCAAGTGAGCCACAGCAAACAAGAAAGCAGAAGCTGCAATCGCCCCCCAAACAGGCAAATAGCGAGTCAGAGAAGGCAGCAGAAAGCCCCGAAACACGATTTCCTCAAAAACCGGAGCCGCGAGCGCAGCAGTGCCGAAAAACACCGCCAAAGCCACGTTGTCCCTACCTTCGAGAACGATCGGCAAAATCGGATTACTGCCACCTTGTCCCTGCCACAATTGCTGATTAATCAGCGACACCAAAACTACCAAAGGCAAAGCAACAAAATAGCCACCAAATCCCCACAAAAACCAACTTCCCCGCCAATTAATCCGAAACCAACCTTCCGGCAAAGGCAAAAAAGACTTGACCGAAAAATACAGTACCGAAAGCCCCCCAGCCGACAGCAACAAATAAGTAGCAAAGATATAAAAAGCCTTGTCGCGCGGGTCAAAAGTAGCTGGGTTGAGTTTTAAAACAGCCAGAGAAACAGGCAGCAACAAATAGGGAATCAAGATTTGCCCGACAAAGAAAAAGCCGACCACAAGCACCTGCCAAACAATCTCACCGTCCCAAGGCACATCCCAAGTCAAGCTCGCATTGCGCGCCAACAGCGGCCCCGGATCTGCTTTCTCTAACTGCTTCCGCTGCAACAGCCACTGCACGGTCAAACCAACCAGCAAAACCGTACCAATACAAAGTGCGATCGCCGGAACGCCAACTATAATTGCCAACTTTTCTACAGCTTGCTGGGCCGTTACTTGCTCTGCTGCTTGCAGCGCCGCCAGTTCTTTAGAACGTTCTTGCAGCTTGTAAAGTTGAGCGAGAGCGCGATAGCGAAACCAGCCATCCAAAGACTTTTGAATGCTCGGCTCGGCATCCGGCAGCAGTTGAGCCGGATTGCTCCAAATTCCCGTTAAAACTTTAGCAGTTACCGCCGAAGAGTCGTAATCAATTTGAGTGTTGTACCGCTCAACTAAATTTTTCCAAGTTTGGAGAGCAGCCTCAGTTTTGCCACTGCTTACCTGCAAAATTCCCAATCGCAAGTCAAGTTCGTTTAGCAGCACTGACTGTTGCTTGATCGACTCTGACGCCGCCTTATTTTGAGCCAAATTCAGAGTATTATCCTCAGACTTAGAGGCGATGGCAGACTGAATTTGTTTAACTTGTGCTTGAGTTGTTTCGAGAGTTTTGCTAGTCGAGTCTCGCGCTTCTTGATATTGCGTCAAAGCGGTATTTAAAGGATCTGCACCGACAATATTGTTGCGCGCCGAACTTAAATTAGCACTCTGATTATTTTCTCCTTGCCACTCAGAGGCGTGAAGCAGCAAATTTGTCTGGTAGAGTTCCAGCCGGCTTTGAATTTGCGGCTGGTTCCAACTAGCAAGTAAAGATAAACCTACCAGGGCGATCGCGATCGCCGTTAAAATACCTAAAATAACCCGCTTCAGTGTCATTCCTGCTTTTCCGTCCCGCGCGAATCCGTGGCTAAATCTTTTCCGTCTTTAATCATAGGTCGTTGCAGACGAGAGTATCCCGACAACTGGTAAAATTTCACTGGCTCATCTTTTTGACTCGCCTCAACAAGACTTACGCCAAAAATCCTCGCTCCGCGATGTATACATAAGGTTCACACCTTAGCCCAACGGTGCTTATGGCGCACCCTACAGGAGTAGTGCGGCATAAACACCCGCGATCGATGTATGAGGTAATATCCGCACGGCGCACCCGCAGCGGGGTAGCAGGCTAAATCTAAAATCTAAAATCTAAAATCTAAAATCGAATGACTCGCATTATCTTAGTCCGTCACGGCAAAAGCACCTACAATCAAGAACGCCGCATCCAAGGCCGCCTCGATAAATCAATTTTGACAGAAGCAGGCCGCAGCGCCGCCCTGCAAGTAGGCGACACACTCAGCAGTATCGCCTTTGATGCCATCTATACCAGTCCCCTGCAACGAGCCAAAGAAACAGCGGAAATCATCCTGTCGCGCTTGACAAATCCGCCACAACTCCAGCCAACTGATAATTTGATGGAAATCGATTTGCCTCTGTGGGAAGGAATGTTGCGCCAAGATGCGATCGACAAATTCCCCGAAGCATATCAGCAATGGCAAAAACAGCCAGACAAATTTTCCATGAAACTGCCATCTGCTGACGGAGAAATCGAACACTTTCCCGTATTGGCAATTTTTGCTAACGCCCGTCATTTTTGGCAAGAACTTTTATCGCGCCACCGGGACGGCACAATTCTAGTAGTAGGTCATAACGGAATCAACCGCGCTCTCATTGCTACAGCGTCGGAAATTAACCCGAATTACTACCAATCTATTCAGCAGTCAAATTGCGGCATTAGCGTCCTTAATTTTGGATATTCCCCTGTTACCACCGACGAGCCAGGAGAGCCAAAAAAGAAAGTTCCTGTTCAATTAGAATCCCTAAATTTAACTTCCCATACCGGGGAAATTTTTCCCAAACCGAGGGATGGGCACCAAGGCCCGCGCTTGTTGCTGGTGCGTCACGGCGAAACAGACTGGAATAAAGCAGGTAAATTTCAAGGGCAAATTGACGTACCTCTCAACGATAACGGCCGCGAACAATCCCGGCGGGCGGCAGAATTTCTCAAGGATGTAAAATTAGACTTTGCGATTAGCAGTTCCATGCTGCGCCCGAAAGAAACTGCGGAAATTATTCTCAAATATCACGGCGGTTTGCAACTAGAACTGCGCGACGAGTTGAGAGAAATCAGCCACGGACTTTGGGAAGGAAAGTTTGAATCAGAAATCGAACAATCCTATCCGGGTTTGCTACAGGAATGGAAAACATCTCCTGAAACAGTCCAAATGCCCGAAGGAGAGAATTTGCAGCAAGTTTGGCAGAGAGCGATCGCAGCTTGGCGAGAAATTGTACAATCAGTTTCTGGTACGGGGATTGTCGTTGCTCACGACGCCATTAACAAAGCAATTCTCTGCCACCTATTCGGTTTAGAACCCGAACATTTCTGGAAATTCAAACAAGGAAACGGAGCCGTTAGCGTGATTGATTATCCCCACGGCCCCGATGGTTTGCCGGTATTACAAGCGATGAATGTCACAACTCATTTGAGCGGCGGCGTTTTTGACAAAACAGCAGCCGGAGCACTGTAATCGGTAAAATCCTGGGCGCGACCCCGTAGACGTATTACCAGTCTGCTGTTTGACGATTAGGCCTTCGATCCCCCCTAGCCCCCTTAAGAAGGGGGGAAAAGAAGCCTTCTCAAAGTCCCCCTTTTTAAGGGGGATTTAGGGGGATCGAGACTCGTGTCAAAGCGAAATTTATCAAAGCTTTTAGGATTAAGTTAACACCAATGTCCATCGCTACCCTTCGCCCGCCTGAAAAAAGTTTAAAAGTTGATAACAACCGCCCCCGATGGTTAGGAAATTCTTAATTGCTGAAACCGTTGATTTTCTTCCTTCTTCCTTCTTCCTTCGTGTCCTTCGCGTCTTCGCGGTTCCATCTTCCATATTCCATCTTCAATATATTTAAATCTTAAGTTATGAGCCGCGAACTGCTACAAAATGTACGGGTGCTAGATCCAGTTTCAGGGAGCGATCGCATCGCTGATATTCTGATTGCTGAAGGTAATATCAAAGCAGTTGAGGAAAAAATTGCTGAGTTTCCCGCTGACACCCAAGTGCGGGATTGCCAGGGACTGATTTTGGGGCCGGGGTTAACTGATATCTACAGTCACAGCGGAGAACCGGGTTTTGAGGATCGAGAAACCCTGGAATCCTTGATGCAGGCTGCGGCGGCTGGGGGTTTTACGCGAGTGGCGATTTTGCCGGATACCTCGCCACCTGTTGACAATTTGGCCGGTTTAGCTTTGTTGCAGCAACATATCCGCAATTTGCCGCCCGGGCTGCCCCGCTTGTATTTTTGGGGAGCGCTGACAGCGGGGGTTAAAGGGCAGCAGATGGCCGAGTTGGGCGAGCTGGCATCCTGTCCAGTGGTGGGTTTTGCAGACGGTTTGCCGCTGTCTAATCCCGCTCTGGTGAGGCGTTTGCTGGAGTATATCAAGCCTTTGGGCAAGTCGGTGGCTTTGTGGCCGTGCGATCGAACTTTAGCAGGAAATGGCGCGGTGAGGGAGGGTTCGCTGTCGGTGCGCTTGGGTTTACCAGGAATTCCGGCTAGTGCGGAAACTTCGGCTTTGGCGACAATTCTGGAGTTGGTGGCATCTGCGGACACAGGAGTGCACATTATGCGCGTTTCTACAGCGCGCAGCGTGGAATTGATTCGAGATGCGAAGGCGCGGGGTTTGCCGGTGACTGCGAGTGTGACTTGGATGCACTTGCTGTTGAATGTCGGGGCAATTTCAGGAAACTCTAAAGATTCCGGCGGTAAAAATGCTCTGACTGCTTCGTTGCCCTACGATCCGAATTTACGCCTAGAACCGCCGTTGGGCAATCTCAGCGACCAATTAGCGCTGATTCAAGCTGTGAAAGATGGTGTAATTGATGCGATCGCGATCGACCACAATCCGCATACTTATGAGGAGAAAACTGTGGCTTTTGCTGATAGTCCGCCCGGGGCGATCGGCTTGGAATTAGCTTTGCCTTTACTGTGGCACGGGCTGGTAAAAACGGGCGAATTTTCGGCTTTAGAACTGTGGCGAGTTTTGAGCGCAGGCCCTGCCGTTTGTCTCGGACAAACGCCCCCCGTCGTTGCACCAGGAGTCTCTGCAGAGCTGATTTTGTTCGACCCGGAAATGAGTTGGAATGTTGACGGGCCAAGTCTGAAGTCGCGATCGGCAAATACGCCTTGGTTGGGACAGCAATTAGCGGGAAAAGTTGTGCAAACTTGGATTTATTGACGGTTGAAATTGGGACTTATTTAACGAACCGCGAAGGCGCGTTCGGCGAAGCCGTTCCCGAAGGGTAGGGTGCGAAGGAAGAGAAACAAGATCAAGAAGAAAATCGGTAATTTCGTACGTGGAAGCTTTGGATAAGGCAGGGTAAATATATGATTGCTGTCATTCCTTCGTGGAATTCTCCACCGCTAGACTTGACATTGGGTGCGGGCGAAATTCATGTTTGGCGCGTGTCTCTGGCTCAAACAGAATTTTGCTTGCAGAGTTTACAACAGACTCTCTCTACCGACGAGCGGAAAAAAGCCGAGAGTTTTCATTTTCCCAAAGGTCGATCGCAATTTATTGTAAGTCGTGGCGCCCTGAGAGCGATTCTGAGTCGTTATCTTAACATAAATTCTCACCTTTTGCGCTTTGACTACAATCCCTACGGCAAACCCTCCCTCATCGCCGCCCAAGGGGGAAACACCCTCCGTTTCAATTTGTCACACTCAGGGAACATGGCTCTAATTGCTATTACCAAAAGTCTAGATATTGGTGTCGATATTGAAGGTATCAATCCCAAATTTCCTTGTCTGCAGATTGCTGAAAAGTTTTTTTCCCCCTTAGAAAATACTGTGTTGCGTTCGCTCCCAGAGCATCTCCAGCCCAAAGCCTTTTTCACCTGTTGGACTCGCAAAGAAGCCTATATCAAAGCAGTCGGGAAAGGACTTTCTATTCCCCTGAATCAGTTTGATGTCAGCCTCGCACCAGGAGAACCTGCCGCGCTGTTAAATGTTGAAGGAAACCCCGAAGAAGCTTCGAGATGGTCTTTAATGGAATTAATTCCGAGTTCAGATATGGTGGCGGCTGTTGCGGTTGCAGGAGATTCCTGGAAACTTCATTGTTGGCAGTGGACAGGGGAGTTTTGATTTATGCTGAAATGTTGTACCATTCTCCATAAGCTTTTTATGAACAGGCAAGATGCCTGTTCCACAATAAAATTCACTCTTTGTTGAACAGGCATCTTGCCTGTTCTTGAGAATGGTGCAAGATGTGAGTTTATACCGATCGCCAAAGGTAAAAGATCACGGCAATGGTCACTACAATAGGTCTACGGGTTGAGCCTTCAAGCTCTGGCATTGCGGGCGTTGCTGAATCAAGGTATGATAAACTTATAGTGTGATCGCAGACAAGCGAAAATAATTTCTTTGATTTTGATACGGAACTGGAACATCTGCAAATTTTAGATAGTGAATTAGTAACTGAATTGAATATCTTAACATTTGTTCAGATTTAGAATAACAAAGACTTTTTCGTTTTAGGCGAGCCAAATAATGCCTTAATCTTGTATTTTCACCATCAACTCTTATCATATATGTTTTACTAATAATCTGATCTCCATCCGGAATAAACTTAGGGTAAACTTTCCATCCATCTGTCACATAAAAATGGCATTTCCATTTATTAACAATCTCCCATAGTGGTTCAAAGGTTTTGGCACTATGGTCGCCTAAAACCCATCCTAGAATACCTGGTTTAAAATGGTCTACTGCTGTCCATAACCAGATTTTGTTTTTTTTGAGCCAACAAATGTTTCTAATTCATCTAATTCTCCGACTTGTGGAGTTATTTCTGCCTCATAAAAATCTGGCAGGAGCTTTCCTACTTGTTTGACCCAATTAATGATTGTCGTATGATGCACATTTTTGACTCTCCCAATTGCTCGAAAACCCAGACCATTTACATACATTTTGAGACATTCACGTTTCAGATCTTCAGAATAACCTTTCTGAGGTTGATAGCCCTCTATAAATTGTCTGCCACAACCGACACAAATATAATTCTGTTTACCTTTTTTCTGACCATTTTTATTAACATGAGTTGACTGACATTCAGGACATTGCATAAGCTCTGCGTTTTGTGAAGTGTTATTTTTTGGCGCTCGCACTCTCAAATCATCATACCCTAATTCACCAACGCCCCATTAAGTTTAGCCCACCCATACATTTAAAAAGATTCCTTAAACAACCTCGCACTCCCAAAAAAAAGCAACAGCGCTCTCCCAACCGATTCGCGTCAACGCCATGTATCAACTGCCGGAATTCTCGACCAGGCTCAACAGCCACCAAGACGCGGGCTAGCTGTGCACACCCTACAGTTAGTAACTTGTACACTGCTACCCCTACTAATTATTTGTGTCGAATTAGCTCGTAAATTTCCACATAGTCTTTAGCGGGATATTTCCACGAATTGTCACAATTCATGCCTTGAAGCATGAGTTTTTCAAATTCATCATGATAGTCATACCACAATCCGATCGCCCGATCGAGCGCCGACTCTAAAGCCGAGTAGTCTGTTTGGTAAAACACGTAACCGTTGCGTTCTTCCGGCAGGTGGCGGGTGTCGTAATCTCGATCGAACACAGTATTCACCAAACCGCCAACTCCCCGCACCACAGGAACAGTACCGTACCTCAACCCGATCATCTGAGTCAGTCCGCAGGGTTCGTAATTGCTGGGAACCACAATCATATCCCCACCCGCGTAAATTAAGTGCGACAGTTCCTCATTAAAACCTAGTTCTAAATGGCAGTCTGGATTGTCATTTAAAAACTGTTTCTCGTGCTGGAAATGCGCGTTAATTCCCGCTTCCGTCGCGGAACCCAAAAGCACGAATTGCGCTCCCTTACTCAGAGAGTAATAAATTGCATGGTGGACGAGATGAACACCTTTTTGGTCGTCCAAACGACCGATAAAGGTAATAATAGGCTTGTCAGCATCGCGCAGTAACAGCCGATCGCGCAAAGCTTTTTTAGTTTTGGCTTTTCCTGCCAAATCATCCTTAGTGTAGTGGTGCGGAATGTAGCGATCGGTCTCGGGATTCCACACATCATAATCAATACCGTTGAGCACCCCGCGAAACTTCTCTTGATACAAGTGCAAAGTATGGCCCAAACCGTAGCCAAACTCGCCGAGGTGAGCTTCCCAAGCGTGGTGTGGCGAAACCGTGGTGACAAAGTTCGAGTAAACAATGCCGCCTTTCATAAAGTTGAGGGCAAAAGGGTTAAAGTTATCTCGGAGGCGATCGTAATCAAAATAATAATCCGGTCTGTGCAAACCCGTTGCTTGCAAAATATCGCTACCTCCCATGCCTTGATGCTTGAAATTGTGAATGGTATAGCAGACTCGCTGATATTCCATCCAATTGTATTTGTATATTTCAAACAGCAGGACTGGCACCAAACCAGTTTGCCAATCGTGACAGTGAATCACATCGGGACGCTTGTTGCTTCTGAGCAAAAATTCCAAAGAGGCTTTGCTGAAAAATGCAAACCGCATATTGTCGTCATTGCACCCGTAATAACAGCCGCGATTAAAAAAGTTATCTTGAGAGCGAGGTTCGATGAAAAAACACAACTGCCCGTGCACCCAGCCGCACAAGACATCACAGAGGATTTCGCCCCCGTACCAGGGCACCGCCAAATCCCGGTAAGCTTCGTGAAGTCCCCAAATGTGGTCATACCTCATGCAGTCGTACTTGGGTACAATAATCTCGACGCAGTGACCGGCATTCTGTAACTCCCGACTCAAGCCGTAAACTACGTCGCCCAAACCTCCTGCTTTGATGACGGGGGCGCACTCCGAGGCAATTTGTACTATGTACATTTTTTTTTCTCGCTCCTGGATGAATCAAAAAAATATTTTCTTAACTTGACAAAGTATATGAGTTCTCGGCAAATAAGCAAGTCGGCCATTGGGAATACAGGGAAATACGCACAGCTAGCGGATGTTGGGGCAGATTCGGGCGATCGGTGATATCGTTTCCGCTTGGATCTGAATTATTTAAACCGCAGACGAGGCAGAGAACGCATCCGTGGGTTCAATCTCAAATCGATTTAATACCCCATTTGCGGGAATTTGTCAACTAAATATTTTTAAAATTTTTGCCTAATTTGCGCGAAATTTTCTCGCACGATGCTGATAACTGATTGGCACAGAGCACCTGTTCGACTGCTAAACATCAACAGGACTTACGCATTCAAGGGCGGTGTTACAAGGGTTTGAGATTATTCCTTTCACCTGCCAATGACACAATTACTTTGAAATGCGTCCAGGACTAATCAAATCAGGAATTCTATCTTGGAATTTAAACCAGCAAATGCCGTGTCCAGCATTGATCCAGAGACTCTTAAGGAGGCGATCGCCGATGCCCGACACCAACGGTAAGGAAAACAATTTAAACCAACAACTCCAACAGCTAGTTGCACAAGCCTGTTCGCATCCGCCCAAAAGCCTGATGCGGCGGGAAAAACTCAGCGAGATAGTGAGGCTGATTGTAAAATCCGGCAAACTTTGGCAAGAAGACACGCCTCATTACAACGATGCTTTACAGCAAACGTGGGTGTATTTTTGTCGCAATGTTTGCGAAGCGAACACCGCAAACAAACCTTACGATCGCAATCTGGGCAGCGTCATTACGTGGCTGGACAAATATCTCAAGATGCGACTCAAAGACTTCACTCTCGAACGAACGCAGGAAAAAGTTAGACGTGATTTACCGTTGATTTCAGAAGACTCAGCAGAAATTAACCTGATCAATAATATCGAAAACCCGCCGACTTATTCTGACAGTCCGCTAGCCATCCTAGAAGAGACAAAAAAATGGGTGCGGGCAGATCCGGAGGGGGAATTGAGAAGTGTTCACATCAAAGAACGCCCCGATGTCACTTGCCAAACCTTAATTCTGAGGCGTCTTCCCCCGGAAACTCCCTGGAAAAACATTGCTCTTGAATTTAACTTGCCGCCGTCAACCGCACCAAATTTTTATAAAAGAGAATGTCTGCCCCGCTTGCGAAATTTTGCCAAAAATCAAGGATATCTGGAATAAAGGCAGGACAAGTCCTGTCCTAAAAAAAATATGTCAAAGAGGAAAACCGCGATGAATAATAGCACCGAAAATATCAGAGAAAAATCCATTCCCCTGCCCATTACCGCCGCAGCCCTGCGGCTGGCACAGAAGTTTTCAAATCTTGACGGAGTGACATCCCCGGAGAAAAAAGAGCAAGTTTATTTCAACACTTTGGCTGTATGTGCAGTGAAAGATTACCTGGAAATGATGGACATTCCCACAGACTTGAATGCCAGCGACAGTTGGAACGCGGCCATGCGCCTTTACACCGATGCAGCAGACTTGAAATTAACTCAACTCGGTCATTTGGAATGCCGACCTCTGAAGTCTGGCAATTTTTGTTACATTCCGCTGGAAATACCGGACGATCGCATTGGTTTAGTAGCAGTTGAAATCGATATAAAGCGACAAGAAGCTACTTTGCTGGGCTTTATGAAAACTGCAAGGGGTGGCGATTTAGCTATTGACAAATTGCAAAGTATTGACAAGTTTCTCCAACATTTGGATTGTCTGGAACGCAGCAGGAAAACTGTACAACTGCGCCAGTGGCTGCACAATATTTTTGATGCTGGTTGGCAGTCTATAGAAGATATTTTAGTGCCAAAAGAACCTCATTTAGCTTTTCGTTACAGCAGCGCAGTCGTGCGGGGAAAGATAATCCATCTGACAGCAGATATCTCGGAAAAAGCATCAGCAACCCTGGACTCTGTTCAGGAAAAACCTAATTTCTGGAGGGGTGTAATAGAACCAGCCCCAGCGGTAGCTTTGCTGGTGGCGATCGAACCAACAACCGATACTGAAACTAATATTAAAGTACAGGTGCATCCCGCCGGCGGGGCAGACAGCTTGCCGCTCAATCTGACTCTGAAAGTCACCGACGGCGAGGGAAAAACTGTCATGGAAGCTTGCGCCGGCAGCGGTAACGGCTACATGACTCTAGAATTTGCCGCCGATCGCGGAGAATGTTTCAGCGTTGTGGTAAAACTGAAAGAACTCTGTATTGCAGAGAATTTTGCCGCCTAAAGAGGCCGACTTGTCATAAGTTGTTCAGCATGGAAATGGAACTTGGGCGGGCCGGATGCCCAGCCCACAAGAATTTCATCGCGCCGTGACTGTAAAATTTAGATGCGCCTGGGCTTATCAGTTGTTAGCCATGCCGAAATTAGTTGTTTTGAAGCTAGATGATAACTTGATAAAAGGGGTGCGAGTTTCTCTGGAAATCGGCGCGGAAGGAGATCGGCCTGCAGTGGAAATCCAAGCCTTCCTGCCTCCGAAACCAGAAATAGCGGAACACTACGATCGCTGGCAGTCAACCTATCGCAGTTTGGGAGATTTCCGCATTAAGCCGATCGAAATTAGCATTAGCGGTTCTCGTGCGGAACAGTTGGCAAAATGCCGCTTGTTGCGGGAAAAGTTAAGCCAGCAAATCAATAGCTGGCTCAACTCCGAACCGTTTCGCGAACTCAAAGAAACATTGCTCGAACAATTAATGCCGTCGGACACGATTCGATTTTTAATCAAAACTGACGACATCGATTTGCGGCGGCTGCCTTGGTACTGTTGGGATATTTTTGAGCGCTACCCGAAAGCCGAAATTGCTTTGAGCCCCGCAACTTCTAAAAAACCGGCGATCGCCAACAGAAATCCTGCTAAAGGCTGCGTAAAAATTTTAGCAATTTTGGGTAACAGTCAAAAAATTGATATTGAGCAAGATCGAATTATACTTGCAGGATTGCCCTCAGCAGAAGTTACTTTTTTAGTAGAACCAAGTCGCCGCCAAATCGGCGACCAGCTTTGGGAAAAAAGCTGGGATATCTTATTCTTTGCCGGACACAGTTCCACCTGCAGCGACGGCCGATCGGGTAGATTTTATATCAATAAAACCGAGAGTTTAACAGTAGAAGAACTGAAACAAGGCTTCAAGCTAGCGGTGAGCAGCGGCTTGCAGTTGGCGATTATCAATTCTTGCGACGGATTGGGGATAGCGCGACAGTTGGAAGATTTGGGAATCCCGCAAACGATCGTGATGCGAGAACCGGTGTCGGATCGAGTTGCCCAAGATTTTTTAAAGTATTTTCTCCAAGCTTTTTGCAGCGGGGAACCTTTGTATGTGGCAGTGCGCCTCGCGAGGCAAAGATTGGCAGAATTAGAGTCAGAAATTTCCGGCGCGGATTGGCTGCCGATTATTTGTCAAAATCCGGCATCCCAGCCGCCAACTTGGCAAGAGTTGCTGCACAAACCCGAGCCGGAAACTGTCAGCAATCCGCCATCTTTATCTCGGCTGCGCCGCTTTCAGATCGGGCTGTTGGCGATCGCAACTGCTGCTGTTTCTGTCATGGGAGCGCGATCGCTGGGCTTGCTCCAGATATGGGAATTGCAAGCTTTTGACCAACTGATGCGGCTGCGGCCTGCTGAAAGCTCAGACTCGCGTTTGCTGGTGGTGGAGGCGACGGAAACGGATATCAACAAATACGGCTTTCCGCTGCCGGATGCGACGATCGCAAAAGCAGTGGAAAAATTGGCACAGTATGGGGCGCAAACGATCGCCCTGGATATCTTCCGCGATCGCCCTTTAGGGCCCGGTTATGCAGCATTAGCCGCTCGCTTTCAGGGCGATCGGAGTTTAATTGGTTTGTGCAGCGTCAAAGAAACCGGCAAACCCAACAAATGCGGCATCAAACCCCCGCCCGCACTGCCAAAAGAGCGCCTCGGGTTCAGCGATGTGGTGGCAGATGCCGACGGCATTCTCCGCCGCCACTTGCTGTTTATGCAGCCGCACAGCAGCGATCCTTGTACTACAGAGCACTCTTTGAGCGCGAGGGCTGCCCTCCATTACCTAGCAGCAAAAGGCATCAAACCGGAAGATATTGCCAGAGATAAGATAAGGCTGGGTAATGCAGTTTTTGCACCGATTCACGGCAGTACAGGCGCTTATCAAAACTTGGACGATCGCGGTTTTCAAATGATGCTCAATTACCGACAACCAAAAAATTTTGTTCGCCGAGTCATGCTGGCAGAACTGTTAGAAGGAAAAGTCAATCCCAATTTGATAAAAGACCGAATTATCTTTATTGGCGTGACTGCTCCGATTTCCAATCCAGATTATTTTTTGACGCCCTACAGTGCGGGAGAATCGCCTTCCCAGAAAATGCCGGGGGTGTTAATTCAATCGCAAATGTCGAGTCAAATTATCAGCGCTGCTTTGGATGGGCGCCCGCTGCTGCAAATTGCACCTGAATGGGCCCAAATGCTGTGGATTGTGGGTTGGGCAGCAGTTGGTAGCGCGATCGCGATTGTCAGCCGACGCAGGCTGCACGCGGTGTTGGGGGCGATCGCATCTGGGGGGATTTTGTGCGGGGTTTGCTGGTTTTTGCTAATCGAGGGCTGGTGGGTGCCTTTGGTACCCTCAGCTTTGGCAATGGTAGCAGGGGGTTTAATTGCGATCGTTTTTACTTTTCGGCCGAAATGAGAATATCAATTGGCAATCGTTAGATGACATCGCCAACAAATAATCTCCAGCCATTCGAGAGATGTAGAGGTGGAGCATTTGGGCGACAGTTCATGTTTCCCACCTTTGATTTTATGCCCAAATGCTTCACACTCTCCAGACTATTCACTTAGAAACTACCTTGTTATTGCGATCGCTCGGAGCGAAAGTGTAACCGTATCCGTGAGTAGCTTGAATAAAATTCGGAACAGCGGAATCGACTTTAGCCAGTTTTCTGCGAATCATACGGATATACACGTCAACCACTTGCTCGTCTCGTGCGTCATTGCATTTCCATCCCCAAACTTTTTCGATTAGCTGTTGGCGGCTCCAAGCTTTACCTGGATAAGTTGCCAAAAAATACAAGAGTTGAAATTCTAAGGCCGTCAGAGCTAAAGTTTTCTCTTTCCATCTCACATCCCTACTCATTAAATCGATCCCTAGTTCACCGAAGACAAGATTGCGCGGAGTGACAGTTTTCATCTCCCTCAACAAGATTTCTATTCTAACTGCCAAGTCCTCAAGACTGAACGGTTGGTCGATTAAATCATCAACACCTGCTTTTATGATGTTAATTCGATCTTCTTCGCCTGTACTGCTGCTGAAAATCACGACTAAAAAAACATTCTTCCGTTTCTGAATTTCTTGGCCAAGTTTAACGCCGATATTATCCGGCAAATTCCCATCCACAATTACGAGGACTGGGTTGAATTCCTCAAAGATTTCTAAAGCTGTTTTTCCGTCTGCGGCAGATTGTACTTGATTTGTCTGATTCAGACAGCCGTAGATGAAATTGCCGACGGGTGCGTCATTCTCTACAACCAGCATTTGGGAAATTTGCTCGGTAGATATCGTCATAATTTTTGGCTCTCTTGTTAATGGTTCAAACTTTAGGAAATCGAGTAAGTATGCTGTCTTTTGATTAGCCCCTCGATTCCGTATATGGCGTGTTTTCTTTACCCGTAGATGCCCCCTTAGCTTGCCCCCTACTCAACCCCTACTCCCTTTAAAAAGGGGAGTAGGGGGTGGGACAAGAGCGAATTAACTGGTTCCCGCGCTCTACCTAGGAACCCGTCGTAACTATGATGATTATTCAATTAGCAATTACCCTGTCCCTGCGAGCGATCGGAGCGAAAGTGTAACCGTATCCCCGAACAGTTTGAATAAAATTGGGAACAGCGGCATCAACTTTAGCCATTTTCTTGCGAATTTGGCCGATATGCACGTCCACCACTCGCTCTTCTGCTGCATAATTGGATTTCCACCCCCAAACTTTTTCGATTAGCTGTTGGCGGCTGCAAGCTTTACCCGAATGAGTTGCCAAAAAACACAATATTTCAAATTCTAAGGCTGTCAGCGTTAGAAGTTGCTCCTTCAATCTCACCTCCCTACTCACTAAATCGATCGCTAATTGGCCGAAGGCAAGGTTGGGCGGATTGACGGATCTTGCCCGCCTCAACAAGACTTCTACTCTAACTGCCAATTCTTCAAGACAGAAGGGCTTGCACATAAAATCATCGGCACCTGCTTTCATGATTTTAATTCGATCTTCTTTGGCGGTGCGGCTGCTGAGAATCGCGACTAAAACATTAGTGCGCTTCTGCATTTCTTGGCAAAGTTGATAGCCGCTAATATCGGGTAAATTCCAATCCAAAATGACAAGGACTGGGTTAAATTCTTCAAAAATTTCGAGAGCCGTTTGGCCGTCTGCGGCAAATTGTACTTGATATGTTTGATTCAGAAAGCGGTAGATGAGAGTGCGAATGGGGGCGTCGTCCTCTACAATCAGAATTTTGGCTTTTTGATCGGCAGATATTGTCATAATTTTTGACTTTATTGTTAATGGTGCAAAGTTGGGAAAGCGAGCAAGTGTATGAACACACTCTTTACTGTTTAGTCCGCTAGGAGTGGACTAAAGTTTGTGCAGTAGGGGCAATCCCCCCGTGGTTGCCCCGATTTCAATCGCAAGCGTGACTTTTTTGAATAAATTACATCGACACATGACTTATCGCTCCTGGCGCGATCGAGTTTCTGTGGAGCTTTCAGCGAAAAAACTAATTTTTTCGCAGTTTTGGCAATTGTTTACAAAATTTAATCAATTATGTTTCGCCGATCAGTGTGAAAGCCGCCCAATCTCTGGGATTTGGATGCTGCTGCATTGTCTCCAGCATGGCGTTTCGCAGGGCTTGAGCTTTGTTGCCCGTTCGATCGAGATTTTGATAAAATTTCACCATCAAATCGGCTGTAGGAGCATCGGGCACCGCCCACAAAGACACAATCACACTGGGCGTACCAGCCGAAATTAAAGCGCGAGACAAACCGATAACGCCGTCGCCGGTAATCCGCCCCATGCCGGTATTGCACGCACTCAAAACTACCAAATCCGCGTTGAGGTGCAGGTTCAAAATTTCCTCAGCAGTCAGCAAACCGCTATCGGTGCGATCGGGTGCAAGGGCGATCGCGCTGCCGAGCCCGCGAATGTTATCGAGCAATCCGTGGGTGGCAAAATGGACAATGCGGGCGTTTGGCAACCGCTGAAGTACGGCGGCTTTGGTAGCGGATTTGCCAGTCAAGGCTTGAGTTTGGAACAATTGGGCGATCGCCTTGGCTTCGGTTTCTGAATGCAGCAAAGCAGATAACTGCTGCGGGAGTTTTCCCGGTGCTAGAGCAACTTCGGGCATAGTCGGATTTCCTACTACTAGAATGTCTCCAACTAAATCAGAAATCTCTTGTCGTTTTTGGCTGGTTAATTCCAGAATTTGAATCGAAGGAGCAGTTAGAATAGTATGTTTTTCAATTAAGAATTTCCCCCCAGCATCTTGCAGGGCCGGAAAAGGAACGAAAAATACTTCGCCTTGAGGAATAAAGATAATTCGAGCTTCTGGATCTGTCGGCAACAAATCAGCAATCGGTTCAATTAGCAGTTGATGGAGTTTTTGCAAGCGCGGGTGATTGGTGAGGCTTGATTGCACTTTGGCTATTACATCAATTGCAGGTCGGGGAATAGTCAATCCTTCGGGAAAAGAGGATTGCCCGAGCCAGAGAATGCTGTGAGTTTCATCCACAGATATGACTTGCCAAGGTGCCCAATTAGGGGCATCGTCGTGGAGTTTAACTAAATCGCCTGGGTCAATTTTTAGGGGGGGATTGAAGTCGCGATTTCTGATGCCGATCAACTCGCGAGAGTCTGCAACCAGCTCTTTGAGCGGAGTATGTTGATAGTTGAGGTCAACTTGGCGAAATGCAATTTCACCCGTCGGCTGAATTACCCAAATAAAAAGTTCTTCTATAAAAGAAATCGAATATTCCACAAAAGTTGCATTTTGTGCTTTAGCAATTTGTTTAATTTGCTCGATAGTAGGCGGCTTAATATTGGGTATCGCACCTGAATTAGCAGATAACCGAGCAGTCAGTAACTCCACAAAACCCCGCGCCCGCCCCCGCTCGGAAATTTCCAGCGCCTGTTCTGTTTTTGACTGGGCTATCAGGGCTTTTTCCAGGTGGCGGTAAGTTGCTGCTTGGGTTTCAAAAATAGATACTTTAAAGTTATCGTGGTTGCCCAATCTTCCCCGGAGGACTTCCCATTTTTGAATCGCCCTGCGGAGGAATGTTTCAGCTTCTGCAAACTGTCCAGAGTCAAAGAAAGCAAGCCCTAAATTGTTGAGAGTTACCCCTTCTGACGCGTGTTCGCCGAGTCCGCGCGCTATTTCTAAACTCTTCCAACTGTATTCGATCGCCCGCTGGCATTGTCCCAAACAGCGGTAAGCATTGCCCAGATTTCGCCAGGAAGCCACTTGCCCAGAGCGATCGCCGATTTCCTGCTGAATATCTAAAGACTGCTGGTAGTATTCGATCGCCCGCAAGTAATTCCCCAAATTACTGTAAGCATTGCCCAGAGTAACCAACGAATAGGCTTCCCCATAACGGTTGTTGATTTTCTGCGCCAGAGTCAGGGACTCTTGAGAGCATTCGATCGCCTGTTGATGTTGCCCTAGGGAAATGTATGTAAGGCCCAAAGCGCTCAAGGAGTTCGCTTCTCTATGCTGAGAGTTGATTTTTCGCGCCAGATCTAGGGACTCCTGCTGGCACTCGCTCGCCCGCTGGTATTCGCCCAGGGAATAATATGCACTCCCCAAATCGCGCCAGGAACTAGCTTCTCCGTGAGGATTGCCGATTTCTCCCTGAATATTTAGGCATTGCTGGTGGCACTCAATTGCCTGCAAATATTCCCCCAAAGCATCGTAAATATTGCCTAAAGCATTTAAAGAATCAGCTTCCCCACTGCGGTTGCCCAGGCCTCGCTGAATATTTAGCGACTGCTGGTGATAGTCAATTGCTTGCGAGTAGTCCCCCCGCAAACGGTAAAAATTGCCTATATTGTTCAGAGAGTTAGCTTGTCCGTAGCGGTTGCCGGTGTCTCTATGAATATCTAGCGACTGCTGATAGTATACGAGCGTCTGCGAGTAGGTGTCCAGGGAACTTTTAGCACTATCTAAGAAGGAAGGTGCATAGGCGGGTTCGTGCCGCCTTTCTGTAAGTCTCCTAATTTGATAAGGTGCGTACTTGAGTTTTGGTGCTATGAACCTAACTGGACTTCCACTAGATGAAATTTCCCTATTTTTTTTACTAATAGGAAACTGAATCGATTGGTAAATCAACAGCACATCTGCTGCCGATAGCGCATATTTGTAGAGCCGAACATCTCCTATATTGCCCTGAAACGTGTTCCCAAAATCGTCTGATTGGCCACCAATAGTTAAGGGGATGATACTATTGCTGATAGAACCCTGTTGATATGTTGGGTTGAACCGGAAACCTACTTCCTTGCCATCCACATACCAGCGCCCTCCATCCGCTCGATCGCGATCGACAACAACCGCAACGTGATGCCATTCGCTATCGTTGACAACTGGCAAAGACGGAAGATCTTTTTCTTGGCGGTCGTCATAATAGTTTACCGAAATCCTGCCATCTGCTATTAGAAGGTTAATTCTGCCTCTATCAATAAAGAAAGACCAGCCCCGCAAAGGGCCGGAGTTTTTAATCCGCTGATCGATAATCTTGGCAATACGGAAATCTCCTGTGCGAATCCACGCACAAACAGAAAAGTCTTCTTTGCGTACCTCCAGTAAAGGAGTGACTGGGAAAGTAACGCAACCTCCAGTTAGCAAGAGGCTTTCCTGCGACCCGTTTTCTAATGGTTCAACAGCACGGCGAACGCTGTCAATTAGGCGTGCCGGACGGAGTACGGGGCGATCGCTCGCTATGTTGCCTGCTTCATCAAATGACCAACGGGCGATCGGCTCTGTATTGAAAGTATTGTAAACGCTTAATATCGGGTATTTCATCGCTTAGTTGACTTAATTTTTGTGGAACAGGCATCTTGCCTGTTCCTGATGGGCGGGCTAGGAGCAACGGCCCACAAAAAAACTTACTCTTTGTGGAACAGGCCGGAAAGCCTGTTAAAGTGGTGAAACTATCCCGTGCAAGCGCACAAACGGATGCTGCAATAAAGCCTCCCAATCAGCCTCCAAAGTCGCCAGAGAAGATATTTTCTCAAATCCAGATAGCTCTGCTAGCGCTTCATACCGCAAGTCATTTTCAGCATAAATTAGCAGCCTCTCCTCTAAAGTAGCTGCCTGTAATTGGCTCAACAGTTTGCCGCGCAGTGCAACTAATTCTGTGAGAGTTTCGTACCACAAACCCTGTTTAGCAAGCAAAAAAACGCGCTCCCTTAGAGATGCTGTTTCTAGCTGAGCCAAAATTTCTGGTTTCATTGCCACCCGCTCAACCCACCCGTGGCGGGAGATATTCCCGCAGAAAAAGCACCACTGATACTTCTTGCCAGTTTCCAGAGGAGGTGAATTTTGCGGCAAAGAAAAACTCGCAAGTCCCGCTGCCTTTTCTAGCTCAAAAACTGTTCGGAAAACTACTTCTTGCTGTTCGTCCCGCAGCACAAACTCAAAGGGAATATCATCGGGCAATGGAGCCGGCAAGTACAGCCAAAAAGTCGGATGTGCGATCGCTGTCAACCCTAAATTTGTAGCGGGAATCAAAGCTAAGAAGTTGTGAGGATCGCGGCTGCCTGCGTCTTTGCGATCGCCCGGTGCTCCGCGCGCGGGCGGATCGTAGGCGAGTAGCTGTGGCAGCAAATTCGGTTCCCCCGATGATGAATCAGCGAGCATCGCTGCCAATCCAGGTTGAACCATTGTTAAAGCAACAAGCACATTAAGCGTCGCCTGCTGTAGGAGCAGTTTTGTTACATTCATAAAATATCCGCCAAGGAGAGGTGTAAAATCTCAGTTCTATCCAACTGCACCCTGAAAATAATGTTGCCAGATTTTTTATGCTAGCGTCTATAGTTTCGCGTAATTTTTTTAGTATATTTGCCCAATAAAATTCCGCGATCCCTGCTCCAGCAACCTCTACTTTAAAAATGAAATAACTCAACCTAAACCCATAGCATCATTTTCACATACTAATAATTTACCTTTCCCCTGATAATACCAAACATAACCCTCTCCACCCCCTTTGCCAAAATGACCTAATTTTCGATAATCTTCTTCAATCCCCTTGGTAAATCCTTTAACCAAATCGCAATCAGCTATCAAAGTTTCACCTTGTTTGAGCTCGACAACCTTAGCCGGTGAACTTGTACCTGCTAAAACAGTAGCTTTTTGCTCGCGCAAAGCTGTAACAGCAATTCTCCACCTACCGTCATTAGAAGCAGCCATTTGTCGGAATTTCAGTTTTTTAGCACCGATAACTACATTGTCCGAACAAAACTGAAATATACCGTCATCCAACTCCCACTGCTGGGCATCCAAAAGGTCGATCGGCGTATAATGCAGAAAATGCCCTTTTTGTCTCGGTTCCAGTTTCACCGTACCAGTTCCTTGATATACGGGAGCGTTGTAGTCCATTTCCGTTGTCAAAGATACCCACATATCTTTCAAACGGTTATCCGTTTTATAAACACCGGAAGTCAATTTTCCCATACACCAATGCAGCGCACCTTTTTGAATTATTACTCCCGAATTGTTCAAGTTAATTTCCGCTTGCTGAACCAAGGGAATATTTTTAGTGGGATGGTAAAATCTATTAGTTTCTGGATTGATGTTATTTTGAACGTACCACAAATCCGTTGGTTCCAAAAGCTTGATTTCGTATTTCATAATTTACCTCGCCTATTTACGTGAAATGTGTTAAACATTTTACCCAAGATTTGGGGCTTCCGCCCTCCCGGACTTATCTTGTGAAATTTATCTTTTGCAGACATCCTCTGCTACTGTTAAAGTATCTAGCTATCTTAGCAATAGCAGACAACGCCCCTCCACAATCGTTGAGAAAAATTTATGCCTGCGATCGCACAATCTCCCAATTTACCGATTTTACAAGAAATCAACTCAGGATTGCCCAATATTTGCGGCTCCGAAGCAGAAATTAATGCCGCAGCCAATAGCAACGAACCAGTCTTTCTACCTGCCACAAATCTGCGCCTCGAAAACATTCAAGCCGGATTCGCCTGCGCCCTCCATATGCACCAACCGACAATTCCTGCAGGTGCAAACGGCGAACTGATCAGCAATCTCCAGAATATGTTTGAACATCCCAACCAAGGAGACAACCACAATGCCGGAGTGTTTGCTTGGTGCTATTCTCGCATGGGGGAATTCATCCCACAACTGATTGCTGAAGGCTGCAACCCGCGAATTATGCTCGACTATTCGGGCAATTTATTGTGGGGATTGCGCCAAATGGGACGCGACGATATCTTTGATAATCTCAAGCGGATTACCTGCGCTCCTCAATATCAACCCCACGTAGAATGGCTGGGGACAATGTGGAGTCACGCCGTCATTCCCTCAACTCCCATTCCCGACATTAAACTTCAAATTCAAGCGTGGCAACATCATTTTGCAGCCATTTTTGGCATAGATGCCCTGAAGCGGGTTAAAGGTTTTTCGCCCCCAGAAATGCACTTTCCCAATCACCCAGATACACTTTACGAATACATCAAAGCTTTGAAAGAATGCGGCTACCGCTGGCTGATGGTGCAGGAACATTCTGTAGAAAATCCCGACGGTTCGGGATTGTCGCAAGACCAAAAATATATTCCCAACCGTTTAGTTGCCCGCAATTCTCACGGCGAAACAATCAGTATTACTGCTTTGATTAAAACCCAAGGTTCGGATACAAAATTGGTCGGTCAAATGCAGCCGTATTACGAAGCAAAAGGACGCAACAAACAGCAAATTGGCAATGTCACAGTTCCTTCTTTAGTTACTCAGATTGCCGACGGCGAAAATGGCGGCGTGATGATGAATGAATTTCCCAGCGCCTTTTTCAAAGCTTGGCACGAAAACCGCGAACAAGGCGGCGGAAAATCCGGTGTTGTGGGTTTAAACGGCACTGAATATTTGGAGATAATTGAAGCGGCAGGGGTTAATCCTGATGATTATCCTGTTTGTCAGGGGATTAACCAGCACAAAATCTGGCAGTTAGTCGATCCTGATAGTGCGACACCGGAAAAAGTGGAAAGTGCGATCGCCCAACTCAAGCAAACAGACCATAATTTTCACATGGATGGCGCTTCTTGGACTAACGATTTGAGTTGGGTGAAAGGCTACGAAAATGTCTTGGAACCGATGAATCTACTCAGCGCTGCATTTCACAAAAAATACGACCCGCTGGTGCAGCAAGATGCTTCAGTTACCAAGCAGTTTGAATACCAGCAAGGTTTGCTTTACAACTTGCTGCTACAAACAAGCTGTTTCCGCTATTGGGGACAGGGAACTTGGACTGATTACGCGCGCGAACTTTACAACCGCGGCGCTGCTTTAATGAAGTAGCAGAATTTATTGTAGGGTGCCCCGGAAACAAACTATTTGAGCCTCCTCAAATATCAGCGCTGAGGCATCCTACATTTAGAAAACTTTATTGATAAGGAGAGGACTAAAGTCCTCACTACAAACACGGACTTATCAATTACTGTCTACATTTCCTGCATCAGCCGCAAATAATTCTGCCGCATTTGCGTCATATTTTCCATCATTCTATTAGCCATATCTTTCTCAACATCGCTCATTTGCTGCCAAAATAAAGCCGATCGCCTCGCCATAATTGCTTCTTCCCACAACATCTCCAAAAGTTGCGCCGCCATTGGGTTTTCAGCATCGATAATCCCACACAATTGCTCGAAAGCCCGGTTGGCTTCGGTGTGAGTGCTAACATCCTGAACCAGGCTTAGGCATTTTTTGAGTTGGACGATCGGATTTTCAGAAGAGTAAGCCATAATTTCACTAAGATAAGCTACAAAATTTACGCTGATACCTTTGACATTACTAGAGTTGTGACACAGCCGTACAGTTCCCTACATACCAGCGCCAAGGCAAATCCATTCCTTGAGAAATCCCGATCCGCGTAGTTTGCACAAAATTTATTGTACCCTCCTCCACAGCTTGCTGAAAGTGCTCGCTCCGGTGTTCCAACCGTAGCGGTTGGCCTGCACCCAAGGGAAAACCGCTTAAAGTTCGATCGATATCGAGCACCTTACACAGTTTCCCAGGCCCGGCGGCGAGGCGCGATCGCTTCTTCTCAGGAATTGCAGCGAATTCTTGGGGAACCACATCTACCTGCAAAGCTCGAATCAGCACAGCACTAGCAACTCCCTCTGCATCCGTCACCACGTTAAAACAGTGATACATCCCGTAGATTAAGTAAACGTAGCTCATACCCGGAGGCCCGAACATCACCTCATTGCGAGAAGTGCGCTTTCGGTAAGCGTGACAAGCGGGATCTCCTGGGCCGTAAGCTTCGGTTTCGACAATAATTCCCCGAATTGTCTCGCCGTCAGGAAACTGCCGCACCAGAGTACAGCCCAGCAAATCTGGCGCTACGCTGGTAGATGGCCGCGCCAGCCAAAAAGATTCTACAATCTGAGTATTTGCACTCACTCAACAACAGCAGGTAAATTATGGACGTTAAGTTAGTTTTAGCAGTCTTGACAGCAGTTTTCACCGTTTGCTGTCTGTTTTTTGGTACAAAAAACGGATTCTACGATACCGACAAGTATCACGGTAACGGTTCTGCTCACTAATTTTAGGCGTGCAGTTAGTTGCTTAAAAAACCGCCGCCTGTCAGTCAGGCGGCGGTTTTTTTTTTTTTTAGCGGAACAGTTGGCAAGCAATTATATGTCGTTGCGATCGCAACGCAGTGGAATAATATTGAATTATTTATTGAACCGCGAAGGCGCAAAGTACGCGAAGGAAGAAAAGAGAAGAGAAGAAGAAGGAGAGGAGTTAGTAACTGCGGATTTTATATGATGAGAGGTTGTTTTATTGGCTAGTTTCTCTAATGGTGAATTTTGCGCTCTGGCATTTTAGGTTCTTGCAAGCTAGCATTTGAGAAATCAGCGCATTCCATCAGGTTGAAACGCATTGTCGCTCCTTGCTCCGTTGCTTTCATCTTGAAACCAACTACTGCATTTTCTGGGCTATTATTTTCGGGAACAGCGGTGACATTAAAATCCATATTTGCTTCTTTTTCATTAGCCTCCAGGTTGAAAGTGAGGCCGGCACAGCCCAAATCAGCTCCCGTGATGTTGGCTCTATTTAAGTTGGCATTTTTGAGGTTGGCATTGGCCAATTTTGCTCCTGATAAGTTAGCACATTCTAGGTTTGCTCCCTGCAAGTTGACTCCTGGCAAGTCTAATCCTTTTAGGTTGGTCTTGCTGAAATTGCATTCGCGACACTGTTTTGTTTGCAGCAATTCCTTGACTTGGTTTTGTTGATTTGAAAAGGTGAGATATTTGCTCGGAGTAAATACAACTGCGCTCGACAATCCCGCAGTAAATAAATTATTTATTTTCATAAATCTCCGAAAAGCTTGGGCGGCTTCCTCTCGCTGTTAAGAGATTTCTGCAATAGTGCGATCGACCTCTCCCGAATTCCCCCAAAAAAATGCAGGCATCTCCCAGAAGCAGCCCAACCCAATTAAACACCGCCGGACTTAGATAGCAACCGCCAAGACGGTTAGGATGTTCTTATATCAAATCCGCCCTTCATCGGAATTATTCATTTCTCTGTTCTCTCCCTCTGCGTTCTCTGCGTCAAGAGCGGTTAAATCATTCCGATGCAACCGGAATTGATATGAATTGCTCAAACCCTGGCTATTATTCCTTCTTCCTGCTTTTTACCCGCTCGCGAAGTCGAAAGGCATTCTTCCTTCTTCCTTCTAATCTAAATCTCGCCTCCTTTCCCTAGCCAGTGCTGCTTTGAGTTTCGGACTCGCCCCCTCCGTCTGCTTCACTTTGCTTTGAGTAGTCCACAAACGGAATTTATTCTTACCCGAAGACGCGCATTTGCATATACCTGCAGACTGAAATAAAAGAAACTTTATTTATATCCCTGGAATGAGCAAATCTTCGAGAGATTTGAGGATGATTAATATACAAACGCAATACCGTACCTGCGCTGTTAAGTTCTCAGCAACTACTTTGGTTAAAATTGCTTTGAGAAATTAATTTAATCTAAAAACGGTTGGCAGCAGCTCAGGTTCCTCAACCTCGCCAGAACACACCCTACCTATAATCCCGACAATTCGGAGCGGTAATGAACACAATCAAACCCGAACCCAAAAGATCGCGCTTCATGGCTCTGCTGCTGACAACGCTGCTGACCTTTCCCTTTGTGAGTGCTTGCGGTTCTGACGAGCGAACCTACGCTCCCCCGCCTCCTGTTGACAACACTCGCGCTGGAGGAGTGCAAACTAATCGCGCCTCCACTCCTTCCCCACAAGCGAAAAAAGGACTGAGCAATGCTCAAAAAGTAGGGATTACTTTAGCTGGAGCAGCAGCCCTTTACTACATCTACAATCAGCACAAAAATAAACAAGAAAAGGGGCCGCAGGGAAAACATTACCTTTCCAAAAACGGTCGGGTGTACTACCGCGATGCCCAGAATCGCGCGGTCTGGGTAACGCCCCCGCCGGGAGGAATTACAGTTCCGGAGTCCGAGGCAGTGCGTTACCGCGAATTCCAGGGGTACAACAACCAAAATACCGGTCGTGACCTTACTAGCTTGCCGGAAGCTACAAGTCCTGTTCCGGCACAGTAGTCTAAGCATTTGAGATTTTAGATTGCAGGTTCCGTGACTTTCAATTAAATCTGGGATTCCCAATCTAAAACAGTCGTTTTTCAACACATAAAAAAGAGGAACTTTATCATGGTAGACGGATTTTTGCGGAAGTTAAAAGATGCGATCGTCGGGCCCGACAGCGAGCAATTCGATCCTGACGGCAATTACCAAGATCCCTCAAATCCCGGACAGTACGGCAACGTGACCCCTGCCAGCCAAGACCCCTACGGCGACCCGGCTGAGTACGGAGAGTACGGCAACCTGACCCCTGCCAGCCAAGACCCCTACGGCGACCCGGCTGAGTACGGAGAGTACGGCAACCTGACCCCTGCCAGCCAAGACCCCTACGGCGACCCCGCAGACTACGCTGGTACCGACTACGGACAGTTCGGCAACCTGACTCCCGCCAGCGAAGACCCCTACGGCGACCCTGCTGACTACGTAGCGGATGCTGGAATGTTCGGCAATGTGATCCCGGCCAGCGAAGATCCCTACGGCGACCCGGCGGATGAAGAAGGCTTTAGTTAACTCAGTTGGCTAGAAAAATTACCTGGTAAGCAACAGCATCCCTGCGGGGGTGTTTTTTTGTAGCGAAATACCAAGAGTGAGCCAAAGATGAGCACAAAAGAGCACTCTTGAGGGGATAGAGAATCTGAAACCCTTAACGGACAAGAGAATTGTTAAACGGAGAGGGTGGGATTTGAACCCACGGAACCTTGCGGTTCACCTGATTTCAAGTCAGGCGCATTCGACCACTCTGCCACCTCTCCCGGCGCATAAATTTTATCATACCAGCAATTGTCTCTAACTACAAATAGCCGCAGATTCTGTGCGCCGATAAAGAATTTGTTCTCTTTCTACCGCGAAATCTTCGCCTACCCATACCAGAGAGACTTCCGACACTGCTCCATTTTCCAGCAGGACGATCGAGAAATTCCGCAGTTTCGAGCACTCTCTCTCCACAATTCGCGGTACGCTGGCGGCATTCAAATACACCGTACCCTCCGCACTCACCTCCAGCGACTTCCGCAACTCCTGCTTGGTGTGCCGCAGTTTGTGGTGCATATGACCAAAAGTTACCAGAGGTATGTGCTTCCCAGAACTCCGAGTTCGATCGATCGCCTCCGCAAAATCCGGGTCGCCCCAATCCCCTCCCAGCGGCTTCCAATCTCGCCCGCAGGGGTCTTCAGGAGCCTCTCCTAACCCCGTCGGCCCCGTGTGACCCAAAAAAATCACATTTTCGCAATCGGCATCCGCCGCAGCTTCTGCAATGCGCCGCGCCGACTCCTCAAAACTTTCTACCCCAAACCACTCCGAGTAAAAATCCCCGTACTTCCACTCCGAGCCCCCCCAAGTAAACGGGCGGCTTCCCACCACAGTTACGCCCAATTCGGGAAAATCACGCTTCCCGTAACCGACGTGAGCTTCTCCCATTAAATCTAACTGCTGTTTTACCCAATTTTCTTGAGTGCGATCGTAAGGGCACTGACTGCGGCCCCACTCAGTCGCTGTGTACCAAGCGTCGTGGTTCCCAAACACCGCTGCTTTCGGAATGTCCAATTGGGCGATCGCCCGCACCACCTCCACCGACTCATTGCCAAAATCCCCCACAAACAGCACCAAATCAACGCCCAGATGCTTCAGGGCCTCGCCGTCTTCAGGTTCCCAGCGATCGTGAACGTCCCCCACCACCGCAATTTTGATAGATTTAGCTTTATTCATGTGATTTGTCATCTGCGATCGATCCCTAGCCCCTTCTTACTCAGCATAAGAAACAGCGACCAATTTTTGCACTCTCCCACAGCATATTTTGGATTTTAGATTTTAGATTTTAGATGGACTCCACTGAACAGCCAGCAGTTTTTGGTGAATTCAACTATAATTCAAAATACACTTTAGCTGTCTTCGCCACCTTCCCCGGAATATTCTAACTGTGTTTACCACCGCACCTGCTCCGAACTTTACTCAAACCCGACTGCCCCACGACTTGTTTGCAGCAATTAACGCCCTCAAACAAGAGTTAAACGCCGTCATTCTCGCCCACTATTACCAAGACTCCGAGATTCAAGACATCGCAGACTTCATTGGCGACTCCCTAGAACTTGCCCGCAAAGCCGCCAACACCAGCGCCGATGTCATAGTTTTTGCCGGAGTTCATTTCATGGCCGAAACCGCAAAAATTCTCAATCCCGACAAATTAGTATTGTTGCCAGACTTAAATGCTGGGTGTTCCCTTGCCGACAGTTGCCCTCCCGAAGCCTTTGCAGCTTTCAAAGCCGATCGACCAGGACATTTAGTAATTTCCTACATTAATTGTACCGCCGCAATTAAGGCAATGAGCGATATAATTTGCACCAGTTCTAACGCGGTTAAAATTGTCAACCAAATTCCCGAAAATCAGCCGATAATTTTTGGACCCGATCGCAATCTCGGCCGCTACGTCATGGAACAAACCGGCAGAAACATGGAGATCTGGCAAGGAGCTTGCATCGTCCACGAAAACTTCTCAGAAAAAAAGATAGTTCAACTCAAAATCGAAAATCCCGAAGCCGAAATAATTGCCCACCCAGAATGCGAACCTCCCGTGCTGCGCCACGCCAATTACATCGGCTCCACTACTGCTTTGCTCAAATATTCTCAAGCTAGTTCCAGCCAAGCTTTTATTGTCGCGACTGAACCGGGAATCATTCACCAAATGGAAAAGCAAGCTCCGCACAAACGATTCATTCCCGCTCCTTCAACCAATAACAACTGTGCTTGCAACGAATGCCCGCACATGAGATTAAATACCTTGGAAAAATTGTATCTCTCCCTCAAAAATCAAACCCCTGAAATTACCATGCCCCTAGATATTCAACTAGCAGCCTTGCAGCCGATCCAGCGAATGCTAGAAATGAGCTAACCGCTGGCTATTTTTAAGTAAATCTATTGTATGCTGGGTTGGGCGCGACGATTAAATTAAGTCATCGCCTAACCCACCAAGATCGATTGATAATTTGTGAAGTAATAGTTAACTCTTTCTCTTCCTCTGCGGTTCATTCCTTTAAAACTCATCAACAATAAATGATGCCAGAAAAACTGATTGTTTTCACTCGCTATCCAGAACCGGGAACAACCAAAACTCGACTTATTCCGGTGCTGGGAAAAGCAGGTGCTGCGAACCTTCACCGCTTAATGGCCCAACGGACGATCGCCTGCGCTCTCTCTCTCGAAAAATCCCGCCGATTATCCGTAGAAATTCACCGAGCCGGCGGCAGTCAACAACTGATGCAAGAGTGGTTGGGAAGTGATATTTATTGTGAAAACCAAATAGACGGTGATTTGGGCGCAAGAATGACAGCAGCGTTTGAAAAATCTTTTACTTCCGGGGTTGAGAAAACTGCAATTATCGGCACTGATTGTCCTGATTTGAAAGCAGACATCTTGGCACAAGCTTTTGATGAACTGAGCCAACACGATTTAGTTTTGGGCCCCGCACAAGACGGAGGTTATTATCTGATAGGGTTGCGGCGATCGATACCGGAATTGTTCGGTGGCATTCACTGGGGGACCAGTGAAGTATTTGCTTGTACGCGGGCGATCGCCCAAAAGCTCCATCTCAATATTGCTTATCTTCCCACTCTGGCAGATATTGATCGACCACAAGATCTCCTCGGTTTAGATATTAATATGTTGAAATAACTAAAGTCTATTTAACCTTTTTGAATTATTAGAAATAATCATATTTTTTTTGATAAAACTGCTTGATTGTAAAACCACAAAGTCATAATATAGTAATTGTATTTGTCTAACCAAATGCTGAATCTCAGCAGCAGTTAGACAGCGCTTGGGACAATAGTCCCAGGCGCGAGAAAAAGCCAAAAATGAGCAAATAAATTAGCAACTAACAGCTCAGCTTTGTAGGAACCCCCCCCTGCCAGAGGAAAGCCTAATGTAGGCGCTCCCGGCGTAAAAAATGAGCAACTAACAGATTGGGTTTGTACAAAACTCGCCCTCCCACCTTAAGGCCGAATGTAGGGGCGCTCCTAGCGTAAAAAATTGGCTCCCATAACATATAAGCTTTGTACAAAACCCGCTCTCTCTCACGGGGTGCTTAACTTTTTATGTCGCAAGAAAATCCCTATCTCAAAATTTCCATTATCATTCCAGTCTTAAACGAAGCATCTACAATTGCCCCAGTCATCTCCACCGCCCTTGAGGCAAAAAATGTCGAAATAATTGTCGCCGACGGGGGCAGCAGCGACGGTACTACAGATATAGCAAAATCTTTTGGCGTCCGAGTTATCTCCACCGCCCCAGGCCGCGCCACCCAAATGAATGTAGGTGCCGCCGTCGCTACTGGAGAGATATTGCTGTTTCTGCACGCAGACACTCTGTTGCCTCGCGGGTACGACTCTTGCGCGCGTCGGGTACTAGCTAACCCGTCTGCAGTAGGGGGGGCCTTTCAACTCAAGATTGACGCCCGCAGGCTCAGCCTCCGGCTGGTAGAAACAGGGGTAAACTGGCGATCGAACTTTCTGCAAATGCCCTACGGCGACCAAGCTATTTTCCTCCACGCAGTTACCTTTGACAAAATCGGCGGTTTTCCCGACTTGCCCCTCATGGAAGACTTTGAATTCGTGCGCCGATTGAAAAAACAAGGCCGCATTGAAATAGTACCCCAGCCAGTCCTGACCTCCTCCCGTCGCTGGCAGCAGCTTGGGGTCATCAAAACCACCGCTATTAATCAAATAGTAATCATCGCTTATTTCCTCGGAGTGTCGCCCGATCGACTCGCTTTCTGGTATAAGGGGCAAAAGAAAAATTCTTCCAAAAACTAAAGAATAGTGAACTTTTCTAAAGCTCGCCGTTAATTATGTAAATAGGAAACACGTCCCTGCGTAAAATATGACTTGAACGCCTCAACTTTTTAAACTGCGAGGACAAACAGAATATGGCAGATCCCAGAGATGCAGAGCTTATTAAACCCTTTAACGGCGATCCGTTCACGGGTCATCTAGCAACTCCCATCAGTGCTTCTGATTTCACAAAAGCATTCATTGGGAACTTGCCCGCCTACCGCAAAGGACTCTCGCCCCTAATTCGAGGCCTAGAAATCGGTTTGGCACACGGTTATTTCCTTGTCGGCCCCCAAATCGTCTTCGGACCCCTGCGGGATTATCCAGAAGCAGCTAATCTCGGCGGATTATATACAGCCCTCGTCTTAGTTCTGCTTGGCACACTAGGTATGTCTGCTTACGGTTTAGTCTCTTTCAAACAAGACAACACCAGCTACCCTAGCGCTAATCCCATGACCCCTGATGCCCTCAGAAATGCTGAGGGGTGGAGCCAGTTTACCGGTGGTTTCTTCATTGGCGGGATGGGCGGCGTTTTTGTTGCCTACTTCTTACTCGAAAACTTTAACGGCATCGATGCCATTTTCCGGGGTTTAGTCAACAATTAGGCTTCACTCCCAAATATCCCTGTTGGAACACACTAACTTTAGTTTGGAGAATTTGATATGACAGGTTCCTACGCTGCTTCTTTCTTGCCTTGGATTTTGATTCCGCTAATTACCTGGCTGATGCCGGTTGTGGTAATGGGTTTGTTGTTTATCTACATTGAAAGCGACGCCTGATCCTTACCCCTAAAGTAGGACCTAAGTTGGAAAGCCGAAGTAAGATGATTGACGAACAATTGCTCTGAAATTTCTAGATAAATCTAGGGAAAATCAGCAAAAATTGTTTTGAGATTGCTGGCTATCAGAAAACTTAGTTTCTTTACCCCCATCCCCAGAATTTATCTGTGGAGCAATCTTTCAGTTTTCTTCCTTCAAAACTCGTAATTGCAAAAAAATCCTCTGTCGGCAGACAGAGGATTTTTTTGCAAAGAAGACAAATCATCCGCTCAGAGCACACAAATTGCCAAATTCTAAGCCACAATTGTTATGGAAACCTACTAATGAGGAGACAGCGATGCAATTTTTCCCCGCACGCCGCATCTTAGCTCCATTCCTGATCTCGGTACTGCTGTTAGTGACCGCCTGCGGTCAAACCCAAGCCCCATCACGCTGGGACAAAGCTCAGCAGGAAAGCACCCAAAAACCTGGTAAAGCCAAGCAGACAACTGCTGATAAATCAAGTGCTAGTAATCAAAACCTGCCCAATAAGGCAGTTGCAGGCGGTAAGTTAAATAAATACTTCCCGGCTTCTGGCGGTGGATTCGATCGCGTTTTTGCTCAAGAAAAATCCGGTTTTGCGGAAGCTAAGCTGAACAAAGACGGAAAAAATGTTGCGATGCTCTCGATTAACGACATCGCCGGCAACCCCAACGCAGGTGCAAAATTTAAGCAAAGTACCAAGCAAATCAGTGGCTATCCCGCCGTTAATCAGGGTGCTAATGCTACCGCTGTTTTAGTGGCAAATCGCTATCAGGTAAAAGTTCAATCCCGCACTTCCTCTTTTACCGCGAGCGATCGCGAAGCTTGGCTGTCAAAATTTAACCTCAGTGGCCTCGCCCGCGTCAAGTAGCAATGTCTCTTGTCACACTCCGCGCCCGACTATAGTCTGGCGCTATTAGAACTAAGTCTGCCAGCATGAGACTGTGAAGTTCTTGCCATCTGCCAAAAGTAATACCTTTGATTTTCGTTCCAGCAAAAGGAGTTTTTTGTGAGCAAAACAGTCTTTGAATTAGTCGATACACTGCCTAAAGACAACATGACTGTCAAAGCCCTGCGAGCGCTTGACTTTGTGGTTCCTGGTGAGTGGAACAATTTAGTTGGCTTTGAAAATACCATTCGCACCGTTACTGGCGAAACAGACGAAGAACTGATTCAGCAAATTGGCGAGCGCGCCATCTACCTCTACAACGATAAATCTGAGGGCTACCAGCGCGCTCTCTGGCTCTACCAAACTATTGACAACGCCGACAAGGCTTTGGGCACTGCCGCCCTCGCTAACAAAGTCGCCCAAAATGTGCCGTTTTTGTCCATGCTGGGCAATATCACTCCCAAGCCGGAAAAAGCTCAAACGATCGACCTTTCTCTGAAGTTAGTCACTGAGTTGCTCGCGTTTTGCCAAATCAATGGCATCCCCGGCGACAGCATCGGCGATTTTGCCGCATCCTTGGGCGACTACGGCGGCGAATCCCTGATGCGGATGGCTGCTTTGGTTTGTTTTGACGGTTTGATTCCTTTGGGCCCAGACTTTATCATGGCAACTCAGTCTTGGATTCAGAGGCTCTCCCCCAGCGATTTGCAATCCAATCCGTCATTTAATGCGATCGGCAGCATGATTCCTGGGGGATCTCCTGCAGGCCAACTCGGCTTTATTGGCGAAAGCTTTAACTCGGTTTCTGGCTGGATGAGCTCTTTTGTGAGCGATCGAGGTTTGACTCCCCAAAACGTACTCGGCCACTTGCAGAATTTTGTAGACATTTCTGCCGACAAGGTGGACTACGTGGGCGCATTCCTGGATATGACTACCAACTACTACGAACACACGGGTGTTCAAACTCTCGCCCGCCGTTTGATTGAACGAGCTGTCGCTGAGATTTAGAATAACCAAAGGAGTTGTGATGTTTGGGGGCGATCGCCCTGAGTGTGTTGAGTTCAAATTTTTTTGAATCGCAATTTTCTCAGGTTGGTTTTCGATAAAAACTTTCGGCGATCAAAAAAGTCGATCGCCCCCACCTGCACTCACAACTCCTTTTACCGATCACTTTTAAAAGGAAGCCTTAATGCCAGAAGAACCGCAAAACCCTACCGCTGGAGAATCGGAAACTCCCAGTGCTTCGATCGAGAACGCCCCGAGTTCCGACGAACCTGATACAAGCGACTTTCCCAGCACTGACAAGCCTCAGCCGACTGCTAAAAAACCCGCAGCCAAGAAAGAACCGAAAAATCCTACCGCTGGCGAATCGGAAACTCCCAGTGCTGCGATCGAGAACCCCCCGAGTTCCGACACAGCCGAGACAACCGACTTGCCCAGCACTGACAAGCCTGAGCCGGCTGCTAAAAAGCCCGCAGCCAAGGCCGAAGGCGACAAGCCCCCAGCTAAAGCTAAAAAGGAAAAAGCACCTGCTGTTGAAGACAAGCCCTTTGCGGAATTTATTCAACAAGATTATTTGCCCGCTTTGCAAACTGCTTTGACTAAGCAGGGCGTTAAGGATTTAGAGGTGAGTTTGGCAAAGCAAAAACTCCCCATTGCCGGCATGAGTTCCGCCGGCGATTGCTGGCAGGTAATTGGTAAATTTCAAGAAGGTCAGCGCCAATTTAACCTGTATTTTCCTCAAGAAAATATTCAAAGTCAAAGGGCGTTTTCCTGCGCTGAAAATAATACCAAAACTAGCACTTTAGAGCCTTTTTTGATAGATGAGCGCAAGGTGACACTAGACCTCATGGTGTTTGGCGTCGTCCAGCGGCTTAACGCTCAAAAATGGCTAAATCTTAATTAGTTAATTGGGAATTGGGAATTGGGAATTGGGAATTGCGAATCTGGAATTGGGCATTGGTAATTGATAACATCATGTCTGGGTAATCCTGATAATTATTGTCCAGTGCGAGCGTCTCGCTCGCGAGCTAGAAGCTCGCACTGTAGCCGTAATCGATTGACCGGACATAATATAATTGGTAATTGCTGATGCCAATAAGATGGTTTTTCGGAGATGCCCAATGCCCAATGCCCCATGCCAAATGACTATTGACTATTGACTGCTGACTAATGACCGATTTTCTTCGGATTTTGTCAAAAAATTGCGAGCTTGCATAATCCCGTAAAGGTTAACATCTGTTTCTAACAAACAAGCATGACCGCTGTTAGCCAGCAGCACCATTTCAGCTTTGGGAATTACCTTGACTAAAAGCTTCGCTTCTACTAGAGAAGGCAGCAGCCTATCGGCACCGCTAGCAATTACTAGCGTCGGCTGTTTGATGCCGCGCAACTGATTTTCGTCAACATTAAACGATCGCACTAACGCCAATCTCCACACAGACGTGTTTTGCGGTACCGCTTGCATCGCTTCTAGCAAAGCGCGGCGATCGTCGCGCCCAATCTTTCCTAGTGATGCTAATATCGGCAATAAACCTATTACCGACAGCGGATAAAGGTTGGCTGGCAGCCACTGAGTCAGGTACGAGCCCCACTGCACCCAAGGCTGCTGTCGAAACGAAGAAGCTGGATTGACTAATATTAATCGATCGCACAATTTAGGAGCTTCTAAAACAGTTTTCATCGCTAAACAGCCCCCAAATGACTCGCCGCACAGATAAACCGGCCGCTTCGGCTTTCCGGCTTGCTTTTCTGCTTCAATTAAGGCTATTGTTTCGCTAACCAGTACCTCCCAACTAGCCATGTCGTCAGCCGGTACAGTTAAGCAGCGAATGTCGAAATGATTTGCTAATTTAGCAATTTGGGGCCTCAGCAGCAAACCACTGCCATCCATACCGGGCAGAAATACAAATAAAGGGCGCTCTGGTTTCGGCGGTTTGGGGGTTAGGAAACGAACCTTGTTGTTAGCATTTGCCATGATTCAAGTCAATCGATTTTAGATTTTAGATTTTAGATTTTAGATTGGAAATCTGACACCAGCCCACAGTCAACAGTCAACAGCCAACAGTCAACAAACTTACAAACTTACAAACAACCTCGTTGGAGTAATTCTGCAATTTCTCCCTGACAGTGGTCTGTGAGTTCAGCCACAACTGCTTTGGCTTTTTTGCCTTGATATTGCTGCTGTCTCTCGGCAGTAATCCAGTAAGGCTGGCCGATTAAAACATTAACTCGCTGATAAATTATCACAGGATGCCACCCAGAGCGATCGAACAGCGGTTCCGAAGGATCAAAAAAACTCAACAACTTGAGCGGTACACCCGATCTTACCGAGTGTTCCTCAAAAGAACTAATCGCCACCGGCAAAACCGCCAAATCCCGCACCGGAGCCCGCAAAGCCAAATGAGCAAATCCTCGCTGAAACTTCCCCACAGTATTGGGTCCAGTCAGCTTCACCATCGGTTCTGCACCCTCTGGAAACACCCCCACCATCTCCCCGCTTTGCAGCAGCGCTGTCGCTTGAGAGAAAAAATGCTGCTGTCGGTGCTCCGGTGCTTCCAAGGGGAAAGCGCCGAAAGTCGTGACAACTTCCCTCATCAGCGGAACTTGACCCATGTAATGATGACAAGCAAAGCGGATCGATCGACCCAAAGCCGCCGTCAGCAGCACAGGATCTAAGAAACTGCGGTGATTGCTCACCACCAGCACCGGACTCTCTTGGGGAATCCGGTCTTCGCGGAACACAAACGTCTGCGTTCCCAAACCGGCCAGGAAACAGCGCGAAATCAGCAATTTGCTCTCTGAAGACATGGGCGAAAAGACAGGTGCGACGCTATAAAGGTTGATTCCATTCCCACGCAGCTTAACATTACTTTACCAAGTCCGGGCTCCCTCAAAAAGTAGACTTTCCCATCTACCTGGGCTTTATAGTTCAGGACGCATGGGATAGTCAGACACTGAGTTTTTTCAATAAAAATTGCATTCGCTCCTTGAATACCGATCGAAAAAACCCAGCTTCTTTGGTATAGCAACTCCTCAGACAATTGTGGTGTAAACTAAGAACGATCTTGTTTGTTGCAGAGCGATCGCACCACTCATGGCAAAACCCTACAGCTACGATCTACCCCAGAAAGTCATTCCAGCAATCAAGCTCGATTGCTTAAAAATTATTGCCCTATGGCTAAAGCGACAAGACCAAACAGGAAGCTTTCTAGCTTGGTTGCCAGTAGCTACTGCTCTACTTGTGGCTTCCCTGACTTTGACAAACCCAGCTCAGGCCGCGAACCCGGAACACATCAAGCAACTGTTAGAAACAAAACAGTGCAAAGGTTGCGATTTAGCAAACGCTAAATTAAAAGGTGCGAGTCTGGAGGGGGCTAATTTGGCAGGAGCTAACTTAGAAAATGTATATTTGTACAAAGCTAATCTTGTCAATGCTAATCTTAGCGGTGCTAATGTCAGATCTGCTGACTTAGGAGATGTCAACATGAAAGGAATTAACCTGAGCGGTGCTGACTTGACAGATACCAATCTTAAAGGCAACGATATGACGGGCGCTAACTTAGAAAATACCAACTTATCTGGAGCTATTTTAAAGTGTAATAAAACAACTCGAACTAGACTGACTTATGCCAACCTGAAAAAAGCTAACTTAACTAAGGCCGATCTCAAGGGAGTATCGCTTATAGGTGCAAATCTCGCAGATGCAAACCTTAACGAGGCAGATCTGAGTCCTGACCGTTATCGTGCGGGGAACATAATCTATATTTCTCCTGCCTATCTCAGCGGTGCTAACTTGAGAAACGCCAATCTTAACAAGGCTACGTTAAATCGCGCTAATTTATATAGAGCTAATTTGAATAATGCCATTTTAACTAACGCTAGGCTGAATGATGCTAATTTATATAGAGCTAATTTGAATAATGCCATTTTAACTAATGCTAGCCTTAGTTATGCTAACTTGGAAATGGCTCAATTAACGGGAGCCGATCTAACGAAGGCTTCTCTAAGGCTGACCAACCTGGAAGGAGCAACTTTAATTAAGGCAAACCTCAGTAATGCCGATCTTGTGAAGTCCAAACTTGTTGATGCTAACCTAACAAATGCTATTTTAAAATCAGCCAGATTGGTAGATATCAACATGAGTAGAGCTAACTTAATGGGGGCAGACCTCAGCGGTGCGGAAATGAGTAAAAATAACCTCTGTGATGTCACAATGCCAGATGGCACAAAAACTAAAGAAGGTTGTGGCAACTGATATCGAACTCTAACTGTCGCCAAAAGAGAAAAGTTAAGTTGATTCATTTGATTTGAACTTGGATGGAACAATGCCGATCTTCGCCCAAAAGTCGAATTCGTAAACAGCTAGATGAGTTTGATTACTTACTCCATGCGATCGCAGATGTCTTACGCCTTGTGTCCTAACACGGGCGGTTGCTATATTGAGGGAAAGCAACAATTTATAAAGTCTTGTTGCGACTTCTGTAAAAATGCTTAAAATAGCCCCCAAACCAAGCTAGGGTAGCTAAACTGATAAATCTACAGT
This sequence comes from Microcoleus vaginatus FACHB-2002, assembly GCF_040004035.1. Taxonomy (GTDB): domain Bacteria; phylum Cyanobacteriota; class Cyanobacteriia; order Cyanobacteriales; family Microcoleaceae; genus Microcoleus; species Microcoleus vaginatus_C. The sequence continues at coordinate 232,474 of NZ_JAMPLN010000003.1, read as the reverse complement.
GGGGATTGACGCACTGTCAAAGTATTTTTGCACAAGTCTTAATAGCAATCTCGCCAGGAGCAAAATGAATAATATCCAAAACTATCGCCTTAAATGTACCCTCACCTTTGGCGACATTTACGGTCAAATCATTGTTTGGCTGATAGTCATCTTCCTAAGTCTAGCGTCGGCACTCGCCTTGTGGAGTAGCGCCCGCCAAATCTTCGCCTTGGCAACCGTCGGCTTGATTTTAGTGCTGTCTCTGCCCTTCTTGCTGTTTGCTTTCGTTACAACTCTGCTAAATAACATTGAAGTGCTTGCTGTAGAACCCGGTACGGAACCTCAACCTTCTGCAACGGGAAATCAGTCGCTTCAGAATCCTGCCGAAAGCGCCGGCTAGTCCAATTTGAGATTTTAATTTAACTTTTGATTTTCCATTCAAATCAAAAGTTAAAAAACTTCCTGCTCTTTTGGTAGGAAGTTTTTCTTTGCGTCACCATAAGTTGAGCCGAACACTCAAAATAATTCAAAAAAATGCTAGAACACGACGTAATCATTGTAGGCGGCGGTTTAGCAGGTTGCCGCGCCGCAGTAGAAATTGCTCGGACTGACCCCAGTTTAAAGGTAGCTGTCGTCGCCAAAACTCACCCGATTCGATCGCACTCCGTCGCAGCCCAAGGTGGCATGGCCTCCAGCCTCCAAAATGTCGATCCCGATGACAGTTGGAAAGCCCACGCCTTCGACACAGTAAAAGGTTCAGACTACTTAGCCGACCAAGACGCGGTAGAAATCCTCACCCGCGAAGCCCCCGGTGTAGTCATAGATTTAGAACACATGGGAGTCCTCTTCTCCCGCCTCCCAGACGGCAGAATTGCCCAGCGCGCTTTCGGCGGACATTCCCACCGCCGTACCTGCTACGCCGCCGACAAAACCGGTCACGCCATCCTCCACGAATTAGTCAACAATCTGCGCCGTTACGGAGTTCACATCTATCAGGAGTGGTATGTCACCCGCCTGATTTTGGAAGAAGGCCAAGCCAAGGGGGTAGTTATGTACCGCCTTCTAGACGGTCAAATTGAGGTTGTCCGTGCTAAGGCGGTGATGTTTGCTACGGGGGGTTACGGTCGAGTTTACAATACCACGTCGAACGATTACGCCTCGACGGGAGACGGTTTGGCGATGACGGCTTTAGCTGGATTGCCGCTGGAAGATATGGAATTCGTACAGTTTCACCCGACTGGTTTGTATCCTGTGGGAGTGTTGATTTCCGAGGCTGTGCGGGGCGAAGGCGCTTATTTGATTAATTCAGAGGGCGATCGATTTATGGCCAATTATGCCCCGTCGCGGATGGAATTAGCGCCCAGAGATATCACCTCGCGGTCAATTTCCATAGAAATTCGCGCCGGTCGAGGAATTAATGTTGATGGTAGTGCCGGCGGCCCCTTTATCTACCTGGATTTGCGGCACATGGGACGCGAAAAAATCATGAGCAAAATTCCTTTTGCTTGGGAAGAAGCCCACCGTTTGTTAGGAATTGATGCCGTAAATCAGCCGATGCCCGTCCGCCCTACTGTTCACTATTCAATGGGGGGAATTCCTACTAATGTTAGCGGGCAAGTTCGCAGCAGTCCTGACAGTTTAGTAGACGGTTTCTTTGCAGCGGGGGAAGCAGCTTGCGTGTCGGTTCACGGCGCTAACCGTTTGGGCAGCAATTCGCTGTTGGAATGCGTTGTTTACGGTAAAGTTACTGGCGCAACCATAGCACAATTTGTACAAAATCGCAAGTTGCCTGCAGTAGACGAACAGCGTTATATTACGGAAGCAAAAGAGCAAATTCAGGCACTTTTAGAACGTCCCGGAAAATACCGCATCAATCAAATCCGGCAGAAGTATCAAGATACTATGACTGAGTATTGTGGCGTATTTCGTAGCGCCGAATTGATGCAGGAAGGTTTAAAGAAATTGGCGGATTTAGAGCGACAATATGAGGAGGTTTACTTAGACGATAAAGGCAAGTTGTGGAATACGGAAATTGTGGAAGCTTTGGAGTTGCGGAGTTTGATAATTGTCGGAAAAATGATTTTAACTTCTGCTTTGAACCGGCAGGAAAGTCGGGGAGCTCATTCGCGGGAAGATTTTACTGAGCGCGATGATGGGAATTTCTTGAAGCATACAATGGCGTATTATTCGCCTGCGGGGATTGATTTGGCTTATATGCCGGTGGCGATTACGATGTTTGAGCCGCAGGAGAGGAAGTATTAATTTGTAGGTGGGCATTGCCCACCATTTGTATCAACTATAGATTCTAGATTCTTTAATCAAGAAATCCGAGTGGCGGCCCAGCAGTAAGACTTGTAAAGTATGGAAAAATAAGGATTGAGAAGCTTTGCATCAGACTCAAGAGGCAGTAACAGTAATATCGCTCTCGCAGATATTAGACAAGCGTTGAGAGTCTTCAAGGGATATGCTGTGGGAAAAGAGTGTTGGTATGAGCAACTTTGTTAAGGATGGGGCCAAGCGCGAGCGCTATGCTGCTGTGGAGCGAGTACGGGAGGGTTGGATTCGACGCCTAATCGATCTGTCACGGCGCAACAACCTGCTATACTATCGCGAACTTAAGAGGGGGACACTTGATTTCTCAGACTGTAACTCCAAGGCATTGAAAGAGTTGCTGACTGGCAACACAGTTCCGTTAATTCGTCTGCTACCGCAGGCTGAAGAACTGAAAGCCTCAGCACAGGTACAGGGAATCCGCCGCCGCGCACTTGCCAACTTAGAAGAAAAGGGGCTAGAAACGCTTTTCCTCGCTTTGGGAATGGCAACTTGGACTCCAACTGATGGAGGTCGCCCGCCAGAAGCTGCTGTCCTTCTGGTGCCAATTCATGTAGATGCGCGTGGCGCAATCAAACTAAAACGTAGCGGCGAAGTCCAGGTCAACCCCGTACTGTTGCACGTACTAGAGACAGAATATGGATGCCAAGTCACGCCAGAACATCTGCTAGGGGAGGCAGAAAGCCTAGGGGAAGACGACAGTCCAGACCTAGAAGCTGTTTATTCTGAGTTAACCAAAGCTGCCTCTGAAGTAAAAGGCTTTGAGATTCAAACACGGGCAGTCCTCAGTAATTTTTCTTTCCAAAAGATGGCGATGGTGAGAGACCTGCGCGATCGCTTGAGTGAGATGGTAGCCAATGATATGATTTCCGCGATCGCTGGGGACATGAGGGCCCGTCAAAATGTCCGGGGTACGAATCAAAACATTGAGGTTAGAGAACTCGATCGCATCTCACCCGACAAGGAATTTCTCGTCTTCGATGCCGACTCAAGTCAGCAGCAAGTGATTCATGCAGTTCTGGCAGGGGGAAATGGAGTCATTCAAGGCCCTCCCGGTACAGGAAAAAGCCAGACAATTGCTAATCTGATTGCCACCTTAGCCGCATCAGGACAGCGCATCCTGTTTGTTGCTGAAAAGCGTGCCGCTTTGGAAGTGGTGAAAACTCGATTAGAGCAAAAAGGACTAGGGCATTTATTGCTTGATCTACACGGTGCAGCTATCTCGCGGCGAGAGGTATTACAGCAAGTAGCAGAAAGCTTGACACTGGTACGCAATATTTCCCCAGCAGACACCGGCAATCTCCACCAACGCTTTGTCGATCAAAGGAAGCGGCTCAATGACCATGTAGCACGGCTGCACGATAAGCGCAAACCATCAGATAAGAGTATCTACGAGATTCAGGCTGAGCTTTTGTTGCAATTTTCTGAATCGGAGCGGATCAATATCCGCTTTCGCGGTGTCGAACTTAATCGACTCAGTGCAGAAAAGGCTGACACTGTAGAGCAACTCCTGGCAGAAATAAGTAGTGGAGAATTAACCAGTCTCTTTCTTGGCGACCATCCCTCCCCTTGGATGAAAGTCAAGTTATTGTCGGGAAACGCTGCGTTGCTGGCATCTGATGTAGTGCGGAAGATTGCTAGAGATCGTTTACCAGCATTTTATGAGTGCCTAGAAACGCTCATTTTTACTACCAAGCTAGAGCCACCTACTAACCTTAACGAAGCCGAGCAGCTAATAACACTCATCGAAGATGTTGAAAAAACCCTCTTTCTCTATTCGGAAGATATTTTTAAACAAGACTTAGAAAAGCAAGTCAATGCGCTGTCACCATTAAGAAACGGTTTCATCGCAGAGAACTTGGCATGGCTCTTTGATAGCAACTTCAAAAAGGCAATATCTACTCTTAAGAAACTACGAAAAGCTGGAGAAACCTCAAATGGGCAATTATTTCAGGAAGTAACCAAAGCATCCGAACAGTTGAGTCGTTGGCGATGGCTGTCGCGTTCGGCTTCAGTTCCGTGCCAAGTCACGTCTTTGAGTGCAGCACGAGACAACCTGAAAGTGCTCCTTACAGACCTAAATCGTATTCAACCCGATTTGGGGCAGGGTAATCTAAGTCAGTTACCGCTCCAAAATTTAAAAGAACTTTTTAATGAGCTGGCAGCAGACCTCAACATACCGCTACTGGTGGCGCGTCTTAAGGAAATTGAGCGCGAAATTGAACATTGTGGTGCGTCGTCAATTATTGCGGAATTCAGGCGGCTAAAATCTGATCCCTCCCTATGGTCGAAGCAATTCAAGTATGCCTGGTTTGCCTCCTGTCTCGACCAGGCGCGTGCCCAAGATTCAGCCTTAACAGTCTTCAATAGAGAAACTCATGAACAGTTGATTGAAGAATTTCGCGCCCTAGACCAGGAAAGAGTGAAGATCTCTTCCAATCGAGTCCGACGCGCCCATGCGGAACGTGTGATCGCTGCAATGAATGCCTATCCAGAACAGGAAGCGTTGGTACGGCGCGAAGCCGCTAAAAAAGCCCGACATCTGCCACTGCGTAAGCTTTTGGCAGAAGCTCCCGATGTTTTAACCAGCATTAGTCCCTGCTGGATGGCTAGTCCCCTCTCAGTGAGCCAGTTACTCGACGCTGACCGTCGTTATTTCGATGTTGTCATTTTCGATGAAGCCAGTCAGGTATTGCCAGAGGATGCAGTTCCGGCATTACTGCGGGCGGAAAGGGCAGTTGTCGCCGGGGATAAATACCAACTCCCACCGACAACATTTTTTGCAGGGGGTCTGGATGAGGAAGAGGAAGCCGAATCTCCATCCCCCGTTGAAGGGTTGGAGAGTCTGCTCGATTTGATGTCCTCTTTCCTGGAAACCTGGGAGCTTTTGTGGCACTATCGAAGTCGAGATGAAGCGTTAATTGCCTTCTCCAACCGCCACATTTACAACGATCGCCTGATTACATTTCCCAGTTCTGGTGGTTCACCATCTATTTCTCACGTTCTTGTGTCGTGTATTCCCGGTCAGGAGGGTCAGGAAGAAAGCGCTTCCAGGGAAGTCCAGCGAGTAGTTGAGTTAGTGATCCAACACGCCACTGAACAACCTAACGAAACGCTTGGCGTAATTACAATGGGCATCAAACACGCACAGCGCATTGAAGCAGCCCTCGATGCAGCACTTGGGGAACGTCCTGAATTAGCAGCTTTCTTTGACGAGGGTCGTCCGGAACGCTTTTTTGTCAAAAACCTCGAACGGGTTCAAGGGGATGAGCGGGATGCAATCCTGTTGTCTGTAGGCTATGGCAAAGACCGTTCGGGCAGGCTGATGTATCGATTTGGCCCGTTGCTGACCAAGGGAGGGGAACGCCGTCTCAATGTTGCAGTTACGCGGGCAAGGCAGCGTATGACTCTGGTTTCGTCATTTGACCACCACGATATGGACCCGAATCGATCGTCATCGCGAGGTGTGGAACTGTTGCGACTTTACATTCAGTATGCAGCGAGTGAGGGCAAGATTCTTGGCGAAACCGAACAGTCTGGCGTGCCACTCAATCCCTTTGAAAAGGATATCTATGATGCACTAACAGGCAAGGGCATCTCGCTTCTGCCTCAGTGGGGAGTTTCGAGTTATCGAATTGATATGGTGGCGCAACATCCGCAGCAGGCTGGGCGATTTGTGCTGGCAATTGAGTGTGATGGGGCCAGTTACCATTCTCTAGGAACCGCACGCGATCGCGATCGACTGCGACAGCAACAACTGGAAGCACTCGGCTGGCGCTTTCACCGTATTTGGTCAACTGACTGGTTCATGCGGCGGGACAAGGAGATACAACGCGCTGTGGATGCTTACGAAGCTGCTGTTAAGTATGCTAACCAGGTAGATGCACAGAAGAATAAACCGACCAAGCCAGTTCCACAAACTGCCCAACCTTTTACATCCCAATCACTCACTCCAGAAATAAACTCTCCTACAGCATTGCGGGGAACGCGACCCAATGTTCCAAAACGATCCAAAATTGACGATTATACTCAGGCTGAACTGATGTCGCTAATTCGTTGGATCTTATCAGATGGTTGTCTGCGTACCGATGAGGAAATTTTGAAAGAAATGCTGCCAGAGCTGGGGTTCCAGCGCCGGGGAGCGCGAATTGATCGAGCAGTTTTTGCAGCTATTGAGCGACTGCGTTCTTCTAGGTGAGGATGAAGTTAAAATTTTGCACTCATTATACTAAAACTGGGTTGCAGCATAGTCGTCTAACAGCTTATCTTTTAGGGAGAACCAAAATTTTCCGTCAGGATGCCGCTGCTGCTTGTAATTGGTAATTGGCGAAGAGTTTTGAGTTAGAAGTATTAAGTGTTGAATTTTAAACTTTTTAACTTATAACTCAAAACTTAAAACTTTCCTTAAGGTTTCGGTAGCGCACCTTCAGGACTAGGAGAAGCAGCCGGTTCGGGAGTCGTCGTAGCCGCAGGAGAAGGCGAAGGAGTGCCACTAGCTAACTGATTAATTTGGTCTTTATAGTTAGGAGGAGCTAACTCAGTAGCTCGATCGAACAGCGTTTTTGCCTCATCTGTTTTGCCCTGTTCCTTCAGCACGATCGCCTTTCCTAAAGTGGGGCGAAAATCTTTGGGATTAGCCTTAGCAGATTCGTCGTAAATTGCGATCGCTTCCTCGTAGCGCTTCTGCACAGCATAAACCTGTCCCAAAATCAACTGCACTGAAGTTACATCAACACTTTCCGGTTTCGCCAGATTTGCAGCCGGAGCCGCCTTCAGCGTATCTTGCAGCAATCCGATCGCAGCTTCCGGCCGCTGCTGCACCAGCAGCAAATTCACCAACCCCTGCAAAGCCTTAATTTCCCCTGGCTTAGACGCTAAAATTGACCTGTAAGCTTGAGCAGCCCCTTCGCGATCGCCCGTGCGTTCCTTAGCCTGAGCCAGCAAAATCCCGTATTCAGTAGTCTCAGGATTCAGCGCAGCCAACTTTTCCAAAGGAGCGATCGCATCCTTAATATCGCCCACTCCTTGGCTGATCAACTCCAGTCGCACCTGCAACAATCCCCGCAAAGCCGTTACGTTGTCAGGTTCCCGCTGCAAAACCAACTCGTATCCCCTAGCCTGAGCTTGCAGCAACTCTGATTGCTTCTCCCCAGACTGGGCCGTCTGAGTAGGCGTTGGAGTTGACGTACTTTGGGCTTGGCTGGCCTTGAGAATACTGTCCAAAATGGGAACCAGAGAAAATCCCAAAAAAGCGATGAGCGACAGCACCACCACCACAGTAATCAACCCACGACGCTTATTTGCTTTTTCCATAATTCAACTATCCCAGCTTAAAATCTACTATTTTCTAAGAATTAACGCATTGCCCGGGGGCGTCTGCCATTTAACTAGATCCATGCAACCATAAAAGTTCTTAACTTCAAAGTCCCAACGGACAAAGCAGCCTTTTACTTGCAGCTAATATGGTAACAGACCCACAACTCCATGCTAGCTAAACAATTTTGGACACTCAGACCCGCAGCCCCAAGGACTGCGGTGTCTGTCCAATTTAGTCTGGTCAAGCTAAAAATTACCGAAAATATGGCGGATCAGGCCGTTAGGTAATTGGATTAAGTAAAATAGGCAAGCTGAATATCCTAAATGCTATTAGCCAGCAACTCCAAACTCAGCGCGATCGCAGGATCGATCGGTCAGCAACTGCCAAAGTCCTTGCAAGCAAGGATTTTAGCAGCCAGCGAACCGATCGGCACTCGTAGCGTTGAAAGTTGGCGTTGACGGGTCACAACCAGACCGCCGGGCGCAAGCCCCAAGTCAGGTGCTAGTAGTTTTTAAAGCAGTTTCTTCAGTTTATTCCTAATTTCCCTTAAGGGATGTGTCTCCGCTGCAAGGAGTTTTTATGAACCCCTCTCCCAACCGGTCTTCCAAATCGTCCAAATCTACTTCAACTCGCAAGGCTCAGCCCAGCGAACAGGCCGTCAATCCGCCTAAAGATACAGATTCCATTCCTGAGACACCAGACGAAAGTTCGGTGCCTTCGGCGTTGGCTGCACCTGTTGACGAAAATCAACCGGCAACGCCACCAGACGCCCCAGCGTCCAAGGATAGGCTGCAACGACCACGCTACAGTTCTGCCCTCGACAAGGACACAACAAAGCCACAAGACCAGCCCAGCAATGCTCCTGCTCCCCCGGCGTCTGCTGCGTCTTCGACACCTGTCAGCGATACTCCAGCCGTAGCAGTCGCACCGCCGGCAAACGCCGACCCTGCCGCTAACGAAAGTCAGGCCGCTGAGGACATACCCTCCGTCATGCGCCAACATCCCATTCCCCCCCCCAGCGAACCCAGACAGTACCGAGCTGTTGGTTTGGTGCGGGGCCGCTACACGCCATCAGAAGAGCAATTCACGCGGGGTATGCTGATAGCTGCCGACGGAACTGCCATCGACGCAGTTTTGCTGGGTAGAGTCATGAGTTTAGTCAAAAATCACCTGGAGCTGGAACAAGAACACTTGTGGGTGGTCTATCCCCGCACCAGGCAAGAAGACGGCAACTTGCACGCCCAGATTATGGGGGTTTGGGAGCCGGAAACGCTCAAGAAACCTCCCGAACCGTCTTCTGATGAGGAAAATCAGGAAGCAGCGGAGATTGAGGCTAGCGGCGAAGCATCGACCGCATCTTTGCCTCCCTCGGAACCTGATGTTGAAGATGGCTATTTTTCGATTAGAGGTGAGGTGATTTATCAATCCCAAGACCAAGAAAAGTATGTCATCGTCAAAATCAAGCAAGCTCCCCGCAAGAATGACGACAAGATGAAGTTTTTTAAGCTAAAACTCAAGGGAGATTTAGGAACAAAGGCGATTGGGTTTTTTTGGGATTTCCACGTCAAATTGAAAGCTGACAGTCTGATGATTGAGCAGGCTAATAATATTGGGGCGCTGCCGATTAAAAAGCGGAAATTCCCCCCTGGCAGCAAGCCGCCCGGTGGCTTCAAAGGAGGAGGGAAGCGTCCGTTTACTCCTAGGCCCAGCGGTGACGGTGCTCCTGTAGGGCGTCCTACCATCAAGTCCGCAGCAGCAGCACCACCGCCTGTCCCGAAGGAACCTCTTCCTAAGCCGGTTAAGAAGCCTAAGCCGATCGAGGAATAAAAAATAGTGAAAGTAAAAATGCAAGATTAAAGGTTGTTTTAACCTTTAATCTTGTATTTTTACTTTAGCTGCTTATGGTACTTCTGTAGATAAGCGAGTAGGCTCTGCGCTAGCACCTCGCCAATTTGGACAGGAACTGCGTTTCCGATTAAACGACCCAGTTTGCTGAAAGAGACACGCTCGCCAGGAGTTAGGAAGCGGTAGTTTTTGGGAAAAGTCTGAAGGATAGTGGCCTCTCTTAGAGAGATTGCACGATCCTGTTCCGGATGTCCGAACCGACCATTTCCGTAGCCAAAGCATTGGGTTGTGATCGTGGAAGCCAGAGCGTCCTACTTCATACGACCATACACGCTAGCATTAGGACTTACGCATTGACAAAAAACATTATCTATACTGGATCATGCCATCACTGCTAAGGTTCGCCAAAATATGCTTACGGACAACTAAAGTGAACAGATTCTTTTGGACTTCATACCAATTGCTAATTATCTTTTTAGAGCGCATTAACTCCAATTTGATAAATGCGTGAAGTGAGCAAAATATGTAAGTCTTGATAGCATGGTGTCTCTCACCATAAAACTACAAATTCCACCTACTTGTTTGAGCGCTCTATGAAAGGTTTCAATTCCCCAATGAACATCGTGAATTGTGATAAATTAACTTCGACTTTTCTCTTTAAGCTTGGACGGAGCTGGCAGATATAAAATAGAATGTCTAGAGTCTTCTTTTTAAATTATTTTCCTCAACAATTTTATAAACCTAAATTATTTGAGATGAGTCACTAATCCTTCATCGGCAATATCCAAAGTGCTTACTTGGTAATACTTTTGCGGCTCATTTGAGAGGATTTTATTTTTTGTTTATACATAAAAAAGTTCCTGGTTTTTTAGAAACTTTAAGTTTTATACTCCTGAATACCAACTCTCTCCCTTTACTGTTCTTGCTTTAACTCCCAATTATCTTATTTTACTCACCATTTTTCTAAAAAAAACGTTTTTGGTTTGACCGTGTATTTTTATCCTCAATTATGTAATTTCTGGGCAATTAATTACCATAAATATCTCTATAACATAGCGTAATCAAGTTCAATACAATGATCAACTTCTGGTATTTACCTAATTAAAAATAGCTAATTAATTCCGTATGCTTTGGTTCACTATACAGCTTTTAGATAACTCTATCGTCAACACTTAATATATAGTCATTTCAAATAAATGTGAGACAAATGCAAGATGATGTAAAATCAAGAAAAATTGTTAACTCGGAGCCGAAAAATGGCATACAGTCTAGATTTGAGAAAAAGAGTAGTGGATTATGTGGAAAATGGAGGGGGTATAACCAAAGCTGCCGCCCTGTTTAAAGTAGGAAGAGCAACAATATACAGATGGCTAGGGAGGGAAGACCTTCGAGCAACTTGCGGTTGAACACCGTGAGCGAAAGATAGACTGGGAAGCACTCAGAAAAGATGTAGAAGAAAATCCCGAAGCAAGATTAATAGAAAGAGCAAGGAAATTCGGGGTGAGAGCGAGTGCCATATGCTATGCTTTAAAGAAAATGAAAATTACGAGAAAAAAAAAAGAATTTCGTTATAAAGAAAGGAATAGAGAAGAAAGAATAAAATACTACCAAACACTGAGAAGATTAATTAAAGTTCATGGAAGTAAAAGCATTGTATTTATTGATGAATCAGGATTTGAAGAGTTTCATGCTTGTGTTTATGCGTGGTCAAAAAAAGGAAAAAAAGTNTTGAATGCAGAAAGTTTTGAAGGGTGGTTAGCTTTATATTTATTGCCATCTTTAACAATACCATCAATATTAATCATGGATAATGCACCGATTCATCGTAAGACAGCAATTAGACTCCTGGTGGAGGAAGCAGGCCATCAGATACTTTTTTTACCAAAATACTCTCCTGACTTAAATGATATTGAGCATGATTTTAGTGCATTAAAGAGAGCTATAATGTATTCGCATTCTGCCACATCTCTTGATGAGATTATTCGCGCTTATTGTGCAAGTTAGTGTCTCATTTTTATTTGAAATAACTATAACTCCTTCTAAGTTGATAATTTTTCTATGATCTCGAATAAATCTTTCGGTTCATCTCTCTCTCTAAGCAAAAAGTGATTAATACTATCATGGGAAACGTCTCCCAATATCTCTGCTAACCTACTGCACCCCCCAAACTTTGGTTCTGAGAGTAAAAATAAGGTGTAAATGTCCGGCGTTGCATTGCGCTGTCGAGGTTTTAGTTATTTTTCTGATTGTCCAATACCGTTAGTAGACGTTCCTTCTTTATCCATTCACTATTTTGTTATTTTGTCAATGCGTAAGTCCTAATATCGCAGCAACGGGGAAGATGAAGGTTGGTACTTCTTAACTAATTTAGGGAATTTGAAGAGAGCGATCGCTACTTTTAAATGTCGTAGTGGGATTGAAGCGATGTTTAAGGACTGCAAGACAGGCGGTTATAATAAGCGAGAAGAGTCACGCCAACGAGCGGCGTTTAAAAAGTTTAATCTTAGTTATTCCTATTGCCTAAACTTGTGCTGTGATCCAAGGTCAAAAACATAAGCTGCGAGGAGTTCATAAGTATATTGGTCGGTGGACTGAGTGCAGGCGCTCGGAACGCCGCCATAGTAGCTTTTGGATTGGTTTATTGGCGTCAATCTTGGGTGATTAGAATGGAGTTTTGTCAAGAAATAGTTGCTGAATTAATGAGAGGTAGACTTACCTAAATGCCATTTTTTCAGAGGGGTTTGAGGGCTATGTCCTTGATTCAATCCGGGTTTTGATTGGGTTGTCACCATGTCAGGGTGCGAACAGCATAAAGGTGCAGAGATTAGGTAAAAACAACCCAACTCTGCACCGTTGAAATCACGGGCGATCGTGCTTTTGGGATCGGCGGACAGTATAAGTGTGCGGCTCTGGTTTTGTTAGCAACAATAAAATAGGTCGATCGCTCTTTTTATTCGAGGGCGCTCTTTTTCTTGGAGGACACTCTTTTTCTTGGAGGGCGATCGCCCTTCGTTGTCCCCATCAATCTCCAAATCGCGATCGCGAAAACAATTAGACCGTGACGCTCTTTGGTTTAGGTGAAAAGAATATTTTACTGTTAGTTCTTCCCAAAACCTTTGCCACGATTGGTTGAAGGCATACAAAGACAGTTTTCGAGTTGCGATCGCAAAGTCTCGGTATCCAAACCCTGACCAATGAGAACAAGCTGATTTTTGCGATCACCTTTCCACTCGTCGTCATCCATCGAAAATCGCTTCCCGCTCAAGTGAAAAATATGCCGTTTGGGACTTTCTTCAAACCACATAATCCCTTTCGCGCGAAATACATTGGTTGGCAGTTGTTTGTCTAAGAAATATTGAAATTTTCTCAGAGAAAATGGCTTGTCGCTCTGGAAAGAAATTGAGGTAAATCCGTCATTTTCTAAATGGTGGGAGTGGTCATGACCGTGATGGTCGTGATGGCTGTGGTCGTGATGTTCGTGGTCGTGGTGGTCGTGGTGGTCGTGGTGGTCGTGGTGGTCGTGGTGGTCGTGATGTTCGTGGTCGTGGTGGTCGTGACTGCTAGGAGTTTTTTCAGATTGGAAATATTTGTCAGATTCAAACAATCCCACGCTGAGGACTAGCGGTAGGGGAACTTCCGATTTTACGGTTCGCAGAATTCTAGCACCTTCTTTGACATCGCGAATCTTAACTTCCAACAAATCTAAATCTGCTTCTTCAACCAAATCAGTTTTGTTGAGGATAATTATATCGCCGTAAGCTATTTGACTGTAAGCTGCTTGAGAGTTGAACAAATCTAAGCTGTAGTTGGCTGCATCTACTACTGTCACTATCGAATCGAGACGAGTCAGGTCGCGCAGTTCTGTGCCTAAAAAAGTCATTGCTACTGGTAGCGGGTCGGCGAGTCCGGTTGTTTCGACTACCAGATAATCGAGATTTTCTTGACGTTCCAGAACTTTGTAAACTGCATTAACTAAATCTTCATTAATTGTGCAGCAGATGCAGCCGTTGTTCAGCTCAACCATGTTGTCGTCGGTAGTGACAATCAGTTCGTTGTCGATACCGATTTCGCCAAATTCATTTACCAAAACTGCGGTTTTCAAACCCTGCTGGTTGGTCAGGATGTGGTTGAGCAGGGTTGTTTTGCCGCTGCCGAGAAATCCTGTAATGATTGTAACGGGCAATCCGTGTTTGGGAGCGTCCATCGCCTGTTCTGTCTCCGACTGAGTTGTAGATTGCATAGCTTGACTGTCAAATAATGTCGATCGCACTTTCTTTGTGGTTCTTATTGTATCTTAATTAGGACAAGACCTCGTAAACTCAATTTCTCGGAGAACTGTTGGGTTTGGTGGCATGGTATCTACGCATCAACGGGCAATCAGCCCGAGAATGCAAAATAAGTGCGCCGCTAATTATCGGCAATTGCTAACGCGGTCGATCGCACTTTTTTATTTTTTTGATAATTTTTTTGTTCCGAGTACCTGTGACAGTTTGCTTGCAACCAATTTTCCCGGTAAATTCAGCAGCGACAAATTTGGGACAGACTCAAGCTGAGTTGGATCGGCCAATTCCGGCTACTCTATAGCAATGTTCGCATCATTTGTGAATTTCTTACGCCCGATCGAGCGGGTTCTGGGAGGGTTGGGGTGGGGTAAAAAATTTACGACTCCTACAAACAATCAAACAATGAGTGGGGTAGGCGTCCCGCCCGCCCAGAATATGCAATTTAAATGTGCGACAGCTTAAGACCATCAATCAAATTTTTTAGTACATCCCGCATTGAATCTTTCGACCATAGACTCATTGCGATTACCAGACCCACTACCAGTTGTGCTGGCAGGGTGCGATAACGTTTCTCTTCAACATTAATTTTAGTAATTGCCTGTTCGATTGCAGATGCGGTCATCGCTATCTCTATTGCTTTGAGTATCTCCGTACTTGGGATGTGGGGAGATACTCATGAGAATTTTTTGAGATGCACGCTAACTTGCTCTCCCTTTTTGGACACAATACCTAATTTACCACGGTTTGAGCCTTAAATGAACCGTATAGGGGCATATTCTACCCAATTTTTACAGCCGTATAGATTCCCGACATCTTTATAGCTAAGGTCGGTAATTTCTGTCATCACATACCAAGTAGAGTGTTGCGGTAAAGTTTCTGGGTCTCTGGTAAATTCCCACTATTTTGATTTTTTTCCCCACAATTATTATAAAGCCATCTTCTTGAGTCTTATTGCTAAAAATGCGATTGAATTTACGCCATTTATGTTGCCTAACCCTCTGCCCTGATCGTAACCAGACTCCATGATTGCTTCTAATCGCTACAATAAAATTGAGTTTTAATTGCTCTAAGCATCCTCAGAAATTTGTTTCACTTGCTGCATATATGCCATCAGCTAATCCTAACTCTCTTTGAAATCCCCTGTGGTGAATCTGTTCCACTAACCTAGCTGCAATCTTAGGTTTAGAATAATAAATTACCTGACTTGAGGCGTGATTTTGGTTTAGAAGTTGCAAACATTAACGGAAAAGTTATATTATCAGTTAGCTCGCCGGCTGGAAGCGCAACAATTCCCTTATCTATCTTTCCGAGTTTCCCTAAATACTCCCGACTCACATGATCGGTACTTCTTCTTTTATTTTTATCTCCGGTTTAATCAAAAATTACAAATATTTTTATGTTTTTTAAGCCTGGTAAAGTAAAAGATAGCCTTTGATTTATTAAGTGTCGATTTAATCCTTGGAGATTTAGTTGAAAAGTGATATAAGGATTGTTCATTAGCTAATCTAACTACTTCGGCAATGCCTGGTAAAGTTTTACGTTCGATTGGGGAGAGCATCCCTAGGTGTAGTTGCTCCAAGACCTCAAAAATCCTAACATCTGAAAACCAATTTATTGATGAGGCACAATATTTATCTATAAAATTGATGGTAGGTCGAGGTGGACGGGCTTTATCCATAGATAGCAACTCGGTTTGGAGGATTTTAGGCTATCATACTCCTCTCAGGGTGACAGAATAGCGATAGTTGTTAACAGGGGTGTTGGCAAAAGATATCTGAGCGGGGGCCTCACAGTTAATTCTTTTTCTCCAGAACATACAAATACTGACTTGTTTGTAGAGGCTAAAGTAGTTCAATACCTTAACCACTATAATTAAGGTATCTCTAAGTGGGGTATCTGTCCATGCCCAAGCCCGATGTATTTATTACGTTGGGCGTCACTCAAGAAGAGAAAGAATTACTAAAGAAATATTGCGAGCCAGAAGTGAGAAATCAAACCTGTTGTGCTAAGAACTCTGATTAGGGGACTGAGGCGTAAACTGAAAAGGACTGACCCTTTATGGTCAGCAGATTCATCCCACGACTAGAATCCCTGGGCTTTCTCTGCAATTTTCTATAAGCGGTAGTCTTCGATTGTAATGGGGTTGAGAGATTTTTGGTCGAGTGCGTGCGATCGCCTTTAAATTTGAGCCAGAACGATCGCCCGATCTACTAAAAATCACACTCGGCTAACAGATCCGAGCCGAGCACAGTCTCCCAGCCACTCCACCAACCAAGGGCACATCAAGCAACTCAGTCATTGTTGCTCTCGGTGAACAAGAGAAAAAGACTCGCAACTTGCTGATGCGATTGATTGTTGGAGGTACGACATTAATTGTTAGCGTCGGTGCGTATTTCACCTAGCAAGTAATGCGGAATTTGATCCTATAAAACTTGAACCGCCATGCTTTTTTAGAAGTCCAACCCGATCCGAGATTTTCCCTGTTTATTGCAGATAAAATCGGGTGGCTCTAAACCAGGTTTGGGAACTCTCAACCCTGTACCCTATCTTTACTGTTTTGAATGCTATGCTGTCAAAGTCCACAATGGTTGTTGCTAAAGGCTTTAGTAAGGTTCCCCTGCGAACCGGTCTGGTTGTTCCATTCATCCTGCAAATCTTCGCGGCCGTAGGATTAACAGGGTATCTGTCGCTGCGAAATGGACAAAAAGCAGTGAATGAACTAGCGACTAACTTGCAAACGGAGGTGAGTAACCGTGTGGATCAGCACCTCGACAGCTATGCCGCTGCAACCCGCTATTTGACCCAAATCAACGGCGAGCAAATTGACCTGGGATTGTTGAACTTACAGGATGCCGATCGCCTAGCTCAATTCTTTGCCAAGCAAGTAAAAACCTATAAGGTTGGCTATATCCTCTACGGCTCTAAAACGGGCGACTTTATCGCATCGGGATATTACCGCGAGTCAACCATTCCCAACAACGGCAATCCTGACATTAGCCTGGTGCTACCGAAGCGGTACGGCAATCCTGATTTGTACAACTACATTACGAATGACCAAAGCAAGCCAACTAAAATGTTTGAAATCACCAAAGCGTATCAGTTCCAGAAGGAAGGCTGGTACGCCAAAGGTGTCGAGACGGGCAAACCAGGGTGGAGCGCGATCTATCAATGGGAGACTAATAACTACCCGTTGTCGATCGCCACGAGTCGCCCCATCTATAACAAGAATGGTCAGTTGATCGGCAGCGTGGGAGTGGAGCAGCGCCTTTCGCAAATTAGTGACTTTTTACGTGAAATTAAGGTTAGTCAATCCAGCAAAGTGTTCATTCTGGAGCGTAACGGATTAATCGTTGCCAGCTCTAGCGATGCGCCCGTGTTTTCAGTGACCAACGGCAAACCTCAGCGACTGCGGGGCTTTGAGAGTAAGGACGCCCTAATTCAAGCCACGTCCAAGTATCTCCGCGATCGCTTCGGCGCTCTCAAAACCATTCAAACCGTCCAGCAGCTAGACTTTCGCCTCCAGGGTGAGCGGGAGTTTGTTCAAGTAACTCCCTGGCAGGACGAATGGGGATTGGACTGGCTGCTAGTCGTCGCCATGCCCGAATCAGATTTCATGGGACGAATTAATGCCAACACAGTCAACACGATTTGGCTGTGCTTAGGCGCATTAGCACTGGCAACGGTTTTGGGTATCTACACCTCGCGCTGGATTGCTCGACCCATTTTGCTGCTCAGTCACGCATCGGAAGCCATCGCCGAAGGAAAACTCGACCAAAACGTCGAAGCCTCTGGCGTTAAAGAACTGGGTGTACTTGCTCAATCCTTTAACCGAATGGCGCAGCAGTTGCGCGATTCCTTCACCGCCCTAGAGCAAACTAACCAGCAGCTTGAACAGCGAGTTGAACAACGCACCGCCGAACTCAAGTCTGCAAAGGAAGCAGCAGACAATGCCAACAAAGCAAAGAGTGATTTTCTTGCCAACATGAGCCACGAACTCCGCACTCCTCTCAACGGTATTTTGGGCTATGCTCAAATCCTCAACCGATCCAAAGCGTTGCCAGCGAAAGAACGTCATGGAGTAGAAATCATTCACCAGTGTGGTTCTCATTTACTGACGCTAATTAACGATGTGTTGGACTTGTCCAAAATAGAAGCCGGCAAACTAGAACTCACACCTAAAGCGATTCACTTTCCCTCATTCCTCCAAGGTGTGGCTGAAATCTGCCGTATTCGTGCTGACCAAAAAGGCATTGACTTCGTTTACGAGCCCGATCGGCAGTTGCCGGAAGGGATTTTTGTTGATGAAAAACGGCTGCGTCAGGTATTACTCAACTTGGTGGGAAATGCGATTAAATTCACCGACAAAGGTTCTGTCACGCTCAAGGTTGCCGTAATTGAGAATCATCCCAATCCGTCCACTCGCTCTTTCAAATTTCAAGTTGAGGATACGGGCGTAGGAATTGCGCCCGATCATTTGGATAAAATTTTTCAGGCTTTTGAACAAGTGGGCGATCGCCAGCGCCAAGTCGAGGGTACGGGTTTAGGACTCGCCATCAGCCAAAGGATTGTCCAACTTATGAACGGAAAAATCCAAGTTAAGAGCCAACCCGGAGTCGGCAGTGAGTTCTTTTTTGAGGTGGAAATGGCGATCGCCACCGATTGGGCCGAGCAAAACTCCCTCACAACTGGAAAACAAATTATTGGTTACGAAGGACAACGCCGCAGCATTCTGGTGGTAGACGATCGGTGGGAAAACCGAGCCGTTCTCTTCAACTTGTTAGAGCCGCTCGGATTCCAAGTTAGTGAGGCCGAAAATGGACAAGAAGGATTGGAAAAAATACGACAGTCTCAACCTGACTTAGTGATTACAGACTTGGCAATGCCAGTCATGGATGGCTTTGAACTGCTCAAACAAATTCGCAGTGCCAATGATTGGCAACACCAGAAGATCATTGTCTCTTCCGCATCAGTATCACAAGCCTATCGACAGATGAGTTTAGATGCAGGGGGAAATGATTTCCTGGCAAAGCCAGTGGAAGTCAGTGAGTTATTTAACCTCTTAGCAACTCATTTGGAATTAAAGTGGAAATATGAAATTACAGCCTCAAACGGCTCTGGGTCATCCACTCCAACCACTGCATTAGAGAAGCCAGAAAGGATTATTATTCCTTCTCCTGTAGAGTTAAAAACGTTACTAGAAATGGCTCAGAAAGGCAACTTAAAACGGCTCCGAGAACACACAGAGCATATTGCTCACTCTAACCCTGGTTACGCAGATTTTGCCTCACAAATTATTCGGCTTGCCAAGCAATTTAAAGCCGAAGAGATTGAAGAGTTGCTACAACAACACCTCACAGAGAAGAAAGCCGATGTCTAGTCCTGAATTAATTCTGGTGGTGGATGATACCCCTGCGAACTTAGAAGTGGTTTGTGAAACCTTAAGTGATGCGGGGTACGAAGTAGCAACCGCAATCGATGGCGATCGCGCTCTTAAGAGAGTCCAAGCTTATCCTCCCGATCTGATCTTGCTCGATGTTCAAATGCCAGGAATTGACGGCTTTGAAACCTGCCAACGTCTGAAGGCAGATCCCACCACAGCCAGTATTCCGATCATTTTTATGACTGCTCTCTCGGATGCCGACAGTAAGGTGAAAGGATTTGTCCTGGGTGCTGTGGACTACATCACCAAACCATTTCAAGAACAGGAGGTGCTAGCACGGGTGAAAACTCATTTGCAGCTACGGCAGTTAACTAAAAATCTTGAACAGCGTGTAGCTGAGCAAACGGCTGATTTAGAAGCAGCATTCACACAACTGCAACAGTCTCAGTGTCAGTTAGTCCAAACCGAAAAGATGTCTGCTTTGGGCAATTTAGTCGCTGGTGTCGCGCACGAAATTAATAACCCGCTTGGCTTTATTGCTGGCAATCTGAAACCCGCTCAGGACTATATTAAAGACATCTTTCAACTGCTCGCTCTCTACCAAAAAGAACTCCCTTATCCAAGTGCCACTCTACAAGCATTCCTGGAGGAAATAGATTTGGAATATTTACAAGAGGATTTACCCAAGTTGATCGATTCGATGCAAGAAGGAGTCGATCGCATTAACACAATCAGCACCAGTTTAAGAACTTTCTCGCGTTCGGATTGCGAGATCCCCATTCATTACAATATCCACGACGGCATTGACAGCACAATCTTGATTCTCAAGCATCGCCTCAAAGCCAACGAATCTCGCCCGGAAATTCAAGTCTTCACAGATTATGGCGATCTGCCACAGGTAGAATGCTTTGCGGGACAGTTGAATCAGGTATTTATGAATCTGCTGGCAAATGCGATCGATGCCCTTGAGGAATCAAATCAAGGACGCAGTTTTGCTCAGATCAAAGCTAACCCCAACCAGATTACTGTCAAGACGCAATTGTCGGAATCTCAGGCAGTGATCCGAATTCAGGATAATGGTATTGGCATTACGGATGCGGTGAAGCCAAAAATCTTTGAGCATTTGTTTACAACCAAAGGCGTGGGGCAAGGAACAGGCCTAGGATTGGCGATCGCTCGTCAAATCGTAGTCCAGAAACACTCTGGAACTCTAGAAGTTAACTCAACTTTAGGTGAAGGTACAGAGTTTGTGATTTCAATTCCGGTGAGGGCGATCGCTGTAAAAGACATTCAGGCAAGGATCTGCGTTGACGCAGTATAACAAATCGTTGCAGCGGTGGCGTAAAGATGATTGATAGCGCCCCTTCAAACCATCCAAACTATTGATATAGTAGTACGCGGTGCAAAAAACGGTAAACCATGACAGCCACAAATCTCGTCAATAAATTTGAGTACAAACCCCTATACAAACCGAATCAATTAATTTGCGGAACGGGGCAAACAGCCATTGTCAGCGGCTGGACAGTAAAAAGTGCGATCGGCAAAAAATTACAACCCAACGAGTTTGCTGTCATCGGACAACTTTACTCGCCTACTCGCGGCATCAACTTCTTAATTAGAAACTTACTGTGCAATCCCCACGTCCGCTTTTTAGTAATTCTCAACGCTACCAAAGAAGACCGCAACTCCGGTGCTGCAGCGTGCTTGCTCGACTTTTTTCGCAACGGCTTTGAAGCTGGCAAAAGCGATACTGGTAGAGATTGCTGGCTGATTAAATCTTCAATATTTGGCTACATTGATATTGAAATAGCAGCAGAATCCTTAGAACTATTACGTCATTCAATAGAATGGAAAGAGGCGAAAAATATAGCAGAAACAGTGACTATTGTCAAGTGTTTTACCCAAAAAGAATCTATTGAACCTTGGGGAGAACCCGTAACTTTTCCGCTAGTCGAAATCGTCCCGACTGTACTCCCCGGTCAGAAATACGGACACAGAATAGAAGGCAAAACTATCGCCGAAACTTGGGTAAAAATCATCCACCGAATTAAAACCACCGGCACGTTGCGGCCGACTGGTTACGACGGACAGTGGCAAGAATTAATCGACTTAATGGCAGTCATTACAGATGAACCTGCGGAGTTCTATTTCCCCGAACCGAATTACTTACCAATCGACCGCGATTTCCTCGAACAGTACAAACCGCAAATGCTGGAAGATGCCCCGTATAACGAAGGCATTAAATATACCTATGCACAGCGGATGCGGTCGTGGTTTGGACGAGATCAAATAGAAGAAGTTATTGCCAAACTAATTAAGGAAATTGACGCGGCAAGTGCTGTAATTAGTTTGTGGGATGCGGGCGGAAATATCAACAGAAGACCTGACGGTTCCTCCGACCACCAGCACAGCGGCAGTCCTTGTTTAAATCATATTTGGGTGCGAGTGGTGGATGGTGAAATATCGCTAACTGCAACTCTCCGCAGTAACGATATGTTTGCGGCGTGGCCGGCAAATGCAATGGGTTTGCGGGCTTTGCAGCAGCACATTCGAGATGAAATTGCGAGGCGTTCCGATTATAATTTGACAATGGGTCCGTTGGTAACGCTGAGTCAATCGGCTCACTTGTATGACGATACCTTTGAAAATGCCGATCGACTAATTCAAACCCAATATGCTAAAATCTGCGAAGATAGAGACTTTTTCGATGCAGCGGGCAATTTTTTAGTTGAAGTAGCGGACAATCAGATAGTTGTCACGCAAACAACCCCCGGCAGTGGCGAAGCTGTCACCTGTTATTCGGGAAAAAACCCTCTCAAGTTAGTGCGAGAAATTTGTGCGGCTTCCCCTGCCATCAAAGGCGAGCATATTGGTTATTTGGGAATAGAATTGCAAAAGGCGGCCGAGTGTTTGAAAACAAGCAACCAATACATCCAGGATCGAAGATGAATTTAGAAGAAGAGAGACCGAGTTGGGACGAATACTTCTTAATGTTAGCAAAATTGGCTGCTACTCGATCGACTTGTTTGGCTTTTCCTGTAGGCGCAGTGATAACTAAAAACAGGCAAGTTTTAGCAACGGGTTATAACGGTTCGCCGTCAGGTTCGGCACACTGTACTACTCAAGGCTTCTGCTATCCTGGTTTGAGCAGTTGCGATGCCAGCAAAACTTTGCCATCAAGGGCGGTTCACGCGGAAGCAAATGCGATCGCCAAAGCTGCTAAACACGGTATATCTACTGCTGGGGCTAGTATTTACGTCACATTAGAACCCTGTATCTATTGTTTGAAATTAGTCATTGCGGCTGGAATTCGAGAAGTGTTTTACGAAACGAGTTTTAACAGCGGAGAAAAAGCTGCTTTGAGAGATACTTTTATCAGTGAAGGTATTGTTGAGTTAAAACAAATTCAGCTATCTGAAGATACAGCAAAAAAAGCGGCTTTGTTTTTGTTGAATCCTACGTCTGTAGCCAAAAATTTAGTATAGGAAGAATCCTCCCCCTGGTTGTGGCAGCCACAGGAAATAACTGTGCTGTGTTCCTATAAATAATTTTTATTTTCTGCCAATTTGTAGGGATACGGCACTGCCGTGTCCTAAATCCCGCGTGATACAAATGATATTTATTTTACGCTTTGTAAAGACACAGCACTGCCGTGTCCTTACAACAAATAGAGATGGCAATTAAACAAAAAATGGCCTTAAAAATTGTGCATACCGTGTAGTTCAATCAATCAAACTCATTCACAGCTTGCAAATAGTCGATCGCCGCATCTATCCTCGAAGAATACTTAAAAGCAAACTGATCAAACCAATATCCCTCATCGGAATTCTTATCCAACTTTTTCAGCCAAACCTGAGCTTGCCTAACTTTCTGTCTGTGCGTTTGTACGTCCAACTGCGGCCCCGCGACTTTTTCTGCGGGTTGCGGTTGCAGTGAAGCTACTTCCTGAGCTTTATTTTGTGCCTCGTGCTCAGCCTTAAGCAGTTCCAGTGCAGCCACTGCCTGAGCTTTATTTTGTGCTTCGTGCTCAGCCTTAAACGGTTGCATTGAAGCGACTTCCTGAACTTTATTTTGCGCTTCGTACTCAGCCTTAATTTGAGCTAAATCCTTATCCAAAGGACTAGCATACAAATTTATATCTGATGTTTTAAATGTTGCATTTGACGGCGCTTGTGCTGGCATCGGCGCCTGACTTTTCAACTCAGCAATTTTTTGAGATGCTTGATACTCTGCCTTAAGTTCACCTAATAGGCGCTCGATCGATTCCATAACTTAAACCCCCTAAAAAATCCTGCTGGGCTAACTGGCCCCAATATAATCACGGAAACTTCGCCCGCCTCCTTAATCAGTTATTGCATTCAGCAATACCTCTGTCAGGGTCATTCCTTCAATATCATCCATCGTGACAGTATCAACGATATCGAATTTAGCCCCGGCGCTTTGCAGTTCGTCATCCAATATCTTGAGAAACTTAGTAGCTTCCGGCGCATTCCCTACTTGAATGAAAGAAATCGCCAACTCTTCATCTCGATCGAGCTTCCGAGAAGCCTCTATAATCGTTTTCATCACTTCTTTGCGATCGTCCGGTTCCCCGTCCGTCACCACTAATATTGTTTCCCCATTTTGCTTGGTCTTACCGGATGCTTTGCGGTGAAAATAACTGTTCAGAGCGTCTTGCAGCACTGCACCTAAATTCGTAGTTCCCGAAGGTTCGTTTTCTTGGAAAATTTGCACGACTTTAGCTGATGTTACGTTGTCATAGCGCTTGAAGCGACCGGAAAACACATAAACTGTTATGCCATCAGGATCGAGTTCTTCGCATTTATTCGCCAATGCGATCGTCGATTCTTGCATGAGCGCCCACCGACTTTTACCGCCCATCTGGTCTTTTGTGTACATACTGCCGCTTTTGTCAATGATGATGGTATAATCGCGATTCTGAAGCATAAGATTTTTCCTGTTAATTAAGTTTTTCCCAAAAAGATCAAAACCAGCGAGCAGAAGCTGTTGAGCTTTAGTTGCTCGCTGCGTTTTTTTAGTTGATTTGCGATCGCAAATACCGGAATTTAAGCTGCAACTAAAGCATCTTTAAGTGGCTTCCAGCTAAAAGCTCGATCGCCCCCCATCTCCACTGCTATTTTAACTCGCGGTTCTAACGTCGGCAAAACAGTCAAATACTCAATCTCCTGACTCGACAAAATTTGCCCTTCAATAATCCACAGCACCAATCCTTTTGCTTTCGGTGGCAAATTGTCTAATTGAGTTTGCAAAATCGGTGGCACGTAGTACGTATAACCCACAGCCGCTTCGTTGCCAGTAGTTTTCTTGCCCAAATGCGGCGGCCGCACGCCGTGAACCCCCGTTAAATACATCGCCAAATCGCCCAAACCCCGCGCCGAAATCGTGTACCCACCGTAGCCCGCAGCCCTCAGCCTGCGGAGGTAGCGCCCCTCAAATCCTCCCTCTAAAGGAACGTACAGGGCCAGCGACCCCGACTTTTCCAAATCCCGAATCAGATCAGATCCCGTCGTAATCAGTCCCATAAATTTGTGTTTCCTGCTGTATCAAAATTTGGTCGATCGCTGCTTGCGAGCTGGAAATATTATAAATCCTAAAGTTGAGGCGAAAAATTCTCATCCCGGCCTTGACAAACGCCAAACACTTCATGTACTATTGTGAATTGTCGCCGTAAAGGATACTGAGTAAATTTATGCTCAAGTCCTGGCGCAAATAAGCAAGACCGAAAAAAAAGTCGGAGATATAGCAGGTAAAAAGCCGCGTATCTTAACCCTTGCAAGACTTCCACAAGCTCGCTCCCAAATTTAAAACTCCAATTTTAAACACCGAGGAAGGCTGTTGGTTGATAACAGTTAATTGCAGGAACACTGAAATAAATGTTTCTGCACAAGAGCAAGCGGATTGACGTAAACTTCGCAATCCGAAACCTCTTGCGTAAATAAAAGGAAAAAAATCCGTGTCTGTAGGCATTCTTGGCACTAAACTAGGCATGACTCAAGTGTTTGACGACCAAGGGAGAGCAATCCCTGTCACCGTCATACAAGCAGGGCCTTGTACAGTAACTCAAATCAAAACAAAACAAACTGACGGCTACGGTGCCGTTCAAGTTGGATACAACGAAGTCAAACCAAAGGCTCTCAACAAGCCAGAATTGGGACACCTTGCCAAGTCGGGGGCAAATCCACTGCGCCACTTGCAGGAATACCGATTGGAAGATACCAGTTCATTTGAATTAGGTCAACAACTAAAAGCAGATACCTTTACACCGGGACAAATAGTAGATGTCATCGGTACAAGCATCGGTAAAGGTTTTGCAGGTTTTCAAAAGCGCCACAACTTTAAACGAGGCCCGATGTCTCACGGTTCCAAGAACCACCGCGAGCCTGGCTCGATAGGGCCTGGAACTACTCCCGGTCGCGTTTATCCTGGGAAAAGAATGGCAGGACGTATGGGCAACGTTCAAGTCACCGTCCGCAAACTAACAATTGTCCGGGTGGATACAGAGCAGAATTTGCTGCTAATTAAGGGAGCAGTTCCCGGCAAAGCTGGCGCCTTAGTCAATGTTGTGCCTGAGAAAAAAGTAGGACGTTAGTCAGTAGTAAGTAGTCAGTAGTCAGCAGTCAGTAGATAGTGGTTGGCGGTTAGTAGCAAGCAAGAACTAAGAGCTGAAAACTAAGAGCTGAAAACTAAGACCTGAGAACAGACAACAGACGACAACAACAGACAACAGACAACTAACAACAGACAACTAACAACAGACAAAGGACAAAAGATATGGTTAATTGTGTAGTCCGAAATTGGCAAGGCGAAGAAGTTGGGGAAACAACTTTAGAACTGCGCGTAGCCAAAGAAGAAAATGCGTCTCACATCGTTCACAGAGCATTGACGCGGCAACTGAATAACGCTCGTCAAGGAAATGCTTGCACCAAAACTCGATCGGAAGTCAGAGGCGGTGGGCGCAAACCCTGGCGTCAAAAAGGCACCGGCCGAGCCAGAGCAGGTTCTATCCGTTCTCCGCTGTGGCGGGGCGGCGGTGTCATCTTCGGGCCAAAACCGAGAGACTTTGAAGTCAAAATGAACAAAAAGGAACGCCGTCTAGCTTTGCGGACAGCATTCCAAAGTCGCACCGAAGACATCATTGTGGTTGAAGAATTTGCAGAGCAATTTCCGAGACCCAAAAGCAAAGAATTGCTGAGTGCGATCGCCCGCTGGGGCATCGAACCCGATACAAAAGTTCTGTTAATCTTGCCAGAACCGCAACCAAACGTCTACTTATCAGGACGCAACATCGAATTAGTAAACGTCATTTTGGCAACATCCCTGAATGTTTACGACGTTCTCGCGGCTGACAAAATTATCGTCACATCTACAGCCATAGCTAAAATTCAGGAGATTTACGGTGAGTAAAATCGACCCCCGCGACTACGCAGATTTGATCCAGCGTCCGATTCTCACCGAGAAAGCTACCCGAATGATGGAATTAAATCAATTCACATTCGACGTAGCCCCCAAAGCGACAAAGCCTCAAATCAAAGCTGCAATCGAAGAACTATTTAAGGTCAAAGTCATCGGCGTCAACACCCAAAACCCGCCGCGCAAAAAGCGTCGAGTTGGCAAATTCGTCGGCTTTAAACCTTGTTACAAGCGAGCAACCGTAACTCTGACCGACGGAGACTCGATCCGCAAACTCCTATTCCCAGAAGTCTAGACGATTTTGGATTTTAGATTTTAGATTTTAGATTTTAAATTGCGGTTAACTGGGGGAAATTCTCAAACCAGAAAACTCGTAAGTTAACCAAAGATCGCCAATCTTCAACCTAAAATCTAAAATCGATAAACGTCAAATCCAAAATCCAAAATCCAAAATCTAAAATAGATCGATTATGGGCATCCGTTCTTACCGACCTTATACCTCCAGCACCCGAGAACAAACCGTCTCGGACTTTGCTGAAATTACCAAATCAGAACCAGAAAAGTCTCTAACTAGCAATAAGCACACCAAACAAGGCCGCAACAACCGAGGCGTCATCACCTGCCGCCACCGGGGAGGCGGTCACAAACGGCTGTATAGAGACATCGACTTCCGCCGCGACAAACACAGCATTCCCGCTACTGTCAAGGCGATCGAATACGACCCCAATCGCAACGCCCGCATCGCCCTCCTGTTCTACAAAGACGGCGAAAAACGGTACATCCTGCACCCGCTTAACTTAAACGTCGGTACAGTAATTGTCTCAGGCCCAGACGCGCCGATCGAAATCGGTAACGCCCTTCCCCTGAAGAACATTCCCCTCGGTACCAGCATCCACAACGTCGAGCTAGTACCCGGAAAAGGCGGACAAATCGTTCGCTCCGCTGGCTCCAGCGCTCAGCTAATGGCAAAAGAAGGTAGCTACGTCACCCTCAAACTGCCATCCGGCGAACAGCGCAAAGTCCGCGCCGACTGCTACGCCACCATCGGTCAAGTCGGCAACACCGACGCCAGAAACATCAGCCTCGGCAAAGCAGGTCGTACCCGCTGGAAAGGTCGCAGACCCACCGTTCGCGGTAGCGTCATGAACCCGGTAGACCACCCGCACGGCGGTGGCGAAGGCAGAGCTCCTATTGGGCGTCCGGGGCCTGTCACTCCTTGGGGAAAACCAGCATTGGGTGCAAAAACTCGACGCAAAAACAAGCGCAGCGACGCTTTAATAGTCCGGCGCCGTCGCAAATCTTCCAAACGCGGCAAGGGCGGCAGACAAAGCTAGTCATCAGTCAGCAGTCTTCAGTGCTTAGTTATTAACTGCTAACTAATGACTGAGGACTGATGACAAATGACTGGTGAAAGCTGACTAATGACTCCTGAATTACTAAAAAAATCATGTCTCGATCGCTAAAAAAAGGCCCTTTTGTCGCAGATGCTCTGATGACAAAAATCGAAAAACTCAACGCCGCTGGCCAAAAACAAGTAATTAAAACTTGGTCGCGGTCTTCCACAATTCTGCCCCAAATGGTAGGTCACACGATCGCCGTTCACAACGGCAGACAGCACGTACCAGTCTACCTAACCGACCAAATGGTAGGTCACAAACTCGGAGAATTTTCCCCCACTCGCACCTTTAGAGGTCACGCGAAAAGTGGTGATAAAAAGGCAAAAAGATAGCCGAATTAGGTGACAGGTAATAGGTAGTCGGAAAAAAAATTACCAATTACCAATTACCTTTTCCCCAATTACCAATTACCAATTACCCAAATCGAAATGGCTATAGATACCACATCCGAAATTAAGGCGATCGCCCGTTACATCAGAACATCCCCCTTCAAAGTGCGCCGAGTCCTCGACCAAATTCGCGGCAAAAGCTACCAAGAAGCGCTGATTTTACTCGAATTCATGCCCTACCGCGCCTGCGAACCAATTGTCAAAGTTTTGCGATCGGCAGTAGCAAACGCCGAACACAACGCAGGATTGGATAAATCCAAGCTAGTAGTGTCTCAAGCTTACGCAGACCAAGGCCCAGTCCTCAAACGCTTTAGACCCCGCGCTCAAGGTCGCGCCTACCAAATCCGCAAGCCAACCTGTCACATTACCGTAGTAGTAGCTCCGCTCGTAGAAAACTAAACCAGGGAAAAACGTAAGAGGTAATAAACAGCTTAAAGTTGAAAAAAATGGGTAATCACCAATTACCAATTACCAATTACCAATTACCAATTACCAATTAACTCATCAACTATTATGGGCCAAAAAATACATCCAATTGGTTTTCGCCTCGGCATTACCCAAGAGCACCGCTCTCGCTGGTTTGCCGATCCCAAAAACTATCCCGAACTCTTGCAAGAAGACTATAAAATTCGCAAGTACGTTCGTAAAACCCTCAGCAATGCTGGTATTTCCTCGGTCAAAATTGAGCGGAAAGCCGATCAAATCGACCTAGAAGTGTTCACCGCCAGACCAGGCGTTGTCGTAGGCCGCGGCGGAGCAGGCATCGAAACCTTGCGCGTCGGTTTGCAGCAGCAACTCGGTAGCAACCGCCAAATCCGCATCAACGTCGTCGAAGTCCAGCGAGTAGACGCCGATGCCACACTGATCGCGGAATACATCGCTCAGCAACTAGAACGGCGCGTATCCTTCCGCCGAGTCGTCCGCCAAGCAATCACCCGCGCCCAAAAAGTCGGCATCCAAGGCATCAAAATTCAAGTCAGCGGACGCCTCAACGGCGCAGAAATTGCCCGTACCGAATGGACGCGCGAAGGAAGAGTCCCCTTGCACACGTTGCGGGCCGACATTGACTACTCCTACTGCACTGCTCAAACCATCTACGGTATTCTGGGCATTAAAGTTTGGGTTTTCAAAGGCGAAATTATTCCCGGACAGGAACAAGAGGCTGCACCAAATGCTGCAGTGCCCCGCACCAAACAAAAGCGCCGCCGCCAGAACTTTGAAGATCGATCGAACGAAGGCTAGCTAATTGTTAAGTGTTAGTTGTCATTTGTTAAGTGTGAGTTGTTCCAAAGCAATTAGCAATTAGCAATCACCAATTAGCAATTAGCAATTACCAATTACCCAACTCCCAAAGCCATGTTAAGCCCTAAAAGAACGAAATTCCGCAAACAACAGCGCGGGCGAATGAGCGGTATTGCCACCCGCGGCAATACAGTTAGCTTTGGCGACTTCGCGCTCCAAGCCGTCGAACCCGCCTGGATTACTTCCCGCCAAATAGAAGCCGGACGCCGCGCCATGACCCGTTATATCCGCCGGGGTGGCAAAATTTGGATTCGCATTTTTCCCGACAAACCAGTCACCGAGCGCGCAGCAGAAACCCGGATGGGTTCTGGTAAAGGCTCACCAGAGTTTTGGGTTGCCGTGGTCAAACCGGGCCGGGTAATGTTTGAAATTGGCGGCGTAAGTGAAGAAACTGCCCGCGAAGCCATGCGTTTGGCATCTTTCAAATTACCAATTAAAACCAAGTTCATCACTCGCGAAGAAGGCCAGTCATAGCTAAGAGCGAAGGTAGAATTAGGTCTGTATTAATCAGCATTTTAAACGGCTACAGCATTTTAAAATCTGGCTTTCATAACTTTTCTTTCCTTCGACCTTCAGCCTAAGAGACAATTCTGTCTTCTGTCATACCGCTCGCTAACGAGAAAGCACACAATTATGTCTTTGACCAAGATTAAAGAAGCTAGAGAATTAAGCGATGCTGCTGTAGCAGAGCAAATTTTAGCCGTCAAGCGCCAACTAATGGAATTGCGGCTCCAGCAAGCTACCGGCCGCATGGAAAAGCCTCACCTGTTCAAGCACGCCAAACACCGGCTAGCTCAATTGATGACAGTTGAACGCGAGCGCCAAATCGTTGCTGAGAAAGAAGCTGCCGAAAAATTAGCCGCATCTAAACAGGTAGCACAGCCTGCTGCAACCGCAGCAGCCGAGCCGACGATCGCACAGTAGCTAAAAAAAAGTCAATTGCACAACAAAAATAGGTAGCTATGGCAATTAAAGAACGAGTTGGCGTAGTAGTCAGCGACAAGATGGATAAAACCGTCGTGGTAGCAATCGAAAACCGCTCCTCCCACACCAAATACGGCAAAATCGTAGTCCGCACCAAGCGCTACAAAGCTCATGACGAAGAAAATCAGTGCAAATCGGGCGATCGCGTTCGCATCACTGAAACTCGCCCCCTGAGCAAAACCAAACGCTGGACGGTTGCTGAGATTTTTGGGACAAAAAACGGCTAACAGTTAATTGCCACATCGCGATCTCCCGATCGAAAATTAACAATCAACTAGCAGTCAAAAGTCAACAGTCAACAGTTAACAGTCAACAGTTAACACTCAACAATCACCATGATTCAACCCCAGACATACCTCAATGTCGCCGACAATAGCGGAGCCCGCAAACTGATGTGCATCCGCGTATTGGGAGGCGGCAACCGTCGCTACGGCGGAGTCGGCGATGTCATCATTGCCGTCGTCAAAGACGCCATCCCCAATATGGCCGTCAAAAAATCAGATGTCGTTCGGGCAGTCATTGTCAGAACCCGCAAAGGTCTGCGTCGCGACAGTGGCATGAGCATTCGTTTTGACGATAACGCCGCCGTTATTATCAACGTAGACGGCAACCCCAAAGGCACTCGCGTCTTCGGTCCCGTCGCCCGCGAATTGCGCGACAAAAACTTTACTAAAATCGTTTCCTTAGCCCCGGAGGTACTTTAAAATGTACGGAAAAAAGGGTAAACCAACTAGCGAACCGCAGCGCTACAGAATGCACGTCAAAGCAGGCGACACCGTGCAAATAATTACTGGCAAAGAGAAAGGAAAAGTCGGAGAAATCTTAAAGACATATCCTAAAGTCAGCAAAGTAATTGTTAAAGGTGTAAACATCAGAACAAAGCACGTCAAGCCCCAGCAAGAGGGAGAGTCCGGGAAAATACTCACGTTTGAGGCTCCCATTCACAGCTCAAATGTCATGCACTATTCCGAAAAAGAAAAAATAGCTAGCCGCGTTTGCTATACATTTAGCGAAGACGGTCGGAAACTGCGACAGCTCAAAAAAACTGGAGAAATCATCGATCAATAGTGAGTTGTTATCAGTCATCGGTCATTAGTCCGCCTTCTGACAAGTGACTCTTAAACTCATAACTAACAGCTAACATCGGTGGGACGGACAATCGACAAATTCCCTGACCAAGCCCAGGGACAGTTAACGAAACACAAAAACTATGCCGGACAAACTCAAGGTTCTTTATCAAGGAAAAATCGTTCCCACACTGATGGATCAGTTTAAATATACTAATATCCATCAGGTTCCCAAACTCGTCAAAGTCACAGTGAACCGCGGTTTGGGAGAAGCATCTCAAAACGCCAAGGCACTCGATTCGTCCATCAACGAAATTGGCATCATCACCGGGCAAAAACCAGTGGTGACGCGGGCGAAAAAAGCGATCGCAGGCTTCAAAATCCGCAAAGGAGTACCCGTCGGTGTTATGGTGACGCTGCGCGGCGATCGGATGTACGATTTTCTCGATCGGCTGATCAACCTTGCACTCCCCCGAATCCGCGACTTCCGCGGCATCAGCCCCAAAAGCTTCGACGGGCGCGGCAACTACAGCTTGGGTCTGAGAGAACAGCTAATTTTTCCAGAAATAGAATATGACCGCATCGATCAAATTCGAGGCATGGACATTTCAATTATCACCACAGCAAACACCGACGAAGAAGGACGCGCCTTGCTTAAAGAAATGGGAATGCCGTTCCGGGACAACTAAGCACTAGAGTAAGAAGCAAAAGATGGCAGCTAACGATACCATAGCAGATATGTTGACGCGCATTCGCAATTCTTGCATGGCGCGCCACCAAACAACGCAAATTCCAGCTACAAAAATGACCCGCAGCATCGCCCAAGTCCTCAAAAGTGAAGGCTTCATCGGCGAATTTGAAGAAGCAGAAGAAGGGGTCAAGCGACATTTAGTGCTTTCTCTAAAGTACAAAGGTAAAACTCGCAAGCCCATTATCACGGCACTGAAGCGAGTCAGCAAACCAGGACTGCGCGTTTACTCGAACCGTAAAGAATTGCCCAGAGTATTAGGCGGAATTGGCATAGCCATTATTTCTACCTCCAGCGGCATTATGACGGATAGAGAAGCTCGACGCCAAGGTTTGGGCGGTGAAGTGCTTTGTTATGTTTGGTAGTCATTAGTCATTAGTCATTAGTCACTGGTCGTTGGCAACAGACTCAAAAATCAATCACTAAGGACTAATAACTAAGCACTAATAATCAAGGACTAATAACTAAAAACAAAGGACAAAAAACTATGTCGCGAATTGGCAAGCGTCCGATTAGCATTCCCAATAAAGTCACCATCACCCTAGACGGTCAAAAAGTAGCCGTCAAAGGTCCTAAAGGTGAACTTTCCCGAGTAATCCCAGCCGAAATCCTCATGGGAATTGAAGGCGAGACTTTACTCGTTACCCGCCGAGACGAATCTCGCGTCGCCAGACAACTGCACGGCTTGTGCCGCACCCTAGTTGCCAACATGGTCGAAGGTGTATCCCAAGGTTTTCAGCGGCGTCTCGAAATTATCGGCACAGGTTATCGGGCACAGGTTCAAGGACGGAACCTGATTTTAAACGTCGGTTACAGCAAACCCGTGGAAATGCCCCCTCCAGAAGGCATCACAATGGCAGTTGAAGGTAACACCAACGTCATTGTCTCCGGCATTGACAAAGAACTCGTAGGCAATACAGCAGCCCGCATCCGCGCAGTGCGT
Organism: Microcoleus vaginatus FACHB-2002; assembly: GCF_040004035.1. Classification (GTDB taxonomy): domain Bacteria; phylum Cyanobacteriota; class Cyanobacteriia; order Cyanobacteriales; family Microcoleaceae; genus Microcoleus; species Microcoleus vaginatus_C. The sequence continues at coordinate 199,078 of NZ_JAMPLN010000003.1, read as the reverse complement.
CCGCCCGAAGTCTACAAAGGCAAAGGCATTCGCTACAGCGGCGAAGTCGTCCGGCGCAAAGCTGGTAAAACAGGCAAAACAGGTAAGAAGTAACAATGAAGCTTACTCGCAAAGAATCAGTCCAGCGCAGACACCGCCGTGTTCGGCGCAAGGTGTTCGGCACCGCCGAACGTCCCAGACTAGCGGTATTTCGCTCAGAGCAGCACATCTACGCTCAAGTAATCGACGATACCGCCCAGCACACTTTGGCCGCCGCGTCAACCCTCGATCCCGAATTGAAGTCAACTCTCAGTTCTGGCGGCAACTGCTCCGCGAGCGTGCAAGTCGGTCAGTTGATTGCCAAACGCTGTTCCAGCGCTGGCATAGTCAAAGTCGTATTCGATCGGGGGGGCAACCTCTATCACGGTCGTGTCAAAGCCCTCGCAGAAGCAGCTCGCGAAGCGGGGTTAGACTTCTAGAGGGGGTAATGGGTAGCGGGTAATGAGTAATTAAAAAGTAAAAAGTCAAAAGTTGAAAGTGAAAAGGCAAAATCCAGATTTCTTCTATTTTTACTTTTTACTCAAACAATTACCAATTGCCGATCGCCTTTCACCAATTACTAATTCCCACAGGACAAAACTATGGCAGAACAAAAAGAACAGCGCAACAAGAAAAAAAGCAGCAGTAACAAAGCACGCGAAAAAGAATCCGAATGGCAAGAACGGGTCGTTCAGATCCGGCGCGTTACTAAAGTAGTCAAAGGTGGTAAAAAACTTAGCTTCCGCGCCATAGTCATTATCGGCAACGAACGCGGTCAAGTTGGAGTAGGAGTCGGCAAAGCTAGCGACGTAATCGGTGCCGTTAAAAAAGGCGTCGCTGACGGCAAAAAGCACCTAATTGAAGTCCCCCTCACCAAATCTAACTCCATCCCTCACCCCATCAACGGTGACGGTGGCGGAGCTAAAGTCATGATGCGGCCGGCCGCTCCGGGAACCGGGGTAATTGCAGGGGGAGCAGTGCGAACTGTTCTCGAACTAGCAGGAGTCCGCAACATCTTAGCCAAACAGCTAGGTTCTGGAAATCCCTTAAACAACGCCCGAGCCGCAGTCAATGCCCTCTCCACCCTCCGCACCTTGTCCGAAGTTGCTCAAGAGCGCGGAATTCCAGTAGAAAATCTCTACGGTTAGGGCACGCGAGAATGGGAAACTGTAAGTTTTGAGTGTTAAGTGCTTGCGGTGAAAATAAAAAAATCCGCAACTTAAAACTCACGCACTCAAAACTACTGCGTACCCTCTCTCTAAATACCAATTACCAATTACCAATTACTAAAACTATGAGATTGCAAGACGCCCGACCCAAAGCAGGCTCCCAAAAGCGCCCCCGACGCTTGGGCAGAGGTATTTCTGCCGGTCAAGGCGCGAGCTCCGGCAAAGGGATGCGCGGTCAAAAATCTAGAGCCGGTAGCGGCACCAGACCCGGTTTTGAAGGAGGTCAAAATCCTCTCTACCGCCGTCTCCCCAAGTTGAAAAGCTTCCCTCTAGTGAACCGGAAAGAGTACACTACCATTAATGTAAGTAAATTAGCATCGCTGCCAGCAAACACAGAAGTTACTCTCACCTCTTTGATGCAAGCGAAAATTGTCAATACTGACAACGGGCCGCTGAAAATCTTAGGAGATGGTGAACTGAATGTACCTTTGCAAGTGCGCGCCTCGGCTTTTACCGCAGGTGCTCGCGCCAAAATTGAAGCTGCAGGCGGAAGTTGCGAATTAGTTGCGTGAAGATTTGAGGTTTGAGAGTCTGTCCAAATCTCAAATCCTCAAGCTTGCTATCAGAAAATGATTTAGTCGAAAATCCCAAATCTAAAATCCAAAATCGTAACTATGGACGTTAGTAGAGAAAAAGCGCCAACTGCACAAGAGACGTTCATGCAGATGGCTCAAGCTGCTGGTTTGCGAGGTCGCATCCTCGTAACCATTGGCTTACTGATTTTAGTACGCCTGGGTGTCCACTTGCCAGTCCCCGGCATCGATCGAGTCGCCTTTGCCCAAAACGTCCAAAACAGCCCTTTAATTGGCTTTCTGGACTTGTTCTCAGGAGGTGGCTTGTCAGCTTTGGGGATTTTCGCGTTGGGGATTTTGCCCTACATTAATGCTTCAATTATTGTGCAACTTCTAACTGCGGCTCTGCCAAGCTTAGAAGACTTGCAGAAAAATGAAGGAGAAGCAGGGCGGCGCAAGATTTCTCAAATTACTCGCTACGTTTCTTTGGGCTGGGCAATTCTGCAAAGTATTGGCATTGGGATTTGGGTCAGCCCTTTTGCTCAATCTCCATCGCCTTTATTCATAGCACAAACTGCTTTGGCTCTGACGGCCGGCTCAATGTTTGTAATGTGGATATCGGAAGTGGTGACGGAACGAGGTATCGGGAACGGAGCGTCGCTACTGATTTTTATCAACATTGTGTCGGTATTGCCGCGCTCTTTGGGACAAACTTTTGAATTGGCTCAAAGTGGCGACACGCAAGTTGTCGGCCGTGTAGTCGTTCTGCTGCTGGTCTTTTTGGTGACGATTGTCGGGATTGTTTTTGTTCAGGAAGGTACTCGCCGCATTCCGATTATTTCGGCTCGTCGTCAAGTCGGCCGCAAAGTTTATCGGGAGAGCCGGAGCTATCTGCCCCTGCGCTTGAATCAAGGCGGAGTGATGCCGATTATTTTTGCATCTTCGGTTTTGATTGTGCCTTCTTTCCTCGCTCAGTCTCTCAATAACCCGTTTTTGGTTCAAGTTGCTAATGTTTTGAGTCCAAACGGCCCAACACCTTGGGCTTACGCGCTGTTTTATCTAACTTTGATTCTGTTCTTCAGCTATTTCTACGCTTCGTTGATTGTCAACCCCGTAGATATGTCTCAGAACTTGAAGAAAATGGGCGCTAGCATTCCTGGAATTCGTCCGGGTCAGAAAACGAGTGATTATGTGGAGAAGGTTTTGAACCGTTTGACTTTCTTGGGAGCGATTTTTCTAGGTCTGGTGGCTATTGTACCAACTGCTGTAGAAAGCGCGATCGGCGTGCAAACTTTTAGAGGTTTTGGCGCAACTTCCCTACTGATTCTAGTAGGTGTGGCGATCGAAACTGCTAAGCAAATTCAAACTTACGTCATCTCCCAGCGATATGAAGGAATGGTGAAGTAATCGCAATGAAATTGATTTTTATGGGGCCTCCAGGGGCGGGAAAAGGAACTCAGGCTCAGATCTTAGCCGCTCACTGGAAAATACCCCACATTTCTACGGGCGATATCCTGCGCGCCTGCGTGGTTGCCAAAACTGCCTTGGGTCTAAAGGCGAAAGCCTACATGGATGCTGGTGAGTTGGTTCCCGACGAGTTATTGATGGATATCGTGCAAGAACGCATGAATCAACCAGATGCTAGTGCTGGTTGGATTCTGGACGGCTTTCCCCGCACTGTGGCACAGGCAGCGTTTTTTGACAAACTGCTTTGTGATGTTAGCGGTGCTGGCGGAAGTACGTCTGGTAAGGACTGCGATCTCAGAGCTGTCAATTTGGAGGTACCTGACAACATTTTGGTGGCTCGCCTGCTGTCGCGGGGCCGCCTCGATGACAATGAGGAGACGATCCGCCGCAGGTTGCAAGTTTATCGCGAGCAAACTGAGCCTTTGATTGAGTTTTACAGCGCCCGCCAACAGTTAGTTGCGGTTGATGGCGATCGCGACATGGAATTAATCACCGCCGAACTGCAACAATCTCTCTCGATCGACTCTTGAACCCTCTCAATACGGCTTGTTACTCACCAGCTTTTGCTAAGATATGTTAACTAGGAGCTTTTTGTGCTATCAGGTTTTGTGAGGGTTGCTAGAGACCGGATTGAACTCGATACTAATTGCCACAACTTTACTCAAGTAAAGCTAAAACAATTGGTTGGTTGAGTCAAGAAGTCGAGCGAGTCGCCCTAATTATTGCCCCCCGTTCCCGTTTGACTCCTACCAGTAAATAGGTTTTGAGACCAACGCCGGGACACTCCTAGTTAATCAAATGTAGAGTTGAGGTAAATACCAAATTGTCTAAGCAAGATTTAATTGAAATGGAAGGGACAGTGACGGAATCCCTGCCCAATGCGATGTTTCGCGTTGACCTAGATAATGGGTTTAACGTGCTAGCTCACATTTCCGGCAAGATCCGCCGCAACTACATCAAAATTCTGCCTGGCGATCGCGTCAAAGTCGAATTGACTCCCTACGACTTGACCAAAGGCAGGATTACTTATCGCCTTCGGAAAAAATAGGCTTAGATAAAACTTTCTAAAAACTAATTGTAAGTTTAATTTAGAGAGAATTTGGTAAAAAGCTTCAAAATTATGCTATAATGCTACGTTTGTAGTGTTGCCGAGAAGGGCGTCAACAACCCACCGGTGTACCGGGTTAAGTCATTGTTACACCGTAAAAGTATCGCTCGCCAATATTTTTGTGCAAGCGAACTTTACCCCAGCAATGGGAGTGGGTGCAAGCGGGCTCCTTCATGAAACAACCCGCACTTTATACAATTTAATCGAGGAGAGGCCTACACCTTGCCCAGCCTCTCCTCCCACCGCTCTACGGGCAGTCCCAGCGTGCCTGCTCTCCGGTAGAGCGGGGTTCTCCAGGCAGGAAGAAAGATGAAAGTTCGAGCATCTGTCAAAAAAATTTGTGAAAAATGTCGCGTCATCCGCCGTCGCGGTCGAGTGATGGTGATATGCACTAACCCGAAACACAAACAGCGCCAAGGTTAGAAAAAAGGAAGATTGGGCAATGCACGCAGGTGCATCCTAATTGAACATTGTAGCCAAACAGGAAAACTAGGGAGACAAAAAGTGTGGCACGGATTGCCGGGGTAGACCTTCCACGCGATAAGCGCGTCGAAATAGGTCTGACATACATTTACGGAATAGGCTTGTCGAGAGCCCAACAAATTATCGCTGCAACAGGCGTAAATCCTGACACTCGCGTCAAGGATTTAACAGAGGCCGACGTGACTGCTCTGCGGACTCATGTAGAAACAACATACCAAATCGAAGGAGACCTCCGGCGCTGGGAGTCAATGAACATCAAGCGCCTGATGGACATCGGAACTTATCGCGGTCGGCGTCACCGTTTGGGTCTGCCGGTGCGGGGACAACGAACCCGTACCAACGCCAGAACCCGTCGTGGCGTCCGCCGAACAGTTGCGGGCAAGAAAAAGGCACCTTCCAAGAAGTAACATCTTTTTGGGAAAAATACGCTGGGGGCTGCTGGCTCCTAGCGCTTCGGAACATTAGTTGAGAGAAACGTTAAAGAGACTAATATGGCGCGACAACAAACAGGCAAGAAATCTGGTGCAAAAAAGCAGAAACGGAATGTACCCAATGGGGTAGGCTACATCCAGTCTACCTTTAACAACACGATTGTAACTATTACCGACCTCAACGGCGAAGTGATATCCTGGGCATCTGCAGGTTCCAGCGGTTTTAAAGGAGCTAAGAAGGGAACTCCCTTTGCAGCTCAAACAGCAGCAGAAAGTGCTGCCCGCAGAGCCAACGACCAAGGAATGCGCCAAATAGAAGTAATGGTGAGCGGGCCTGGAGCAGGTAGAGAAACTGCAATCCGGGCGCTGCAAGGGGCGGGACTGGAAATCACCCTGATTAGAGATGTTACCCCAATTCCTCACAACGGCTGTCGCCCTCCCAAGCGGCGTAGAGTCTAAAACGATTTGAGATTTTAGATTTTAGATTTTGGATAATGGCTAACTGCTTAAAGTCAAAAACTAATGGTTCTAACTGTTGCCCCGTCCATCCAAAATCCGAAATCCGTTCAGGGGTATGCTCTGCAATCTAAAATCCAAAATCAAAAATCCAAAGTGGAAAAGGGAGGTCACTCCGTGGCGCAGTTTCAAATTGAATGTATAGAGTCTAACACTGACAAAGACCGCAGTCAGTACGGAAAATTTGTCCTGGAACCGCTCGATCGCGGTCAGGGAACAACTGTTGGGAATGCGCTGAGGCGAGTTCTGCTGTCAAACTTAGAAGGAACAGCAGTAACTTCAGTCCGAATCGCGGGCGTCAATCACGAGTTTGCCACGATCGAAGGGGTACGTGAGGATGTTCTAGAAATTCTCCTGAACATGAAAGAGGTCGTCCTCAAAACTCATTCTCAGCAGCCGCAAATCGGTAGGTTGCGGATTGAGGGGCCTGTCACCGTTACGGCCGATCGATTCGATTTGCCCTCAGAGGTGGAATTGATCGATCGATCCCAGTACATTGCAACTCTCTCCCCAGGCTCAGTTCTGGAAATGGAATTCAGAATTGAAAAAGGCATCGGATACAGAGCAGTAGACCGCAGTCGCGATGATGGATCGGCTTTGGATTTTCTCCAAATTGACGCCATCTTTATGCCGATTCGCCGAGTCAACTACAGCGTTGAAGATGCTCGGGTAGGCGGGACGGTCGAAAAAGACCGGCTGATTATGGAAATCTGGACTGATGGCAGCGTGACTCCTCAAGAAGCTTTGAGTCAATCTGCCAACATCCTGGTAGATTTATTTGCACCTCTCAAAGACATCACCCAAGATTCTCTCAAACCAGAGTATCCAGGTGAGGCCGATCCTACTAGCCAAATTCCGATCGAAGAATTGCAGTTGTCCGTCCGGGCTTACAACTGTCTCAAGCGGGCTCAGATCAACTCAGTCGCAGACTTATTGGATTATACCCAAGAAGACTTGCTCGAGATCAAAAACTTCGGTCAGAAGTCTGCCGAAGAAGTGATTGAAGCTTTACAAAAACGCTTGGGCATTACCTTGCCACAGGAAAAATCAGCTAAAAGTTAATCAACGGGTAACGGGTAAAAAAGTTTTGCATCTTCAGTAAGTGAGTTCTTAAGAACCAAGAATTCACCGCCCGAGTTCGCAGACTATCTATCCCGGCGCCCAATTACCAATTACCAATTACCAACTGCCATGCGTCACCGCTGTCGCGTTCCCCAACTCAACAAACCGGCTGACCAGCGCCGCGCCCTGCTGCGCTCGCTGACCACCGAATTAATCCGCCACGGTAAAATTACTACCACTCTTGCCCGCGCCAAAGCGCTGCGCCCAGAGGCGGACAGAATGATTACCCTGGCAAAAGATGGCTCCTTGGCCGCTCGCCGGCAAGCTATGGGCTTTATCTACGACAAACAGTTAGTACACGCCTTGTTTGAAGCAGCCCAAGAACGCTACGGCTCGCGCAACGGGGGCTACACCCGCGTAGTACGAACTGTCGCCCGCCAAGGAGACAATTCCGAAATGGCGATCGTTGAACTGGTTTAATTCAATTTTGGGTTGGAGATTTGTGATTTATGACTGACAATCGAAAATCCCCAATCGAAAATCCCCAATCGATACAGCGCGTTGCTCTTGTAATCCAATACCTCGGCACTAACTTTCACGGTTGGCAGCGACAGCCGAACCAGCGTACAGTACAAGAAGAAATTGAAACAGCAATATCGACTGTTCTGGAACGCCCGGTAACGCTGCACGCTGCTGGGAGAACCGATGCGGGAGTCCACGCTGCTGCTCAAGTAGCGCATTTTGATTCCCACGGCCCAATTCCGGCTCACCGCTGGGCAAGTGTTCTCAACTCTCGACTGGCAAAAGATATTTTAATTCGAGCTTCGGCAAAGGTGGAACCTACCTGGCACGCTCGGTTCTCAGCCAGTTGGCGGCGCTATCGCTACACCCTTTATACAGATCCGACTCCTAATTTGTTTGTGCGTCCTTTTGCTTGGCACTGCTACCACGCCCCTGTGGATGAATCTTTGATTCAGACAGCTTTGACACCGCTCATCGGGCGGCATCACCTGGCTGCTTTCCACCGCGCGGGTTCTGCCCGCCCCCATTCCTGGGTGGACGTGCAAGCGGCAGAGTGTCACCGTTCTGGGCCTCTTATCTATATTGAGGTTCAGGCGAGCGGGTTTCTGTACGGGATGATGCGGCTGCTGGTGGGGTTGCTGGTGCAGGTGGGTCGCGGGGAAAGGCCGATCGACAATTTCACAGATATCTGGGTCAACGAACGCCGAGAAATGGTAAAATATGCCGCTCCCGCTCAAGGTTTGTGCCTGCTGCGGGTTGGCTATTCAGAATTTCCCTTTCCCCCAGATGTCTGGTACGACACTCAGCCAAAATTAGTCATTAGTCATTAGTCATTAGTTATTAGTCATTAGTCATTAGGTAACTACTAATAAAAAACTAAGGACAACTAACAATTAAAAACTGACAACTGACAACTGACAACTGACAACTAACAACAGTTAACAGTTAATAGACAACTAACAACAAACAATGAACAAAACTTACGTCCCTACTCAAGACTCCCTAGAGCATAAGTGGTACGTGGTCGATGCCGCCGACCAGCGGCTGGGCCGTCTGGCAACTGAAGTTGCCATGTACCTGCGGGGGAAACACAAACCGACTTACACTCCTTCTATGGATACCGGTGACTTCGTAATTGTCATCAATGCCGACAAAATCGCTGTTACTGGCAAAAAACGCACCCAGAAAATCTACCGCCGCCATTCTGGAAGACCGGGCGGCATGAAAACAGAAACTTTTGCCAAATTGCAAGCACGTTTGCCCGAAAGAATTGTCGAAGAAGCTATTCGGGGAATGCTACCTCACACTTCTCTCGGCAGACAACTGTTTACTAAACTGAAGGTGTACGCTGGCCCCAACCACCCGCACCAAGCTCAAAAACCAGAAGAATTAATTGTTCACACGATTCCGGGAGGAAATGAGTAATGCAAGCAACAGATACATCGGGTCGCGCTGTGTACTGGGGTACCGGCCGCCGCAAGCGTTCCGTAGCGCGAGTGCGCTTGGTTCCCGGCACTGGCATACTGACTGTCAATGGTAAAGAGGGGGATTTGTACCTGCAATTCAACCCTACTTATTTGGCTCTCGCTAAGGCCCCTCTGGAAACTTTGGGTCTGGAAAATGAGTACGACATTTTGGTAAAAGTCGAAGGCGGTGGCTTGACAGGTCAGGCTGACTCGATTCGCTTGGGTGTCGCTAGAGCACTTTGTCAATTAGACCCGGACAACCGCAAGCCTCTGAAGACAGAGGGCTATTTGACTCGCGACCCGCGGGCAAAAGAACGGAAAAAGTACGGTTTGCGGAAAGCTCGCAAAGCTCCTCAATACTCGAAGCGGTAATCGAGGGAAGAAGGAAGAAGGAAGAAGGAACCAGGAAAAGGCAAAAATTATCTATCCAGATTTTATCCGTCTTTTTTTGAAGTTTATTTCCGATTCCTGATTCCTGGTTCCAACAGATATAAGGCAAAATTCGTGCTGTTGTTGGTGTACAAGTCCTGCGGCAGCTAAAATGGTTGTAAAGTCAAAAATTAGAGAGTAAAAAACAATGGCAAAAGATGGCATTCACCCTGAGTGGTATCCCGAATCTCAGGTTTATTGCAACGGGGAACTTGTGATGACTGTGGGTTCAACTAAACCAAAGCTTCAAGTTGATGTCTGGTCGGGAAATCATCCTTTTTATACTGGCACTCAGAAGATTATTGATACTGAAGGTCGTGTGGAACGCTTTATGCGGAAATACGGCATGAGCGAGGTAGAAATGCCGAAGGCAGATGCTTCCTCTGGACCGCTGAAAATGGAAGAGCCGAAAGCAGATGCTTCTAAGGCGGCTGGTAAAGGCAAAAAGAAGAAGTAGCCGGATTGTCATTTGTCCGCAGTTTGTTGAGAGTAGTTCTTTCTACTGGCAACTTACCGCCCTCGGATTTTAGATTTTAGATTGAAGACTTGCTACGGCTGGCAGTTTAGTTTGAGCGAGTAGAGTTTGATCGACATTCTATCCTAACTGCTCTTGAGTTCTAAAATCTAAAATCTAAAATCTAAAATCGATCCGCCCTCGGATGGGAGAGTTTAGATTGAAGACTTGCTATGCAGGCAGTTGAGTTCGATCGAGAGTCTATCCCAACTGTTCTTCAAATCTAAAATCTAAAATCTAAAATCTAAAATCTAAAATCGATTGACAAAGGACAACTGACAATGGCTGAATCTTATTTGCTGGATAAATTGAAGTCGGTAGAGCAAACTTTTAATGAGTTGACTCGCCGCATGGCTGACCCGGATGTGGCTAGGGACAATCAAGAGTTTCAACGGGTAGCGAAAGCTCGATCGTCCTTGGAGGAAGTGGTCGATACTTTTGCTCTGTGGAAAACCACTCAGGAAGATTTGGTGGGCGCGCGACAGGTTCTCAAGGAAGCTGCAGGCGATCGAGATATGCAAGAAATGGCTGCGCTGGAAGTTGAGGAACTTGAGTCGAAGCTGGAGAGTTTGGAAAGTCGTTTGAAGGTTTTGCTGCTCCCCCGCGATCCGAACGATGACAAGAATATTATGCTGGAAATTCGGGCCGGTACTGGCGGAGATGAGGCCAGTATTTGGGCTGGAGATTTGCTGCGGCTGTATTCGCGCTACGCTCAAACTCAAGGCTGGCAGGTGAAGTTGGTGAGCGAGTCGCTGGCGGAAATGGGCGGCTTTAAAGAGGTGATTCTGGAAATTACAGGCGACAGCGTTTACAGCAAGCTGAAGTTTGAGGCGGGAGTACACCGGGTGCAGCGAGTGCCTGTGACTGAGGCTGGCGGCCGGGTGCATACTTCGACGGCGACGGTGGCTGTGATGCCGGAGGTTGATGATGTGGAGATTCACATCGATCCGAAGGATATTGAGATGAGCACGGCTCGATCGGGCGGCGCTGGCGGTCAAAACGTGAACAAGGTGGAAACTGCTGCGGATTTGTTTCACAAGCCGACGGGAATTCGGATTTTCTGTACTGAGGAGCGCAGTCAGTTGCAGAATAAGGAGCGGGCGATGCAGATTTTGCGGGCTAAGCTCTATGAGATGAAGTTGCGGGAGCAGCAGGATGAGGTGAAGTCGCGGCGTTTGGCTCAGGTTGGTACTGGTTCGCGATCGGAGAAGATTCGCACCTACAACTATAAGGACAATCGGGCTACCGACCACCGTTTGGGGGAAAATTTCTCGCTCAATAGTGTTTTGGAAGGGGATATTGAGGGGATTATTCAAACTTGCATTTCCCAGGATCAGCAGGAACGTTTGGCTGAGTTGGCTGCTTCTACTAATTGATGGAGTGATGGGGGGCTAGGCGCATTGTTTGCTCAGCCTCAGTTCCCTTGTTACGCGGGAGATCTGGTTGAGTAGGGCTTCCCAAATTGCATCGGCGATCGCCACTGGATATTTGAAATGTTCGAGGTCGTATTGTACAATGACTTCTAGGGGTGCTAGGATTTGCTGGTTTCGACAACTGGCAATTGCTGCGATCGCCTCTTGTTGCCATCTGGAAAATAGTCTGTAGCTGAAAAAGGAACTGCATTTTTGTCCTTTCTTGTTCAGGTAAACAACTATTACCTGATGTTGTTTGGGGTAGACTTTGACTATGCGGTTGACGGGCATTCTCAAGGCTTAGGCTGCTTCTATTTTAGAGATTTGCCAGCATTGGGGTTTGAGCCAACCGGAGGCTGTAAGGCTCTGGCGTGTGTGGCTTGTCATGCGTGTGCGTCTATTAGTCATTTTTTCGGACTCGTAAATCGTGAGGGGCACTCCGATACAGCGGTACTAAATTTATACTTTTAATTTTAGAGTAAACTTACTTGTGTGTCAAGCGTGACAAGTAAACGATTCAAGCGTTAAATGATAATGATTTATAAACTGACCAGTTTACTTGTAGGTACGGTCGAGTAGCTTTTAAGTCGTGAACATCCAAAATAGACAAAAACTTAGTGAAATTATCAAAACGGCTCGTGGCTCTATGAGCCAACGAGCGTTTGGCAAGCTTTTGGGGGTTTCTGCGACTGCTGTGCAATTGTGGGAAAGGGGCGATACTGTTCCAGAAACGGAAAACTTGGCTAAAATTGCTGCGAGAGCGGGTTATTCGCTGGAAGAGTTTCTCAGCTTTTTGGAGGGCAATTCAGTCTCGCCAGCCCCAGAAATTAACGATATTGTCAAAAAAATTCAGTTTTTGCCTCTGAGTCAGGTGGCGCTAATTGGCAAAGCTGTAGCGGATAGATTCGCTGCATCGGCTGAAGCTGCTGGGGAATGAGTATTAGATAGATTTATCTGTAAACTAGAAGTTGTGTTTATCTGGTGACTAATACTGTGGACGCAGAAGCTAGGAAAAAATTGAGCGAAGTTGTAAAGCTAGCGCGTGGCGACCTGAGTTTTAGCGCTTTTGGTAAGTTATGGGGAGTCTATGGGGCTGCTGTTCAGTATTGGGAAAAAGGACAGGTTCTCCCCAATATGGTGGCGGATGTACGCGGATTAACGCAGATAAATGTTGACAGGATTTACCCACGGGGTGTGAGAAAAAGTATTTAAGCGGGATTTGGTATTACTCAACAATCGCCCCATCTAAGCTTGTTTTTCTTAAGTCTACTCTAGCTAAATTTGCACCTCTTAAGTCAGCACCTGTTAAACAAACATTGCTTAAATCTGCATAACTCATATCGGCACCTCTGAGATTAGCATCCGATAAATTTGCTCCTGATAAATTCGCCCTCACAAGTTGCGATTTACTCAAATTGCTGCCACTCAAATTTGCTGCTGGCATCTGTGCTGCCATTAAGTTTGCTTTGCTTAAATTAGTGCCACTGAGGTTAGCCAAATTTAATTTAGCATAACTCAAATCAATGTTTTCCAAGCAAAGTTCGCTCAATTGGGCGCATCGCAAGTTAGCATTAATAAAAAACCTGTCTCCAATCGCATAACGGCGCAGCAATTCGTCAACTTCCAGCCGAATTAAAACGGGTTCGCAAGTATTTTGGTAGCACCACGATGTCTCCAGCAAACGGGCTGCTGCTTCAATTGCTACCTTGTCGCATTTAGAGATCACCAAACTATTGCACCCATCCCACTCACCGTTGAGCATGAATGCCATCTCAGAAGCTGCTGCACTTGAGTCGCATAGCAAAACGGTTTCTGGTTTGGGTTGCAGCCAGTTCATTAAACCGATCGAGATCTTGTTTTTCACTGTTGATTCAGGATTTGTGCGTCTTTCTTAATTATAGGTAAAAAAATTGAAAACAGTATGCACAAATTCGCTGCGGCTTCAGAGAATGAATTAATTGTGTTTGGTGCAGCCAGACCAGGATACCGCGATGGAGAAGTTGCTCGGTGGATTGAATTTATGCAGGGGCATAATATCAAGCAAGTTTGCTGCTTGCTTGCTCAGACCCAACTCATCTGCTACACTGATTTACTGGGAACATATCGGAAAGTATTTGGGTGCGAGCGAGTTTGCTGGGCGCCGATTGCAGACTTTGAATTGGTCGATCGCGATATTTTAATCGATCGAATATTGCCGTTCTTGGAATCTGCAAATAGCAAAGGCGAACGGGTGGTAGTTCACTGTTCTGGGGGGAGCGGACGTACAGGACAGGTTTTGGCTGCTTGGTTGGTCAGCGCGCGGGGATTGTCTAACAAACAGGCGATCGCAGCAGTAAAAAAAACTGGCCGAAATCCCTATGAAGCAGCGATGGTAGCTTGTTTGAAAGGTCGAAACCCCTGGCTAGTCATTGAAGAACTTAATGCTCTCTTAGATGATTGTCGCCTTGCTGCGAGAAAGGATATATCGGACGATAGCAACTATAGCAAGTCTATTTGAGTCATGAATGTAGAACCACCTGAAACGCTTGTGATCCTTGAATCGATTGTTTACAAATCAAATGGTTTTGCTATATATATATGTGCCAATTGCGTAAGTCCTAAAAGATTTAAAACAATCGGCTTCCTACCATCGAACTCAGGTATCCAATAAATGGGTGTTTTGGCTGTCACCGTTAGCCGCCCCGCTGGCGTTTTTGCGAATATTAGAGAACAAATAACGCACTTACAGCAGCGCAAGATCCTTGAAGCAACGGCGCGTTAACTCGATTCGTGCAACTCCGTCATTTTTGTTGCGGATGTCAATGTTTGTAGCAAAAAAGTAAACATTTTTATCCTTTTCTAAATAACCTACATACCAGCCAATTTGAGGCTTTGCTTGTTCTCCAAAGTTTGCCCAGCCTGTTTTAGCTCTAATTGTGTAATCGGGAGTTTGTTCAACAATTATGATATCTTTAACCAGAGACAGCGAGCGCTCAGAAAAGGGTAAGTTGTTTTTGTAGAGACGGCGGAGAAATTGAATTTGCTCGTTGGGTGTGATTCGCAGTTCTCCCTCTAACCAGAATTTGTCAATATCCTCTTTGTTACCGATTTTTTGGTTGCCATAACCGACTTTAGCTACCCATTTTTGCATTTGCTCGTGTCCGACTCGGCGGGCGAGAACTTGGTAAAACCAAACGGCGGAAAGTTTCATGGCTTCTCTCATATTCAAGTCTCGATTCCATGCGGGAATTTGCCTTTGAGTTCCATCCCAAGTTAGAACGGCAATTTCATCTGAAATCACCCCTGTTTCTAAGGAAATCAGAGAGTTGAGAATCTTAAATGTAGATGCGGGTAAAAAAGCTGTGGCGTTACGCTGCGGGTTGTGTTGATAAAGCCGATCGCTATTCAAATCGTAAATTGCGATCGAGCCTTCAACTCCTAATTCTTGAAAGTGCCGTCCAAAATTAATTGTCTCAGCAACATCTCCTCCGCGTCGTGGAGATTCTTGCACGGGAGGTGGCACGGTTAAGGCTGATTGCGGTGGCTGAACTAAAACAGAGATAATGCAGCCTAATACAATTAAAATAACAGCGATCGCACGAGATATTCGGTTCATAAACTTCGATAAATTACCCAAATCACAGGCAGTAATGTCACAGGGGCGATCGACTTGTAAGGTGGGTCTGACTTACCCTGTGTAAGAAACAATTAAGGTTTGCCCTTGACGCACCCTACTATATATAGCTGTCAATTGCGTAATTCCTCAACTAGAAAACTGCCATAATAGTTAAGGCCACCAAGCAGCTTAACTGAATTACTAAGCTGAACAACCGAAACTTTGGATCTAGGCCAGCGATGTGAATCGCTGAATGTACAAGCCGAAATAGAATGTACACAACAATCAGCAAATCAACTGCTGTTCCTGAAACACCCCTAACTGTTAGAAGAAAAACAACTCCCAAATACAAAGGCAGGTTTTCTATCAAGTTGGATTGTACTCGAAATAGTCGCCAAAGCAAGCTGTCGTCGTTTGGTGTGCCGAAATCTTTTACAGATCCGCCCGCAGATAGATGCCGAATCCTCACTGCTAGGAGCAAGATAACGACTGCGATCGTCCACAGGATGAAAATTGCTAAACCCCAGAGAGGGAAAGTCATCTTTGTTGGTTCAAATTGAATCATCTTTCTACCTTGCGAAACTGCGGCTAAGACTTTAGAAAACTTCGCTCAAATCCGGGAGGTAATTGATAAATTCATCTGCGTTAATCTGTGTTAATCTGCCTGTATCTGCGGTTAAAAAAATATAATTTATTAACCGCAGATGACAAGAGATTGACGCTGATTCACGCAGAGGTCGAGAAGAGAGAGCTGACGCTAACTAGAGTGCGATCGCATTTCGTGAGTGTCATTTCTAACCGCTAGCAACTGAGCCTTTACAGAGGGTTTTCGGCTTGACGATCGCACCATTGTATCGAGCAA
Organism: Microcoleus vaginatus FACHB-2002; assembly: GCF_040004035.1. Lineage (GTDB taxonomy): Bacteria > Cyanobacteriota > Cyanobacteriia > Cyanobacteriales > Microcoleaceae > Microcoleus > Microcoleus vaginatus_C. The sequence goes on along the minus strand of NZ_JAMPLN010000003.1, from coordinate 183,452 downwards.
GTGTTCGATCGCACCCGGTAGATTCTGGCAAAAACCAGTGTGTACCCGCGATGTCTGAACGATCGTGCTTCGGGGTGCTACGAGCCAGTGAAAGCGCTCTCTGTGGGGAAGTTGACCGATCGCGCCAGATTCGGAGCCGCCTGCACAAATGATGGGAATGACTGCTAGGTGATTGCGAATCATTTCCAGATCCAACGTTGAGTCGATCGCCATCAAGCGCTGTTCATCAATTTCGATACGGGCTTCGAGGAATTTTTTCGTACCGCAGGAAACGATCGCTCCCACGTTGATAAACTCCTCGCGCTCAACTTTGGGAACGACGCGGATAATGGCATAATCATAAAGAAATCGATCGGGCACTAATCGCCTCCTCCAAAAAAATATGTGGTGATTCTAGCCGATTTAGCAGGTACTCGATATAAGCATCCCGATGTTGGTTGCTATCGCTGAAAGGAGAATCTCCCACCAGCCAAGTATCAGGAATTAGTTTAACAATGTTGCGAATGATGTCCGGCGTTAGCCTGTGAGTCATCTTTAAATTTGCTGCTTCCAGGGTGCTGGCAAAACGCAGCAGAACGTGGTCTTTGATTGGGGGAAAACGATCGCGGCTGCGCGAGAGATAATCTTTCCAGGTGTGGTGGAAGTAGAGGGCTGCACCGTGATCGATCAGCCAAAGCCGGCGGTGCCATACCAGCATATTTGCATTGCGCGACGTGCGATCGATGTTGGTTACGAAAGCATCGAACCAGACGATTTCTGAGGCGAGATCCGCATCGGACTTCCCCGCTATCGGGTCAAAGGTGATCGAGCCGGGGAGATAGTCGAGGGCGAGGTTGAGGCCAGCACTTGCTCGGATCAAATCTTGAATTTCCGGGTCAGGCTCAGTGCGAGCCAGTTCGGGATCGAGTTCAACAAAGACGAGTTCAGGGATTGGGAGCCCGGAGGCGCGAGCAATCTCTCCCGCCACTAGCTCGGCAATCAGAGATTTGGCTCCCTGGCCCGCACCGCGAAATTTGAGCACGTACATACCATCATCATCTGCTTCGACGATCGCCGGCAGCGATCCGCCCTCGCGCAAGGGAGTGACATACCTGGTAGCAATGACTGTTCGCAAGCTGGGACTCATGCTATTTTCGATTTGAGATTTTCGATGGGAAATCACTGATTTTATGAGGGTTTAGAGCACGGGCTTACAGACAGTTGGATTCTTTCTTTTAACTGGGACTGATGTTAAGTAGTGTGTTTACTAAACTGATGACTAAAAGGACACAACAATGTTGTGTCCCTACGGAATTTTGCCAAATCTTGGTTTGAGACAGTCATTAGTCATCAGTCATTAATCAACTAATAACTCATGACTAACCACTAATCAGTTGTACTAACGTGGTCGATTCTCTCTAATTGCCAGAGAATTTGGTTGCCTTCGCGCCGCACCCGCGACACTACCCAATTTCGCCAAACCCAGTTGTCTCCACGACTGGTGACAGCGCTGGCATTTACATCCATCAAATCAGCCAGTTCAGAACTGGTAATCAAGTAGCCTTTCGTAGCAACCTCGTCGGCGATGTGCAACGTTTCGATCAGATTGCGGAGGTCTTGAACCCTCACCTCGCGGGGCAAGTTCTCCAGGGTATCGGCAGTTGAATCCATCATGGTAGAGTTGGAGATCGGAAGGTCAGAAGTTATGACATAGGATTCTATCGTTTTGTTACCAGTTGCGTCCGTTTCTTCCGAAACAATTGTGTTGTCAAAGCGTAGGGGCGATGCCCCCGTGCCCGCCCCGGCCTCGTCTCCCGTTGGTTTCTGCTGTTGCAGTTCGGGAGTGAGATTGTGGGAGAAGCTGCGGGCGATTTCATCGCATCTGTCGTTGTAGAAGTCGCCGGAGTGGCCGCGGACGTGTTCCCACTTGATTTGTCGGGAATTCAGCTTGTCTAGCAGGTGCCAGAGGTCTTGGTTGACAACATCTTTGCCCGTTGAGGTTTTCCAGCCTTTATTTTTCCAGCCTTGAATCCATTTGGTGATGCCGTTTTTAACGTATTCGCTGTCGGTGTAAACGGTGACTGGTTCGGTTTGACCGGAATTGGCAAAAAATTCCAGCGCAGCGACGGCCGCCTGCATTTCCATGCGGTTGTTGGTGGTTTGGGGGTCTCCACCCCCGAGTTCGTGACAGTTGCCGTCGGCGAAGCAAACTACTGCACCCCACCCGCCGGGTCCTGGGTTGCCGGAACAAGCGCCGTCTGTGTAGAGGCTTTTGATTTTGGGAGTTGTCATGAGCGAATTAATTTGTTATTTAGGGGTAAGTTGTTTGCAAGTGCGATAATTAAGGCAATTAGGATAGTTTTACTTGCTGCTATGAAAAATGCCAACTTAAAGATTAAAAAGGTTGCGCTATTTATTTGTCCCTTTTCTTTGTTAATTTTTAATACTTTCGCGCAAGCACAGCCCATAGTGCCTGCTGCTGACGGTACGGGTACTGTTGTCACCCCCAGCGGCAACCGTTATGATATCAACGGCGGCAGTTTGTCGGGAGACGGCGCGAATCTTTTTCACAGTTTTGGGCAGTTTGGCTTGAAAGAAGGTCAAATTGCTAATTTTCTGACTAATTCGGCTATTCAGAATATATTAGCTCGAATTGCTGGCGGGGACGCTTCGCTAATTAACGGTTTAATTACTGTCACGGGCGGCAATTCTAATCTTTTTCTAATTAATCCTACGGGGATTGTGTTTGGCCCGAACGCGAGTTTGAATGTGCCGGCGGCTTTTACTGCAACTACTGCGAATGGTGTCGGTTTTGGTTCAAATTTGTTTAATGCGGCGGGTACAAATAATTTTAGCGCCTTGGTGGGTACGCCAAATGCTTTTTATTTTAGTCCGGGTGTACCGGGAAGTATTTTTAATGCTGGCAATTTAGCAGTGACTCCTGGGCAAAATTTGGCTTTGCTTGGCGGTACGGTTGTTAGTACCGGGCAGTTGTCGGCTGCGGGCGGACAAATTACTGTTGCTGCTGTTGGGGGCGGAAATGTTCTCCGCATTAGTCAACCGGGGCATTTGTTGAGTTTGGAAATAGCAAGGGGCGGGAATTGGGGGAATTCTCAACAGACTTTGAATCCTGTTACTTTGCCGCAGTTGCTGACAGGTACTGGGCAAAATCAGGCGGCGGGTGTTGCGGTTGCTGAGGACGGTTCTGTGCGGCTTGTGGGTTCTGGTTTGCAGGTGAATTCTGGGGATGTGGCGATTGCTGCTAATTTGTCTGGGCTGCCGCAGTTGAATGCGGGAAGTGCAAATTTATGGGCTGCGGAAAATCTCACGTTAGCAGGCGCTAGGCTGCAAACTTCGGGGGATTTGAGTTTGCTGGGTGGGGATGCGGTGCGGGTCAGGGACAGCGCCCAGAATCCTTTTTTGGCGCAGGCTGGGGGGAATTTATACATTCAGGGATCTCGCACTATTGATATTCTCACTCAAAATGCGATCGGCGGCTTATCTCTGCCCCCGCAATTCCAAAGCGGCGGGAATTTGAGTTTGGTTAGCAACGGCGTTATTTCGGGGGATTCCCACTTTGTTTCTGGTGGCAATTTTTCGATTCGCAATTTGTCGGGAATGCCGGGAAACTTTGTCAGTTTATTTGACCCGATTATCAGTTCGGAAGGAGATGTTTTCTTTGGAGATTATACCGGAGTTTCGCTGAAAGTCGAGGCGAGGGGGAGCATTGTTGCCGAGGATATTACAATTACCGGCCCCGATATTGCATTGGGTAGGGAAAATGTGAGTGGTGATCCAGATATTGCTATTTTAACCAGCAGTCCGGCCTTAATTCTGCGGGCTGGAGTGCAAAATTTGGCAAATTCTCCTAATGTTCCTAATTCTCCTACGGATACTCCGGGTGATAATGAACAACCTAATCCTTTAGGTGACGATGCAATATTTACTCCTGCGTCTATTTTATCGAATAATTTGATTTCTGTTGAAAATATTTCGGCCGGCGGGCCGGTGATTTTGTCAGCGCCGGGAAGTATCGCAACTAGAGATATTAATGGCGGTCAAATTAGTCTCGAAAGCAGGGAAGGGGCAGTGGTAGTTGGGGGCAAATTAACGTCTAGTTCGACAATTAATATTCAAGCTAATGACAATATTATATTGACAAGTAACATTTCTCGTGCTGATATCAACGGCAGTATTAGTCTGAATACTGTTCGAGGCAATATAGTAACAGGGTCGATCGATACTGGGACTTCCGGGGCGATCGAACTCAGAGCTTTTGGCAATGTGAATTTTGGGACTTTGCAGGGATCTAATGTTGATATTACCAGTAACTCCGGGGCATTGGGAGTTTTGACTGATGCCAATACCATTGTGCCTAATACTACACCTGTCAATATCACAGCAACTGAGAATATCAATTTGACAGCTTTTAGGGACTTAACGGTAGGCAATCTCACCGCTGCGACTGTCAATGCTAGCAGCAGCAATGGGAGTGTTAATACGGGGGCGATCGCTACTTCTGGAGATGTCAGAATTCTAGCGGGACAGGAAATCAACACAGGGGCAATAACTGTTAATCCTGTGACCACAAATCTAGTTAATCCCCTCATTCCTACAGTAAATTTGGATGCACAAACTAATATGAATGTTGCAGCGATTAATGCTGGCACTGGCACTATTAATTTGAGAGCATCCAGGGACTTAAATGCAGGAAATTTGCAAGGTGGAGCCGTTGAAGTCAATAGCGAGCAGGGAAATATTGCGATCGGTAATACTACATCTCTTGGCAATATTAATATAACAGGTTCGGGAAATGTAAGTTCGGGGGATTTGCTGGGAGCAATAGTTAATATAAATAGCAATTCGGGAAGTATTAATATTGAAACCGCTATAGCAACAGAAAATACTGTCAATTTAACAGGGCTGCTAAATGTAAATTCCGGGGATTTGCGGGGAGTTGGAGTTAATGTAAACAGCAATGCGGGAAGTATTAATATTGGCAATACGGACGCCACAACAGGAAATGTCAATTTGACAAGTTCTGGCAATGTAACTTCAGGGGATTTGCGGGGAGTTGGAGTTAATGTAAACAGCAATACGGGAAGTATTAATATTGGCAATACGGACGCCACAACAGGAAATGTCAATTTAATAGCGCCTCTCGATGTAAATTCACGAGACTTGCAGGGAGTGGCAGTTGATGTCACTAGCAGCAGGGGAACAGTCAGCACTGGTAATATAAGTGCTGCCGAAAGTGTCGGAATTTTAGCGGGGAACCAAATCGCAATTGGGCGAATAAATGTTAATCCTGTTGTTAGTGCCGATCGCACTTCTACAGTAAATCTTAACGCTCAAAATGATATCAGTGTTGCATGGATCAATGCTCCGGGCGGTAATGTTGAGCTCACAACTCCGGGTTTAGTTCGAGTGACGGGTACTTTTGACCAAAACGGCACTCCTCTTAGCGTCTCGACTCTTGGTGGCACTCAACCGGGTACAGTTACGATCCGCCACGGCGGCGGCGATGTCAATCCGCCGATACCTTTTGCGGTGGGAGATGCGACGACTAACGGTACTGCTGGGGCGATCGCCAGCAATGCTTTGGGTACGATTACTCAGGGGCAATCTTTCATAAATTCTTACACTCAAGGCAATAGTGCGATCATCACTACCAATCAACCAACCATCAACGAGCCCATAGATCAACCTAATCCCATAGATCGACCTAATCCCATAGATCAACCTAATCCCATAGATCAACCTAATCCCATAGATCGACCTAATCCCATAGATCAACCTAATCCCATAGATCGACCTAATCCCATAGATCGACCTAATCCCATAGATCGACCTAATCCCATAGATCGACCTAATCCCATAGATCGACCTAACCCCAATAACCCCAATTCGCCGCCAATATTACCAAGGGATAGATCCCGATTTGATAGAGGGCGATCGCTTTTCCCCGATCGCAACCAACCCTTTAGTCGCGAACAGCGGCAGAACCAAAACAGAATATCGCGAGATATAGGAAAACCGGGAGACAGGATGCCGCCCGAAAGAATGCACTCTCCCAGAGAAATGAGAAATTTCCTCAATTCAAATATCAGAGATTCAGTTATTCAGTCAGCATTTCGCGGTGACATCGGCAGGAATTTGGAAACCGACAATATATCGGCCGCTTTGTCTCTAGTGGATCAATCTTTCAGCCAAGAATTCGGGGAATATTTAGGCATCAACATCAGCGACGAGTTGGTATCCCCAGAGGAAATTCAAAAAAAGTTAGCATCGGTGGGCGCAGAAACGGGCACGAAACCCAGCTTAATTTATCTGTTCTCGCAGCCCGAAGAATTAAATTTAATGCTAATAAATTCTTGCGGTGAAGTGGTTCACAAAAGTGTGCCGGCTGCGAACCGGGCAGAACTGCTGAAAGTTGTAACTCAGTTCCGGGATGAGATTACCAAACCGGGGGTGCGGGCTACTACGAGTTATCTACCATCTTCCCAACAGCTTTATAAGTGGATGATTTCGCCTTTAGAGGACAGTTTGAAAAACTGCGAAACCGATACTATTTCCTTTGTTGTCGATCGAGGTTTGAGAGGTATGCCCTTTGCTGCTTTGCACGACGGACAGCAATTTTTGGTGGAAAAGTACAATCTCAGCCTGATGCCCAGCATTAATTTAACAGAGACTCGCTACGTCGATCTCAGAAATTCTCAAGTTTTAGCAATGGGTGCCTCAGAATTTTCCGAGTTGAATCCTTTGCCAGCAGTTCCTACTGAAATAGCCGCTATTTCCAGAGAGTGGCCGGGAGTTAGTTTCTTGAATGAGGATTTCACTGTGGATAATTTGAAGCGACAGCATCAAAGCCGACCTTTTGGGGTTATTCACTTAGCTACTCACGGCGAATTTCGACCTGGAGTACCGAATAATTCTTTTATTCAGTTTTGGAATAGTCGGCTGCGACTGGATCAATTGCGGGATTTGAGATTGAATGATCCGCAGGTGAATATGTTAGTTTTAAGTGCTTGTCGGACTGCGGTGGGAGATGCACAGGCGGAGTTGGGTTTCGGGGGTTTGGCGCTGCAAGCGGGGGTGCAAACGGCTTTGGGAAGTTTGTGGTATGTGAGTGATGAAGGTACTTTGGGATTAATGAGTGAGTTTTACCAGCAGTTGAAGACGGCGCGAATTAAGGGGGCGGCGCTACGACAAGCGCAAATTGCGATGTTGCGGGGAGATGTGCGTTTGGAGGGTGGCCGATTGCGGGGTTTGAGTCGGGGTGAGGGGGTGGAGTTGCCGACTTCGCTGCAAGGGTTTGCGGATTTAAAGTTGTCGCATCCTTATTATTGGTCGGCTTTTGTGATGATTGGGAGTCCTTGGTGATTGGTGATTAGTGATTAAGTAAGTCGGGGGAAATATTTACAAGTATGTAACGAAGGATTAAGTAACTTGATGGGAGTTAAATTTAACAGGTTCTGTAGTATGATTGCCTTTTTCTGCTCTAACTTCTACCCCAGGAATGACAGCATAAGCGAGCTCTAATTCATCCTCAAACATTTTTCCGGCTAGTTGATTTTTTTTGATATATTGCCACTCCCATTCAATGGGATTCATTTATGAACAATATTTAGGCAAAAAGAAGATGTATTAACCCTGAATTTCCTACTTCGACCCTAATTGTTGGACTTTGCCGACATCGGTGTATCGGACCGTTTTCATTTTCATAGCGACACGGCGATTGCGCTGCTGTTCAAATAATCCTAAGACGCTACCAAAAAGCAAGTCAATGCGAGTCATCATCCAGCGAGTAAAATCATCTCAAGTCGAAATAGAAAGTCAAATTGTCGGCAAAATTGGCCGCGGACTTAACTTGCTTGTAGGTATTGCAGACACCGACACCGAAGCAGAACTCGATTGGATGGCTCGCAAATGCCTAGAATTGCGTTTGTTTCCCGACTCTGCCACGGATACCGGACGCTGGGACAAGTCCGTACAAGACATCGGCGGCGAGTTGCTGGTTGTGAGTCAGTTTACGCTCTATGGGGAATGTCGCAAAGGTCGGCGACCTTCATTTGACCGCTCAGCGGCTCCTGAACGAGCCGAAATTCTTTATGATAAATTTGTCGAAAAGTTGCGCCAGAGCGGCTTAAAAGTTGAAACAGGCTTGTTTGGAGCGATGATGCAAGTCTCGATCGAGAATGACGGGCCGGTGACTTTGATATTAGAGAGAGAATCGGGGTGAGTTGGTTGACAGGCCTCTGTGTTCACCGCACCGCACCCTACTTTTCTTATCTTCCTACCCTACCCTTCGGGAACCCCTGCGGGGAACGGGAACGGCTTCGCCGAACGTCTCCTTTGCGTCTTCGCGGTTCGTTCAAAAAAGGCCGTTGCGCGTTTTACTAAGAGCAAATTTGCAGATCGACCGGGTTTCCTAACTGCGGTTGCGTAGGTTCAGAAGACATGGGTTTTCGCTACATTTTCTCCCATCCCGATTCCAGAACGTCAAACCCTTAAAAAACCAGTTTGTAAATCGTCCACTCAGCGGCCCCGGAACACCGTCAATCTTTTTCGCGATCTCCCCACGCAAATAACAGCTCAGAATGCTTGTACAGTAAGGCTTTAATGGCAATAAAACCAATCTTCCACAGCCAGCGCTTAGAATCAGATTCAGCAGCCAAAAACTGTTGGATGAGAGAGTGGAACACTGGCATCACTGCGGTTATCTCTACTTCCGTAACATTCAATGTATAGAGAGTTGAATCAGCACAGCAAGCGAAACTGCCAGCAACTGCCGCCTCACTCTCTAACAAATGTCCTCGCACACCCGCTGTGCCCTACCACCCGATAAACGCCATGACTGTCAAAGCTGCCACCAACACCGTCAACTGCAACACCGCTTCTGACCTCAACTGCATTCCGGAACAAACCGCTGAAATCAATACTGTTCCCAGCATCGATATCCTCGCTTTGGCTAACTTCGCCCTCAAAGAATTGCAAGCCGAAATGAAAACTGCCAGCCGCAGCGCTCAAGCAGTGGCGATGCGGATTGCTAAGGAAGTTGAACGGATTTGCCAAAAAAGCGATCGCATCCAAATTTCCGGCGAAGTTGAAGCTTGGCAAATCACCTTGGCCGAGCACCGGTTGCAAAAAACCCTGCAATACTACCGCCTCGGTTCCAAACAAGGCCGCGTCGAACTGCATTCTCACCTCGCGGCGATGATTTACCGCCATGTTGCTTCTTTCCGATCGAACTTGAACTTCCAAGCTCGCTACAACATGATTGAAGACTTTTTGCAAGGCTTTTACATCGAATCTCTGCGAGCTTTCCGCCGCGAACACCAACTCGATGTCACCTACCAGCCCCGCACCCAGCTAGAATTGGCTGAGTACATGGCTTTTACCGAACACTACGCCAAGCGCCAAATTGGTTTGCCCGGCCGCAACCGCCAACGCCTGATCGTGTTGCGCGCTCAAGGATTTGCCAAGGGTCAACCTCCCGAAACTGCGATCGACATTGAAATGGCTGTAGAATCCGGCAAGGGAGAAGAAGCGGAAATGTACAGCCGCTCTCCGGCGCTGCAACAAGTGCGCGAGCAAATGGTATCGGAAACTGTCGATCCTGCTGATGCTGTGCTGCGCGATCGAGTAGTCTCGGAATTGATCGCCTATCTGGAATCGCAAAATCAGCCAGAATGCGTGAATTACTTAACTTTAAAATTGCAAGACCTTTCGGCTTCGGAAATTGACCGCGCGCTCGGTTTGTCTTCCCGCCAGCGCGACTACTTGCAACAACGTTTCAAGTACCACGTCGAAAAATTTGCCCGCACTCAAAATTGGAAACTCGTCCACGAATGGCTGGGTGCTGATGTCGATCAAAAGCTGGGAATGACTTCGGACAAATGGGAAGCATTTCGCGCTCAACTTGCGCCCGAAATGCAGCAAATGTTAGAAATGAAGCGGAATCAAGAAAGCGACAAGGCGATCGCCACCGCCCTCAAATGCACTCCCAAACAAGTCCAAAAACGCTGGGCGCAACTGTTGGAGCTGGCTAGCCAGACTCGCAACAGCAGCCAAGCTTAATTGGTGCTCCAATATGAATGCAACTGTTTTCTTGAGACTGGAAAATGCGATCGGGTGCGGCACCTGCACAGGAATGCCCGCCCCGGCGTCCGCTCTCAAATCAACAAGGGCTGCTACTAATTTATCGCCGCTTTTTGGCCTATTCAATTTATTAAAACAACATTACTTTTTTTAATATTTTTCCTTCCCCGGTTATGTCGGGGAATTTATTTTTATTAGTCATTAGTCATTGGTCATCAGTTATGGGAAATTTATTACTGAAGAGGCAGCATTGCATCCTATATTTATAATGATATTTAAACATAGGGAGTTGCATAATCAAGCCAAAGTTGTTCAAAGTTCAAATTATGATGAGGGGGCGGAAGATGAATAAAAAATGACAAGTCATCTATCCAGAGACAGAAAAAAATTAAAATAAATATACTCATCGTACTATTCTGTTGTATTTAATACTTCATAAGAAGGAAGCATCAAATTTGAGTTATATCTAAAATGGGGGCATAAGTTGATGTAGATAGAAAGGGAAGGATTCCTATGTTACTTTACAAAATTGAAGATTTTAATCCCAACTACCGCGAAGCGGCTTTTAATGGCGAAGATATCAAAGGCCTGGATATTTATGCTGGAAATACAGATGAGAAGATTGGCTCCATCGATACCGCGCTAGTTGATGAGACAGGACGTTTCCGATATTTTGTTGTTGACACGGGTTTCTGGATATTTGGCAAAAAGGTATTAGTTCCAGTTGCTCTTTGTCGAGTGGATGTTGGTGCAGAACGCATCTACGCGACGGGTTTGAGGAGTAAAGACCAAGCAGAAAGACTACCCAGGTATGAGGATGGGATGGTGGTTGATTACGATTATGAAGAACAAGTGCGGGGTGTTTATCGTACTCGAACTGTAGAAGGGTCTGCACCTGTAGAAGCATCATTGCCTTTAGAAACCTCATTGCCTGTACAAGCATCTGCACCAGTTTCTAGGCTGCATCCTGTCTCTAACCAAGCTAGCGCTGCTGGTTATGACCGCAACACCTACACTTACGAACAAGAGCCTCAATTGTATCAGATGAACGAGCGCGAGCATCACAAATTCCGACTCTACGAAGAACGACTGGTTGCAGAAAAAAGCCGTCACAAAGCTGGCGAGGTAGCAATTGGGAAGCGAGTAGAAACGGACACAGCACGAGTTTCAATTCCAACAGAAAAAGAGCGAGTTGTAATTGAGAGTGTAACTCCAGGAAAGGCAGGTGCGCCCGTAAATCGGGATACTCCCTTCCAGCAGGAAAAGGTGATGCGTATGGAAGTTTACGAAGAAACTGCTGATCTCAAAAAAGAAGCTTTCGTGCGCGAAGAAGTTAACATCAGGAAAGAAGTTGAAACGGAGATTGTTGAGGCAACGGAAACACTGCGTCGTGAAGAGTTAGACGTGAAGAGGGAAGGGCGTTAGAGTGCGAATGAATTGAACAAGGTTTTGTAGTTGCGCTGTCTTCGACTAGATGAGCGTTGAAGCGCAAATACAAACCTAAACGCTCACTAAGACTGCAAAAAAATAGGAGATTTTCCAGGTCTAATTCCTGGCGTTTGCAGTTAATTAAGTGCAGCATTTTTAGCTTTGTCGTTTAGCATCTAGGCGACCAGTTTTTTAGTAAAGCCTGAGCCAGTTGCAGCTCAACAATCTCAGCAGACATTTGCTGATGTTCCGCGTAATTACTGGGGGCGTCCATTTATTCAATCTTTAGCTGAAAAAGGCATTGCTACAGGATATCTTAATAAAAAATTTAGACCTAAACAGGCTATGGATCGCGACGAATTTGCGACAATGAGCCGCCAAGCCTTTGAGCGAGCAAAGATTATGAACATACCCAGGGGAAGTACCTTTACTGATTTTCATAGTTGAGCGATCGCTTGGTTTTGTTATTGTAAAGTCTCCTGTGAGCGATCCGTGGATTCGGGATATTGGTATTCGTTTAGGATCTCCTCGATCGCTATTTCTTTTAGCCCAACTTAGACAACAACAGCCGTAGTGTATCCCATCAAGCAAAGCATAAAACTCCATTGGAGGCGGTTAGCCCGATCGAGCGTGCGGTCGGTTCTGTTGCTCGCGCTCTTAATTGCCATAACGATAACGTGTATTACCCCGAATTCCGCAGGCGCCCAAGACGAACGGGTAACAGTGCGTTTAGATGGTCGAGCAATGTTTCGGGTGAGTGCGGTAGAAAACGTAGATGCAACCGCACGTGCGCGGCAGATTGAGCGACGCATGAGCCGACTTTTGGAGAATCCTACGGCGATCGCACCTCCCCGCATAGAACCGACTCAAGATAGCGCTCAGCGGGTGATTACGATTGCTGGAGTCCCTGTTGTCACCGTAACTAAAGCAGACGCTCAGGATAATTTGACAACGGTTGATACCCTGGCAACTCAGTGGTCAGAGGCGATTGATACCGCCCTAACGCGAGCCAGTCAGCGCCGTCTTTCCCCTTCGGAACGCTTTGTGGCAGAGGTGCAATCCTCGGTGCAAACCGGATTTGCACGACTGGGTGAATCTGCGATCGCGATTATTCCCCGCGCGCTAGCTGCATTACTGGTGATTGGATTATTTTGGGCGATCGCGGCTTTGGTGCGCTGGTTGATGCGCCTGATTTTCCGGCATATTGTAGAAGACTTAACGGTAGAAAACCTAATTAAACAAGTCGCATACTATGTTGTCTGGAGTCTCGGTTTTATTGTGGCCCTGGATGCCTTTGGGTTCGATCCGCAGGCAGTTGCCACCGGATTGGGTTTAACGGGTCTTGCTCTCGGCTTTGCTTTAAAAGATATCCTTTCTAACTTTATCAGCGGCATTTTAATTCTGGTATTGCGTCCTTTTGAACTTGGGGATCAAATTGTTGTCGGGGAAACTGAAGGCAATGTCGAGCGGATCGAATTGCGCGCCACCCAACTCCGTACTTATGATGGTCGAGTGGTATTGGTTCCCAATGCGGAATTGTTCACCTCGCGCATTACCAACAACACCGCCGCCCCGATTCGTCGCAGCAGCGTGACTCTGTTTATCGGCTACGATAGCGATTTGCAAACAGCCGTAACTGTGATGACAGAGGCAGCGCAAGCTACGGAAGCCGTGCTCAACGATCCGCCAGTTTCCGTGCGACTTCGAGATTTGGGACAGGATGACATCTTGGTTGAGGTGCGGTTTTGGACGGACTCGCGGCGTACTGACTTTGTGGCGACAACCTCCGCCGTGAGAGGGGCAATCGTTCTTGCCTTCAAAGATGCTGGCATCGGCTTGCCCGATCCTGATGTGCGAATACTGATGCCGCGCCATCCCGATAAGTGGCGAACCGCATTGGGTTTGGGAGATAGCGATCGGACTCAGGATTCTGACAATCCTAGTCGGTAAGTCATATCGATTCCGGTTGCACCGTCGGTGGTTGTTGACGGTTGACGGTTGACTGTTGACTATGAGTCAAAAAACTGAAAATAGCGCGAATTATTTGTTGGCAACTTGATTCGACTTTACGCCCCACGATGAAGCGCGGATTTGATATCATTGCGGCGCCGCCGGAATTGATATCACTCGCATCATAATTGCGAATCAACTTTTTGTCAGGGCTGGCACTACTTTTTCGCCAAACACCTCAATAAACTGCTCTTGTTCTCGGTTAACGTTGTGTAAAATTAGTTCATCAAACCCCAATTCAATATCTTTTTGCAACCACTCAATATGCTGCTCTGGGTCTGCCGAGATGCGGACGTGTTGATATAACTCCTCTGGTTGCACAAACTCCCCGGCGGCATCAAATTGATCGGGTGTTATCAGTTGTGTCAGCATTTTGCTTTTGAAGATATTACTACGCCATTGATGATGAGCGCCTTGTAGTGCTTTCTCTGCATTACTGTCATAGGAAAGCTGCACTTTCAAAATCATTGGTTTCCCTTCTCCACCACCGCGACGAAACGCATCGACGACTTTTTTTAACTTTTCAGGTGGGCGAGAAGTAGTAATTAATCCATCCGCCCAACTGCCCAACCATTCTGCGGTTTCTGGGGTAACTGCCGCGCCGATAATTAATGGGAAAATTTCCGGGCGGGTATAGAGTTTTGCATCTTCTACGCACACTAAACCGCGATGGGTGACGGTTTCTCCTGCCCAAAGGGCGCGGATAATATCGACACATTCTTTGAGGCGTGTGTTGCGATCGCTCTTAGTAGGCCACTTATCCCCAGTAATATGTTCGTTCAAGGCTTGACCGCTGCCAACCGTGAGCCAAAAACGATTTGGAAAAATTTCTGCTAAAGTTGCCGCCGCTTGGGCAATAATAGCCGGATGATACCGCTGTCCGGGAGCGCAAACAACTCGATAGGAAAGCGTTGGCGTTGCTTGCATTGCTGCACCCAACCAAGACCAAGCAAAACCACTTTGTCCTTGCGCTTCACTCCAAGGATGAAAGTGATCGGAAGAAAGGGCATGGGTAAAGCCAGCTTGTTCTGCCATTTGGACATATTTCAGCAGTTCGCTGGGCTTAAACTGTTCATGGGAAGCATGATAACCAATTTGTGCCATAAGTTTTTAGGAGTTTTGAGTTGAGTAGGGGCGATGCCTTCGTGCCCGCCCTGAGTTGTCAGTTAAAATATCCAGACTTAAAAGCAGGTGATTTAACCAGGACGGCTAGTAAAAGTTTTGAGTTTTGAGTTAGATAAGTTTTTAATTCACCCAAAATAATCTTGGACTCAAAATTCATAACTTTCTGTATAACGAGCAAGCTTATGAGTGGAAAATTCGCCGATAGCGAGCTTCAATTACCGAGTAGATGCCATAGGCAATTAAACCCAAAGGTACTAGAGCCAAAATCACTGGACTAAAAGGCTGTTGTGCCACAATTGCCAACACCTCGCCCAATCCCTTCGTTTGACTGGCATCCGAGAGCCTTGCTGCTTGAATTAAGAAAAAACCAATTATAACGAAAACAATTCCACGGGCAGCAATGCCAAATCGACCCAACCGTGTCGCCCACTTTTCCTCGGTTGGGCTCATTTCATCTAGCTTGAAATGGCGACGAAATTTTGCTTTATATGCTTCGTATAAATAAGAAAAACCTACACCAATAACCATTGATCCTGCCAATCCTACCAGCCATTGTCCAAACGGTTGCGCTAAAATTTGGGCTGTCAAATCTTCGGTTGAATCGCTATTACTACCGCCCGAACCCATTATCAGTTTTACAGCCGTTAAAGCCAAACCTGCGTAGCCAAAAGCACTTAAGGCGTAGCCAATGCGTTGGGCAATTCGCTTGGCATCCATTTTCTGTCCTTGGTGTTCTGGGTCGAGAATTGTCTGAACGATACGCCAAAGGGCATAACCAATAATGCCAATTGTTACCAGAAATAGCAGAAATTTACCGAAGGGTTGGTTAACAATTTCTGATAATGCACCGCTAGTATCGGTTGTCCTGCCGCCCATACTAAAGGCGGCTTGTGCTGCTAGAAAACCGACAATAAAATAAACTAAGCCTTTGGAAGCATATCCCAATCTTGCCAGTCGCTCAAACCAGGGATGAGAAGCTGCCTGTCCAATTGAGTCTTTAATGCTGTCGGTCGGTGAGTTGTCCCGTTTCATATTTTTTATACTTTAGTTGTTAACGACTGCTGGCATAGGTATATGGTGGATTACTTTGCACTTAACTGAGTTTTTAAACAAATAATTTATATTATTATCTATTAATTTAATAATTAGCTTATTTAGAAATTTTTTTCATCTGTCTTGAGTGGGAGTGTCAGCGGTTGATTGATTGGTAAACTTCACATTTATTGGGGTTGACAAATATAGCTTTATGGGTTATCGACTGGCTTTCCTGATTGAGCAGTCTGCCAGCGGTCTAGTATATCTTTGATTAAAACTTCTTTAACCCAAATTTGAATAACAATTAGAATTGGTAGCGCTAAAAATAATCCCAAAAAACCAAAGAAAAATCCGAAGGCTGTCAAAAGAGCTAAGGTGAAAGCGGGAAGCAGAGATACCTGCTTTTCCATAATGATAGGTGTGACCAAGTTGCCTTCAATTTGTTGAATTAGGAAATAAAGCAACAACACCGCGCCTGCTTTTGAAGGCGAATCTAATAAAGCCAGCAGCAGCGGTGGAATTACGCTTAACATTGCGCCAATATAGGGAACTAAGGCTAATATGAATGCCAGAAGCCCGTTCACAAAAGGCAGTGGAACTTGCAAAACAAACAAACCAATAATGCTCGTAATACCAATAAAACTCATGCTTAATGCAACGCCTGCCAACCAACCCATTAAACCCTCTTCGCATTTGGAGAGAATTTCATCGGCTCGCTGACGGTAAAAAGCCGGAAAAAGGCTGATAATTGCGTGGCGGTATGGCATCGGATTTACCAAAAGCATGATTGTCAAAACGGTAATTAATAAGGTATTGATAATCAAGCTTAGATAGTTGGAAAACCACAGATAAATATGCGAACTTGTCCACTGAAAAAGCGTTTTAATTTCTTGGGTTAAATCGTCAATACTGGGAAGGTTATCAACAATTTGTCCGGGTAATCTTGCTTGCAACCAATTGCTCCAAAGTCGCAGTTGTTCTATTCCTAGCGGGACGAGTTGGGACAACTCTTGAAATTGATTGCTCAGGCGCGTTACGATGAGAGTTACCAAGACAGCGCTCGCTGTGACTAGAATCGCAGCGGCTAAGGCGATCGCCACTCCCCGCTTCGCACCAGACTGCTGCAATCTTCGCACTAAACGGTTGAGAGCGATCGCTAAAATTACGGCGGTAAAAAACAGTAAAACAATCGTTCTAATTTTCCACAAAATATAGAGCGAGGCTACCAAAGCCAAAAAACCGATCCACTTTCCTAAACCCATAACAAAAGCCTCTCTATTCACCAACACTTAACTCAAGCAGGGAGATTTTTTTGGCTAAACTTTCTACAGCGAGAGTGAGCGA
Source organism: Microcoleus vaginatus FACHB-2002 (assembly GCF_040004035.1). Classification (GTDB taxonomy): domain Bacteria; phylum Cyanobacteriota; class Cyanobacteriia; order Cyanobacteriales; family Microcoleaceae; genus Microcoleus; species Microcoleus vaginatus_C. The sequence continues at coordinate 166,430 of NZ_JAMPLN010000003.1, read as the reverse complement.
TCGCATCAATTCCGAATCCTCACTGTATTCTGCAGAAGCCAAATTCATCAGCCGCTGACTTTGGCTAATTTCTATTTCCTGACTCCAATCTTGTGGGGTACTATCTTTATAAACCCCAATCGTTATTCCCTGTTGTTCATGCAAAAGCGAAAAACAAGGAATATCTGATGCCCCGTCACCCACATAAATGACTTGCGTTAGCGGGATGTGCAATTCTTCCGCCGCAACATCCCGATAAACAAATGTCTTGCCATCGTCTTTTGGAGCGTTGTCAACGCCTTTGGCAAGTTGGAACAAATAGCGAGTTTTTTCCGTGTGAGTTACAATTTTTTTGACAAACTCAATCCCGCCGTCTTTACCATAATGGAACTCGCAACCCCACATCGCCTTAAAGTTGGGGGCGAGGCAATTATTACGGGCAATTTCCACCATACCGCAGCTAATTAGATAAAATTCAACTTCCACTTTGGGGTTGATTGCATAAGCGCTTTGACGTAGGCGATCGAACATTTCCGCAACGCCATCAAAAGGCGCTAATTTTTTCCCAAAATTTGCTATATATTCCTGGGTTATTTTGTTCCCTTGACGCTTAGATTCCTCGATAATTGCGTAAAATCTGGCTAGAATATCGTCCCAACCGCTATCGATTAAAGGTTGAATTCGCTGGCTACGAAAGGCGAGCGCATCAATATTGAGGCTTTCTAACAGACTATCGACGGTATCCGGGACAAGGGTATCGTCGAAGTCAAACACGACGGCGATATAGTTAGATAAAGGTTTGGTTGCGAGAGTCATAACAATTTGAAAGTGAAGGTTAACTAACAACAGCAACTTGATAGTTGCGATTTTCCCAATTTTGGGAAAGAGTCCAGAAAAAAGTAAAGTGAATCGGAGATGTTTGATTGTGGTCGATTGCAATATCTAAAAATTCTATTCCGATTGCAGTTGAGGGGGAGTTTGTATCTGTTACAGTTTGCCAGTTATCGCCAGACAAATGTAACTATTATTTTTGCGAAATTCTGGCACATTCACCACCTAGCGCCCCTATAAAAACCCTGTTTAACTTCCTCCTCCACTCGTTCCAATTACCCCGCTCAGTTGTAAAAGATAGATAACTGCAAAGCAGGCAAAAAAGATTCCTGCAATTACCGTTCCACCCCAGATAAACTTCGAGGGTCGCAATTCCTTGGGCAGCATTCGATGATTCACATAAAGCGTTAATCCAGTCACAATGGGAATGTGAGCTGCTTCAATGCCTCCAGCCATTTGTAACAAGGAAACGGGTTCGCCGAAAATCAGATAAATCGCAATGGGTAACGCAGCTAACAGCACGATAATATAAAATGGCCGCAAAAATTTTTCATTCGTCCAACGACCCCGCACGCCAAATCCTTGCAGTAAAATTTGCGTGCCATCGGCAAACATCCGCCCAAAGCCATCTTGGACTGAAAGCGTGGTGCTACAAAAAGTAATAAAAACAATTGCCACCATAAACCAAAAGCCAAATGGCCCCCAAAGGTCGCCTAGCAAACTACCCAAAATTTCTGCTACTTGTTGTTCTTTTGGCACTAATCCTTGGGGACGCAACAACTCGCCACCGAGAATCAAAAAAGCGAGCGCGGCTAACAGCGCACCCACGACTGCTAAGGTGTTGGATAAACTCATTAAAGTCACCCAACCCTGCAACCTTTTTACTTGTTCGTGACCGATTTGATTAAAATCAAGGGGTTGTTCTTGTTTGATGGAAGCAGCACCGTATCCTCTGGCTTCCACCCAATAGGAATACCACATCAATCCCGCTGCCCCTGCTAGCATAAAACCCAGCCAAGGTAGGATTTCTTGATATTGCACGTTTTGGGGAATTTGAGGCACTAGGCCCGCTGCGAATTGTCGAAGGTTGGGAAAGACAAAAATCGCCGCCGCTACCACTGCCAATGTGCGGCCGATGCCGATAATTGAGGAAATTTTTTCAACAACTTCATACTGCCCCATGAACACAATTGCTGCCGTCACAGCGATAATAATCACCGTCCAAAGTTTAACAGTTCCTCCTGTTACTAGAATCAGTGCTGTAGCGGCGGCACCTGCAAGTCCGGCAACGGTGGAAATGGCTACTACCACTTGCGGCAATAAAATCAGCCAAATCGTCCAATTTTTCGGCCCAGGAATTTGCTTGAAACCTTCTAAAATCGTTGCGCCCGTACAAACCGAAAACCGCCCTACTTCGTTGTTGATAAACCACTTGAGGATAACAGCCGCTAGCAGCGCCCACAACAGCGAGTAGCCGTAAAGTGCTGCAATTCGAGGTGTAAATAGTAACTCACCAGAACCAGCAGCCGACAGCATCCATAAAAAACTAGGCCCCAACCATTTAAAGCGATCCCAACCCTCTGGCGGCTGCGGGATTTGTTGACTTGTATTTTCACCCTGTTGGTTAGTTATTTGTGCCGAAGAACTGCGATCATCGCTATCTCTATTCATTGTTATTACTCGATAAGTAACTGGTCAACACCGATCGATTTACCCACGATTTATGGTGAGGTTGAAATTGTGGATTTTCATATTCCGGTGCTTCACACCTTGTTAAAACGACGCTTGCTGGTGGCTTTTCCCCAAAGCCCGATTAAACCAAAGACAACTGCGATCGCCAGCAAAAACGTTAGATTGAACTGAATGTTAAAGCTACTTGCATGATTGTGCCAACGTAAAACTCACAGCAGGTCTTTGTCAATTGCAAATGAGAGTACGCGCCAAGCCAAAAAAACTGCTGCTAGTCCCAAAAAAACGGCAATCTCCACCACGAATGCGATCGCACTCAGCCTTGACTAGGTTCTCAAGTTTGAGAGAGGACTTTTCTTTCCCAATTACAGCGAACGAACCAGCTAGAAGCATCCCCAATCGCATTCGTGGTTGAATTTTTGAATGGGTCAGGTTTTCTTGTACTTAACGAATTAATTTTGTACAAAGATACCTCCTAAGACTGCCACTCTTACATTTTCACCCTACACCTATGTCGGGCAAAGATTGTGCAAAATTAAAGCAAATATCCAAATATCTTACTTAAGATATATTGCTTTTACATTCAATTTTAAAATCACCCAACTTAAGATAGATGTTGCACGGCTATTTTTTCTCTACAGGGACTTTTTAGAAAAACCCAAAGCTCATTCTCAGGTTAGGCGCGTCGCTATTGTTTAGTTTGTATCCTGAGAACTACGAAGTTCATATAATTTAACAAGAGCGAGATGACACAAAATAGCGATCGAGCAAGCCAAGCAATAGAATTGCTGGGCCAACAAAAATTGGAACTCAGCGATCGCGATCGTGAAGAGATTATTGAGCGAATCCGTCCCACTGCGTTAATCATTCACGAAACGATTAGGGTTGAGGGTGAAAGTGAGTTGTGCCGTCCAGTTTCAGCCCTAGCTTGGTCTGGATTAGCTGCAGGACTATCTATGGGATTTTCCCTGGTGGCTCAAGGTGTACTCCAAGCAAATTTACCCCAGCAATCTTGGAGTTCCATCATTGTCAGCCTTGGGTACAGTATCGGCTTTGTCATTGTGGTGATGGGGCGTCAGCAGTTGTTCACTGAAAATACTCTGACTGTCATTCTGCCTTTGTTAAACGATCGCAGACGCAAAGTTTTTATGCGAGTGCTGCGATTATGGGGAATTGTCTTAGCAAGCAATTTGTTAGGTGCATTCATATTTGCCTCAATAGTTGCACAGGTTGGAGTGTTCCCGCCTGAATTTCAAAAAGCGTTTGGCGAAATAGGTTTAAGAGTTATCGATGGAGGATTTTGGATAACTTTATTGCGGGCCATCTTTGCTGGTTGGTTAATTGCTTTAATGGTCTGGCTTCTCCCCGCCGCTGAGTCTTCCCAACTGTGGGTAATTGTTATCATCACTTCCCTGGTTGGGCTAGGTGAATTTCCTCATATTATTGCCGGATCTGTGGAAGTTTTCTATGCAGTGGCAATTAAAGCTGTTTCGTGGTCTGAATATTTTGGCAAATTCATGATACCTACCCTAATTGGTAATATTTTAGGCGGAGTTACCTTAGTCGCTGCCTTAAACCATGCCCAAGTTGCTCAAGATGACCTCTAGAAATTGAACTCCAATAAACCACATAAAGGGCATGGAGATCCCTGATTTCTCTAAGAAGTCGGGGATGTGTGATCTTAAGATAGAAGGAGAGTGATGATGACTACAAACTGGCGTGGCTATCGAGTTGCAGCTTGGGTAGGACAGGCGTTATTAACAATAGCAGTAATAGCTGCTCTGAGTCAGGGAAAATGGCAAAATGCCTTGGGGTTAGCCTTATTCTTAGTAGCCTCTCTGGCGTTTGTGGTGATGGTCGATCGCTTGCCAACGCTGTTTGATTTCCTATTTGTGCTTGCTGCCTTACTCAACGCCGGAGGCTGGATTTTTGGACTGTTTTACCAACCGGGACCTTATGATGAAATTGTTCATGCTTTCACGACTTTTGCCGTGACTTTAGCATTGAGTTTTTTAGCATACAGTTCAATGCTGACTATTTTTCGCAACCATAAACTGCTGTACTTGCTAACAATAACCAGTTTTGGGATTGCGATTGGTGCTTTGTGGGAAGTTACCGAGTGGACGGCTGGTATTGTTCTCTCAACCGAAGTGATTGGGAGCCTGGATGATACGATTATTGATTTGATTATGGATAGTTTGGGAGCTGCAATAGCTGCCCTAACTAGCTTATGGACGTTGCAAGAATGGATGCGTCCCAGTGCGACAGTTGGGAATCAAGCATCTATCGCCAATAGTCGGAGCGATCGCACTTAACTCGCAAATTTATCATTTTTTCCTCAATCATCTTTCATCAGATAGATATTTGCTTATGGCCTCCGACAGATGGCAAGCTGTGGAGATTTGAAGTTAAATTGAGAGAGAAACAACATTTTAAAAGAAGGTAGAACTTTTTTGAAAGAATGTAGAACACATACAATCGACCTTTAGCAAAAGTAAATTTTTAATAATTTAAATTTTCTTTTCACGTTACTGCAAGAGGTTGGTTGTTGCGATTTAGGAGGATTTTATGAAAATAAAATCATTTTCAACGGCAATTGGACTGGTTCTGTTGGGTTCAACCATTTATTTACCAGAAATTGCCCAAGCTAGCGCCAAACCCTCTACCCAAGTAGCTCAACGAAGAGTAGTCGGCTCGGATATCGACAGTTTTACCGCGTATCCAGTACAGCGATTAGATCCGGGAACTGAACTCTTTTTCGTGCTGCGAGGAACCCCGTATTCTAGAGCTACCTTGACTATCCCAAATGCAGTGCAAAATCTGCCGATGCGGGAGGTTCAACCGGGAGTTTACGAGGCAAGCTACATGATTCGCCAGGGCGATCGAATTTCCGAAAATACAGTTGTGCGGGCAAATTTGCAACAAGGCGATCGCATCAGTAGCACCCGCTTGCAACAACCTCTAGTAGCTGGTTATAGCGATCGCGGCTTTCAATCTTTGTCTATTAACCGCTTCAGTGCCCGATCCGTACAGCAGTTAGCTCCAGGAACCACGCTCAATTTCAAATTGCTCGGCACTCCCAACGCTACAGCTAATTTCTCCATTGAAGGAGTTGCTTATAACATCCCCATGCGGGAAGAATCCAACGGCGTTTACACAGGGGAATATACGATCCGCAGCCAAGATTATTTCCCCCCTGCCGGTGCGGCGGTTACTGCTAGTTTGCAGTCGGGAAATCAAGTTATTCGTTCCCGTTTAGATCGAGAACTAATTGCTGGCGATGATGGCAGTTCCAACACTGCCGAAATCCCGCTAGAAATTATCACTCCCGAAGAAAATGCTCGCGTCAGCGGGACGGTGGAAGTGGAAGGACGCAGCGCCCCCAATGCGACAGTTAATGTCAACGTTCAGGCTACCTCTTCTGTGGCAGGTTTGTTTGGATTTGAACGAAATATCCTCGAACGCACAATTCGGGCGGATGAACAAGGTAAATTCAGCTTTGCTTTTAAGCCGACCATTTCCCTACCAGGAACCCGATACGAGGTGAATCTCAGTTCTAGTAGAGGCGATCGCACCAGCGAAGAAACTTTGGTACTGTTTCAAAATTGAGCGGTGACTCGCGACTATTTGCCACCAAAAATCTGGCCAACCTGACTAAATTTGAAAGATTCCATCAGGAGATATCTATGTATCAACTCAATCGCTGGAAAAAAACGCCAGGGATATTACAAATCATCTCTGGAAGTTTATTAATCGCGCTGCCAACCGTTCCTCTTGTGGCATCAGCAGCTCCCGCTCCTACACTCAACTCCTGTCCTAGGATTTCCTATGAAGAACCTTATAACAGTAATGTTCGGGTTTCTCAAGGATGTCCGCCTAATGCTGCAAGTCAAAGATTGAATCCGCAAGAGTTGGGTCAAAATATGGTTCCTCCCGCGAGGGGAACGAATGTTACGCAACCACCTTTGCCAGAAACAAGACAGACTCCCCTTGCCACTGTCACACCAATGGCAGGTGAGGTGAGCGTGAAATTAACAAACAGCACAAATGCCCCGATTTCCTATCAGGCGATCGGGCATACTGAATCCCGAATGCTAGCGCGCGGAGCAGAAATTGTTCTGCAAAATCTACCAACGCCTGTGACTGTCACAATGGTGCGCGTAGATGGAGGGCTGCTGAAAGTTATACCCATGTCTAGTTCTGAAAAAGGGATGCTAGCAGTTTCAATAGATGAAACGAGTAACTTGGATGGCAATCAAGGAGTTTTAAGAATTCAATCTGACGGTCAAGTGTTTTTGAATTAGGCTATAAAAAAACCCGGTTTTGAACACAAATTCTGTAGCTTCATCAACAAAATAAACAAAAAAAATCTAGGAGGTTTTTCAATGGTTAATAATCGTTTGAACAATTACACTCAAAAGCTCTCGAATGCTAAGGGAGGAGCGATCGCCCTCGCACTAGCAGCTATGCTGCTTCCGGCTTGTACTACCCCACAGCAGCAAGCAACGGCACCTGCACCTGCACCTGCAACACCCGGTACGGTTCCCACGACAACCGAGAATGTGGTTGATAAAACAGCACAACTGCTTGGCAAAACTGTGACCATCAGAAGCGAACCAGTCAAAAAATTGGGGCCATCGACCTTTACAGTTAGCGATAAGGAGTTTTTTAGCACCGAATCGATTTTGGTTGTCAATGCCACCGGCAAGCCTTTTGTGCTGCCGACTGAATCAGGTCAAGAAGTTCAAGTAACGGGAACAGTTCGCAATTTTGTCCTTGCAGATATTGAGCGCGAGTACAAATTAGGCTTAGAGCCAAACTTGTACGCCGAGTACGAAAGTAAACCTACGATCGTTGCACAATCGATGGCGCTAGCCCCCACACCGGGGGAACTCACCTCAGACCCCAAAAAATACTACGGCAAGACACTGGCGGTGAGCGGTGAAGTCGAAAGCCTCAGAAGTCCAAACTCGTTCACCTTGGATGAAGAGAAATTAATTGGCGGACAAGACTTGTTAGTGATACACACAGTTCCACAACCAAGCGTGCGAGAAGGTGAGAAGGTTGCCGTAACCGGCGTGCTGCGTCCGTTTGTCCTCGCTGAACTTGAGCGGGACTACGATCTACAATGGGATTTGACCTTGAAGCAGAAGCTAGAAGTCGAGTATACCAACAAACCTGTGCTAGTTGCTACAGGAGTATATCCCTCAGCCATTCCTCAGTAACCAATAGACCTCTCTCATAACTACTGCGGGGTAGGCATCCCGCCTGCCCTTAACCGAGTTTTCTGGAGAAGTCTAATAGCTAACCACCAGGCGAGCGCTTGCCCTAGGAAGACAAGCAGAACCTATTTCTTACCTCGTTTATTTTGATGCTCAATTCAGCAATAAGGTGGATATAATGAATCAACCAGAATCCTTGCCGCAACCGCTGACCCAAAGCGAATTTGTCGCCACTTTTCGCTTGTTTAGTCGATTTAGCTTCTGGATACAGTTATTCTTGGGTGCTGTTTCCGGCATTGTTTTATTATTTGCTATGTTGGGTCGCAACATGGGCGACCAAACCAATAATGCAGGTATTGGTTTCGGGGTAGTTTTAGCTATAATTGGCCTGTCATTGCTGGGCTTTAGAATATTTTGGGATTTTCGCTATAGGCTGTTAGGCAGACTTTTGCACGCCGAAAATTCCCAGGTATATCCCAGCAAAGAACATATTACTCACACCTTACGGATTGGATTAGTTTCTAGTTTGGTGGGGGTATTAATAGCGTTTGTCGCTTCTGAAGAAACAGTTGCTGTAGTGCTAGCGAAAACTCTTAGTCAACCCCAAGCGCTCGCAGCTTATACGCCTGAAAATGTGATTCGCTCCCTAGATATTTTTGTGACGATGGCAAACGTCAATCTGATTGGCGCTCACTTTTTTGGAGCTGTTACTTCTCTTGGGTTACTCAATTGGGTAGAAGAGTAGTTGGCAGCATTGGCGATCGTTAAAGGCAAACACAACTCCTATGTCCTTATGATTGACAAGGGCTGACCGATTTAACTAAGGTTGGTGGTTTTGCACTGTCTTGGCGAAAGAGAGCGAAGACAGTGCAGCTACCAGCTAAACAAGTTGGCTATTGGGATGAACATCTAATCTGAAATTGGTAGCGATCGCTCCTGCTAATTGTAGTCAGCAGGAGCGACCGTTTTTTAATAATAAAAAAAACGTAATTTATTTATTATCTTGATAGATATTGCATTTAGCTTTATATTGAGAGATATATTTTGAATTGGGACAAACAGAACTTAGGCTCATATTCGGAAATATGAGCTATATCGGTGGCATTCAGCTTCCTAAATAGCCCTGTGACCGGATTTCTGAGCACAGCCAAGTTACACTGTTTATTTATTAGGAAATAAACGGCAATGAAAGACCTCTGGTATAAAAACGCAATTGTCTACTCCCTCGATGTTGAAACTTTCATGGACTCGGACGGCGATGGTGTCGGCGACTTTCAAGGACTTATCAACCGCCTAGACTATTTATCGGCCCTAGGAATTACTTGTTTGTGGTTGCTGCCGTTTTATCCTTCCCCTAACCGGGACAATGGTTATGACGTGATGGATTACTACAACATTGATCCGAGACTGGGAACCCTGGGAGATTTTGTCGAGTTCATGCACCAAGCAAAGGAACGAGGAATTCGCGTGCTGATCGATCTGGTAGTAAATCATACGTCCAATCAGCATCCTTGGTTTGTGGCATCCAAAAGCGATAAAAACTCTAAGTATCGCAATTACTACGTGTGGTCAGAAAATCCACCCAAAACACCTCCAGAGTTGCTGGTATTTCCCGATGCCGAGGACAGTATTTGGGAGTACGACGAACAAGCAAACGCTTACTATTTGCATCACTTCTACAAGGAACAGCCAGATTTGAATATTGCCAATCCGGCGGTACGAGAAGAAATCTGCAAAATTATGGGTTTCTGGCTAGAACTGGGCGTGTCTGGATTTCGCATTGATGCTGTTCCCTTTTTAATTAAAGGAATTGGCATCGAAGGTGCAGACCCCGAAAAGCTGCGAGGTTTCTTGGAAGAAATGAGAGAGTTTGTGTCATCGCGTCGGGGTGATGCAGTGTTGCTGGCAGAAGCAAATGTCGATCGCGAGCAAATTCCTATCTACTTTGATAAGGGCGACAGAATGCACATCCTGTTCAACTTTTTGCTGAACCAGCATCTGTTTTTGGCATTGGCGCGTCAAGAATCCACAGCATTGCGCGAGGGACTAAAAACCTTACCGGATATTCCTGATATTTGTCAGTGGCTTAATTTTGTGCGCCACCATGATGAACTGACGCTAGATCGCATTACTTCATCGGAACGAGAGGAAATTTTTGCAGCGTTTGCCCCTGAGAAAACTATGCAAATTTTCGGGCGCGGGATTCGTCGTCGCTTACCACCGATGATGGGAGGTGACCGCCGCCGGATTGAACTAATCTACAGTTTGCTTTTCACCCTGCCTGGTACACCCATGCTGCGCTATGGCGAAGAAATTGGCATGGGCGATGACCTTTCGCTGGAAGGTCGAGGCAGCGTCCGCACGGTGATGCAATGGTCAGATGCAGCGAATGGTGGCTTCTCGACGGCTGCAACTGATGCCCTTGCCAGACCTGCGATCGCCAACGGAGAATACGGTTACAAACAAGTCAATGTCGTCGCAGCGCAGCGCGATCCTGCCTCATTAATTAACTGGATGGAACGTGCAATCAGCATCCGCAAGCAATGTCCTGAGTTGGGTAGGGGCAAGTGGCACATTCTCGAAACCGACTCTCCCTCGGTGTTAGCCCACTGCTGCGACTGGCAAGGCAGGACGGTGATTGCTGTCCACAATCTAGCGGACAAGCCTTGTACCGCTACGCTCAAATCTAACGAATACAGCAATCTGTTCGATTTATTTGGCGATCGGCTCTATGAATCTATCGATGCGGACTCGCCCTCTATTCCCTTAGAAGCCTACGGCTATCGCTGGTTTCGAGTCAATCGAATCCAGGGGTAAAAAAGTTAATGTTGATGGGAGAACTAGCGACGTGGGCTCGTAGGAATGTACTTAGCACTATCCTTGTCTGGAAGCGGTTTTATCTGACCTTGATTGACCAAAGCTTGATGAATTAGGGCAGTAGCACTACCCCGACTGAGCAACTCGTTCGGATTAAGAACTCTGGGATCTGGATAGTTGACCACTATCTTTGCCTTGGTCGCTGCTGCCACTGGCTCAACCGCATATTTAGGAAGTTTCTCGGCATCTTTATAGTACGAATTGAGAAACTCTAATGCCGAAATTTTAGCAGTAGCAGTTGCAGCTTTTGTCGTTGTTGGTGGAACAGCCTTAGCCGGTTTAGTTGCGGGCGCAGCCGCAGGCTGCTGCCTTGCCACTACAGGTAATAACGGCTGCATCAAAACAGTCGCTGCGAGGGGAAATGCCAAACGGTTCCTAGCAATTCGACGTTTATTTACGGGAGTTTGCGTTGCTGGAGTTGCAGCAGCTCGCTCAGTTTTGACAACAGCCGGATTGTAATCCATATTTAAACCCCTCATTAACACAACTAATGCTTGTGCCTTAGTCAAGGGCTGCTTCGGACGAAACTCATTTCCGGGAAAATCATTCATAAATCCCCCTTCATAAGCTTCTTTAATCGGAGTTTCTGCCCAATAGTTTTGAGGCACATCCTTAAAGTAACTTCCACTCGGTATCTTTCTAACGCTTGCTCGATTAAAAGCTTGGCGGAGCATCGCCGAAAATTCATCCCGATCCACAGCCTGTTTGGGTCTAAAAGTTCCGTCTAGATATCCGGTAACAATGTCTTTTTCAGCTAAGGACTGAATAAACGGACGCGCCCAGTAATTCTGCGGTACATCAGGAAATTTCGATTGAGCTTGTTGAGCAGCAACTTGCTGGGAACTTAGCACAAACCCAGTGCCACTGACACTAATGGCTAAAGCTAAAAAGGCTACGCTGATTGACGGTAAATGCCTGCGATTAGACATGAGAAATGTCCTCCTAATTTTTGCATTTTTAACGAGACTATTTGGCTGAGTTAAAGCGGATTACTTTTTTTCCGCTCCGAATCCGATTCTGTTTTTTTTACATCTAACTCTTCGCGACGTACTGTGTCTGTTGCCTCAACCGTATCTTGCTCAACTTCTTTTCTGACTTGCACTTCCTCGCGCACGAACGCTTGCTTTTGGATATCCACACTTTCTTCGTAGATATCAAAATGTGCCATTTCTTCTTGCTTGAAGGCGGTATCTGGAGTTACTCGACTCCCTGCCGATTCGGGAGTAGTGTGCTCAATCACAACTCGCTCTTTTTCTACAGGAACCTCCAGTTGTACCGTTTTGGTTTCAACTTGTTTGCCAATTATTACCTCGCCTGTTTTGCGACGGGTTTTATCTGCAACTAATCGTTCTTCGTACAGTTTAAGTTTTTGATGATCCTGTTCGTTCATCTGATACAATTCAGGCTCTCGCTCGTAAGTATAGGTATCCCGGTCATAGGGAGCTTTACGAGCTTGAGGCGAGACAGAATGCGTTCTAGAAACGGGAACAGGCCCTTCTAAAGGTAAGGATGCTTCTACTGGTGCAGACGCTTCCACTGTTGAAGTCCGATAAATACCCCGCACTTGTTCTTCATAATCGTAATCAACTGCTGTCCCATGCTCATACCTGGGTAGTTTTTCCACTTGCTCTTTACTCTGCAAACCTGTAGCGTAAACGCGCCGCCCCTTAAAATCAACGCGACAAAGAGCGATGGGAAGTAAAACTTTTTTGCCAAAAATCCAAGAACCAGTCTCTACCACAAAATAGCGGAAACGTCCTGTCTCATCTACCAGCACAGTATCGATCGTGCCCATTTTATCATCGGTATTTCCGGCATACACATCCGCCCCTTTGATATCGTCGTCATCAAAAGCTGCTTGGCGGTAGTTGGGATTAAAATCCTCAATTTTGTAAAGTAACATTGTTATTTCCTGTACCTATGTACATCAAGCTTTGCACCTACTCTAGATAGATATCAGTTCTAATACTTCCTTCTTATGAAGGATTCAGCCAATTGAAAATCATCAAGATAGCGATATTTTTTTATATTTTTCTATCTTTAGGTAGATGAATTTAGCTCTCCCCGACTGAATGTGATAAATTTATCTAATCATTGGTAGGTTGGGTTGAGCCAACCTACAACCTTTAGGCCAAAATATCTCACAAGGATTTCTCAGGTTTTATTATCACCTCAACTACGGGAGATCCTACAACAACTACAGGAGATCCTACAAAATTAAGGACATCTCTAAGTAGCTGCTGGGGTTTTTTCTGAATGAGATTTCGATTTATGAGCGAAATTACTACTTTTGATATTTAAAATAATTAAATAAAAAAATATTATGCCCCTCGGTAGATATTCTAGTAATAATTATTAAGTACAATTAAACTACAAGCAACGAAAAAAGCAACAACGTACCGCAGTACCGCAGGGGTTAATCTTTTATGACTTATTCAGATCGATCGGGCAGTGAACTCACTGAGCCTACAATCGTCAATCCGCCGGTGGATTACCACGACCAAGTGAGGTGGGGGCCAATTTTGGCAGGAATTGCGATCGCTCTGGGCACTCAACTAATTTTAAGCGCTTTGGGAATGGCGATCGGATTAAGCGCCGGTGCAACAGGGGCGGATGCAGGTTCCGTTGGTATTGGGGTCGTAATTTGGTCGATTATCAGTTTGCTAATTTCCCTATTTTTGGGCGGTTGGGTGATGGCTCAAAGCTGCGGCCCGATGACCAAGAAAACAGCATTTTTGAATGCAGCAATTCTTTGGGGAGCTACATTAGCACTTAGTGCTTGGTTATTAGGAAGCGGGATATCGGGTGCTGTTGGCGCTGCCGCTGCTAATGCTGGAGAAATTGCCAATCAAGTACAACAACAGGGCGGCGTTAATATACCGAATCAAGCGCCGAATGTAGACCCAAATCAAGTTCGCGATATAGCTGGTAATACAGCTAAAGCTACTTGGTCATTTCTACTTGGCTCTTTGCTGAGTTTGGCAGCGGCAATGATTGGTGCTGCTGTTGGCGCTCGCAAACCTCGCGTTTATGCTTGATTAGCGATGATAAAACCTGAAAATTCAACAAGCACAGCAGCGAGTCGAATGATTTTATACCATTGGGATGATGATTCATCCTTTCTTGGAGAAGATGAACGAGCTAAAAACCTTTTCTAAGGTTTTGGCATAGAGATTTAAAAGGAGATAAAGCGATGCAAGAGCAGAGGATATGGCAAAAATATACAAGGTTAACAAGTTCGATCTTGTTAACGGCAACCGTTTTAGTTGCTCCCTCGTTCGCCGCTAATACAAATAAAACACAGATTCAAGGTGAATCTTTACTAGCGCAAGTACCGGATAGCTGTCGCCAGGTTATTGCGAGGAATGGTCTTAATGTTCGGCGACAACCGACGGCTAACAGCGAAGCGGTTGGCATCATTGATTCCGCACGCAATGTGACGATTCAAAATCTTGGTGAGAATGGCTGGGTACCAATTACAGCCCCCATACAAGGCTACGTATATGGTGGTTTTCTCGGAGCGTGTGAAGCCGCAACCGCCCCGCCTCCTACTAACTGCCGCCAAGTGGCAGCCGCCAGAGGAATTAATGTACATCAAGCACCTTCCACTGATGGGGAAAGGGTTGGAGTCGTCGCGAATGGACGAAGAGTGACGATTGAAAGTTTAGGAACGGATGGTTGGGTGCCGATTACAGTGCCTCTGAGAGGCTACGTCCAAGCTGAAAATCTGGCGTATTGTAGTTAATTGAAAAAACAGTGATGGATGACCAATCAAACCCAAAAAAAGAAACTAATTCACAGCAAAAGTCTGGTTTGTTAAATTTCATTGCCGAGACAACAGAATCTGCAATGAATACAGGCAAAGCGGTTGTTGACACAGCACTTGATTTGGGGGAAGCTGCTGCTAAACAAACTTATCGATGGATTGGACAAGCGACGCAAGGAACCGGAGATGCGGTAACTTATGTTGGCAATCTTCCCTTTGTTAAACAAGTGGCAGGGGTACTCAGGCTTGATTGGTTAGTTGGGGTCAGCGATCGCATCGACTTAGCCAAAGCCGAAGCTCAAGTCAAGGAACTCCAACAAAAGTATCCCAATGAAGATGCCAGCGAAATTGCCCATCGCATTATGGTGGAAAAAGCGATCCACGCCGGTGGTGTTGGATTTGCTAGCAGCATTTTACCCGGTGTCGCGGCTGCACTGCTGGCGATCGATTTAGCGGCGACTACTGCCATTCAAACCGAAATGGTTTATGAAATTGCCGCCGCTTATGGGATGGATTTGCAACAGCCAGCCCGAAAAGGCGAGGTTTTGGCAATTTTTGGGTTAGCGCTAGGCGGTAGCAACGCAATGAGAGCTGGTTTGGGCTTTTTACGCAACGTACCGCTGGCTGGCGCGATGATTGGTGCGAGTACCAATGCTACGATGCTGTACGCGCTGGGATATGCGGCGCGCCAGTTTTACGAAGCCAAACTGAGGGAAGATACTGAAGAACCTGGAACCGAAACGCTGCAATCGATTCAGCAACAAAGCGAGAAATATCTCGATGTTGCGATCGCGCAGCAAGCAGGGATGGATCAAATTATGGTTCACATGATTTTGGCAACTTATCCCAACAAAAACTGGGAAGATATTTTGCCAGAATTGAAGGCATTGCAATTAAATGCCGATTCTCTCAAAAGGATTGCTGCTAACATCAAGTCCCCCAAACCATTGGGTGCATTGTTAGAGCAACTTAACCCCGACTTTGCAGTACCGCTATTAGCTCAATGCCGTCGCATTGCCGAAAGTAGCGGAGAGGTTTCCGAAGCAGAACAGAGGGTGCTGGATGCGATCGCACAAAAACTCAACGGTCAAGATGTGGCTTCGATGTCCACTTGAAAAAAATTGTTGGTGCGTTAGCTTTCTGCGTAACGAACCATCCCCAATATTTACTGGGGCTGTGTAAGTCCTAAATTAGCCTCACGTTACAGTAATCTACCGCCTTAAGATAGAGTTTGACATGGCTAATTTCACTACTATCAATAACGACTGATATCAATTCCGGCGCAGGCAGGAATGATATCAAATCCGCGTTTCCGGAGTCGGGCGTAAAGTCGAATCAACCTGCCAACAAATAATTCGCGCAATTTTCATTTTGTTGACCCCTCCTTCTACAGTCAACAGTCACCAGTCAACAGTCAACAAGCATTCCGGTGCAACCGGAATCGATATGATGCAAGAGGAAGTTTTATGAGAGCAGAAATATCCGGAGTCTGGGACAAGATTGAGAGCATGATCAATGGCTTCATTGTCCTGCTGCCTAATATGATACTAGCGTTCCTTGTTTTCGGAATCTTTTTCTTTGTTGGCAGGTCAATTAAGAGAGCGGTCAGGCGACTTACCCGCAACCACCGCCAATCCCGGAATTTGGGGCTGGTGTTAGGAAGGTTAGCACAGGGTATTACTGTTCTGGTTGGTCTGTTTATTGCCTTGTCGATTGTAATTCCCACATTTAAAGCAGGCGATTTGGTGCAACTGCTGGGAATTAGCGGGGTAGCGATTGGTTTTGCCTTTCGCGATATCTTACAAAACTTCCTAGCTGGTATCCTAATTCTTTTGACGGAACCGTTCCAAATCGATGACCAGATTGTGTTTAAAAACTTTGAGGGAACGGTAGAAAATATTGAAACTCGCGCTACAACAATCCGAACCTATGATGGTCGCCGGATTGTAGTTCCCAATGCGGAATTGTTCACCAATTCTGTTACTGTGAATACCGCCTTTGAGAAACGCCGGATGGAATACGACGTTGGTATCGGCTACGGCGATGATATTAACCGAGCCAAGCAGTTAATGATGGAAGCCCTGCAGAGTGTGGATGAGGTTTTGAATGACCCTGCTCCTGACGTGCTGCTGATGGAACTTGCAGGAAGTACCGTCAATATCCGCGCTCGATGGTGGATTGCTCCGCCGCGACGACTTGACGATCTGCGATCGCGGGACAAGGTGCTTTCTGCGATTAAGGAAAAGCTTACTGCCAATGGCATCGACTTGCCCTTTCCTACGCAGCAAATTTTGTTTCACGACCAAACCGAAGAGACGGATGGCGATCGCAAACGTCAACGCGAAGGATGGCCCGCTGGTAATGGCGAAGTTCCCAAACCCCGCAGCATCAGCGGTTCTCTGCAAAAACTCATTGAAGTGCGATCGCAACAAGATGGCAACGGACAATCTTCACGCCACCCCAACTCATGAAAAATGTCAAGTTAAGCAAAATTTGGGACTCGCTGCACTCTAGCTACTGGTTTATCCCAACGTTGATGGCGGTGGGGTCGATGATTTTAGCGATCGCAATGCTGAGAATTGACCGCACGGGTAATATACCAAACTGGAGGTGGATTTACACGGGTGGAGCCGATGGTGCGCGAGCGGTTCTTTCATCGGTTGCCGGTTCAATGATCAGCGTTGTTGCTACAGCTTTTTCTATTACTATTGTGGCGCTTCAGTTAGCGAGTTCAAATTTTGGTCCCCGATTGCTGCGTAATTTTATGCAGGATACGGGCAATCAAATCGTGCTTGGCACTTTCATTGCCACGTTTATTTACTGTTTACTCGTACTGCGAACCATTCATGCAGAAGGAGAAGGATACAGTCTCTTTGTACCCCAACTCTCGGTTACAGTTGGTACCGGATTGGCAATTGCCAGTATCGGCGTACTGATTTACTTTATCCATCACGCATCAACCATTATTCAAGCCTCCCATATAATTACTCAGGTTAGTGGCGATTTAGACAAAGCTCTAGATCGTCTGTTTCCCGAAAAAATCGGAGAAGGTAAAGCGAACAACTCGCGACAAGTCGGAGAAATTCCTGCAAATTTTGACTCGGAAGCAAGTCCAATCAAAGCCACGGGCGAGGGTTATTTGCAAGCAATCGATGACGACGAATTAATGAAAACTGCCCGTAAGTACGATCTGCTTGTACGTCTTACAACTCGACCGGGAAAGTTTATCGTCAAGGGCAGCGATTTAGCGATGGTTTTCCCGGAAAAAGAGGTGAATCAAAGCCTGAAACAACAGATTAACGATGCTTTTATTCTGGGCCAAGAACGGACTGAATATCAAGATATAAAATTTCCCATCGATCAGTTAGTTGAAATTGCCTTGCGTGCGATTTCTCCTGGTATCAACGATCCGTTTACTGCGATTCGGTGTATCGATCGACTCAGCGCCGGATTATCCCGCCTCGCTGAAAGGGATTTTCCCTCGCCCTATCGCTACGACGATGAACAAAATTTGCGCGTCATTGTTGAAGGAGTGACGTTTGAAGGGTTAGTCGATGCTGCCTTTAACCAAATCCGCCAGTACAGTAAATCAGATGTGGCGGTAACAATTCGCTTATTGGAAGCTATAGCTTGCATTGCCACTTACACCCACAATTCCAAACAACGAGAAGCTTTACGCCGTCAGGCGGAGATGATTTTAAATAGTAGCGGCGAACAAATCTCTCAAGAGCAAGACCAGAAAGATGTGCAAGAGCGGTATCACCAAGTCATTAAAGCTTTAAGACATGATTAATTGGGTTGAGCATAATTATGGTAATAGCAGCAGCTTTACGCCTGGCTCCTAATACTTTAGCTTTAACCGCGCTGAGTGCCATTGGTTTAGCCCTGACACATTTATTTTGCGGCAAGTTGCGGTTTGCACCTATTCCTCGCAGTGGCTGGCTTTCAGCGGCGGGTGGGGTTTCGGTAGCTTATGTTTTTGTGCATATTTTACCGGAACTAAATCAGCACCAAGCGGTATTAGAGCAAGTAGAAGCAGGAGTTATTTCCTATCTAGAACACCACGTTTATTTAATAGCTTTGTTAGGATTGACTGTATTTTACGGCCTGGAGCGAATGGCAAACTTATCTCGTCAGCGTGGCGAAGATGATGTGACCAGTCTTGGTGTTTTTTGGTTGCACATTGCCTCTTTTTCAATCTACAATGCTCTGATTGGCTATCTGCTGCTGCATCGGGAACAACCAGGCTTTACCAATCTGCTGTTGTTTTCTTGTGCAATGGCACTGCACTTTGCAGTGAACGACTCTGGTTTGCGGGAACACCACAAGCATATTTACGATCGCATCGGACGCTGGATACTAGCAGCAGCTATTATTGTGGGGTGGGTGTTGGGTAGCGCTACAGAAATTGGAAAAACTGCGATCGCAGTTTTATTTGCTTTTTTAGCCGGAGGAATTGTTCTCAACGTTCTCAAAGAAGAATTGCCAGAAGAACGAGAAAGTCGGTTTTGGGCATTTGCTCTGGGTGCTGGAATTTACACCGCTCTTTTATTGGCTTTGTAGAGGAATCAAATAAAGCCAAAACGTTCGAGCTTAAAACGATTAGAAGGAGCCAATCCTTCTTCCCGGCGCCGCTTAAAATTACGGGGATAATTTTTCCGAGCACGGCTACCAAATGCGACGGTATTAACAGTCTTAACTTTAAAATGTAAAGCTCTGCTCATAGTTTAAATGCTTAAAAGCTTACATCTAATGACAGACTTTTTACTCCATCATATAAATGTTTAGTTACTAAAAATACCCCCTGATCAGTTTTGGCGATTTCACGCCATATATTGTCTGCCAACTCTTGAAGTTAAAGAGTCACTTTTTCGCCCTTACCTGAGTGCTCTATGATTAGGGTGAACCCCGTTTTTTGCGATTTGTGGGTAAAAACATTGTCTCTCGCAACCACACCATTTATCGACGCATGGGGGTATGGCGGTGGGACTTGTTTCCTTGATGAGATTTTGGCGACGTGGAAGCGCCAACTACACTACAATGGATTTTACCATGAGAGGGACTAATTTTTTGTTTAAGTCCCTATAATTAACATTAAAGACC
The DNA here is from genome assembly GCF_040004035.1 of Microcoleus vaginatus FACHB-2002. Lineage (GTDB taxonomy): Bacteria > Cyanobacteriota > Cyanobacteriia > Cyanobacteriales > Microcoleaceae > Microcoleus > Microcoleus vaginatus_C. Next base: position 146,963 of record NZ_JAMPLN010000003.1, on the reverse strand, counting down.
GCAGCCACTCAAGAGGTATTGAAAAATTTATGTGTCTCGAATCAGGGCATATCCTGCACGAAAGCTACCAAATTATCGCTTTGTTGGGACAGGGAGGGTTTGCTAGAACCTACACGGCTGCACAAATAAACAAACCTAATAATCCTCTGTGCGTTGTTAAAGAAATTCCTTTTCCCTCATCGAACGATCCGCGCGTCTTGGAGATGGCAAGGAGGCGGTTTGAAAGGGAAGCTAGCGCTTTGCACCGTCTCGGGCAAAACTCGTGCATTCCGGAATTATTCGATCGCTTTGAAGAAAACGATTGTTTTTATTTAGTTCAAGAATACGTTGAAGGACATCCCCTCTGTAAAGAACTAACTGCGGGCGATCAGTGGAATGAGAAAAAAACCGTTGCTCTGTTGCGGCAAGTTCTGGAAATCTTAAAATGTGTCCACCAAGAAAAAATTATTCACCGCGATATTACACCTGCTAACTTAATTCGGCGCGAAACCGATAAAAAAATTGTTTTAATTGATTTTGGGGCTGTCAAAGAAATCAGCACTTTTACTTCTAACTCTACAGGTGAAATATTCACATCTCAGGTGATCGGTACCAGCGGTTATATGCCGGCCGAACAATACAATCCGCGCTCTCTCCCGCAACCCTACAACGACATTTACGCCCTCGGAATCATCGCCATCCAAGCTCTCACCGGGCGGCGTCCCACAAATCTGCCGCAAGACCCCGAAACTGGTGAAATTGTCTGGGATTACTCGACGCCCGATCGCCCTGCGGTACAAGTTAGCAAGAAGCTCAAAAATATTTTAACCCAGATGGTGTGCTTCCACTTTCAGCAGCGCTACCAGTCTGTTGAGGAAATTTTGCAAGGCTTGGATTCGATCGTCGAACGGCCCGAGTTAGGCAAAACTTCGCGGAAGTTGCGATCGCGCTTTCGCTGGCTGCTGTTCGGCTTTGCGGGAATTGCGGCTTTTGGGGCTAGCGTACTTTTAATCCCCAGAATTTTCCCGCTAATCCCCACAATTTCTCCGCAACCAACGCTGCCTACCCCCTCCGCAGATGGTGTAAGTTCCGGCGAAAAACTCTTAGTGCAAACCTCCGCCCTGTGGTCAAAACAAAGGGGAATCAATGAGTTTGCCGACGGAAATTATCCCGAAGCTTTAAAATTGCTCAAACAGTCCTGGCGGGAAGACCGCAGAGACCCAGAAACTTTAATTTACATCAACAATGCTCTGCTAAAGGCAATAAATGCAGAATATTACACGATCGCAATTGTTGTTCCCATCCGCAGAAATCAGGACGGCAGCATCTTCAACGCAAATTTAGCAGAAGAACTGCTGCGTGGCATTGCTCAAGCTCAAACCGAAGTTAATTTAAGTCTCATCAAACCCAATGACAGCAGCAATAAAGATTTTCCAGGCCAAGGATTTCTCGAAGCAAAAGCTATTAGAAAAAAAGGTCTCAAAGTCATCATTGCTGATGACGGAAATATCAAATCCTACGCCGTTCAAAGGGCTAATTCACTGGCCGCCCAACCCGATATTTTAGCAGTCATCGGACACTACACCAGCGACATGACTGTGGAAACAGTAGATATTTACAATCAAAATCAACTAATCGCCATTTCTCCGGGAAGCACCACAGAAGAACTGACGCGAAAACCTCGAAAATTTTTCTTTCGGACGGCTCCGACAACTAGCATAGAAGCTGAAGCTTTAGTAAATCAACTGTTCTTGGTTGGTGAGAAAAAAGCCGCAGTATTTTACAATCCCAACAGTCCGTTCAGCGCTTCTTTGTGGGAAGAATTCAAAAAGCAATTTGAAGCAAAAGGAGGCTCGACTTTTAGGCTACGTAATTCTTACGACTTATCTAAAAATAATTTTGACGCCGAAACAGCAATCCAAAAAGTTGAGAAAGCCGGAAAAACAGCCTTACTTGTCATTCCCGACGGTCAAGTCACTAATTCCCTGGAAAATGCGATCGAAATGATAAAAGCTAACCGCGATCGCAATTGGATTGTCGGGCCCTGGACGCTGTACGAACCGAGAACGCTAGAAGTAGCAAAAGAGCTAAAGTCTATTGAAAAACTGGGAATATCCCTGTTTTGGCATCCGCTAGCAAGCTTTGACAAAAAATTTCCTGTAAACGCGGAAAAATTGTGGGGAGGCCCGGTGAATACTCGATCGGCCTTAACCTACGATGCCGCCCGGACACTGATTAAAGCCCTAGAAATGCAGCCAGAACCCAGCCGCGAAGGAATGCAAAAAACCTTAGCCGATCCCAACTTTAAAGCCGAGGGAGCAACGGGTATAATTGAGTTTGACTCAAAGACTGGAAATCGGAAAAATCCTCCCAAACGAGTAGCGCATATTGTACCATGTTCTACAGCAATATATGGCGTTACTTTTGTGCCGATCGAATTTCCCACAGCCGCGGCTGCAGGTTTAAAGTGCGATTGAATTGATATCTTGTGGCATTGTCAACAAACCTGTAGAGGGCGGACAGAATGCCCACCCCACAAGAAAATTTACTCTTGGTGGAATAGGCCGGAAAGCCTGTTGTTAAGAATGATGCAATATGTGGGAGTAATTGATATCTTGCGGCATTGTCAACAAACCTTTAGAGGGGAGTTTTACCAAATATAATTGCCTAAAATCAATAATCTCATAAACCCGCCCCCACCCGCAGATAAAATGCTGGATAGAGAATTGTGCAAGATGTGCGAGTGAATTGATATCTTGTGCCGAACGCAACAATCCGCCAGATGTTTCAATCCCACAGCCGACTATTGCCACAGGTGCAACATATCAATTTATTAGATATATTAAACAAGGTTAGTTTTTTCTATAATAACGCTTATGGCTGTCAATCTCGCTTCCCCAACAAGTTCTAGTCTCAAACCAGAAGCCCAAAATATCTCAGCACTCAAACAAGTCTTTCAGACAATTGATGCCGATAGCTGTCCGGGTTCCTATAATTTTCATATGCACACAGTCTACTCCGACGGGCGATTGCAGCCAGAGAAATTGATGGAACAAGCCATAGCCGGAGGTCTCAAAGGCTTAGCTATCACCGACCACCACAGCACCCAAGGCTACCTTAAAGCTCAAATTTGGCTGGATAATTGGAAATTAAACCATCCCGACAAAAATAGCGAAGCACCTAGTCTCTGGACAGGCGCTGAAATTAATGCCGAATTGCTCAACAATGAGGTACACATTCTCAGTTACGCCTTCGATCCGCAACATCCCAGTCTCAAACCATACCTACGAGGTAAAAGCACGGAGGGTACTTATTGTTATTCAGCAGCCCGGGTAATTGAAGCTATTCATGAAGCAGGAGGTTTAGCAGTTCTCGCACATCCTTGCAGGTATCGATCTAGCGCAGATCAACTAATCCCAGAAGCAGCCAGTTTCGGCATTGACGGTGTAGAAATTTACTATGCTTACGGTAATCCCAATCCTTGGATACCGAGTCCCAAACAAACTGCTTTAGTCAAAGATTTAGCAGAAACTTATGGTTTGCTGGGAACTTGCGGAACCGACTCTCACGGCCTGAGTCTTCTAGTCCGAATTTAGATACTTCGGAAATAAGAAGTGCTTTATCCTGTCATTACCAGTCTAAGCGTTAGCGGATACATCTCTTATGAAAGCAATCACAATGAGCCGAAAACAAACAGTTGATCAGGTCATATTATGTCCGTTAAAATGACTACCATAAAATTGTTTGGTAGTGAGGACTTCAGTCCTCATAAAAGTTTGAGGACTGAAGCTTTCACTACTTGCCTTATAACGCCTATTTGACGGGACGTGATATCCTTTCGATCGCCAGGATGAGCTTTCGCCCTCCAAAAGAAAGCAATTGCCAAAGCCGGTATGTTGCAACTCCTAAAGACATTGCGCCCTAAAAACCAGTCGCCCTTCTACCGTTCGGGGAACAACTGACAGGCCCTGTTAGTTGGCTGGTTTGCCCAATCCAAGCGAGAATTCCCAAATCGATCCATCCAACCTTCCAAATAAGCTCGATTAGCCTTTTTTTCCTCTGGATCGGAGGTATTCATTGGATGAGGTGCTAGACCCAAAATAGTCGCCGTCGTCACGCAAAACATCGACTTCTGAAAACTCTGGCAAATTTGCACCCGCAGATCATCTTCACCCCGACAGCTAGTGCGATAAACTTCGTGCAAATACTCCGGCAGAAAATGCCGCATATCTTGCATTAATTGAGTTGGCGGAATCCCTGCACCTCCAATAGGTAAAGGATCAGCAAACAAAGCCCCGTAGGCAAAATCTTTTTGTTTTTCCGGGATTTGATGGGCTTGAGCGTTGTAGGAAACTGTACCAAAAAAAGCTGTGCCCCGAAAGAAAACAGCCTCTACATAAGGCACGGCTACATCTGGTAAAAATGTCAAATTAGCCGTCGCTGGCAGTATATCGTAGACTTGACCGTGAATCTTGACGCTGTAGGTAATCGGTAGGCTGGCCGCGGCGACTAAACCGGCTTTGACAAAATCAACTACATCAGAAATAGACTTAGTTTCCCCTCGATCGTAGGAATCAGATAAGTCTATAAACAAATCGCTCATTACCCGCCAAAACTGACCGAGACCGGTGTAATAAGCCAGCATCCGCACTTGTTCCGGCAAAAAATCAGGAAAGGTTTTGTTTAGTCCCTGCATGAAAAAATTGCCTTTCAATTTAGCCGCGATCGCCTTTTCGGCCAAACTGCTAAATTCCGGGGAATCCAAATAACTATCCAAACCGCCGCCGCCGTGCCAAAGCATTGTTCTCATGCAATACTCAGCATACTCAAAATTTATGCGATCGTGCCACCAATAGCGAATTAATTTGGGCAGCGTCACATCTCCGTTGAAATATTTAAAAAACGGAAAAAGCACTAAAAACTGTTCTTCTGCAATATAATTAAGATTGCGAGAATAGGCATCAAGAACCACACCGTAACTTTTGAGAATGCCGACAACTTCAACTACATTTTCCGTAGATTCAGGCAGTAAAGCTTTGCCTGATTCCAAGATGTCAATGTATGCGGATAGGGGATGGGAAGATGGTTTTAATACGGTACTTGTCATTTTAATTAAGCCTGAATAGAAGGAAGAACGAAGAAATAGGTTTGTAGTAAGGACTTTAGTCCTTAAATGATGGGCTAAAAACTGTTAAGAGAAGACTTGCACTCCTCACTACGAACCTATGGACTAAAAGCTGTTAAGAGAGGACTTGCATTCCTCACTACGAACCTACGTCATATTTTATTTCAAGTTTTGAGCAATAACTTTAACTTGCGGTGGCACATTAGCAACCATTCCGATCGCAGTTTTTTCGCTCAAAGCAATTAAAACTCCCGGCTGCACTCCCATGATGGCGATAATTATTGCTAAAACCAGCGAAGGGATGCGATCGCGCCAGCGGACTTGCGGCAAATTTACCACCACATCCGAAAGGCGGCCGAAAAAGGCGCGGTTGACCATAATTAAAAAGTAAACTGAAGTTAAACCAGTGCCGATCATGCAGAGCAAAGTTTGCACGGGAAACACTGGCAAACTGCCCCGAAACATCAAAAATTCAGCAATAAATCCAGCCAAACCCGGAATGCCGGCACTAGCCATCACGCCGAGGATCATTAAACTGCCAATCATCGGCAAACCGCGATCGGGATTGAACAAACCTTTGAGGACATCGATGTTGCGGGTGCCGGATTTTTTGTAAACAACGCCGACACTCAAAAATAGCAGCGCCGAAATTAAACCGTGGCTAACCATTTGTAAAACAGTTCCCAGCATACTAATCGGAGTAGCTGCGGCGCTAGCTAACAAAATGTAGCCCATGTGAGCGATCGAACTGTAAGCTACAATTTTTTTCATATCTTTTTGGGCGATCGCACAACTGGCCCCGTAAAGCACACTCACCACCGCCCAACTCGCCAAAGTCGGCGCTGCCACCGCCCACGCATCTGGAAACAAACCCAAACCAAAGCGCAGCATCCCGTAAGTTCCCAGCTTCAAAAGCACCCCCGCCAGCAGCACCGAAACCGGCGTCGAAGCTTCTACGTGAGCATCCGGCAGCCAAGTATGAAAAGGCACTAAAGGCATCTTAATTCCAAAAGCCAGCAATATCCCTGCCAGCAAAACAATTTGCCTCACCAAAGGCAAGGGCAATCCTCCTTGCAAATGCGAGGCGCCCGCTGCACCAACCATATCGAAACTCGAAGCACCGCTAAGCCAACCAGTGCCCAAGAAAGCAGCCAGCAGCACAATTCCCGAAAATGCAGTATAGATTAAAAACTTAGTAGCAGCATAACCTCGGCGCTCGCCTCCCCAAATCGCAATTAACAGGTAAAGCGGAATCAATTCTACCTCAAAAAACAGGAAAAACAGCAGCAAATTTTGAGATAAAAAAGCCCCTGTTACGCCGCCTGTAATTAACAGAATCAAAGAATAATAAAGTCGAGGTCTGCGGATCGACTCATCCGTAGCGTAAATAGCTACCCCTGTCAGCAGAGTATTTAAAATTACCAAAGGCAAAGACAAACCATCAACGCCGAGATTGTAATTCAATCCCAAAGCATCTATCCAAGGAATAAATTCCGAAAACTGCAACTGACTGATACTGGCATCAAACTGAACTGCCAAAATCACCGAGAGAATAAAAGTTATACCCGCAATGGCGATCGCGACATTCCGAACTATTTTAGAACTCACTGAACCGGGCCAGAGCCCAATCAGGGCAGCGGCCAACATTGGTATCCAGATTAAAGCACTGAGCATCAATTAAAACTTTCCTTTGTTACACAGTATTTAGAGCTATATTTAACATTAACGCAAAGCAACTACATATAAAAGCGATCGGCTGATTTTCTTGTTAACATAGATTCAAATATCTCTGGAATCCTCCTATGACCTCAAGTCTTACAGATCGAGAATATTTGCGAATTAAATCCGGTTCTCCTTCCACCCGTCTCACCGTTGCCGACTTGGAACAACTGCAAAGTATACTATCGGAAGCGCATCTAGACTACCAATTAGAACTGGTAGACGGGAAGATTATCCTTATGGGCCCATCAGACATTGTATCGAGCGAAATTGGGGCAGAGTTTGGCAGACTTTTACTAAACTGGGTCAAACCTTGCAAACTCGGACGAGTATTTGAATCTAGCGGCGGGTTTATCCTCCCCAATTCTGATCTGAGAGCTCCCGATGTTTCTTTTGTGACAGCCGATCGCCTCAAACAAAGTAAAAGGTATTTTGCCGAACTTGTTCCCGACTTAGTTGTAGAAATCAAATCTCAGTCCGATCGCCTCAAACCCCTGCAAGAAAAAATTTTATCATTTATCGAACTCGGAGCAAAAGTAGGAATATTAATCGACCCAGACAAGCGCACAATAACAATTTACACTCCCCAAGCAGAGCCAGTGGTATTGAGAGACGGCGACATGATTTCAATTCCCGAACTTTTGCCCGGTTGGGAAGTTGCGGTGACAGAATTGTGGCCGATCGAGTTTGAGTAAAATGAGATAAAAAAGCAGACAAACCCAGAATAAAATCATCTGCGTTCATCTGCGTTCATCCGCCCTCATCTGCGGTTAAAAATTAAATAAAACTAGATCAAAAGCAGACAAACCCAGAATAGATTCATCTGCCAAACTCTGCGGTTTAAAACTGCCAAATAATCAACGCCAGCAATACAGCAACACCCGCCGCAATAGTCAACACATAAAACTGCGACTGACCGGTGCCGCTGTACTTCAACCCTTCACCGCTAAAAATTGTGGCAAAACCGAACAAATTCACCGCCCCGTCCACCACATACCTATCAGTCCAAGCGCTGATTTTAGAAATAAAAGCCACAGCCCAAACCACAGTCAAGCGGTAAACTCGATCGATATAAAAATCGTAAGCAAACAAATCCTGCAACGCCGGCACCGGCAGCCTTACCGGTCGAGGTAAAACCCCGTACCAATAAATCGCCACCCCAACCGCAACGCCAATCAACCCAGATAACATTAACAGCGGAAGATGCAGAGTCTTCAACAGCAAATTTAAAGTATCAAAATCCCCCGTTTCCGCCCAAGGCCCAGTCCAACTAATTAAAAGTTGCCACTCCTGCAACATCCAAGGCACCAACAGCCCCATTACGGTCAAAATTACCATCGGCAAAGCCATTGGCCAACCGACTTCTGGAGCTCTGCGAGTTTTCGGCTGCGCTTTTCCAGCAAACACTAAACCGAATATGCGAGTTAAATTTAGCGCCGTCAAACCATTAACCAAAAGCAACACAATTACCAGCCACAAAGGCAGAGTCCAAAAACCGTTGAGCCAGCGCCGCATCGCCCAAAAGTTGCCCAGAGGCAACAGCGCTACCATCCCCGCAGCGCCTACTAAATAAGCCGTAGTCGTGGCAGGCATCTTCGACCACAACCCCCCCATTTCTGTTAAATCTTGAGTGTTAGTTGTGGCAATAACTGACCCTACGCTCATGAATAATAAGCCCTTGGCGATCGAGTGCGCGAACAGCAACAGCAAAGCAATGTCAACTTGATTTAGCCCCACGGCGATAAACACCAAACCCAAAGAAGCGCTGGTAGAATGCGATAGTGCTCTTTTGATGTCGATTTGGGCGATCGCCACCAAGGAAGCGCCAACAGCCGTCACCGCACCCAAAACCACCAGCACCGCATCCGTCACAGGTGACAGCGCTAAAACAGGCTGAAGTTTAATCAAAACATAAGCGCCAGCGCCCACAACTACCGTATTCCGCATAATCGAAGCCGGATTGGGCCCTTCCATCGCCTCGTCGAGCCACAAATGGAAGGGAAATTGAGCGCACTTGGCTGTAGGTGCGGAGATTAAAGCCAAACCTAAAAGAGTCGCCACTAGGGGAGACAAAGTTGCAGTTTCAGCCCATATTTCCAAATCGGAAAAATTCAAACTTCCCGCTAAAGTTGAAAGCGTCACTACTCCCATCAGCAGTGGCACGTCTCCTACACGCTTGGTTAAAAACGCATCACGAGCGGCTGTTACTACCAGCGGTTGAGCGTACCAAAACCCGACTAGCAAGTAAGTTGAAAGCGTCAGCACTTCCAACAAAGCGTAAGTTAGAAGCAGCGAGTCGCTAATGGCAATGCCGCTAATTGCCGCTTCAAAAAAACCGAGCAGCCCAAAAAATCGAGCTAGCGCCCAGTCTTTTTCCATGTAGCCAAGGGCGTAAATTTGTGCTAGCAAACTCAGAAAACTAACTAACTCCATTGCTCCGACGCTGACGGTGGAGATTTCTATTGCAAAAGACAAATCTAAATCGGCTGCTTGCACCCAGTGCACGAGCAATTGTTGGGGGGGTTGATCCCAAGTCGCTGTAAAAATAACTGACCCGTGTATGAAAGCCAACACCGTCATCAGCAAATTGAAGTAAGCTGCCGGTCTCGGGCCTGTTCTGCGAACGGTTCCCGTAGACCACGGCAAAGTTAAAATTGCGCCTATCAAGCCATATAAAGGTACCCACCAACAGGCTTGGAGGAGAAATTGAGTCATGAGAAAAATGGGTAGAAACCCCGTGCTTTTAGCACGGCTTTACATTAATTAAAATCCCCTCGCGGGGTGGAGGGGTATGGTTGCCCCTCCGATGAGGTATGGTTGCCTCAAACTCCCATTTCTGGGGTAAAGTTAGCTTCGCCAAGGTTTTCTGAGCTTGCGCCGGCTAGCAGCACTACTTCAGTGACCTTAAAGTTGTTTAACTACTAGCGACAGAGCAGGGGACTAGCTTCGCATCCGCCCGGTGTCGTGACTCAAAAAACGTAGTCAGTTAAGACTTAGGCTGGGCAGGATGGCTTGTTAGATTTCTCTTTCAAGCCTCATGCCTTGAGGCTGAGGTTCCTGACTTAATTTATCCCTTAAACTTCAAATTACCGGCTGCCTTTATACAAAAACAGTCGCGGGCGATCGCGCGATACCCTAAAACTTTGACTAAACCCGATCGTATAGTTGTGGCAAAATAATTTGCACTCCAGATTAACTATACATTAAACCATCAAAACTGATAATTATCTCAATACAAAATTACTAGCTGACCAGACGAGGCACTCAAAGAAAAAAATGCCTGCTGATGGGTCAAGACTGCTTTTTTGCCGATTTCCCCGCGATCCCCCTTTTGAAATCCCCAAGTGTCCCGGCAGTGATCAGCTCCGGCTTCACATACCGAACTCTACTTTATGAGTATTATTACTTACTTGAATCCCCCTTCGCCGTCGGCATCCACCCCTCTCTATATTAAGATTATTAAATAAATATTAAATTAGTTTAAGTAACATAAAAAATTTTAATTTTTGTTATTAAACATTATGATGTTAGTTTATATTGTCAAGGTGGACAGCTTCCCCTATTCTTATAGGATAGGAAGCTTTACACTGCCTTACTAAAAAATGTGGGCCTCCCCGTCCAAATTTTTAGATTTCTCAAAGATTTGTAACGGTAATTTCGCTCATCCTCAAAGGAGATTCAAAAATGTCAATTGCCGTGGGAATGATTGAGACAAAAGGTTTTCCCGCTGTTGTGGAAGCTGCCGATGCTATGGTCAAAGCTGCCCGCGTTACCCTCGTGGGCTATGAAAAAATCGGCAGCGCCCGCGTCACCGTAATTGTGCGCGGCAACGTGTCGGAAGTCCAAGCCTCAGTCGCAGCAGGAGTGGAATCCGTCAAGCGCGTGAACGGCGGAGAAGTCGTCTCTACCCACATTATCGCTCGCCCCCACGAAAACCTAGAATACGTTCTGCCGATTCGATATACAGAAGCAGTAGAACAGTTCCGAGGTTACTAAGTTCTTAGCGCACAAAAATTTCGTTTAAGGAAAATTTGTGCGATCGTCAAAAATTAACTGTTTAGTTCCCCAAATATTCAATCAGGAGTAAAACCAATGGCAATTGCAGTTGGCATGATCGAAACCTTAGGCTTCCCCGCAGTGGTAGAAGCCGCTGACGCGATGGTCAAAGCAGCCCGCGTCACCTTGGTAGGCTACGAAAAAATCGGTAGCGCTCGGGTTACGGTCATTGTAAGAGGAGATGTCTCGGAAGTGCAAGCTTCTGTCGCAGCCGGAGTAGAGTCAGTGAAGCGCGTTAACGGCGGACAAGTGATGTCCACCCACATAATCGCCCGCCCTCACGAAAACTTAGAGTACGTGTTGCCGATTCGCTACACCGAAGCTGTAGAACAGTTCCGTGAAGGCGTCAGCGGCATTCGCCCCCTCAACAGATCTTAAGACAGGCGATCGGCTGTTAGGGGCGTTTGGTAATTAAAAATTAAAAATCGCGATGTTTTTGATTTAGCATTTTTAATTTTTAATTGAGGTGGGTATGGGATATTGGTTATTAGTCATCAGTCATCAGTCATGAGTGATTAGTTACTAGACGAAGCTCTAAAAGGCGGACAGCGGACTGAGGAAAGCTAATTAAAAAAAGACAAGTGACAGTGTAAAAATGACAATTACCAATTACCTATTACCTATTACCTAAAATGCAAATGGCCAAAGTTCTCGGCACAGTTGTCAGTACCCAAAAAGAGCCGACGCTGAGAGGATCGAAATTTCTACTGCTGCAATTCATTGATGAGGAAGGTTCGCCAGTTCCCGGCTATGAGGTAGCCGCTGACTGTGTGGGCGCTGGTATCGATGAATGGGTTTTAGTGACCCGAGGCAGCGCAGCCCGGATCGCGCCCGGAAGCGAAAACCGTCCGATCGATGCTCTGGTAGTAGGCATTATAGATACTGTCAATGTAGAAAACCGCCTCATTTACAGTAAAAAAGACGACCCATACGGCTAGTTGCAACCGTTAGCAGTTAGCAGTTAGTGGAAAAATAACTAACAACTAACAACTAACAACTAACAACTAACAACTAACAACTAACAAAAAGATTTTTCAGTTTAGGAGAACTTAATTTATGGCAGTCCGCAACGTTGCGGCTCCCCCGACGCCTTGGTCGAAAAACTTGGCTGAGCCCAAAATTCACGATACCGCCTTCGTACATTCCTTTTCTAACATTATTGGGGATGTGCAGATCGGTTCTAATGTGATGATTGCCCCCGGGACATCTATTCGCGCCGACGAAGGCACTCCTTTTTATATCGGACAAGGAAGCAACATTCAAGACGGAGTAGTGATTCACGGCCTAGAACAAGGCCGAGTCACAGGAGACGACGACAAATCCTATTCTGTGTGGGTGGGGAAAAATACTTCCCTCACCCACATGAGTTTAATTCACGGCCCTGCCTACGTGGGCGACAACTGCTTTATCGGCTTTCGCTCTACGGTGTTCAATGCCAGAGTGGGCAACGGCTGCATTGTCATGATGCACGTACTAATTAAAGATGTGGAGATCCCCCCCGGTAAGTACGTACCTTCGGGAGCCATCATCACTAATCAGAAGCAAGCCGATCGCTTGCCTGACGTTCAAGATTCTGACATTCAATTTGCGACCCATGTCATCGGCATCAATGACGCTCTGAGAACGGGTTATCGCTGCGCTGAGAACATCGCCTGTCTAGCACCAATTCGCAACGAGAAAAGTACCAACCCAAATATGAATCAAACCAAATATTCTACTCATGCCGGCACCCAATTGAGTTCAACTCTTGCCGATAGCATCCGCAATTTACTAGCCCAAGGATACAGCGTAGGAGCTGAACACGCCGATGCACGCCGCTTCCGTACCGGCTCTTGGCGTACTTGCGGCCCGATTTCCTCAACCCGCGACTCTGAAGTAATCGCGGCTTTGTCAGCTTGCATGGCCGAGCACCAAGGAGAATACGTCCGCTTGATCGGGATTGACACCAAAGCCAAGCGCCGCGTACTAGAAGAAATCGTCCAAAGACCGGGAGACAACGGCTCTAACGGTTCTAACGGCGCGAAAACTCACCAATTTAACGGTAAAGTTGCACAAGCTTCCAACCACAATAGCGGTTCTGTGTCAAGCGGAAAATTGAGTGCCGAAACAGTGGCTCAGGTTCGCGGCTTGCTAGCTCAAGGCTACAAGGTGGGGACGGAACACGCCGACGCGCGCCGCTTCCGCACCGGTTCATGGCAAAGCGGGGCTTCGCTGCAAGTGAAAAACGAATCTGAGGCGATCGCCGCTTTGGAATCTGTGATGAACGAGTACCAGGGCGAGTACGTGCGCTTGATCGGGATTGACCCGAAAGCTAAGCGACGCATAGTTGAAGAAATTATTCAGCGTCCCGACGGCCCGGTTGGTCAATCGGCTAAGCCGGCAGGAACATCTAAGTCGGCAGCAACATCGGGATACAAAGCAGCTTCGACTGGTTCGGCCAGCAGCGGAAGTTTGACCGGCAAGACGCTCGATCAAATCCGCAACCTGCTTTCCCAAGGCTACAAAATTGGCACGGAACACGCCGACGCGCGCCGTTTCCGCACCGGTTCTTGGAGCAGTTGCGCCCCGATCTCATCCAACCGCGAATCCGAAGTGATTTCTGCCCTCGAAAGCTGTCTCAAAGAACACAGTGGCGAGTACGTCCGTTTGCTGGGCATCGACTCCAAAGCGAAGCGCCGGGTACTCGAAGAAATTATCCAACGACCTTAATTTGCCTGGTAATTAGCTTGTTTCTCCCGTTAAGCCCTCACACAGGTGTCCACGGGAGAAATCCAAGCGGATTGAAGTTGGACTTGAGATAGTAAAAAAGCTCGATTGAGAAATGTTGGTCAAAATCTAGAATCTTCTGAAAGTTTCTATAAAACGTTAAAGCATCAAGCTTCTCAGTATTAGTAAATTATCGTTTCTTAGATTGACATGGTTAAATTTATCAGTCGAGAAAACCCATAATTTAAAGTCGTTTTATCGAAAAAAATAGCTCCTTTCATGGTGAAGTCGAATGTATTTATCGCCACTGCAATTAAGTAGCAACTCTCAGATTTTGATGAGTGGCGATGTAGTTGTGAATGAGGGTGCGGCGATCGCCCCTGGAGCAATCCTGCAAGCAGATCCGGGCAGCCGGATCTCGATCGCCGCCGGTGCCTGTATCGGTATGGGAGTTATCCTTCACGCCCGTGAAGGTACTCTGGAAATCGCGGCGGGCGTTATTCTGGGTGCAGGGGTGCTGGTGGTAGGTGCGGGAACGATCGGGGAAAATGCCTGTATTGGGGCCGGGACGACCCTAATCAATCCTTGTATCGACAAAATGCAAATTATGGCAGCAGGTTCTCTAATGGGAGATACCAGCCGCCAAGCCGCCACAGAAGAAGCAACCGCAACAGCGCCAACAGCAGCGCCAACATCACCAGAAACCCCCGAAGCCACTACGCCACCAGTCGATCGACCGATCGAGCCGATCGAGCCGCCACAACCCGCCCAAACACCGCCTCAAACTGCGCCAGAGACTGCCCCAGACCCGCCGGAATCCACTGCCGCAGAGCCGCCCCAACCAGGGGAAACGCCAACTATTCTGTACGGTCAAGCTCACATCAATCGGCTGTTGGGGACGCTGTTTCCGCACCGGCAAGCTTTTAATCGATCGGAGGAAAACGGCCAAAGTCTATCGGGCGGTTCCGGGTAGCCGTCATTTCCGCAAAAGACAGCTATGCTGAAGGCAGAAAGATCAAATATAAATAGGTAATCTCATATTATTGGTAGCTCAGCAATTTGTAAGGCCTTGCCGCAGCAATCTGTGTCTTGTAGCTCGTGCAGTCTGTCTTCTCATCTGAGAAACTATAAACTATCAACAAATTTTTATTTTGGGAAGTTTCTAAGGGTAATAGAAGATGGACGGACAAACAGATCGTAACAGTCACGAAGAGCGATCGCAGCGCCAGGAATACTTCAAAGACACTGCTTTGGGTTTGGTATCCACCAAGAGTTTTCCGGCAATCGTGGGGACTGCTGACATGATGCTGAAGTCGGCAGGGGTGATTTTAGTAGGATACGAAAAAATTGGTTCCGGTCACTGTACCGCGATCGTCCGGGGCAGAATTTCGGATGTGCGTTTGGCTGTGGAAGCTGGAGCTCAAACTGCCGAACAGTTCGGGCAGTTTGTTTCTAAGTTGGTGATTGCTAGACCTTTGGCTAATTTGGAAGTGGTTTTGCCGATCGGCTTTCGGCTGACTGAACTTTCGGAAAGCGGCAGTTATTCTCGGCTTAGCAATCAGGCGATCGGTTTGCTCGAAACCCGGGGATTTCCGGCAATGGTCGGTGCTTGCGATGCTATGCTCAAATCCGCAGACGTACACTTGGCAGCTTACGAGAAAATAGGCGCCGGTTTGTGCACGGCAATTATTCGCGGTGCAGTTGCAGATGTAGCAGTAGCCGTAGAGGCCGGAATGTACGAAGCTGAGCGAATTGGCGAGTTGAACGCGGTGATGGTAATTCCGAGGCCTTTGGAAGATTTGGAACAAACTTTACCGCTGGCGAGTTGCTGGATTGAGCAGCGTAAACCTGTGATGATGCCCGTGTCGGTTAAGGAAAAGGAACAAGAATTGATCGAACTTCCAGATTTGGAGAAATTGACTGTTTATGTGGAAGAGGAAATCAATCGGTAATTGGTAATTAGGCCACAAAAGTTTTTAGAGACGTACTGCCGCAAATACTGAGACGAAGTTTGTCAAAAAAATATAGAGTTTACTCGGTAGGACTGCTGGCAACAATTTATACTGAGTAGCGGTCTCAAACTTAATTTGCCGATCGAGCCGATCGCCCCCGCATCAAGAGACACAGAGCACCAAGTAAAACTAGACTTTTGAGATCAAGTCGAGCGTCGGGTAAACAATCGAACTGACTAAGTAAATCCAGCCGAGGTGCAGAGCCTTTCAACAGGATTTAACTACTGTTAAAATAAACCAAAAAGCCTGTTTAGGGTAGATTGCCGGGAATCATTTAAGAGTTACTCTGACTGCGTGTGGATGCTCTTTCAACAGATTAACGGCTGTCGAACTCAAAACTGACTGCACGGGAATCAACCCCCAGCATCAAGCAATCCTGAAAGTTGACCTATGAACCTCAAACAATTTTACAAGCGTGGTTTGCACAGCGCTAAGAAAGGAAACTATGAAGCGGCGATCGACGATTTCGATCGCATACTGCAACTCAATCCCGCCGATGCCAAAGCCTACAACAATCGCGGCTTGGTTTACTATTACATGAAAGACTACCAAAAAGCGATCGCAGACCTCAGCCAAGCCCTAGATATCAATCCTAATTTCTTCGAGGCTTACTTGAATCGAGGTAATGCTTGGCGTCATCTCGGAGAACACGAAAAAGCCATTGATGATCTAAACTGTGCTTTAGCAAATAAGCCTAACAACCACGCTATCTACAACAACCGGGGACTTGTACTTGCTAATTTAGGAAATTACGAAGAAGCAATAGAAGACTACAATCGAGCTCTATCTATCAATTCCCACAATTATAAAACCTATTACAACCGGGGGCGCGCTTACTACCTTTTGGGAGAAAAAGAGGCAGCCACGGAAAACTTTAACGAAACGCTGCGGTTGAATCCTAAATATATCAAAGCATACATAAATCGAGGTCTCTGTTACCACCAACTAGGAGACAATACGCAGGCGATGGCCGATTACAACATTGCACTCGCCATCGATCCACAAAATGTTTATGCCTATTATAACAGAGGTTGTGTTCGCTATAAATTAAAACAAATGCAGCTTGCAATTGAAGACTTTGACAAAGCAGTGGAACTCGATCCGAACTATGTTAAAGCTTATCTCAACCGGGGTTTAGCGCTGTATAAACTTGGAGATGTTGCGGCAGCAAATAAGGATTTTTACCACGTAATGTGCATTAATGCTGAAGCTTATGTATACTACCAAGCCCAGCGGTGTACGCCTGATATTAATTCGTACTTCAAAGAAGCGCCGCAGGTGGAACTTAATAATGCTGTCGAATACTACAACACAACATTAAATACGATGTCAACTTCCTTAAGTTCCGCAGCATTAAACGCGGTCTGGAATCAAGAAGATTTGGAGAACAGAGACTCGATTATCTGTGAAGGTGAATTTATTAATGATTGATTTAGTCAGTAATCAGGGTTCTTCCGTACTTAATGGGCTAAAATGTTACAATAATATCCAATTGTAGCACACTAAGTACGGAAGAACCATAAACATTAACTGAAACTATTCCATAATGCCATTGAAGATTTTAAGTTCAGCCGTTCTCCGGCAAGGGGAAGATCAATTTCCGTTTAACACTTGAACAATTGAATCAGTAAGTTCCTGAAAGCTTGCCCTCCCAAGCCGCGGGACAGCAGCGAGGGCTAGGTTCTCTTCTATATGTTTTGGCGCTTTCATCCCTACAAGGGCACTCAAGAGGCCAGGGGCGCTCCGGGTATATTGGAGCGCCCGCTGGCAGTCTGTTCGCAAGCGATCGCCAAAGGCAGAAGCAATCTTTTCTGGGATCTGACCGATAACCTGCGCTTCACAGATCGACCTACTGGCGATCGCCCAAATGCCTAAGCGATCTGCAGCTTCCAATACTGAAACTTGTTCTCCTTCGATTGTTTGAGTTGGGGTTAGCACCGCTTCCGGCATCCCCATATTCAAAGGAAGCTGGATAAACCGAAACCGATCCTCTCTGCTCCCAGCTACTTCCCGAGCAATGGACTTCGCACGCGCCAGATCGATATGGTAATTTTCAGTTGGAGGTACGCGAAAAGCATTCCAAGTTGCCACACCGTAATTAGCAATTTTTCCAGCTAAAACCGCACCTTCAAGTACCTCAAAAACCTCTCGCAATCGATTGTAAAAAGTATCGGGTTCAACTTGAGAAAGTAGCTTTTCTGGATTGTGAAGATAGTAGACATCGATTGTCTCAATGCCGAGGTTGGCGAGGCTCCAATTAAGCTGATCTTGAATGTATTCTGGGTGGATGCAGTAACGCTCATCAGCCAAATCTGCCATGCTGACAGTAGAGTTGTTTGGCTCGACGTACTGCTGATAAAACCACTCTACATGGTTTGGAGTTGGATGCGGAAGAACGCCACCTTTCGTGCAGATAATTAGTTCATCTCTTGAAGCCTCTCCCGATTCCAAAAGACGCCGGATAGCCTTTCCGACACTCCGCTCTCCGCACTGGTAGCGGTAGTTGATTGCTGAGTCAATTACGTTGGCACCCCGCCGAACCGATTCCACTACAGCTTCCGCCACAAGAGTGTCAGTATACTCATCTGGTTCGCCAAGGTAAGTGCCAATTCCAATCGAGCTGGCAACAAGCGAACCAGTTTCTCGGAAGTGATCGGCTGCACAGTTTTTTTTGTGGCGTTCCCTGTAACGCCCCGTTCCTTCTGCGGTAGCTCTGCCTGCGATCGCGATCGCATTATTATTTCCTAAGCTAACATTCATTAAGTTTAAGCCCTCCTTCATTGAAAATTCTCCTCAAAGTGAGCAAGGTAGAAACGCGAGCGATCGCGCCTCTACATTTTTAGACCAGATGTTTGGGAGCCTCTATTAACTGGCTATTGACGAGATAAGAAAAATAAGTCCGAAACAAACTCGCATCCGCTTGCGGGCAGATAATATTGGTTCCCGAAAGTCCCTTCAACGCATTCTGGCAATCGAATTTCAGCGTCGCAGATTTAGGCATTTCTGTTTCCGAAACTTTTTCCGAAAAAAGACTGACCAGCGGATACAACGCATTTTCAGGAGAATATCCAGCGCGATTGATTACTTCTGCTTGCCA
This sequence comes from Microcoleus vaginatus FACHB-2002, assembly GCF_040004035.1. Taxonomy (GTDB): domain Bacteria; phylum Cyanobacteriota; class Cyanobacteriia; order Cyanobacteriales; family Microcoleaceae; genus Microcoleus; species Microcoleus vaginatus_C. The sequence continues at coordinate 128,269 of NZ_JAMPLN010000003.1, read as the reverse complement.
AGTCTCAGAAGAAACTCGTTTAATTGGATAGCCCATTGAGCAAATCCAGCCAAGCAATTCACTCATCTGAAAGGACTGAGGGTTGACTAAATGAAAAGTCTTTCCGAGCAATTCTTTTTGCCTCGAAAGATGAACGATCGCTCGGCTCACATAGTCAACAGGCGCTACATTCATCAGCTTATCGTCATCGGGCGCACATCCAAGTTGCACGCAACCAGCGATTAACCTGTACAGTAAGTCACTGGGATTACAAGCCCCTGTTTGGCTGTCCCCAGAAATGCGGCCGGGCCTGTAAATGCTAACAGGAATCCCGCGATCGCGCGCCACCTCTACTAACTTTTCTGCCACCCACTTAGTCTGAGTGTAAGCGCCTTTTAGACTCTCTCCCGGAGTGAGTTCATCCTCCTCTCGCACGACCTCAATCCCAGATTCTCCCATTGCCGAGACAACGGAAATCGTAGAAATTAAATGCACTGGTTTTAGCTTACTTTGACTCGCCAATCTCAGAACTTCCTGCGTCCCCAAAACGTTAGCGGGTTTGAGAACCGAGTAGGGATAAGTAAACTTGACAAACGCGCCATTGTGGTAAATGACATCAATTTTAGTGGCTAAAACTCCGAACTGCTCCTCGGAAAGCCCCAAAAGTGGTTGAGACAAATCTCCAGAAATTGGGATAATGCGATCGCTGCTGCTTTCATCCCAAATTAAATAGGATTCGAGGCTGCTTTGAATCCGCTTTTTAGCTGATTCTGAATCGGCAGAACGGACTAGACAATAAATTTCTGCTTGAGTTTGTTGCAAGAGATCGCGGAGTAAAAAGGCTCCCAAAAAGCCCGTCGCCCCTGTTAAGAGAATGCAAGCTGGTTCAGTTTTTGGCTCGCTCAATGGAGTTGCAGGGCGAATTGCCGGATCTAAAACAACTTCAGCGTTAATATCGAAACTGGCAGTGCTCACGCCCGCAGAATCCGCCCCATGCTTCACCTCAATATTCTTTGCTAAAGCAGCGATGGTAGGCGCTTCAAAGAAACGGCGCAAGGGCAATTCCTTTTGGAAAGAATCTCTTACCTTTGCTAGCAACTGAGTAATCAGTAATGAATGTCCCCCCAAATCAAAGAAATTGTCATAAATTCCCACTTTTTCCAGCCCTAGCAGTTCAGCCCAAATCTCAGCAAGCATTTTCTCAAGGGGAGTGCTAGGAGCTACAAAAGTATCTGCTAAATCGGCTCTCGCCGCCTCCGGCGCTGGCAGCGCCCGCCGATCTATTTTGCCATTAGCAGTGAGGGGCAATGCTTTGATTACGACAAAAGCAGAAGGAACCATGTAGTCGGGCAGTTTATCTTTTAAAAATGACCGCAGCTCGTTAATAGCGATCGCTGATTCCCTCGCGGGTACAACATAGGCCACTAAGCGCTGATTCCCAGGTTCATTTTCCAGTAGCAAAACTACTGCTTCGCGTACAGCGGAATGTTGAGATAGCGCTGCTTCTATTTCCCCCAATTCAATGCGGAACCCTCGCAGTTTAACTTGGCTGTCGATCCGCCCTAAAAACTCAATATTTCCGTCCGGCAAATACCGAGCCAAATCTCCTGTTTTATACAGACGCGCTCTTGGTTCGGCGTCGAAGGGGTTGAGGATGAATTTTTCTTCTGTTAAGTGGGGTTGGTTTAGATAGCCGCGAGCTAAAGAAGCACCGCCGATGTATAACTCGCCGGACACGCCAATGGCAACTGGCTGCAAGTGCGAATCAAGTAAATAAATCTGCGCGTTATTGATAGGGCGACCGAGAGGAACTGTCTCAGAAATGCAATTTTCTCTGTCTTTGATGGGATAAGCCAGCACGCCTACGGTGGCTTCTGTTGGCCCGTAATGGTTGAAGACTGAGCAGTCTGGGGCGTATTTCTGAATAGTTTCGAGCAAATTCCAACTTAAGGCCTCGCCGCCAAGGATTAATCGCTTTTTCGGCAAAACCTGCGCCGGATCGGAAGCAGTTAATAAAGCTTTTAGATGGGAGGGAACGATTTTGAGACAGTCAATGGAATGCTGCTGAAAGTAAGCAGCGATCGCCTCTGGATCGGTGGCGCGTTCCTGGGAAATTATGTGAAGGCTTCCTCCCGTACATAAAGCTGGAAAAATTACTGTATTTCCTAAGTCTGCTGCCAAGGTAGAAACGGTTGCGAAACTGCCACCTGATGGCAGGTTTAGTTGTTCCTGAATGCTGTAGAGGTAATTGACGAGCGATCGGTGTTCAATTGCCACTCCCTTTGGCGTGCCAGTGGAACCGGAAGTATAAATGACATAAGCTAAATTTTCAGGAGAGAGAGGAGGAGAGGGAGAGGGGGAGACAGAGGGAATTTCTGCATCTAAGCAAAGGATTTTTGCCTGAGTTTTTGGCAATTTTTCGATTAGCTGTTGTTGCGTTAATAGCACTGCCACTCCGGCATCCTGCAACATCAAGGCGAGGCGCTCTTTTGGCATGGCCGGATCGAGTGGCAAGTACGCGCCGCCTGCTTTGAGAATGCCGAGCATTCCGGCGATCGCATCCACAGATCGCTCAGCACAAATTCCCACTAATCCTTCGGATTTTACTCCTAATTGTTGTAGGTAATCAGCGATTTGGTTGGCGCGGGTGTTGAGTTCTCGGTAAGTGAGCTGCTGATTTTCACAGATAACCGCAAGGCGATCTGGTACGCGCTCTACTTGTTGTTCAAAGAGCTCGTGAAGGCACTTGTCTTTTGGGTAATTTTTCTGTGTTTGGTTGAACTCAACTAAGACTTGGTGGCGGGCGCGATCGCTCAGAATTTCCAACTCGCCGATAGCGGTTTCTGGCTGATTAGCTGCACTTTTTATTAAGGTGTAGAATTGCTCTGCTAAACATTGGAGCGCTTGTTCCCCTATCAAGGCCGGATCAGAGTGAAACTCAGCGATGAGAGCATCCTCTCGGCGCACGCAGGAGAGTTTAACTTTGAAGCGATCGCCGCAGACATATTGCTGGTAAATTGAAAAATCTACGCCAGCCGCCGCATACTTTTCTAGTTGTTCCTCAAACTCAAAACAAAATGGAAATCCAGGCGAGGCGTTTATATCTTCCCTGTTGAAATATTCCTGCCATTTATAAGCATCGCTTTGGGATTGCTGAATTTCCTGCCAGAATTCCTGAAAGGTAAAATTTTCTTGCAGTTGGGTGCGAAGCGGTAAAAACTTGGCAAATAGACCGAGTGCTGGCTCTAATTCTTCATATTTGCGATTGTCGAAGGCGGTGCCCATAATGATTTCTGCCTTTCCCAACCGCCGCCAGAGCAACGTTTTCCAGCAAGCTAGAAAGAAAGCAGATATTGAGGTGTCGTACCGGCGGGCGATCGCTTCTATTTCTTCTAGTAAACTCAGTTCTATTTTAACCTCACAAAAATTCGGTTCAAATGGGTTGGACGCGCTGACTTTTTTATTTTCAAAAGGCAATTTTAAACTGGCTAGCGCCGAGTAATCCCGCTCAGTCCAATATTTTTTGCCCTCTGCCGCCTCTTCATCCTCAATCAATTCATTCTGCCATTCCGAATATTGGACATATTGCACCACTTCGTCGGCCAGTTCCTGACCTTGCAAGCAAGCTGCATAACACTGACTAATTTCTCGAATTAGATTTTTGATGGTGCGGAAATCGGCGCACAGGGAAGGGAGGCTGACAAGCAAAATGTGCCTGTTTGCTGATAGAAAAATTAAGGATAAGCGCCAAATTGGATTTTGCTCAAAGTTGAAAACTGAGCGCTTTTCGTTTTGAAAAATTTCAGGGAGTTTAGCCGCTTGTTCTGGCGCGGTAAAGCATTCAAGATTAACGATATGCCAGGAAATTAAGCTGCGATCGCCGATGACTTGAATCGGAAATTTAATCCCAGAACGTCCCTGAAAGCTGGTTCGCAGAATTTCGTGGCGATCGCTAACTTTTTCTAAGGCTTTTTTTAAAGCTTCTGTTTGAAGCTCGCCTTCTAACAGAATGGCGCACTGTGCCCGATAAGCGGGACTATCTTGTTGCAACAGCCACAGATATTTTTGTTGAGGAGAAAGCCGAAATCCATTAATTGTTTGCATTGGTTATATTGCTTTATGTTTTAGGATTGCCAGGGACTAAAGTCCCTGGCTAATAGATCAAGTCCGTTAAAACTCACATCTTGCACCCTTCTCAAGAACAGGCAAGATGCCTGTTCCACAAAGAGTAGATTTTCTTGTGGGGTGGGCAGGAGAACCCGCCCATAAAAGGCTGATTGAGAATGGTGCAACATATAAGTTAAAACAGACTATGGTCAAGGCGTTGAAGTGGCTACTAATGGCAATTTTCAATTCGTAGCAGAGTCGGCTAAAGCCGAATTTGGCGGGATAAAAGTCAGCTTTTAAATCTCGGCTTCACCGATCATTTCGCCCATCGCCACCACAATTTTGCGCGACCCGACAAATGGATTGCGGCTGTGAGCAGCCAACATATTATCTAACATTAATATGTCGCCAGCTTGCCAAGGGAAACTAACGGTTGCCTGCTGATAGACGGCCTGAATTTCTGCCATTACCGAGTCTTCAATGGGAGTGCCGTCGCCGTAATAAACATTGCGAGGTAGGTTTCCTTCTCCAAAGACAGATAATAAGGAGTTGCGGACGACCGGATCTAAGCAGGAAATGTGGTGCAAAGGAAGTTGGTTAAAAAATACCATTTCTCCAGTTTTGGGGTGCTTGGCGATCGCCGGCCTCCGCTTGCAAGTTCTGAGCTTATTTCCGTCTTTCCACTCAAATTCTATGCCCGCTTGACGGCAATATTGTTCCACCTCAGTTTTATGCGCCGTTTTGAAAAATTCTTGCCAGCTTACATCGAGTCCGTCGGTGTAATTGCGGACGTACATCAGTTGCTTTTGGGCGAATTTTTCTCGGAGTTTGGGGTCTAGCAACTGATAAACTTTCCGGCAATCAACGATCGGGGTTTCGCCGCCTGACTGCGCGGGTTGAACGCAGAAAAACCAGATTTTCATGGGCCAGCGGTGCAGGTGCGAACTTTCGTTGTGAAAGAAGATGGTTTGGTCGGCAGGATAAGGGGTCGAACCGTAAACTTTTCCACCCATTCCTTCGCGCGGCAAATCTCCGTACTCGCTGAACAATTCCGGACAAATCCCCAAGGCAAACTGCTCGAAAGTAGAAACTAAGGGATCGGTAAAGCCTCGAAACAAAATTGCACCGTGTTGCTGCAATTTTGTCTCGATCGATGGTCGGTTGTTTTTCGCCCAATCAATGAGATCGACATCGCTGGCAGCGGGTTTAATGACTAGCGGGAATAGTTCCCCAGGCTGGAGAAATTCGGTTTTTATCAACTCGCCGTCTGGCAGAGTGACTACTTTCGGTTTAACACTCTTAAACTTGCTAAAATTTAGCTTTTCGCGCTTGACTTCTTGCATTGCTTGTTGTTCTTTTTCCGCTTCCGTGAGAATTTCTAAGTTATTTAACCGAGTCTCAGGCTCTGCCACAATGCTGTTGAGTAAGGTTTCAAAACGGCTGGACATTTGCTCGATGGCGGCGGCCTCGAAAAGGTCAGTGTTGTACTTCCAAGTGCCTGCAATTCCTTGCTCGGTTTCTCCCACGAAGAGAACTAAATCAAATTTGGCGGTGCCGCTGTCTTGTTCTAAGGGTGTCAAAGTTAACCCGCCTAGCTCTAAAGCAGGCATGGGCATATTTTGCATGACGAATAAGACTTGAAAGAGCGGTGTTTGATTCAGGCTGCGATCGGGCCGCAATTCCTCCACCAATTTGTCGAACGGTAAATCCTGGTGAGCGTAGGCTTTTAAGGTGACTTCGCGCACGCGATCGACCAATTCTATGAAAGTAGGATTGCCACTGAGATCGCCGCGCAAAAGCAAGATATTGACAAAGAAACCAATCAGAGCCTCTGTTTCCAATTGGGTGCGGTTGGCGAGGTCGGTGCCGACCACCATGTCATCCTGGTTTGTCGATCGATATAGCAGCGTTTCAAGAGCAGCTAGCAACGTCATAAATAGGGTGACATTTTGTTGGCGGCTCAGCTTGTTGAGCGCGGCGGAAAGGTTTGGGGAAAGCTGGAAAGGTTGAAGGGCAGCGCGATAGGTAGAAACAGCGGCGCGCGGTTGTTTTGCAGGCAGTTGCAGCACTGGTAAGGGATTGCCTAAGTGTTGCTTCCAATAGGCAAGTTTTTCTTCTAAAACTTCCCCAGAGAGCCAGTTTCGCTGCCACACGGCATAATCGGCGTATTGGATTGAAAGTTCGGGAAGTGGGGAGGGTTTGCCAGTGCAAAAAGCTTCGTAGAGGGTTGCCATTTCCCGCACGAGTACCCCAAGAGACCAGCCATCTGCAACGATGTGATGGATGGTTAGCAATAAGATAAATTCTGTGTCGTCTAACTGTAGCAAAGTGACTCGCATTAATGGCCAGTTTGCTAAGTCAAAAGGTTGTTGCGCTTCCTCGGCGGCGAGTCGCATGGCTTCTGCTTCTCGCTGAGATTGAGGAAAGTGCTGCAAATCTATAACTGAGAGGGCGAAAGTCGGTTCGGGAATTATCAATTGAATGGGCCGCCCTTCCACCTCGCCAAAAGTTGTCCGCAAGGCTTCGTGGCGATTGATAACTGCTTGGAAACTGCGCTCTAATGCTGTTACGTCGATCGCACCTTTCAAGCGCACGGCTGCGGGGATATTGTAAGCCGGATCGCCCGGTTGCAAGCGATCGAGAAACCACAGCCGCTGTTGTGCGAAAGACAGGGGCAATTCTGGGCCTCGCGGTGCGCGATCGATCGGGGGTGCTTCCAGTTTTTGCTCGCTGCTGCTGATTTGGGAAATGCAATCGCTCAAACTTGCCACTGTTGGCGATTCAAATAAGACGCGCAGGGGCAATTCAATTTTAAAGGCTTCTCGCAGGCGCGCGATCGCCTGAGTAGCTAATAGCGAATGTCCTCCCAATTCAAAGAAGTTATCCTCGCTGCCAATTCCCTCAATCCCTAACACTTCGCTCCAGATGCCAGCAACCATTTCCTCCAGGGGCGATCGCACCGCGGAGATCGCGCTTTTTTCCGGTGCAGGCAGCGATCGGCGATCCACCTTCCCATTCGGCAAAAGCGGCAGCGCCTCCAGCAGCACGAAGGCTGAAGGCACCATATATTCCGGCAATTTTTGTTTTAAATCGCCGCATAACTCATCTGCAAGGCTCGAAGATTGAAACTCTGATAAACTGTTTTGTGCCTGGTGCCCAGCGATATAGGCGACTAGACGCTTGTTGCCGGGGTTATCTTCCCTGACGATAACTGCCGTCTCCCGCACCGCTGGATGTCGCTCCAATACAGCCTCTATTTCTCCTAGTTCGATGCGGAAACCGCGAATTTTTACCTGGCGATCGATGCGCCCTAGAAATTCGATCGTTCCATCGGGAAGCCACCGCCCTAAATCTCCGGTTTTGTACATTAAATCTTTGTCAATTCCTGGCAGCGGTTTTGCCGTATTTGGAAAGGGATTTTCAACAAAGCTTAATTGAGTATTCTTTTCATCTTTCCAATAGCCCTCGCCGACGCCAAATCCCGACACGCAAATCTCTCCCGGCACTCCGATGGGAACTAACTTCATCTGAGAGTCGAGGATGTAAAGATTTAAATTGGCTAGGGGTTGGCCAATGGATAGCGATCGCTGATTTTCCGGCAAAGGTTTTTCAATAATTGCCTGCGTAATATCGTCAGCCGCTTCTGTAGGGCCATAAGCATTGACAACGCCGATAGAGGGATACAGGCGCAACCACTGATTCGCCAACTCTACCGAGACGGATTCTCCCGTTACCATCATCCATTTTAAATTGGGGAACGCTCGTTGCTGCGGCGAGAATTTTGAAAGATAGTCTGTCAATCCTCGGACAACGGTGGGAACGAGTTCGACGAGGGTTAATTTGTGTTTTTGAATTACCTCAAACAATTTTTCTGGATTGCAAATTGTTTCCGCGTCGGCAATTACGGTTTTTCCGCCAATTAAAATAGGCGCTAAAAATTGCCAAACCGAAATATCCGATGAAGCGGGAGCGCTTTGCAAAAAGGTAAATTCATCAGTCAATCCCAGGGATTCAAATTGGGCGTAAATGTGATTGATCGCGCCGCCGTGTCGGATAATAGCTGCCTTGGGCAATCCGGTGGAACCGGAGGTATAAATCGCGTAAGCTGGATCGGTGCCGCGATTGCTAGTTTCTAGATTGGCTGCGGGCAGTTTATCGAAATCGCGGCGATCGCATATCTGAACCTCGGAGGCGGATCTCGTCGCGCCCTCCGGCTTGACATCTAAACAAGCCCAATATTTTAACTGAGGGCAATACTCGATTTGGCTTGCCAAAATCTCTAAAAATGAAGCGTCTGTTAAGAGAATCCGCACTTCGCTGTGAGAAAGCATATAGCGAATTCTCTCCGGAGGATAAGTGCTATCAATGGGAACGTAGACTCCCCCCGCCTTTAAAATAGCGAGAATAGCGATGAGAAAATTCGGACTCCGTTTTTGCAGAATTCCCACCAGTTGTCGATTTTTGACTCCTAAACTCTGCAAAAATCTGGCGAGTTGATTCGCTTTTGCGTTCAGTTCGCGATAAGTTAACTGAGTTTCTTCAAAAACAACAGCTATTCGATCGGGCGTTTTTTCGACCTGGCTTTCAAATAAATCGTGAATCGTTCGCTCGACAGGATACTCTCTAGCATTGTCGTTAAAAGTTTCTAATAGCTGGCGGATTTCAGATTTGCTTAAAAAACTAAGATCCGCAATTTTCAGGTGAATGTTGTTGGTGACGTTTTCCAAAAGATTGACATAGTGTGCCGTCAGTCTTCTGATGGTTTTCTCTTTGAAAAGCAAGTCGCTGTAGTCAATTTTGCCGACTATTCGATTCCCATCGACTTTCAAAGCAATTGTTAAATCATTGCCGAGTTCCGCGAGATCGCTTGCAGAGTGAATGTTTTCCCATAAAACCGCTACGTCAAAAATTGGACAGCGGCTCTGAGTTTCGGAAAGTTTTAACAACCGCACTAATTCAGCAAACGGATAATTTTGGTGGCTGTAGGCCGCGATCGCAGTGTCTTTGACTTGGAGCAGAAACTCTTTAAAAGTCAGTTGAGGAGTGACCGTGGAGCGCAGCGGAACCACTCGATTAATTAAGCAATCGCTTTTTTCTGGGTTATAAACCGGCGAGCCGACAATAACATCCCTATTGCTCGTATATTTGTGGAGCAGTATTTTAGCGGTAGCGAGCAGAATTAGATAAATTGACAAATCGGATTTTTTCGCCAACTTAAAAATCGCTTCAGACAGTTCGCTCGACAGTTCAAAGGCGACCTCTCGCTCTTTGCCGCTATCTAGCACAGGTCTTACATAATCGGCTATCAAAGTTGTCTCCGGCAGTTCCCCGGATAGCTTGTTTAACCAATAAATTTTTTGAGACAACAAGTTATCTGAAATGGGGGTAATTGGTCTGATTTGATTGGCTACGGCTATCATCGATCGTCTCCTCACATTTTAAAAATTGGAAAAAATTAGAGCAATTAGGAATTCAAGCAATCGGACAAGGCTTGTTGCAAAATCGCACAGCCTTTTTGCAAAATTGACCATTCGATAGTCAGGGGAGGCAATATTTTTATAGCCGTATCATTTCTCCCAACTCTTTCCACGATTAATCCCAACTCGAAACACCGCGAAGTGACTTTTTTAGCAAAACTAGCAGCGCCAAATTTTTCAAAATCGATGCCCCAAATTAAACCAATTCCTCGGATATCTATTTTTTCGTCGATCGGAGCAATTTCTTCCGCCAGGAATTTTTGTAAAAAGAACTCTTTCAATTGGACTTCGCGTTCGAGATGGATATTTTCTCGATACTCTAGAGCAGCGGTAGCTCCTACGAAAGCGAGTTGATTTCCCCGAAATGTACCTGTATGTTCGCCCGGTTCCCAAATATCTAACTCAGGTTTAATCAACAAAAGCGACATCGGAAATCCGTAACCGCTGATCGATTTGGAGAGAATTACCATATCGGGAACGATATTAGCTCTTTCAAATGAGAAGAATGGCCCTGTCCGCCCGCAACCCACTTGAATGTCGTCGCAAATTAATAAAATGTCGTGGCGTGAGCACAAGTCTCTGAGTTGTTGCATCCACTCGACGGGCGCGACAATTACTCCCCCTTCAGCTTGCACAGTTTCAAAAATAATTGCCGCTGGTTTTTCGATTCCAGAATTGACATCATTTAGGACTGCTTCGATATAACCGATAGTATTAAAACTTTCCATGAACCCATAGGGATAGGGCATAAAAGTTACATTATTTGAGGTTACGCCTGCCCCCGCTCTCGCTGCAATATTGCCAGTCGCAGCTAAACTGCCTAACGTCATGCCGTGATAGGCTCCCATGAATGAGAAAATGCCCGGTCTTTTCTTGATTTTTCTGGCTAATTTCAAAGCCGCTTCAACGGCATTCGTTCCCGTTGGGCCGCAAAACTGAACTTTATAATCCAGCTTTTTCGGTTCTAAGACAGACGAAAAGAATTTTTCTAAAAATTCTTTTTTGGCTGAGGTGTGCATATCTAATCCGTGCGCGATCGCGTCCGATGCCAGATAAGCTATTACCTTCTGCTTGATATAGTCATTGTTGTGCCCGTAATTCAGCGCCCCTGCCCCTGCTAAAAAATCGATATATTCCGCTCCTGTTTCGGAATATATGATAGAATCTTTTGCCCGATGGAATATATCAGGAAAATTTCTGCAATAGCTTCTGACATTAGACTCGCGACTTTCAAAAATATTCGCTGGCTGACTTGGCTTTTGTAGGGCGATGCGATGCATGGCAACTTTCTCACTCTAGTTGATTTGTTAGTTAGGCGGCGGACAATTCAAAATTAAACGTTACTTCTCTTTCCAGACTTAACGTCATGGGATACTCGCGATCGATCGGCAACATCAAGTCCTTTAGGAGCGCGTTTGGTTGCGCCAAGATGCCCTGAATCAATCTCTCGAAATCCTGCAGAATGTGAGTAATTGTGGCTAGCTCGAAGCGGCGGAAATCGTAATTGATGCCGATGCAGAACTTGAGATCCGGATACACGGCAACAGTCAGGGGATAGTTAGTCTTGTAAAAATTTGGCGCATCGGAGAAAATCATCGAGTTCGAGATTTCTAGATTGCCTTCCCATTTTTCCAAGAGTGAATCCACAGGCGCGTTTTCATACACCAAGATACTCTCGAACAAAGGCCTGCTTCGCGGCACTTGACTCCACCCTTGAATATCAACTAGCGGACTCCACTCGTACTGGCGCATTTCCAGTAATTGTTCTTGAAGCTGCCTCAGCCAAACTAGCAGAGATTGGTCAGAAGCTACCTCGATCCATACGGGCAAGCTGTTAACAAATAGCCCAATTAGTGGCTCGTCTTGTAGTAATTCTACTGGGCGTCCCGCCACCGTACATCCGTAGACGACTTTGCGATCGCCGCTGTAGTAACTGAGCAGCATCGCCCATGCTCCCTGAAAGATTGTACTCAATGTAAGCTGGTGCTGCCGCGAAAAAGATTGCAGCGCTGCTGTAGTTTCTGGCGATAAATAGATTCTCTGTTCGTCGTATTTTTCCTCGGAATTGAAGGCGCTGCTAGCATCTAGATTGGTGAGGGAAGTAGGCGATCGCAATTCTCCGAGCGCCTGCCGCCAGTACGTCTGGGCTTTCGCTACATCTTGCTTTTGCAACCATTCGATGTAGTCTCGGTAGGGAATGCTGGGCCCTAAATCTACCTTTTTTTCCTCACAAATCGCCTCGTAAATTTGAAGCACTTCCGCGAGGATCGTGGGGATTGACCACCCATCCATCACGATAAAATGTCTGCTCCAAATAAATTGGTAACAGTTGTCAGCTAGGCGAAACAAAGCCAGGCGCATCAAACACTCTTGGGAAAGGTCGAACCCTAAGGCGCGATCGCTATCCAGAAAAGTATTTAATTGCTCCTCCTGTTCCGCAGGATTTAGCCCTCGCCAGTCGAATTCCTCTAAGGGAACTGTTACTTGCTGATATACAACTTGTAAGGGTTTGTTGATATCTTGCCAGAAAAAGCCTGTCCGCAAACTCGCGTGTCGGTTTGCTACTTGCTCCCAAGCGCTAGAGAAAGCGTCAACGTTGAGATTTCCCCGCAACAAAAAGGGCATTTGGAAAAAATACAGTCCCAATTCCGGAGCGAATAAGCTATGAAATAGAATGCCTTTCTGAATCGGCGAAAGTTCGTAAATATCCTCAATGTTTTCTACTTGCATGATTTTTTTTTACCTGCGTTGGTTGATTTTCGCTAAGAAGCGCTCGAGGTCTTTTTGACTCAAATTGGCTTTGGGGAAGTCAGAAGGCGTGTAGGTTCCTGTTTCGGCAGACTGACAGTGGGCGGCAAGCGATCGCAAATTATCCACAAAATCTTTAGCTAGTTTTTCGATGGTGGTTCGTCGGTAGGCTGCTTCGCTATACCTCCACTCTAGTTGCAGCCTATTTTGTCGCACGCCGGAGTCAATTTCGATCGGATAGCGCCGATTTCCTAGCAGGCTGCTGCTCGCGCTTTCAACTAGCTCAAAGGCAAAAGATTCAGGCAAAATCGGATCTAATTGCTCGCGGTAGTTAAATTTAACCTGCGATCGATCCAAGGCTTGCAAGTGCGCCGCTACTTCTGCGCGATCGCCCAAATAGCGCAGTACCCCAAAGCCAGCACCTCGATTGGGTACGCCCCGCACCTGCTCTTTAATCGCCTTTAAAGCTTCCCCAGGCCCAGAGATGCCCTTGAGAACGAGCTGCACCGGGAAAATCGCCGCAAAGCAGCCGATCGTGCGCGACAAATCGATATCTTTGGCAAAAACTTCTCGCCCCGACGCCTCCAAATCCACCAGCAAGGAATCCGCTTTCGTCCATTGATTAAAAGTTTGCACCAATGCAGTCAGCAATACTTCGCTCGTTTGGGTTCCATAAGCTGCTGGAACTTTTTGCAGTAAACTGCGAGTTTCTTCAACATCAAGCGAAACTAATACAGGGTTTGCCCGATCGTTGCTTGGAGAATCAACGGGCAGTTTCGAGACTTCTTGACGCGCAGCGAGCCAGTAATCTCGCTCTTGCTGAATTTGTGGCGATTTGGCGTACTCTTGCAGAAATTCTGACCACCGTTTAAAAGTTGCTGTTGCGGGCGGTAATTCTACCGATTGCCCCTGACTTAGCTGCGCGATCGCCGCCGAAAGTTCCTCTAGCAAAATTTTCCAGGAAACTCTATCTGCCGCTAGTTCGTGAATCGTTAATAGCAGGCTATTGGGCCGATAGTTTCCCTGGTTAAACAAAGCCACTCGCCAGAGAATTCCCTCGGCTGGATTCAAACTTTCTTTCAACTCGGCCGCAGCGGTTTCTAAAGCCGTTTCTCGTTCCCTAACTGGCAACGCCGATAAATCGATGTATGAGAAAGGTTCTGTTTGAATTTCATCTAAACTACCGTACATTTGCTGCCAACCCGATTCTGTATGGAGAAATCGCAGGCGAAGAATGTCGTGGCGATCGAGCAATTGTTGCACCGCTTGCTGCCATAGTTCAGGAGCGATGTCCGAGTCGGTTTTAAATAAAAAGCTCTGGCATTTCCCGGAAATTTTTTCTTCTAAAAATTCCTGCTGTCTTGGGAGAATAGGCAGCAGTTTTTCAGTCGTCTCAATCTGGTCTGCAACGGCTGCAAGAGCCGCCACAGTGGGACACTCAAACAGTTGTTTAGGCGTTACGCGCAAGCCGGATTGATTGATTTTGGCGACGATGCGAATGCTTGATATAGAATCTCCGCCTAACTCGAAAAAGTTATCATAAATTCCTACTTTTTCGACCTCTAGCATTTGCCCCCAAATCTGGGCGATCGTTTCCTCGGCAGGCGTGCGAGGTTCTGCGAAAGTTCCTTCTAATTTCGCTCTGGCACTGTCGGGTTCTGGGAGCGATCGCCGATCGATCTTTCCGTTAGGAGTTAAAGGCAAACTTTTGAGCGTTACAAAAGCCCAAGGCACCATGTAATCAGGCAATTTTGTCGCTAAAAAACGGCGAATTTCGCTGCTGCTTGGCGCTTGTTTCTGATTAGAAACAAAAGAAGCCACGAGGCGCTTTTCTCCCGGCGCATCTTCCCGCGCCACCACTACAGCCTGCGCGATATCTGGATGCTGCCCTAAGGCTGCCTCAATTTCTCCCAATTCAATGCGGAAGCCCCGGATTTTTACTTGATTGTCAATTCGCCCGATGAATTCGATGTTTCCGTCTGGCAAATAACGAGCCAAATCCCCAGTTTTATAAAGATGTGCCTGCGCCTCAAATGGATGGGGAATAAATTTTTCTGCGGTTAATTCGGGGCGGTTGAGATAGCCCCGCGCCAGACTGCTGCCGCCGATGTGCAGTTCCCCAGGTACGCCTACTGGCACTGGCTGCAAATGGGAATCGAGTAGATAAATCTGGGTATTTACTATAGGTCTGCCGAGTGGAACTGTCTCGGAAATTCCTTTCAATTCTTCGCCATACACTTGATAGGTTAGTACGCCCACCGTCGCTTCTGTTGGCCCGTAGTGATTGAAAATAAGGCAATCTGGATTGATTTTACGAACCTTTTCAATCAATTCCCAGCTTGCAGCTTCACCGCCTAAAATTAGCCGTCTTCGTGGCAAAATAGACTCGGCGACAGAAGAAGTTAAAAGAGCAGCAAGGTGCGAGGGAACAATCTTGAGGCAATCGATAGAATGGCGGCGGAAATATTGGGCCAGTGCTTCTGGATCGGTTGCGCGCTCCTGGGATACTATATGGAGGCATCCACCGAAACATAAAGAAGGGAAAATCGCTGTATTGCCCAAGTCTGCGGCGAAGGTAGAAACGGTGGCAAAACTGGCACCTGATGGCAGGTTTAATCTTTCCTCAATAGCGTACAGGTAATTGAGCAGTTGCCGGTGTTCGATCGCGACTCCTTTGGGCGTGCCACTGGAACCAGAAGTATAGATGACGTAAGCTAAATTGTCAGAAGAGGCGCGAGGCGTGTAAGCGGCAGAAACAGTGGGAATGTCTGTATCGATGCAAACAATATTTACCTGAGTTTTCGGCAAGCTTTCGATGAGCCGCTGTTCTACGATCAAAACCTTCACCTGAGCGTCTTCTAGCATTAGCGCTTTGCGCTCTATTGGGGTCGTTGGATCGATCGGTAAATAGGCGCCACCGGCTTTGAGTACGCCCAGCATTCCTACGATTGTTTCTAAGGAGCGATGCGTGCAAATTCCGACAATTGACTCTGGCTCAACTCCCTGTTTTTGCAGGTGATGGGCGAGTTGATTGGCGCGATCGTTGAGTTCTCGGTAGGTGATTGTTTGGTTTTCAAAGACGACGGCAATGCTGTCTGGGCTGCGATCGGCTTGTTCTTCAAAAAGCTGGTGAACGCATTTGTCTGTCGGGTAATATTTCTGGGTTTGGTTGAACTCGACGAGAAGCTGGTGGCGATCGCGATCGCTGAGTATATTTAATTGACTGATGGGTATTTGTGGATTTTTTAAGGCACTTTCTAACACAGCCTGGAAGTGTTCTGACAAGCGCTTGACATCTTCAGCTTCAAATAAAGCGGAATCGTAGTGAAATTCGGCGGTTAGGCAATTGCCTCGTGAAAGGCAGGAAAGTTTAAGTTTAAATGGCTCTAGGCAGGCATCTTGCCGATCGAGGAAAAATGAAACGCCAGACTCGCCATATTTCTCTGGCTTTGTTTCGTACTCAAAGCAGATGGGCAAAAAAGCGTTACTTTTATCGGATTCTAGAGTTTCTTCCCAGGTGAAATATTCTTGCCAAGTGTGAATATCTTTGAGATTAAGCTCAACTTGCTTCCTCACTTGTAAGAAATTTAACTCGTCTTGCACTGGGCATCGTAGGGGTAAGTATTTGCACAGCAGTCCCAGAGAGTGTTCTAATTCTTCATATTTTCTGCCGTCAATCGCTACGCCGACGATCGGGTTGGGCTGTCTGGTAAGCCGCCCAATCAGAATTTGCCAGCAAGTCAGCAGGAAAGCAGAAATATCGCTTTGGTGTTTTTGGGCGATCGCTTCCAGGCTGTTCAACAAATCACCCCGAATTTCCACCCTTTCTACTTGTGGCTGAAATTCCGCTTCTCGATTCTTCTTTTCCCAAGGAAGCGTTAATAAATCGAAAGCTTCAATGTTCAGCTTTCGCCAGTATTCTTGGCCGCTTGCCGTTTCTTCTGATTCGAGTAGCTCATTTTGCCACTCAGCAATATCGGCATATTGCATTGACTCATCAGAAAACTCTTCCCCGCACGCGCAGGCTGAGTATGAAAGACTGAGTTCGCTGGTGAAATTTTTCAGGGTGGCACTATCTGCAATTAAGGCAGAGAAGTTCGCCAGCAATAGGTGCTTGTCTTGGGCGAGAGTGACTAAAGAGATATGCCAAAGTGGGCCGCGCTCAAAATCAAAAGGAAGCAGGTTTAGTTCCTGAAAAAGCGCTTCAATTTTAGCGTCTTGTTCTTCGGGAGACAAACCACTCAGATTGTATTCCGACATAGGAACTTCACCAGTGCAGGCGATCGCTTGCAGGGGTAGTGTCATCCCAGGCAAGCAGTGAAAGCTAGTCCGCAGGATTTCGTGCCGATTCACGACATTTTGCAGCGCACTTTTAAGAATTTCTCGATCGAGGTTTCCTGTAATTAAAATTGCACCTCGAACGCGATAGATCTGTTTAGGATTATTTTGCTGTAACCCCCACAAGTGCCGTTGCTGTGGAGAAAGTCTAAACCCTTCGATTGTTTCCTTTTGCATATCTACTGTTCCTTTCATGGGTCTAAATGTCTTGACAGCTAAACGGTTCTGCCATCCCGACAACAACTCGACGCGAACCAGAGAATGGGGTACGTCCGTGCGCGGCTAGCATATTATCTAGCAGCAAGACATCTCCTTCTTCCCAAAGGAAAACAGTTGTTGCTTGCTGATAGCAGCGACGAATTTCGTCTAATATAAAATCTTCAATGGGCGAGCCATCGCCGTAATAAGCATTGCGGGGTAAATCTTCCTGTTTAAAAGAAGTTAAAAGCTCTTTGCGAACGACGGGATCGAGATTGGAAATGTGGAAGAGGTGAGCTTGATTAAACCACACCATTTCCTGCGTTTTTGGGTGCTGGGCGACAGCTTGACATATTTGGCGAGTTCTCAAGCAATCGTCACTTTTCCATTCTAACTCAATTCCAGCTTTTTGGCAATACTCTTCTACCTCTATTTTGCTATCAGTATTAAAGACATTTTGCCAGGGTAAATCTACGCCACCGCCGTAATTTCGCACATACATAACCTTTTTTTTGGCAAACTTTTCTCTAATCTTTGAATCCAGGCTTTCAAACACTTTGCGGCTGTTAGCGATCGGGGTTTCTCCTCCCTGTTCGGCTTTCTTGACGCAGAAAAAAGCGATTTTCAGCGGCCAATTCCGAGAATAAGCCATTTCATTGTGCAGTGGGATGAATTGCTCGGCAGGATACTCGGTGGAAGTGTAGATATTTCCGCTCACTTGGCTACGGGGAGTTGAGCGAAAAGAATATTCCAACAATTCGCCCGCAATAGTTTGAATAAACTGCTCGAAACCATTCACCCCTCCGACTTCAAAGCCTCGAAAAAGTATTCCTCCATGCTTCCATAACTGCGTTTCAATTGATGAGCGATTGTTCTGTGCCCAACCCGCAAGATTTAGTTTTTCTACTGTTGGCTGAACAACTAGAGGTAGAAGGTTTTCGGGCTGGAGGTAGGCGGTTTTGACTAATTCCTCTGAGGACAGGCTGACGGCTTTGCGCCTAACTGCTCCTAACTTTTGGGAATTAAGATTCTTTGTTTCTGTATTTGTCATAGTGTTTGGTTGGGTGAAAATTTTCTCCCTTTTTTCCGAAAAAATCTGAGAGATTGAGCCATCAGTTTAAACTTTTCATAACTTGGCGTTTAGCCATTTTTAATTTTTGAATTCCCGAAATCTGAATTTGTTTTTCCTGCTCGATTTGGTGCTGCCTTTCTGCTTCAACAAGAATTTCTGCCAAGTCGTCGAGCCTGATATCTGGCTGGGCAACAACTTGGTTGAGAACAGTTTGCCAACCTCTCACAATTCGGGCAACAGTCGTAGCCTCAAATAAGTCTATTTTGTACTCAAATAAGCCTTGGATTCCTTCTGAAATCTCCCAGAGAGTGAGGCTTAAGTCGTGTCTCGACATACCGACATCGAATTCTAGAACGCTCAAAGTCAAATCGCCTAATTTCAGGGGTGGCATGGGCGCATTTTGGAGAACAAACCAGACTTGAAAAAGCGGGTTATAGCTGAGATTTCGCTCTGGCTGCAATTCCACAACGAGCTTTTCAAAAGGAACATCGGGGTGAGCGTAAGCTGCTAACGCTACCTCGCGTGTTCGACCGAGTAGTTCGCGGAAAGTTGGATTACCTGCGGTGTCAATTCGCAGCACTAAAGTATTGACAAAAAATCCAATTAGTTCTTCTAATTCAAGCAGGTTCCGGTTGGCAATAGGAGAGCCAATAGCGAGGTTTTCCTGCTTTATGTGGCAATATAGCAAGGATTGAAACGCTGCCAACAACGTCATAAATAGGGTGACATCTTGTTGCTGGCTGAGGGTTTTTAGCCTTTCAGTTAAAGAAGCAGAAATCACAAAAGATTGCTGCGACCCTCGGAAAGTTTGCACGGGAGAGCGCTGCTTATCTGTTGACAGCACAGCTAAAGTGCCACCCAATTGCTGTTTCCAATAAGCGAGCTGTTTCTCTAATTTCTCTCCCTGGAAATGCTGGCGCTGCCAACTGGCGAAGTCGGCATACTGCACAGGAAGTTCAGGCAGCGGGGAGGGTTGGTCAGTGGAAAAAGCTTCATAAAGTGCGGCTACTTCTCGCACCAACACGCCCATAGACCAACCATCAGAAATAATGTGGTGTATCGTCAGCAGCAACACATATTCTGCCGAACCAAGTTGCAGCAAAGTGCTACGCAATAAGGGCGATCGCGTTAAGTCAAAGGGGCGTTGGGCTTCTTCAAGAGTACGCTGCTCAATTTCAGCTTGCTGCTCAGTTTCTGGTAAATGTTGCAAGTTTACCACCGACAAAGCGAAATCCAAGGAAGGAGAAATCAGTTGAACAGGTTCCCCGTCCACTTCTGCAAAAGCAGTCCGTAAAACTTCGTGACGCCTGACAATTTCATTGAGTGTTTGTTGCAGTGCTGACAAATTCAATTGCCCTTGCAAACGCACAGCAGCAGGAAGGTTGTAGGCAGGGTTTTCGGGAGACAATCGATCGAGAAACCACAGCCGTTGCTGGGCAAAAGAAAGGGGAGCAGAATTTTGCTGCGATCGCCTGGGAATACGCTGAGATTGCTCAGCCTGTACTGCCTTTTTGCCCAAGGCTTTGAGGAGGAGCGCTCGCTTTTGGGGCGAGAGGTTTTTCAGTCGTTCTGAACGATTAGTAGACATGATGATTCACTTCCTCGCAGTGGTCGCTGTTTGTGATAGTTAAGGAAAGCTTTGCTGCTATTTTTAGCTGGTCGTTTAAAACAAAATTGATATCTGCTTCAGTGGTGAGGGGGTTGGCAAGGACGACTCGAAAAGCAACAATGGGAATGGTTTTGCCATAACAGGTGTTTTGCACGGTTGTTCGCGATACGAAGGTGTGACCGGCTCGCCGCTGCGCCTCCTGAAGGCGCTCGTTAAATTGATTAATGAAGTGGTTGTCTGCTTCGGTTAGTTGTTTTTTGGCTGCTTTTTCCCAGAATGTTTCTGGAATGTAGCGGTATAAAAGAATATTAATTTCTGGTTCTAGCAGCAATTCAAATGCTGGATTTTCCCGAATTAAATTAGCCAAGTGCTGCGTTTTATGGATGCCTGCATCTATCAAAAACTCATAGCCTTGATGGCCGATGATATTCAACGCGGCTTGCAAGAACAAACTCGCACCTGGTCGAGAGCCTTCGAGAGAGCGCTTGCCTAGATCGATCGAGTCTTTTCGCACCGTGTAGGGCGCGTTTTTTTCAATAACTTTGGCAGTTTGGGGATTGCGGAATAAAACCAGACCGATTCCCATTGGCAAATACATTTGTTTGTGTCCATCTATGGTGACGGAATCTGCTAGTTCAATGCCTGCGAATTTGTGCCGGTGACGTTCGGAAAAAAGCACAGGACCGCCCCAAGCGGCATCGACGTGAAAGTGAGCGTTTGCTTCTTGCGCGATCGCGGCTATTTCTGGAAGCGGATCGATACTTCCCGAATCGGTGCTGCCTGCAATACCGATAATTGCCAGAATGTGCAGATTGCGATCGCGACATTCGGCTACAGTTTGGCGCAGCGCTGCCAAATCCATGCGGTGATTGGAATCGGTGGGGATTTTTAGGAGATTGCGATCGCCAATACCTAATAAACCGGCAGCTTTTTCAAAAGAATAGTGCATCAAACTCGATCCGATTATCACCATTCCCTTGTAGCCGTAAAACTCTAAAGCTGCGTACAAGCCTTCTTTTTCAATGCCACCAAAGTTATTTTTGGGCCCTAAAGAAGCGTTGCGAGCGCACCACAGGGCTGTTATATTAGCCAGGGTGCCGCCCGTTACCATGATACCGAGCGTGCTGTCATTTTTTTGAATGTGCTGGTTATAAAAATCCTCAGAAAAATCGTAAATTAATCGGTGCATCATTGCCAAAGTCTGGCGCTCGCAGGGGCTTAAAACTTTGGCAGTTTCCATCTTGACTAAATTTTGATTCATCGCGGTTACAAGCTTCGCGATCGGGCGCACAAAATAGGGAAGTGCGCTCGTCATGTGACCGATATATCGCGGGGAAGATGTGTGAATGGAATGAGCAACGAGGGTTTGGGTCAAATCATCGATATAATTCCCAACATCTGTAGGAAGGGCGGGAATTTTGTTTTCCCTAAACTCCTGAATAATTAACTCTAAGTCAATATCTGTACTAGCGGTTTTTGCGTACAAAAAGTCTTGAACAAGGCCAGAAATTCGCTCCTCCATTGCTTCCTCGGCCAAAAATGACTTTTCTGAGGCACTGAATAGCTCCATTAACTTTTCTTCAAGTGGGGTAACAGAGGCTTTTAATTGCTCCATTACATCTTGAGAATCTTTGGCTTTGACTGTTAGTTTACTCATCCCGAATCCATCCTTTTTAATGGGCTTTTTGGCTTTCCTATCCCCAATCAAAGCTTTAAGGGGATAGGGCTTTTTATGCTTTTTTAGAAACGCGCTCTTTACTCAGTCAGCATCACAGTTTGTGCTTCCTCTTTTTCTAAGAGGTCGAGCAATTCATCTATCTGGTTAGAATCAGCGTTTGCCAGAATTTCTTCCTCGACCATTTCAGCTAAATTCTGAATTGTGGGAGCGGCAAAAAAATCGCACAGCGCTAACTCTATCCCAAAGCACGATCGCACTCGCGATATTAACTGTGTTGCCATCAGAGAGTGACCGCCGAGGTCAAAAAAGTTTTGGTTAGTTCCTACTTTTTCTAGCCCTAAAAGAGCAGTCCAAATTTCAGCAATTTCTTCCTCTGTGGGCGTTTGTGGCTCAGTGAAGGCTGTTTCATCAGAAATGTAATCGCACCTTTGAGATAAGGCGAGGCGGTCAATTTTTCCGTTGGGCGTTAATGGCAGCGCATCTAATAGCACAAAAGCTGAAGGCACCATGTAATCGGGGAGTTTGTGCTTCAAGAATGAACGCAGTTCGGAAATAAGTTCTGGGTGCTGATCTGTAAACCCTGAGTTAGGAACTAGGTAAGCGACTAGGCGTTGACTGCCCGGTGCATTTTCCTGAAGCAAAACAGCAGCGGTGGACACAGAAGAATGTTGAGAAAGTGCTGCCTCTATTTCTCCGAGTTCGATGCGGAAACCGCGAATTTTTACTTGGGAATCGCCACGGCCCAGAAATTCTATATTACCATTACCATCCGGCAGGTAACAACCGATATCGCCTGTTTTGAACAAAACTTTTTGATGAGAATTACCGACAAAATCTAATTTTTGTTGCCCAAACGGGTTAGAAATGAATTTTTCCGAGGTTAATTCGGGGCGGTTTAAGTAGCCCTTTGCCAATCCATCGCCACCGACGTAAATCTCGCCGGGAATTCCTATCGGAACGGGTTGCAAATTGCGATCGAGCAGATAAATTTGCGTGTTGGCGATCGGGCGACCGATTGGAACTTTCTCCACACAGTTAGTTGCATCGTACCACGTCACGTCTGCAGCTACTTCAGAAGAGCCATAAAGATTGATTAATACCCGCTGGGGCATCTGCTCTCGAAATTGCTGGCAAAGTTCCAGCGGCAGAGTTTCTCCGCTGCAAATCCAATATTTTAATTGAGGCAAACGCCTGTCTAAATCAGGGAAGGAATCTAAGATAGCGCGCAACAAAGAAGGCACCAGCACCAGTCGCGTTACATTTTGCTTTGATAAGGTTTGAAGGAATTGGTTAATATCTTTGACGGCTCGATCGGGAATAATGACAGTGGGCAACCCATGCAGCAAAGGAGCAAAGATTTCCCAAACCGAATCGACAAAATTTAAGGACGTTTTTTGACAGCAAATATCTTCTTCGATAAAAGGGTAGGGGTTCCAAAAACAGCGATTGACTGTGCCTCGGTGGGTGCCGAGTACCCCTTTGGGAGTGCCTGTCGAGCCGGAAGTGTAGAGGACGTAAGCGAGGTTATCAGCTTCCACTTTAACACCGGGGTTGCGATCGCTCTGCCGGGAAATTTCCTGCCATTCGGCGTCGATACAGACGACTTTAGCACTGTGTTCGGGGAGGGTTTCTAGGAGGTTTTTTTGAGTCAAAAGCACCGGAACTTTTGCGTCGGCCAGCATGAAGGATCGGCGTTCTTGGGGATAAGCAGGATCGAGAGGAACGTAAGCGGCACCGACTTTTAAAATGCCCAAAATGGCCACCAGCATCGACAGCGATCGCTCTAAGCAAATTCCCACCAAAACTTCGGGTTTTACGCCTAGAGTTTGCAGGTAATGCGCGATTTGATTGGCTTTGGCATTCAATTCGCGGTAAGTCAATTGTTCATTTTCGCAAATTGCAGCCACTGCATCTGGGGTTCGCTCTGTTTGCGCTGCAAATAATTCGTGAATTGAGGAATTTTTGGGGTAATCCGCTTGGGTGTCGTTCCACTGGACAAGTAATTGCTGGCGTTCGGCGGCGCTCAATAGGGGCAATTCTGACAGTTTCCGCTCAGGATTGGCAGTCATTCCTTCCAGTAAAGTTTGCAGGTGTCCGAGCATTCGTGCGATCGCACTGTCCTCAAAGCGGTTGCTACTGTAACCAATTTTGAGCGCCAACTCCTCACCCGGCACCACCGTCAGCGTTAGAGCATAGTTCGTCTTTTCAAAAGAAAGAACGCTTTCTATTTCCAGGTTTTGAACCCGCTTCTGCAAAGAAGACTCTAAGGGATAGTTCTCAAAAACTACCAGCGTGTCAAACAAAGGCAGCCCGCGCGGCACTTCGCTCCACCGCTGCACCTCTACCAAGGGGCTGTATTCGTACTGCCGCGCCTCTATTTGTCGATCCTGCAACTGCTTGAGCCAAGACAGCAGCGAGTCTTTTGGGCGAATCTTGACGCGCGCGGGCTGGGTGTTGACGAACAGCCCCACCATCGATTCTACTCCCGCCAAGTCTGGTGGACGACCGGAGACAACCGTTCCAAAAATAACGTCTTCCTCGCCGCTGTAGCGGCTCAGAAGCAGCCCCCAGGCTCCTTGCACTAGAGTGTTCAGCGTCAATTGCTGCTGCCGAGCTAACGATCGCAGCGCTGCTGTTGTCGCTACAGAGAGCAGGATTTGCTGCTCGCGATCGCTTTCTTCTCCCGCAGCGCCGCCAAAACCCCGCTCAATTGGCATCGGCGTGGGTGCGGTAAAGCCTTGGAGGCGCTGCCGCCAAAACGACTCAGCCTCAGACAAATTCTGCTGCTGTATCCAAACAATGTAGTCGCGATAGGGGCGCGGGCGCGGCAAGGATAATTGCTCGCCGTTGAGTTCGGCTTGGTAAAAATCAAAGACTTCTGTGAGGATGGCGGGGTTAGACCAGCCATCTAGCAGCAGGTGGTGGTGGCTCCAGATGAAATAATAAGTATCTTTTGCCAGTTTGATCAGAGTCATCCGCATCAACGGCGGTTGCCGCATATCGAAACCCCGCTCGCGATCGCTTTTGAGAAAGGTTTCTAGCTGCTGTTGCTGTGCTGCGGGCGCGAGCCCTTGCCAGTCGCACTCCTCCCAAGGCAGTTGGACTTGCCGGTACACGACTTGAACGGGTTCTTTGAGGCCTTCCCAGACGAAGGAAGTACGCAAGATGGGATGTCGATCGGTCACGTGCTGCCACGCCTGCTTGAATGCCTGCGCGTTCGCCAGTTTGCGAAGCGTGCAAGTTAATTGCTCGAAATAAACTCCCGAGTTGGGAGAGTAGAGGGTGTGAAAGAGCATCCCCTGCTGCATGGGCGAGAGGGGGTAAAAATCTTCAACGTTGCTTTTGCCCATTTCAAACTTTTCCAATTGCTGAAAGAATGTCTTCTAGGTCGTTTTGCGTCCACTGGCTCCACTTGAATTCTGCAAAGTCAGAGGGAGTGCAGCCGACTGCTTCGGGTTCCTGGGAAGCCAGGGCGATCGCTCGCAGGGCTTCGGCAAATTTTTGCGCTAAATTCTCCACCGTAGAAAGTCGGTGGATTTCCTCGCTGTAAGTCCAATCCATTCGCAACTGCCCGCCCGCAACAAATCCGTTAATTTCTATCAAATAGCTGCGGTTTCCTTCGGGGCTAAAAGGCTGCCCGACGGATTCCCCAGACAGGGCAAATAAAGATGATTCAGGGAGAACTTGGTCGAACTGTCCGAAGTAATTGAAACTCACCTCGGCTGGAGGGAGCGAGATCAGTTTCTGGGAAATTTCGCCGCCAGCGAGATATCGCAGCAACCCGTAACCCATACCGCGATTCGGGATGGCGCGCAACTGTTCTTTGACAGCCTTTAAGCCATCTGCGGGAGTGGAAGCCTCGCCGAGCGACAGCAGTACCGGAAACACGGAAGTAAACCAACCCACAGTCCGCGAAACGTCTGCATCTGGGAAGATATCTTCCCGCCCGTGCCCGTCTAAATCAACCAGCAGCGATTTCTCTCGGGTCCACTGGGCAAACGCCCACGCCAGCGCTGCCAGCAGCACGTCGTTAATTTGGGTTCGGTAAACTTTGGGAACTTCGTGCAGCAAGACGTTAGTGTCTTCAGCCGCGATCGCCACCGACACGGTGCGCGACTGCGCTACCGCATTGCTTCCCCCAGCGAAATCTACTGGCAGGGGAGAAATCGGCTTTTGCAGGTGTGCCAGCCAGTAATCGAATTCTTGGTGCAACGCTTCTGACTGAGCGTATTCAACCAGCCGCTGTGCCCACTGTTTGAAAGATGTCGTCTTCAGCGGCAGCGAGATTGCAAGACCCCTGCTCAACTGCTCGCAGGCATTCTGCAAGTCTTCCAGCAAAATTCGCCACGATACGCCATCGACAGCTAAGTGGTGGATAACTATTAGCAGGCGCGAAGGTTGCTGCGCCCCCAGATCGAACAGAACAGCGCGCGCGATCGGCCCTTCTGACAGGTTTAAACTTGCCTGTACTTCATTAGCCTTGGACAAAATTGCACAACTTTGCTCATTTGTCAATAAATTAGATAAATCTAATTTTTCAAACGGCACGGCTCCCCCCGGTTCGGCATTGAACTGCTGCCAGCCAGATTCGGCGGGCGCAAAGCGCAGGCGCAGGGCGTCGTGGTGCGTCAGAAGTTGCGCGAACGCTCGCTCCAGCAGCACTGCTTCGAGGGGTTGCCGCACTTCTAACATCACGGCTTGATTCCAGTGGTGCCCACAGGCAAAATTTTCTTCAAAGAACCACTGCTGCACGGGAGTCAGCGGCACCGCGCCCGTCACCGGTTTTTGCTCGGCTCGCACAGCCTCGACAGTGCCAGCAGCGGCTGCCAGAAACGCGATCGTCTGGTGCTGGAATAGCAGTTTGGGAGTCAGTTGAATCCCCGCTCGATTGGCTTTGGCGACAATCTGAATGCTGAGAATCGAATCTCCGCCCAACTCGAAAAAGTTGTCGTGTATGCCCACTCGCTCGATTCCGAGAACCTCCATCCAAATACTGGCTAGCTGCTGCTCGATGCCGCTGCAAGGAGCCGCGAAAGTCTCTTCCAATTCGGATCGCGTCAAGTCGGGCGCTGGCAGCGCAGCCCGATCGAGCTTGCCGTTGGGCGTTAGAGGCAGTTTCTCCAGCAAGACGAAGGCAGACGGCACCATATACTCTGGCAAGCGTTCTTGCAAGAACTGGCGCAGCTCGCTAGAAGACAGTGAAGAATTTTGCTCTCGGGCGTCGGGGACGACGTAAGCAACGAGACGCTTGCGAGCGTTCGCCTCTTCCGACACCAAAACCGCACTTTCCCGCACTGCCGGATGCTGGGAGAGTACCGCCTCAATCTCTGCGAGCTCGATGCGGAAGCCACGAATTTTCACCTGATTGTCAATGCGACCAATTAGCTCGATATTGCCGTCTGGCAAGTAGCGACCTAAATCCCCAGTTTTGTAAAGGCGATTTGAAGGCCCGAAAGCAGAAATTTCTTCGCAGAAGGGGTTGGCAATGAATTTCTCAGCGGTTAATTCGGGTCGGTTGAGATAGCCTCGCGCCAAGCCTGCACCGCCGACGTGCAGTTCTCCGGGAACGCCGATCGGCACGGGCCCCAAGACAGCGTCTAAGATGTAAAGCTGGGTGTTGGGAAAGGGCCGTCCGATGGGCACTAACTGCTCGCCCGCTAAATTTCCCGTCGCGCTTTCAAAATAGCAACTGTCGATGGTGGCTTCAGTGATGCCAAAGGAGTTAATCAACCGAGTTTCAGGGCCGCAAAATTGCCGGAATTTTTCATATTCCGAGGCATACCAACTGTCTGAGCCGCAGACGACGATTTTCATAAAGTCGAGCCGCTGTCCGCTCTCTTCTAGGTACTGGATCAGGTTCCTCAAGACGGCGGGAACGAATTCGGCACAGTCGATCTTTTGCTGCCGCATCAGTTCGTAGAGTTCCTGCGGCGCGAGCAGCTTCTCGCGATCGCACAGCACCAGTTTGCCGCCAGAACACAGCGATCGCATCAAGTCACCGCTAAAAACGTCGAATGAGAAGCTGGCCATCTGGAGGTGAGATGTTACCCCAGAGCGAAGCCCATAAGTGGTTTCCCAGCCTAAATAGGCATTTACCAGACTGCTGCGATTGACAGCCACCCCTTTAGAGCGTCCAGTAGAACCCGAGGTGTAGGTAACGTAAGCGAGGTTTTCAGGCGTGGCTGTGTTAGAGGGATTTTTTTCGCTCTCCAGGGCAACTTGCTCCCAGTCTGCATCCAAACAAACGACTGTGCAGGAGTGCGGGGGGAGCTTGTTTAACAGGTGTTGTTGCGTCAGCAGCAGTGGTGCCCGGGCGTCTTCGAGCATATAAGCCAAGCGCTTCGGCGGGTAAGCGGGGTCTAGGGGCAGGTAGGCTGCACCTGCTTTGAGGACGCCCAGAAAAGCCGCGATCGCCTCCAAGGAGCGATCGACGCAAACGCCCACCAGCACCTCTGGACTTGCTCCCAGCTTTTGCAAGTAATGCGCGATTTGGTTTGCCTTGGCGTTGAGCTGTCGGTAGGTTAGCTGCTGGTTGTCAAAGACTGCCGCCGGAGCGTCGGGGGTTTGCTCCACCTGTTTTTCAAACAGCTCCTGCGGGCACTGGTTGGGCAAATAACCCGTATTGGTGTTATTCCACTGCAGCAGTTGCTGCTTTTCGGCTGCTGTCAGCAGGGGCAAGCTGGAGAGGCGCTGCTCTGGATTAGCGGCGATACCTTCCAACAAGGTTTGCAAGTGTCCGAGCATCCGGGTAATGGTGGCGCGATCGAACAAATCCGTGCTGTATTGCACTGAGGCTTGCAGCTTTTCCCCCACTTCTTCTAAATCCAAGCTCAAATCACACTGCGTCGTATTCGTTTCGACCTCGAGCATACTTAAAGTCAATCCCGACAGCTCCAAGGGCGGCATGGGGTTGTTCCGCAACTGGAACATAACCTGAAATACCGGGTTATAACTCAGACTGCGCTCGGGTTGCAGTTCCTCAACCAGTTTCTCAAATGGCAAGTCTTGGTGCGCGTAGGCTCCCAAAGTCACCTCGCGCAAGCGTTGAAGCAATTCTCGAAAAGTAGGATCGCCGGAAACGTCAGTCCGCAACACCAGCGTATTGACAAATACGCCAATGAGTCCTTCAATTTCCGCGCGGTTGCGGTTGGCGATCGGCGAGCCGACTAGCAAGTCTGTCCGCCCTGTATAGCGGTAGAGCAGCGCTTTAAATGCCGCCAGCAGCGTCATAAACAGGGTAACGTCCTCCCGCTGGCTGAGGTTTTTGAGGGCGGCTGTCAGCTCCTGAGACAGCAATAGCGACTGGGTTGCGCCGTTTGAGGTCTGAATTGGAGGTCGGGGTCGATCGGCTGGCAGTTCCAGCAAGGGAGGCGCTCCCTCCAACTGTGGCTTCCAGTACGCAAGCTGAGTTTGCAGCACTTCGCCGCAGAGCCAGTTGCGCTGCCAGATCGCAAAGTCGGCATACTGCACGGGAAGCTCTGGAAGCTGCGGTTGGTTTCCGGCGGATAAGGCTTCGTAAATTGCCGCCAGTTCCCGCGCCAGCACTCCTATCGACCAGCCATCTGAAACGATGTGGTGCATCGTCAGCAGCAGGACGTATTCTTCTTCGCTAAGCTGTAGCAAAGATGTCCGCAGCAAGGGACCTCGCTCCAAGTCAAAGGGCTGTTGCGCTTCCTTTGCAGATAGCTGCTTTACGGCTGCCTCTCGATCGCTCTGGGGGAGTTCTCGCAGGTCTATTACTGGCAGATGCAGGCGAGAAACAGGGGGAGCAATGACTTGAACGGGCTGTCCCTGAACCTCTGTAAAAGTCGATCGCAAAGCTTCGTGCCGGTTGAGGATTTCGTTGAAAGTTTGCTCCAACACGGCGACATTTAATTTGCCTTTGAGCCGGATAGCGCCTGGGAGATTGTAGAAAGATTTTCCCGCCTCGAACTGGTCGAAAAACCACAGCCGTTGCTGGGCGAAAGACAAGGGGATCGAGTCGCCTTCTTTCCTTCTAGGAATTCTGCGATCGCTTGAGGATTCTACCCCCTTTTCTCGTAGCATCACTTCCAGCAATGCGCGTTTTTTTGCAGATAGTTTCAAATAGCTCATTTGACCCTGATTAATTTTGACTAGACTGCTGGACTTAATAAGTAGAGGGAGAGGCGATCGCCAATTCCCGATCGGGGACAGAAGTTTTCTCGGCTAGCATTCGCTCTACTTCTTCATCGGAAAGTTCCGCAAGACTAAGCAGCAATTGAGCGGTATTTTCAACGTTCTCTCGCTGCGCGGGATTTTCCACCAGGGCCGCGGCTTGCTCGGATGCGGTAGGCGACTCGAAGAAGGAGCGCAGGGGGACATCTACCCCGAAAGTGTCGCGCACGGCTGAGATGATTTGCGTTGCTAGTAGGGAGTGCCCTCCTAAATCGATAAAAAAGTTGTCGTGAATGCCGATTTTTTCCACTCCGAGTATTTCAGCCCAGATGCCTGCGAGAACTTTTTCAACCGGGGTGTTAGGCGCGACAAAGGTTTTCTGAAGGAATGCGGCATCCGGTGCGGGAAGAGCTTTGCGGTCTATTTTTCCGTTGGGAGTTAGAGGCAGCGATTCCAGCATGACAAATGCAGACGGCACCATGTATTCCGGCAGCTTTTCTTGCAGGTAGGCACGCAGGTTGCTGATGCTGGGAAGTTTGTCTTGGTTAAGCACTACATAAGCGACTAAGCGCTGGTTACCGGAACCGTCATCGCGCGCGCTCGCCGCCGCATCTTGCACCGCGGGGTGCTGTCCGAGAGTTTCCTCAATTTCTCCTAACTCGATTCGATAACCCCGTACTTTCACTTGATGGTCGCTGCGCCCCATAAATTCAATATTTCCGTCGGGGAGATAGCGAGCCAAGTCCCCAGTTTTATAGAGGCGTTCTGATAGAATGAAGGATGAAGAATGAAGGATAAATGAAGCATATATTCCCCCCTGTGCAAAGGGGTTAGGAATAAACTTCTCTGCGGTCAGTTCCGGTCGGTTTAGGTAGCCTCTGGATAAGCCAGCCCCCCCAATATGCAGTTCGCCAAAAATACCAACGGGAACCGGCATTAAATAGCGGTCTAAAATGTAAATTTGAGTGTTAGCAATAGGGCGACCAATGGAAACTGATTCATCTTTGCAGTCAACCTGATAGAGAGTAGACCAGATGGTGGTTTCTGTCGGGCCGTATAAATTCCACACGCAAGCGCCCCGCAACTGCAACAGATTGGCGAGCTGTTGGGGTAAAGCTTCTCCCCCGCACAGTATTTTTAATCCCTCGCTTCCCTGCCATCCCGCTGCTAAAAGCATTTTCCAACTGGCTGGAGTAGCTTGCATAATGGTTGCGCCAGAATTATTTAAGGTTTCTAACAGTTTTTGTCCGTCAGATACCACTTTTCGGCTGGCGAGAACGACGCGAGAACCGGTTGTAATAGGCAGGAATAACTCCAGGGCTGCAATGTCAAAAGATAAGGAGGTGACTGCCAGCCAAATATCTCGGTCTGCAATCGCGAGCTGCTGGCGCATAGAATTCAAAAAGTTGACGACAGCAGCGTGGGAAATTTGCACCCCTTTGGGTTTTCCTGTTGAGCCTGAAGTATAGATGACATAGGCTAAATTGGCAGAATTTTGTAAGCCAGCAGCTGGCTCGGTACTGCTCGATATGGCTTCCCAGTCGGCATCCAAGCAGGCGACGTGGGCGCTGTTTTCCGGCAGGGTTTCTAACAGCCGTTTCTGAGTTAAAAGAATTGGAATTGCCGCATCTTTTAGCATGAAGGCGAGGCGCTCTGGCGGATAGGCCGGGTCGAGGGGAACGTAAGCGCCACCAGCTTTGAGGATGGCAAGAAGTCCGACCACCATTTCTAGGGAACGCTCGACATAAATTCCCACCAAAACTTCTGGCTTGACGCCGAGTTTTTGCAGGTAATGCGCGAGTTGGTTGGCTCGTTCATTCAGCTCGCGGTAGGTGAGTTTTTGGTCTTCAAATACGACGGCAATGCCATCGGGAGTTCGATCGACCTGCGCTTCAAATAATTGATGAATGCAGCGATCGCTCGAATAATCGGCGCGGGTGTCATTCCACTCTATCAACAACTGATGCCGCTCTTTTTCCCCGAGCAACGGTAGCTCTTCAATCCGCCGCTCTGGGTTGGCAGCTATGCCCTCCAGCAACGTGAGAAAATGCCCCGCCATCCGCCTAATAGTTACCGCATCAAATAAATCGGTACTGTATTCAAACTGACCGCTAATTTCTTCCTGCTTTTCTTCTAAATACAGCGTTAAGTCAACTTTTGCTGTCTGATTCTCAACATCTAACAGAGTGAGATTGAGTCCGGCTATTGATTCCGCTGCAACAGGTGGAGTTTGCAAAACAAAAGCAACTTGGAACAGTGGATTGTAGCTCAAATTTCGATCGGGTTGCAACTCTTCAACCAGTTTCTCAAACGGCAAATCCTGGTGAGCGTAAGCTTCTAAACTCACCTCCCGAATGCGAGCGAGCAACTGCCGAAAAGTGGGAGTACCTGACAAATCAGTTCGCAATACTAAACTATTGACAAAAAACCCAATTAGCCCTTGAATTTCCGCTCGGTTGCGGTTGGCGATGGGAGAGCCAACGGGGATATCTGCCTGTCCTGTATAGCGATAGAGCAACGTTTTAAAGGCTGCTAGTAGCGTCATAAACAGGGTGGCATTTTCCTGGCGGCTGAGCTTTTTGAGGGCTGCCGTTAGCGTTCTGGAGATGAGGAATGATTCTTTTGCGCCCCGATAGGTTTGCACCGGGGGGCGGGGGCGATCGGCTGGCAATTCCAGCAAGGGGGGAGCGCCACTAAGCTGCTTTTTCCAGTAGTTAAGTTGAGTTTGCAAGCGATCGCCCGCAAGCCATTCCCGCTGCCAAATAGCAAAATCGGCGTACTGTATGGAAAGTTCGGGAAGTGGGGATGGTTTTGCCATCAAAAACGCTTCGTAAAGCGCTGCTAATTCTTGCAGAAAGACTCCGATTGACCAGCCATCAAAAATAATGTGGTGTAGCGTCAGCAGCAAGACATATTCCTCAACATCTAACTGTAGCAAACTAGCTCGCAACAGCGGCCCTTTGGTTAAATCAAAAGGTTTGCTAGCTTCTTCTGCTGCCAGTTGTTTTACTTTTTCTTCTCGCTCAGTTTCAGCCAATTGTTGCAGGTCTAAAACTTGCAGCCCGAAATTAAATTTCTGACCAACCACCTGCACGGGTTGACCGTCTACAGTGGCAAATGTCGTCCGCAAAGCTTCGTGACGGCGCACAATTTCCTTGAAACTTAGCTCTAGCACTACTACATTTAGCCTGCCTTTTAGTAACACAGCCGCCGGAAGGTTGTAAAAAGGGTTTTCCGGTTCAAATTGATCGATAAACCACAGTCTTTGCTGGGCAAAAGAGGTGGGAAATGCAAATACTTCTTCTTCGGAAGCATTCGCAGAGTCGCGAGTATCTGTGGGAGGTTTTTCGGAAAAATGCACCGTCATTGGATTGGTAACTGGTAGTTGGTAATTGGGATTGCAGCCGATATTTAGGGATTAGTTATGAGTTATTGGCTGCAATTCCATGACTCATCACTGATTTGTGCTTAACGCAAAGATGACAGTTTCATGCGGTACGCCGATCGCGAAACGGGCGCGATCGCGGGTTCTTCAACTGTTGCGTTTTTGTTTTTGGCTTCAGAAATCTTTTCTGCAAGTACGGCGAGCGATTGTCCTGCAAAAATATCGCACAAAGGCAATTCTATCTGACAAGATTGTCGTACCTTTGCTGCTAATTGAATTGCCAGGAGCGAATTTCCTCCTAGTTCAAAAAAGTTATCGGTAATGCTTAACTGTTCGATGCCGAGAACCTCACAGCAAATTCTCGCTAACATTGCCTCAATAGGGGTGCGCGGTGCGACAAAAATCTTTTCTTTTTGAATCGCGGCCTCCGGTTCAGGCAGTGCCTTGCGGTTAACTTTGCCGTTCTCCGAAAGCGGCAGCGCGTCCAAAATTATAAATGCAGAAGGCACCATATAATCGGGCAGTTTTTCGCTCAGGAATTGGCGCAATTCTTCAACCGCAGGGGCAGCGTTTTGTTGTGGAACGATATATGCTACTAAGCGCTTTTGACTGTGCTTTTCTCCGAAGGCGGTGACAATGGATGCTTTGACTGCTGGGTGCTCGTTCAAAGCAGCTTCAATTTCTCCTGCTTCGATGCGGAATCCTCGAATTTTCAGGCGGAAATCTTCTCGCCCTAAAAATTCGATGTTGCCGTCAGGGAGGAAGCGCCCTAAATCTCCCGTTCGGTACAAGCGATCGCCCGTGACGGGGTGCGTGAGGCAACTGGCGCGAGTTTTTTCTTCATTCCGCCAGTATCCTTTTGTCAGTCCAACTCCGGCACAGCACATCTCGCCGGCAACCCAGACAGGACAGTCTTCGAGCCTTTCATTCAAAATGTAATAGCGTGTATTAGCGATCGGCGATCCGTAGGGAATGCTTTTCCAAGAAGGGTCAACAGTTTCTACCGGATACCAGATGTTCCAGAGAGTGGTTTCAGTTGGTCCGCCGACACTGACAACGCGACAGTCTTTGACGATCGCACTTAACCTCTGAGGCAGCGTTATCGGTATCCAATCTCCGCCGAGAAACGCCCAGCGCAAGCACTCTGGCAACACCTCAGAACGTCCGCCAGCGTAATCGAGCAGCATTTCCATCATCGGCGGAACCGAGTTCCAAATGGTGACGCGCTCTTTTACCATCAATTGAGTCCAGTGATCGGGGTCTAGCCGTTGTGCGGCATCGGGAATGACGATCGCTCCCCCGACTGCTAGGATGCCGAAGATATCGTAAACCGACATATCGTGGTGCAGTGCGGTGACTGCGATCGCGCGATCGCACTCGGTCACATTAAACACTTGGTTGGTCTGAGCGATCGCATTGACTGCACCGCGGTGCGCGATCGCCACGCCTTTCGGCAAGCCAGTTGAGCCGGAAGTATAAATCACATAGGCTAAATCTTCCGGTCCCTGCACCGACTCCAAAGCTTCGCTGCTTTCGGCAGCCAATTCGTCAGTATCGAGACAAATTCGCCGCACATTTTCCGGCCATTCCCATCGCTGATTTAATTGAGATTGCGTTAAAACAATCTCAACTTCGCCATTTTCCAGCAAATACCACAGCCGCTCTTTTGGTAGCGCCGCATCTACGGGCAAATAAGCTGCCCCGGATGCCAGAATACCCAGCACAGCGACGATTTGCTCCCATCCTTTTTCCATGACGACGGCAACCAACTGGTTGGGGCGAGCTCCCAGCTTCCGCAATCGGTGAGCGACTTGATTCGATCGCAGATATAGTTCCTCGTAGGTGAGGGTGCGCGTTGAAGTAATCACAGCAGATTGCTGCGATCGCTGGGCTACTTGCTGAGCAAACAACTCGTGCAGCAATACATCGGGAATGGGTGCTTCGATGCCGTTTCCGACGGCTTGCTGCTGCAACTGCGCCTCTTCTTGCCAAGCTGACTCCGAGCTTGCGAGGCGCTGCAACAGGCGGCAGTAGGCATCAAACATATCGTCGATTAGCCCTTGGGGGAAGAGTTCTTCCACCACATCCCAGTTCAAGAATAGAGTGCCGCCAGCTTCGCTGTACTGATTGTCTATCCAAACTTGGGGGGTTTGACCGACGACGTAAACAACCTCTCCGATTTCTGCGATCGCGCCCAGTATGGAAGAATCGCTTTGTCCGGGGTTATTCTGCGGATTAGTCGTGAATACCACTGGCATCGGTGCCGCCGATGTTCTTCCCAGCAGTTGCGCCAATTCTCGCAAAACGCGCACGCCGCTGACGTACTGGTGCTCTAGATCGTGCCAAAGCTGCTGAGTCAGGCGTTTTGCCCGAACTTCAAAACTTTCTCGGCGCGAGTTGTCTACCTCCAGCAAAGTAAACGAGGCAAACTCGCCGATAATGTCGTTGACTTGCGGGTGCAGTACAAGGCGGTTGAAGCGCGGCACGTTGAGGGTAAACCGAGGGCTTTTGCTCCACAGGCCCAGAACTTCGGCATAAGCAGCCAGCAAAACGCCTGTCGGAGAAAGCGCCGATCGCGCGGCTCTGGCTTTAAGTTTTTTCCAGGTTTCCGGCTCTAGCTGAGCGCTCCAGCGCTTGAAGCGAGGCTGTGTCAGGGAGCTGGGATGCCTGGCTAAGGGGAGTTCCGGCGCTGGTGGCAGAGTGGCGAGGCGATTTTTCCAATACTCTAAAGATTGCTGGAAAAATGGGGAATCTTGGAGCGCGATCGCAGCTAAAACGTAGTCGCGGAATGACAGTTGCAAAGGCGCGATCGCTGCGTTGGGATTGCGGTAAAACTTCACCAAATCTCGGAAGAGAATTTGATAGCTCCAACCGTCAATGCACAAGGCGTCAATGCTGACGTGCAAGCGGATGCGGCGATCGCTCAGAAGCGAGGCGCGAATCTCGAAAAGTGGCCAGCGATCGAGCGGCAGCACTTGGTGAGACAGGGATTCGCGAATTGCTTCGAGTTGGGAATTCACCGCCTCTGGGCTTTGTCCGCGCAAATCTAATACTGGAATTGCATAAGCTGGCACTGTTTCTAAAATTTGCTGTTGCCCGTCTGGATGGACGATCGCGCGCAGCATATCGTGGCGTTCCACCACTCGCTGCCACGCGAGGCTAAACCGCTCTAAATCTATATCGTCGCCTTCAATTTCTACATAGCCGTGAATGGCGACATTTCCCATTTCAAAAAAGCTATTTCTCCCGATCCAGTACGCCTGCTGCATTTCGTTGAGCGGAAATGGTTTGTAGCGATTTTGGGGATCGGGGACGATTTCCGGCAGTTGCACAATGGCGCGGGGTTCGATCGCCTGGTGCGCTTTAGCAATGGCGATCGCTACAGCCAAACTTTCCACCGTCGGGGATTGAAACAAACTGCGCAGCGGCAACTCTACCTGAAACGCTTCTCGAACTTTAGCAATCAGTTGCGTTGCTAGCAGGGAATGTCCTCCGAGCTCGAAGAAATTGTCGCCAATTCCTATTTGTTTGATGCCGAGAACCTGACTCCAAATTTCAGCGAGTAACTGTTCTTCCCGAGTGCGAGGTGCAAAAGCTGCGTTTAATTCGGATCTTTCTACATCGAGCGCTCTGAGCGATCGGCGATCGATTTTTCCATTAGATGTTAAAGGCAGAGCCTCTAGCAGCACGAAGGCTGAAGGAATCATGTATTGTGGCAGCTTTTCTTTGAGAAAACTACGCACTTTGCTAATTAAAGATGGCTGCTCAGTGCTGAATTCTGAGCTGAATTCTGAGCTAGAAACGATATAAGCCACCAAGCGGTTTTCGCCTGAATTATCCTCCCCAAGCAGCACTACACTTTCCCGCACTGCAGGATGCTGGCTCAGTACCGCTTCAATCTCGCCCAGTTCAATTCGGAAACCGCGAATTTTGACTTGATTGTCGCTGCGGCCTACAAATTCAATCGTTCCATCTGGCAGGTAGCGGGCAACATCTCCAGTTTTGTACAACCGCGCCTGGATTTCCTGACTGAAGGGATTGGGAATAAACTTTTCGGCAGTTAGTTCGGGTAGGTTCAAATAGCCTCTGGATAAGCCAGCGCCGCCGATATACAGTTGGCCCAAAACGCCTACGGGAACCGGCTGCAAATTTGCGTCCAGAATGTAGAGCTGGGTGTTGGGAAGCGGGCGACCAATCGGGATCGAACCGCGCTTTGATGCAACGGATTTTATCGGATGGATTGCTGTCCAGACAGTGGCTTCTGTGGGGCCGTAAAAGTTCCAAAGGGGGAGGTTCCACTCAAGCAACTCAGAAGCGAGTTCTGCAGGCAAAGCTTCTCCGCCGCAAATAATTAGGCGCAGACTCCATTTTGGCTCGCGATCTGCTGTTTTTTGAGCGTCAATCAGTTGCCGAATTGCTGAAGGAGTTTGATTGAGAATTGTAACTCGTTCCGAGCACAGCAATTGGTAAAAAGCCGAGGGCGATTGAGTCACTTCGAGAGGGACGATAACCAGCTTGCAGCCGTGAACAAGTGCTCCCCAAATTTCCCATACGGAGAAGTCGAAAGCGTAAGAGTGAAAAACAGTCCAAGCGTCGCCCTCGCTAAAATTAAATAAGGGGTAAGTGGCTGCAAAAAGATGAACGGCGCTGCGATGGTTGACTTGAACGCCCTTGGGTTTCCCTGTCGAACCTGACGTATAGATTACATAAGCGAGACAATCGGAGGTTACATCGCTCAAACAATTTTCTGTGCTTTCGATCGCGATGTTTTCCCAGTCTGAATCAAGCAAAACTTCACTCGGCGCCCGATCGCGAATCTTCTCATATATATGCGACTGCGCCAGCAGCACTTGAACCTGGGCATCCTCCAGCATGAAGCTCAAGCGTTCACTTGAATACGCCGGATCGAGCGGAACATAAGCGCCGCCAGCCTTAATAATTCCCAGCAATCCCACCACCATTTCTAGGGAGCGATCGACATAAATTCCGACGCGGACTTCAGGTTTTACACCGAGTTTTTGCAGGTAGTGCGCGACTTGATTCGCCTTTTGGTTGAGTTCCTTATAAGTTAGCTGTTGGTTTTCAAACACCACCGCAACGGCATCCGGCGTCTGCTGCGCCCGATCTTCAAACATCTGGTGAATTGTAGAATCTTTTGGATAATCGACTTGCGTGTTATTCCACTCCACCAACAGTTGATGCCGTTCGCGATCGCTCAGCAATGGCAACTCGTCCAGGCGCCGATCGGCATTCGCGATAATTCCTTCGAGCAAAATCTGAAAATGCCCGTGCATCCGCGCAATCGTGCTGGGTTGGAACAGGTTCGTGCTGTACTCCCACGTCGCCGTCAACCCCCGATCGGTTTCTTCCAAAAATAGCATCAAGTCGAAATTAGCCGTGCCGGTATCAATTTCATGGGAATTTAAGGTCAGCCCTGGCAATTCTATAGTCTGCGTCAAGCCGTTTTGCAAGGCAAACCCCACTTGAAACAGTGGCGAGTAGCTCAAATCTCGCTCTGGCTGCAACTCCTCGACCAGCTTCTCAATCGGTACATCTTGATGCGCGTAAGCGCCTAATGCCACTTCTCGCACGCTCCTTAGCAACTCTCGAAAAGTCGGATTTCCATTTAAGTCAGACCGCAGCACTAAAGTATTGACAAAAAATCCAATTAATGCTTCTATCTCGCGGAGATTGCGGCTGGCGATGGGAGAGCCCACTAAAATATCTGTCTGCCCCGTGTAGCGGTAAAGCAGCGTCTTGAAGGCTGCCAGCAACGTCATAAATAGGGTGGCTTTTTCTTGCTGGCCCAATCCGGCCAGCGCCGAGCTCAAATCTTTGGGCACCTCCCAAGTTTGTCTCGCACCCTGGAACGTTTGAACGGCGGGGCGAGGAAAGTCTGTTGGTAAATTTAGAATCGGCAAGCTGCCGCTTAACTGCTGCTTCCAGTAACTTAGTTGCGTCTCTAATATTTCTCCTTGCAACTGCTGGCGCTGCCATGCCGCAAAGTCGGCGTATTGAATTGGCAGCGGGGAAAGCAAGGGTAAACGATTGCTAGAAAAAGCTTGATAAAATTCTGCCAACTCCCGGAGAAATACCCCCAGGGACCAACCATCAAAAACAATATGATGCACGGTTAGAAGTAAGACGTGCTCTGTTTCGTCGAGGCGCAGCAGTTTGGCGCGCAGCAAAGAGCTTTGCCCCAAGTCAAAGGGATCTCGCGCTTCTTGGGCCGATAGCCTTTGCACCTGGGCCTGGCGATCGCAAAGGGAGCGATCGCTCAAATCTATCAGCGGCAGCGTCCAATCGCCCGCAGCAGCGACAACCTGTATCGGTTGCCCTTCCACAGCGGTAAACGCACTTCTCAAAACCTCGTGCCGATCGATAATTTTCTCAATACTTTGCCTGAGTGCTTCTGCATTCAGTTGCCCCGTCACCCGAACCGCACCGCAGAGGTTATAGAAGGGGTTTCCCGGTTCCAATTGGTCGAAGAACCACAAGCGCTCTTGGGCAAAAGACAGGGGAAGATGGTGTGATCGAGAAACTGGTCCAAGGACGGCTGCTTTGGTATTTCCTGTTAGTTGCTCTAAAATTTGCACTGCCAGTCGAGCAATGCTCCTATCCTCAAACAAATCGGCAACCGATACAGTAACGCCCAAG
Organism: Microcoleus vaginatus FACHB-2002; assembly: GCF_040004035.1. GTDB lineage: Bacteria > Cyanobacteriota > Cyanobacteriia > Cyanobacteriales > Microcoleaceae > Microcoleus > Microcoleus vaginatus_C. Next base: position 88,885 of record NZ_JAMPLN010000003.1, on the reverse strand, counting down.
TCACTCTCTATTTGATTTTTTAACTCAAAAATTCTTAAAGAATCTAGTCCAAAGCTACTGAGCGGTCGATCGATAATATTTTGTGTTTTCCCGCTGGCACTGAAGTGGATTGAAGATTCCTCTTCCGTCGCCTTTAGCCGACTTTGGCTATTAGCCGGGGAATTCATTTCCCGGCGGTTTACCTGCTGCCAAAGGTAAGCCTCAAGAAGCGGCTGCTGTTCTTCTAAATCTGCTCTCAGCAAAATTTCTCGCGTGAGTTGATTGTCGATTTCCATCGAATCAGCTAACTCTAAAATGCTACTGGCGACTACTTCCAAATTGTCAGCTAGAAAGTCAGCATAGGCGGCGCGACGTTGAATTTTACCGCTGGTCGTTTTCGGAATGCTTCCGGGCTTAATCAGCACTACTCCATAAACTTGCACTTCATATTCTTGAGCAATGCGGGCTCGGATGGCGCTGATAATTTCCTCGGCATTATCCGGCGCTTTGCGAGATTGTAATTCTTGGACGATAACGAGCTGTTCTTCGCCTGCGACTTCCACCGAGAATGCCGCGATCGCCCCCTGCCGCAAACTGGGATGGCTGCGCTCTGCTGTTCTTTCTATATCTTGGGGGTAAAGATTGCGACCTCGGATGATAATCAAATCTTTGAGTCGCCCTGTAATAAACAGTTCTCGATCGCGTAAAAAGCCTAAATCTCCTGTTCGCAAAAACGGCCCTTCGCTGGTATCTGAAAGATATGCTTGAAAAGTTTTTTCTGTCTCTTCTGGGCGATTCCAATAGCCTCGCGCAACTGTTTCGCCAGCTACCCAAATTTCTCCGACTTCCTGCGGCTGGCACTGCGTCAGAGTTTCGGGATTGACGATCGCAACTTTAGTGCCAAATTCAGGGAAACCGCAGCCGACTAAAGTTCTCGCGCCCCCCTCGCCTTCGACAACTTCTACAATGTGATTATTTTCCAGCGCCCCAGCGTCAACAGGCAAGAAAGTCGGTGTTGTCCCGCTGCGAACCGTGGCAATTTTTAGCGTGGTTTCTGCCATTCCGTAAGCAGGACAAAAGGCATCCGCCTGAAAACCGCAGGGTTCAAAAGCTTTGGTAAATCGCTCTAGGGTTTCTTTGTGGATCGGTTCTGCGCCGTTATAGGCCACGCGCCAACTACTCAAGTCGAGCATTTTTTGGCCATCGCCCAAGATTTTGCTGATTTTGCTAGCACACAAGTCGTAAGCAAAATTTGGCCCGCCGCTGTGGGTAGCTTTGTAGCGCGAAATCGCTTCCAACCAGCACATCGGGTTCTGAATAAATGCTGCTGGCGGCATGAAGTAAGAGGGAATTCCCAGATACAAAGGTTTGAGCAGTCCGTCAATTAACCCCATGTCATGAAAGGGGGGAAGCCACGTTACGGCAACGCTTTCGGAATCGTGGTCAAAGCCTCGGTGAATGTATTCGATGTTGTACAAAACGTTTGCGTGGCTCACCATTACGCCTTTGGGGGTGGAGGTTGAGCCGGAAGTGTACTGAAGATAAGCCACTTCGTTGGGATGGATGGGTGGCTGCTGCCACTTTTCGCCGTCATCGGCAAGCGCCTCTGCTGTCAGCCAGTGCAGCCCTTTGAGTTCCGGCGCTTGATCGCATAGCTGCTCTAAATTTTCCAGGTGTCGCGCGGGAGCGATCGCAACTGTTGCTCCTGCGTCTTTGGCGATCGCACTAATTTTCGCTAAATTCCGTTTCAGCTTCGGCGGATAGAGGGGAACCGCGATCACTTTGGCGTACAAACATCCAAAAAAGGCGGCGAGATAGTCCAATCCTGGTGGGAAAAGCAGTAAGGCTCGTTCGCCAGTGAGTCCCAATGTCTGAAGTCGCACGGCGTGCGATCGGGCGATCGCGTCTAACTCTCGATAAGTCAAACTGGCGGTTTCAGTTTTTCCGTCTAACAGAAATGTATATTTCTGCTCTGGTTGGTGTAATGCTCTGTTTTTTAGAAGTTCTACTAAATTGGTACAACTTTCGGTGAGTTGGTTTCCCTTAATGCTTGCGTCACTCATCGATTCTTTTTACCTATAAATCTTGTTTGCAGTACGCCAACCAGTTCCGCCAAATTCTTTTCACATAGACTTTTTGTGAACAGTTGTCGGGCGTTACGAGTCTCCCATCAGCGCGTTTGAGTCTTCAATCCGGGTATTAGCGCTTGTTTTCACGTTTTGTTGTCGATCGGGCTGTTCGGCAATGGCTCCGGGGCGATTGCAGTCCGAGTCAGCTTCGATATCAGCTTCGGGGGCTTTACGGCTATCGACTTTAAGCATAGTAGGTTAGATGACATTTATTGTCAAGAGTCTTTTGCAAGTTTGTTGACTCCTATCATTTCCTATATGACAATCTTTTCTAACTCTTGCCATAGCATTGTAGGCGATCGTTTGTCTAGCCCTGACAGCAAGCATAATAGGCAAGTGGTGCACAACTAGCTAGATGGGTCTGACCCCCTATCTTAAAATGCAATTAGTTTTCATTAGTTAACTCTTGACAGATGTAACTGCTGTGTTATCTAATTAAGGCACTTTCTCATTAAGCGTCCAGCGACTACTTCCTTTAACCGAGGAAGGTGCCCACCGTGCGCGATCGTCCAGAGCGCCACCGGACTGAGGCGTTCGTCCTCACGCGCTTCCTGCCAGACAAAGGCTGCTAGCGACGGGAGAATCGGCTCGAAGTGCGCCCGACAACTAGGTCGTATCTTCCGCAGGTCAGTTTCAAGAGGTAAACAAGAGCAGCAACGCTGCCACAAATCATGTTGTGCAAGCAACGCAAACCACATATCCGAAATTCCATTCATTGTTGATTCAAGAGTAATGAAGAGATCGCAGAAATTATTAAATAGCCTTGGGCTGGCAGGAGTCGTGTCGGCGGTAGTCGCTGGGCCGGCGTGCGCTTCCAACATCGCGCAGGTGACGGGCGTTCGCCTCAACCCCACGTCAGAAGGCATTGAAATCATCCTAGACACTGAAGATGGAAGACCCCTGCAAGTCTTCACCACCACCTTTGGCGAAACTTTACAAATTGATGCCATTACCGCTCAACTGCGACTACCGGGGGGAAATGAGTTTCGTCAAGACAAACCGGCTGCGGGAATTGCTTCTGTCACCGTTACTCCTTTAGATAACAACAGCATCCGAATCAAAGTGATTGGTGAGAGGGGTCAACCAGTGGCACGGGTGATTCCTAATGCTGCGGGTCTGATTCTCAGCTTACAACCCACCTCGCAGATGACTGCTCGCCCGCCTGCACCGGCTCCTACAACACAGCAGCCGGGGACACCCGCAGCACCCTTGCCATCGACAGGGCAGCAGGTAGAGATACCCGCAGAACCTTTGCCACCGACAGCGCAGCCACCAGGGATACCCGGATCACCCTTACCGCCGACAGCGCAGCCGCCAGGGACGCCCGGATCACCCTTACCGCCGACCGCGCAGCCACCAGGAACGCCGGGAGAACCCTTACCGCCGACCGCGCAGCCACCAGGAACACAGACACAGCCACCCGGAACGCCACAGGTGGGGAGAGACCCGATTGAAATCGTCGTCACTGCAACGCGAACCGCAGAAAGAGTGACGAACGTGCCGCGCTCTATAACGGTGGTAGACTCAGAAGAACTTCAGCAGCAGGTAGGGCAATCGAGAAATATCGGGGAAGCTCTGGCAAAGCAGGTTCCCGGTTTCGCGCCCCCGACTCAATTGACTGCCACTTATGGACAAACTTTGCGGGGTCGCGATGTTTCCGTTCTGATTGACGGCGTGCCACAAGGTACTAATCTTCAATCTTTTGGCAGAGATTATAGAAACATCGATCCCAGCGCGATCGAACGTGTTGAAGTAGTGCGGGGGTCTACCGCAATCTACGGCGCTCAAGCTACAGGTGGCGTGATTAATATTATTACTCGTCGGCCAACTGAGGAAAGGCTAACTGCTGTTACTGAAGTGGGCGTCAGTAGCGCTTTAACAAACACAGATGATGCTCTAGGCTTTAACGCTCAGCAGACGATTTCTGGCCGAAGTGGCAATTTCGATATGACCGGCACTGTCTCGCTCTCTAGAAGTGGAGCTTTTTACGATGCCAAAGGCGATCGCATTCCCTTTTATGAACTCGGCGGAGATAGCAGCACCCTCTTCAACGTCATGGGCAAAGTCGGGGTAGATTTGGACACCCAACAGCGGCTGCAACTAACAGTCAATCACTATCGGGAAACCCAAGATCCCAATGTGATTCCAGACTTTAGCGTTGACGACCAGGAAGGACGGCAAAAAGCCCGCGGTATCCGAACCGGAAATTTGGATATCGACGGGGCAACACCGGGAAATAAAAGTACACAGGTCAACCTAAGTTACACCAACCAAAACCTTTTTGGCAGCAGCCTTCAAAGTCAAATCTACTATCGGACGAATTCCAATACAAGCGTTCCTTCGGATTTCCGTACGTCGGATTTCTTTGGTCCCTTTATCGGCGTTGGTGGTTCGCGAGGCGAGAACGAACAAATAGGAGGTAGACTGGCGATCACCACTCCTTTATCCCGCGCCGAAAATCTTCGATTAACTTGGGGTTCTGACTATATTACTGAAGATAGCAGACAGCGTTTCGACTTGTACGACCCGGAGAGATTTGACGCAAGTGGCGGCCGGGTTTACCGGAAAATTTCCTCGCGTCCTTTCGTTCCTCCCTACACTTACAACAGCCTTGGCTTTTTCGGTCAAATGGAATGGAATATTGACGATATCGTCATTCTAAGTGGCGGGATACGTCACGAGCGCATCGGGTTAGAAGTCAATGATTATACCACTTTTAATGAGCGTCAGATCCAAGGAGGCGATCGCAATTTTAACGCCACCCTATTTAATACAGGGGCTGTCTATAAAATTAATGATACCTTCAACGTATTTGGCAACTTTTCTCAAGGTTTCTCAGTTCCAGATTTCGGCCGCATCCTCCGCGAACCCCCCGACAATTTTGTCGGAATTGAATCTTCGTTAGAAGTAACTCAACCGCAAAAAGTCAACAACTACGAAATTGGCATTCGAGGAGGGTGGCAATCCGTGCAAATGTCGCTTGCCGCTTTTTACAATACCTCCGATCTGGGAGTGAATTTTACACCACTTGGCAACACAGGTCGCCTGCAACTAACCCGCGCCCCAGAACGCATTTACGGCTTAGAAGGGACTGTGGATTGGCAACCTGCACGAGCATGGTCGCTCGGCGGGACTGCTACTTATATTCAAGGCGAATATGACGACGACACTGGCCGTTCCCTTGCCCTCGATAGCAGCCGAATTCCACCGTTCAAGCTAACAGCTTATGTTCAAAACGAAACTTTGCCGGGATGGAACAATCGGTTACAGTTCTTATATTCTGGAAATCGCGATCAAGCCTTCAAAGACGGCTCGGATGGCGGCCCGATTAGCAGCTATCTCACTGTGGATTACGTCAGCGCGGTTAAAATTGGCTCTGGGCTGCTACAAGTCAAAGTCGAGAATTTATTGAATAATCAATATTTTCCTGTGATCTCCCAATACTTCGCTGGATTTGGCGCGGACAGCTCTAATTATGCAGGCAGAGGTTTGACTCTCAGTGTTAATTACCGTCTTAACTGGTAATTATTTATCGCCTGGGGATTTCATGCTGAGGCAAAAGTAGGGGCTTGCGAGGAAAGCGCTGGCAGCCCAACTCTTGCTATCAGGTATTTTTCTGGAAATTATTATAACAAGAGTGGCTCTCCCTCTAGAGACCCAAGTTGCTGGTTACAAATCTACCCCCTTGCTCAGGCAGGGCTGTTTCATTCTCTTGTAGGGGCTGCCCCCCGTGGCTGCCGCAATCCCTGAAATACTTAGAATTTCTTTGGTGGGGAGGGGTCGGCACGGGGGCACGACCCCTACAAATAACGGTTTCGAGGAAAATTTCGAGATGAAGTTCCGCAAACTCGCATTCAAACTGCACTTGTATTTGGGGTTGGTGGTAGGAATATTTCTAGCAGTAATTGCTTTAACGGGTAGCTTGCTGGTTTTCAGTCCCGAAATCGAGCGGTTCTTCAATCCCCAACTCCTGCAAGTCATTCCTCAAGCCGAACAGATACCGCTGGAAAATGTCCTGCAAATTGTCGAAAAAGCTTATCCGCAAAATCAAGCTCTTAGTATCTTGCTGCCGCGGTCAGCGAAGGAAGTTTGCCAAGTTTGGATGCTGTCAAAGAGTGAGGAAATAGTTAGCGTTTATGTCAATCCTTACAGCGGAGAAATTACGGGCGCGCGCCTAGGAAAACAAACTTTTACAGGTTTTATTTTGAGGTTACACGCGGAATTAGCGGGAGGAGAATTCGGTCATCTTGTTGTCGGTATTTGTGGTCTAGTAATGCTAGGACTAACTTTTACGGGTTTGGTATTGTGGACGGGTTGGCGCAATTTGGCTCGCGGATTTTCTATTAATTGGCAAGCTCACTGGCAGCGGACTGTATTTGATTTACATAATGTTTCTGGCATTGTATCGGTCGCTTTCCTCATACTAATCTCTGCTACAGGGACAGCGATAATTTTTTACACGCCAGTTGAATCGACCTTGTATTGGCTAACGAATGAAAAGCCACAGCTAGCCTTGACTTCTAATCACCAGTCTAGCAGTTCTAGGCAAAACATTGACGAAATATTACAGCAAGTTAATACCGTTTGGACAGAAGCTAAAACCACTTTTATTTCTCTGCCTTTGACACCTGAAGAAACTTTTAAGGTACGGAAAAAATTTCCCAATGACCCGCACCCAAACGGGATTAGCACCATTTATCTCGACCAATATAGTGGCAAAATATTGCAGGCTGACAGTGTAAATTCAGCTTCTGTAGCAAATCGAATTCTCAACTCGCTTTATCCGCTACATATTGGCAGCTATGGCGGAATTTACTTGCGACTTGTACACGCGATCGCAGGATTAGCAGCGATGCTACTGTTTGTTACGGGCGTACTAATGTGGCGGCAGCGGCATTTGGCGAAATTTTACCGCAAGGAGGCGAGACAGCAATATGAAGAATTATCTCCACTGAGCCAGCAATGGCCTTGGTTTTAAGGATAGCGGCGTGCGGTTTGATGCGGGTGTCATTCTCCTGCCTAAAAACCCCGATTCTCTGAATTTTAAATCCTATCAATCGCTTATTTAATGCAAAAATTTATTCAACTCTGGCTCGGACAAGCAGCTTCGATGATTGGCAGCGCTATGTCCGCGTTTGCGCTGACTATTTGGATTTGGGAGTCCACCAGTCAAGTGACGGCTTTGGCTTTGTTGATTTTTTTTATTCAATTGCCGCGCATCTTTCTCGCTCCGGTTGCTGGCATTCTCGTCGATCGCTGTAATCGAAAATTTTTGATGGCGATCGGCGATACGGTTTCAGCTCTGTTAACGCTGGCTATCCTATTACTTTATATCAGCCAAAACCTGCAAATATGGCATATATATGTAGCGGGTGCGGTTAACGGAATTTTTGACCAAATTCAGCAGTTAGCTTACTCAGCAGCCATCGCCACAATGATGCCAGAAAAGCATTACAGCCGCGCTAGCAGTTTAAGTTTTTTGGCAAGTTACGGTGCGAGTATTATTGCTCCGACGCTGGCGGGGATTCTCTATTCTGCGATCGGGTTGAGCGGGATTTTTACGATCGACCTGGCAACTTTTACAATAGCGATCGCCACGCTAGTATCTGTCAAAATACCCCAGCCCGCGATCGCCTCCAATCCCCAGCCGACTCGCTTCCACCTATTGCAAGAACTCAGCTTCGGATTCCGCTACATCGTCGAGCGTCCCAGCCTGCTTGCCTTGCTGGCGTCCGTTTCGCTATTCTGGTTTGCTCACGACATCGGCGCGGCCCTCTACTCACCGATGATTCTGGCACGCACTGGCAACAATGCCAGAATCCTCGGTACTATCCTTTCAGCCGCCGGCGCAGGCGGTGTTTTAGGAGCATCGATCGTCAGTATTTGGGGCGGCCCCAAACGCCGAATCCGGGGCTTTCTGTTCGGCATGGCAGGCGCGGGCTTGAGTAAAATAGTCTTTGCTTTTGGTCAGGCGCTTTCCATCTGGATTCCCGCTCAATTTTGTTCGTCTTTCAATTTCCCCATCCTCGGCAGTTCCAACGAGGCAATCTGGCTGGCGAAAGTCGCACCCGAAGTACAGGGGCGCGTTTTTGCTACCAGAGCAGTCATCGTGCAATTGGCGTCAGCGATCGGTTTATTGATCGCAGGGCCCCTTGCCGATCGCGTCTTTGAACCCGCCATGCAACCGGGAGGTTTTTTAGCAGCTATTTTTGGTCCAATTATCGGGACAGGTGCCGGTGCTGGCATGGCTTTGTTATACGCTATCTCCTCGCTGGGCTTATTGCTCGTTGCAGTCAGTGGGTATGCTTGCCGACTGCTGCGAGATGCCTAAACGGGAAACGGAAAGAGGTCTTTTAACTTCTTCCTTGTTCCTTCTTCCCTCTTCCTGACATCCGTTACATCCGGTACATTGCTCGTTGCCGAACTTCCTTCTATCCTTTACATCCGTTACATCCGGTACATTGCTCGTTGCCGAACTTCCTTCTATCCTTTACATCCGTTACATCCGTTACAAAATCCGTTGCCGAACTTCCTTCTGCTATAGTTTTTGGCGCGAACTCAGGTGAGCTTCAATTTCCGATCGCGATCGCCATACAGGGCGCAATTCCTTGCGAGCAAAGAGCTGCGACTGATCGCCGGCGTGGGGCGAACCAGGTTGACTGGCGTTGCCGTAACTGTTTAGCGCCATCGCTTTGACCGGCTTCGAGAACTCAATCGCAGCGACAAAAGAATCGCCCGCAACCGCTTGAAAGCGATCGTCTTTCCCAGGAGCGAACCATACTGAGCGAAATACACCCAAAGCACCGTCAGCTCCATTTGCAGGCAGATTCGCCTCCCCAGGCAATCGGAAGACTTCCCCCCATGCCACATCTAACGCGCCATAAGTTACCTCAACTTTGGTTGCTGTCGCTTCCAGCACCCGCACCGCCTCCGCAGGATTTGCCAACCCGTCTGGCGTCGTTAGCGGCGCATCTTCGCTCCAAGGTTTAGCGAATAACTTATCGGCATCCATCGCTTTTTTCCAAAAGGCAAACAGCACTGCACCGCGACTGTCAGCATCGACTTTGCGATCCCAAGTGGCGAGAACTTCCGCAGCGCGGCGCGCTTGAGCACTGCCTTGCCGTGCGGCGGGAATTAAATCATCCAGGAGGCGATCGGCGAGTTCTACCTGAGTGGAATGTTTGTATTGCATCAATTCCTCGAAAGAGATTTTTTCATCTTCTAACAGCATTTTTGCCGATCGCTGCGATCGCAAGTCCATCGGGCCGCGCGGTGCCATGTAGGCGGGATAATTATCGGGTGCGATCGCGCTGGGAAACGTCGTCGTCCAAGGCGGATCGTTGGTATTTTGCAACCAACCGCTGGGCGGATCGACAACGCGCGGCAAATCCGCATAGGGATGATTTTTGCTCCACAAAGTCTCTGACGTATTGCCTGCGATCGTACCTGACCAGTATTTAAAATCTCCTTTTTTGCGTATGGGGACTTGACCGTTAAACAAGTGCATGATATGCCCCTCACGATCGGCATACATGACGGTAAACATAGGAATTTCCAAGCGCTTTAAAGCCGCCTCAAATTCATTGAAATTCCTTGCCCGCGCCATATCCCACCACTCCTCTAAAGCACCGGACTGTTCGAGTCCGACAACGCGCAGGGCGATCGCTTTGCCCTGTTTTTCTGTAACAATCGGCCCGTGAACAGAACGCCGCACGACTAGAGATTCCGATCGCAAATTCCCATTCTTTTCTTTGACTTTTAAAACCTTCTCTTCTCTGTCAAATTTTCGGACTTCGCCATCGAAGCGATAGCCATCGTTAGCGAGGGGCAATTCATAGGCATCCCAGCCATCGTGAGTGTTGACAGTATGAGTCCATCCCAAGTTGTCATTAAAGGCGATCGTTAATACAGGAAATCCAACGAGAGTCGCTCCGTAAGCATTAATTTCTGGGGCAATCAGTTGCGCTTCGTACCATAAATATAAATCCGACCAAGGAAGGTGAGGATTTGCCAATAGCATGGCATTGCCGCTTTCAGAACGGGAAGGAGCTATCGCCCAACCATTAGAGCCTTTGGGGGTATCATTTTCAGCGATATCTTCAAGGCGCTCTGGCTCGACTATAAAAGTAAAATTGATGACACGTTGCGCGTGTGCCAATACATCTACCGGTTTGAGGGGCAATGCTACCTTTAATTCTTCGGTGAGCGCCTCTAGGTGTTCTTTTGCATAGGCATTCATTCCGCCAACAAAAGCATCGAGATAGTTGCGAAAAATGGGAGTTTGTGATTCATACCACGCATTTGCGCGATTAGGAATTCCCATAGTTTGCACCCAGCGATCGGATTCCAGATAATCTTCGCCCCAAAACTCGGCCGCTTGCCCGCGAGCTTGTGCGTAAAGACGCAAAATCAGATTACCGTGACTTTGCATCTGCGCCCACCCAAAAGCGTAGAAAAGGCTTTTAGTATTCTCTCCATAAATATGTGGAATTCCATAGGTATCCCAAAGAATTTGATTGCCGATTTCAGGCGAGGATTGAACCCCATTATTTAGAAGTAAAACTAAAATAAAACTCATTAATAACGAGACAATCCGCCGGCCTTGTTTTTTTAGTTGTAGAAACACTGGAAATTAATTGGCTAGGGTTAAACTGAGACATAATATCAATTCCGGTTGCACTGGAATGATTGTTGACTGTTGACTGTTGACGGGCGGGTCGAAAAACTGAATGGTTGAGTGTTAACTGTTGACTCGATTTTATTATTCCGATGCAACCGGAAACGATATAACAGCATTTTCAACAAGCTGCACGAACAAAACGCCGAGGATTTAAATCTTTTTTATGGAGAACAAGGGAGAAAATTCTACCAAATCCGATGCCCAAAAACGTAACCTATCTACGTCTATCTGCCTCCATCTGCGGTAAAAAGAATAAGGGAGCATCTCACTTTTGCAGCCAAGCTAGAAATTGGAGTTAGGAGCCAGGAGCCAGGAGTCAGGAGGAAAGAATCAGAAGGAAGGAGGAAGAAGAAGTGTTTTTACAAATATGAGATGATCCCAAAAATAACACCTCTTCGAGCCATCCAGAAAATCCGAAAAAAGACCCTGTGTAAATCGGATGTGAAATTAAAAGCCCTCCGCTACGCTCACCAACTTGAAAAGCGCTATAAAACGCCGGTGTGTCGGCTGTAAAGCGCATTAATGTCATTAGTGAGGAGGGGGGGTAAACAAGAAGGGCGAGATAGGTTATAAGGTTATTTTTTAATTTGACCTTGTTGCCAATTTCCTTCTACTTTCGTTCCATCTGCATAAATGTAGGAACCTTGCCCGTGTTTCTGGCCGTTGAGGAATTCACCTTGATAGCGATCGCCATTGGCGTAAATGCAGGTACCTTTGCCGTTGAACTGACCATCGCTAAATTCGCCTTCGCAGCGATCGCGATTCGCAAAAATGTAAACTCCTTTCCCGCTCATTTTACCCTTGACAAAATTGCCTTTATAGCTATCTCCATTGGCGAACTCACGGACACCTTCACCACTAAATTCTCCATTGTCAAACGGGCCTTGATAACGTCCCCCTTCTTTAAAAGTAAACAGCCCCTGACCTTGAATGTTGCCCTTCATAAACTCTCCTTCATAGCGGTTGCCGTTCGGATATTCGCGAACCCCTTTACCGTGAAACTGCCCTTCACTAAATTGCCCCTCATAACGACCTCCTTCAGCAAAAGTATAAATTCCCTGCCCGTGAGGCAAGTTATTCAGCAACTCTCCTTCGTAGCGGTTCTTATTAGCATATTGACAGACGCCTTTGCCGTTAACTTTTCCTTCTTTAATATCTCCTTCGCAACGAGTGCCATTACTGAAGGTAAAAGCCCCTCGACCGCTGGGAGAACCATTAGTAAAAGAGCCTTCGTAACGAATGCCGTTAGTTGAGGTAAAAGTGCCTGTACCGTCGAACTCACCATTTTTAAAAGTACCTTCGTAGCGGTTGCCGTTAGCAAATTCGCGGACACCTTGACCGTTGAATTCACCCAAGGCAAATTCTCCTTCGTATCGACCTTCTTCTTTAAAGGTATAGATACCTTTACCGTGAGGTTGGCCGTTGAGAAATTGGCCTTCGTAGCGATCGCCGTTGGCATATTGACAAATGCCGGGGCCGCTGAGTTTTCCCTCACTCAATTCTCCCTCGCAACGTCCGCCATCGGGTAAAGTAATTACTCCTGCCATTGCGCTGTGTGGGTTGGCAAACAACACAGCTATTCCCAAGTTGGAACCAAGTAATAGAGCGAGTCCAACTCGCTGAAGTTTACTTAATATTGCTGACGACATTCCCAAATTCATAATTCACAAAAAATTCAACTTTTAACTTTGCTATTCCTTGGACGGTGCTAGAGAATTCCCAGCCAAATTGCTAGAGTCTCAAAAAAATCCCTAGTCAGTCAGCCGGAAGATAATGACTATTCTTTCCCCTGGAATGCCACTCTCGGATGGGGCATATTTCCTTTCTTGTACTTGTTTCATCGCTGCGCGATTCAAGTCGTTGTATTTGCTAGGAGTCAATATCTTGATGTTGGATGTCTTACCGCTGGGGTCAATGTCACAAATGAGTTCCACTTGGCCTTCGCGCCCTTCTTCTCTGGCTGCGCTCGGATAGTTAGGTTTACCGCACCCACTAATACAAGTGGTCAGAGACCCGCCGGGAGGACGCGAAGGACTCCCCCCTCTTCCTGGATTTGTCGGTTTTGGCACTGGCCCGGAACCGCTGCCAAATGGCCCTGACGAACCCCCGCCGCCATTTCCACCTCCACCGGGTGATGAGTTCGATGCACTTCCTCCAGGGCTGCCGCCTCCAGGGGTTCCACCTCCCGGGCTACCAGAGGAGGCGAGGTTTCCTAAACCTCCGCTCCCATTTCCAGAATTGCCGCCGCCTGGCCTGGTGGCCGTGACTGGCGACCCAGCAGCAGGTGATCGGGGCGATCGCCCCGAACCAGCCGCAAATGGCTCATCAGAAGGTATGTCGCCATTTTTGCTGGCACCGGATGGTGAGTTCGACGCACTTCCTCCGGGGCTATCAGAGGAGGAGGGGTTTGTGAGATCCCCGATCGCATTTCCAGAATTGCCACTGCCTCCTGGCCTAGTAGCTGTGACTGGCGATCCAGCGGTGGGCGATCGCTGTATGGGCCCGGAAGAAGGATTTAATGGCTCGGAGGAAGGTTCCCCGCTACCCGCCGAAGCAGATGACGAAAGCGGGTTATTTTTTTCAGGGCTGTCGGAGGAGTTGGGATTTCCACCATTTTTTGTAAAGTCTGGGAGACTCGCAGCGCCCTTGGGGCGGGAGGCGGTAACGGGTGGTTCACTGGGAGGGGGTTCCTGGCTCGCCGTTGTGCTGGGGCTATCAATTTTTGGAGGATCGGGCGAGGGGGTTTCGGGTTCCTTGGCGATCGGGGTTTGAGGAGTTTCTGGGGAATTGAAATCCTGTTGAGGTGGGGGGGAAGGCTCGATAGGAGTTGGTGGCGAAGTTTCCGTTAATGGCAGCTCTTTCTTAATCTCTGGTGGTGGCGTTACCGCTACCGGTGGCTCCTCTGGAATCGGCGGTGGCGTTACCGCTACCGGTGGCTCCTCTGGAATCGGCGGTGGCGTTACCGCTACCGGTGGCTCCTCTGGAATCGGCGGTGGCGTTACCGCTACGGGCTGCTCCTCTGGAATCGGCGGTGGCGTTGCGGCTACGGGTGACTCCTCTGGGGGAGTTGGCTCTGGTGGCGGTTCTGGTTTGAAAGTCTCAGGCGGGGGAGATACCTTTTCTGGAATAGTCGGCTCTGGCTGGATTTCCTCTACTTTGGGTTCATCAAGCACAACAACTTCAATGGGCTCCTCTGCAAATTCAGCAGGTTTGACCAAGTTGAGGCTCAACGGCAGCGCGACACCGTGCAGGAAGGCTGAGCCTAACAGACTGAGCGCCAGAACTTTTTTGAGAGCTTCTTCTTGTTGTTGTCTTTGCGTCGCCGAAATATTTGAAAAACTCATGCCTTATCAATCTCCTTTATGGATGACAACATCCTCGCTGGCTCCCCGACCTAACCCGAAACAAGCTACCAACAGCCTGTTGAGCTTGCTATGAATGATGAACCTACCCATCCTATAAGAACACTGTCACCCTGTTCAAGACTCTTGCAATTAATTTTCATTATTTAATTTTGAGATAGCCACTAGACGCTACCAATCAGCATTTCCTTTGGGGGCGTCTACGTCGCTCTCCTGGGTGCTGTCAATGTTCGGATTCTGGCAGGGCAAGATTCAAAAATGCCTTAACTGCAATACTCTAGCCGGTAATATACCAACAAATTTCCACATTCTCAAGCTTTTCATAAAAATTACTTAATAAGTAAAACTAATTTTATTTTTGCAATTAATAGCCAATTCTTATGTGAAAAGATGGATCATCACTTGACAAACCCTAAATTTTGTGGAAACCTAGTTGAGAATCTTTGAAATTATTGAAGATAATTGTCAAGTCCTAACGCAAATATTTAGCAAAGAAGCACTGGCAGAACAATCTGTCGCGATCTCGGTCGGGATCACATTAGGAGCATTTTGGGTACAGACGAAGATAGTCACATACAGGTAGTGCGTTTGTGCGATCGCGATCGCGATCGCGCTTGAGTGAAACAATTCGCAGCCTGAATCACTTGTGCCGACTTGACGCAGAAACTCTACCAGCCTTCGATCGGGCTAATTGCACCATTAGGCAGCTTGCGCTCACTCAACACAGCTAACGAGAATACAAACTAATGGATAATTTCATTTACATTTTTCGCGCTGGGGGCATTGTTTCTTGGCCGCTGCTTGCCTCGTCAATCGCAGCAGTCGCACTGATTTTAGAGCGTCTTGTCTTTTGGTTTAAAGTGAATCGGCGACAGCGGCGGGTCGTCCGGGAAGTGCTAAGACTTTACAGTCAAAACCCGGATTCCGCCATCAAAAAGTTACAAGTAAACGCTGATTTGCCGTTAGCCAGAATTTTTTTGGAAGCATTAGAATTAGACTCGCCCAACATCGAAGAATTTCGTTTGGTCTTAGAGAGTGCAGCTCAGGCAGAAATCCCCGTTTTGAAGCGATTCAATACAATATTTGACACCATTATCACCCTCTCCCCGCTATTTGGGTTGCTCGGAACAGTTTTGGGCTTAATTACCACCTTTGACTCCCTCAAACTGGGAGATGCAGCAGGCACCAATGCCGCGGGCGTTACCGGGGGGATTAGCGAAGCCCTCGTTTCTACGGCAATGGGGTTAGTGGTGGCAATCTTTACACTCTTATTTGCCAATATGTTTCGCGGGTTTTACTTACAGCAGATTGCTTTTATTCAGGAAGCCGCAGGCCAGCTAGAGCTATTGTACCGTCACCACTACGAAAAACTACCAAGAGAATCTAATTATGCGCCTACCCGATGAACCTGAGAGTATTGCCCAGATTAACATCGTGCCACTGATTGATGTAACCTTCGCCATATTGACGTTTTTCATTGTTTCCTCTTTGTCTTTATCCAAATCCGAAGGTCTGCCCGTAAATTTACCGAAAGCATCAACCTCTCAAGTTCAGGACTCGCCTGCTAAAATTACCGTCACGATTGACGCTCAGGGAAAATTAATGGTTGATAAAAAGTCAGTCAACTTAGAGCAGATTGAGAGTACAGTGCGACAGGTAATGGGGTCAAATCCGAACTCATTAATTGTGCTGAATGCGGATAAAAGCGTCAATCACGGAAATGTTGTGGAAGTTATGGATCGATTACGCCGAATTAAGGGAGCTAAGTTAGGGATTGCTACGGCAAAGTAGAGAGTTCCTATAATTACTAATTTGTAATTCCCTTACACCATTAAACAGGAATTACCCCGTGAAAATTTACTAAAAAAAGCCTGTCAGCCTGATTAAAAGGTAGTCCAGAATAGTCTCTACGATTCAGGACTTTATTTGATAAAGCAGTTAAAAATTAAAGTCCTTACTGCCAACAAACAGCAAGGACTTTAATTATTTATTCCTGAGTTTTAAGGACAAACATCCTTACTACACACGTTAAATACTTGCCATTACTTCACGCGCTGCAGCCAAAGTTCGATCGATATCTTCGTCAGTATGAGCCAAAGAAGTAAATCCCGCCTCAAACTGCGAAGGAGCAAGATAAATTCCGTGCTCCAACATTCCCCGGTGAAAGCGGCTGAACTTCGTCAAATCCGACTTCTTCGCATCCTCGTAATTGTGAACCGGGCCAGCGGCAAAAAACAAGCCAAACATCCCGCTAATTTGCCCGCCCCAAACCGCGTGTCCGGCTTCCTTAGCAATTTTTAGCAATCCGTCGGACAGTTTTTTGGTAATCTTATCCAACTGTTCGTAAGTGCCGGGTTTTTGCAGCAATTCCAAAGTCTTAATCCCAGCAGTCATCGCCAAAGGATTTCCCGAAAGCGTACCCGCTTGATACATCGGCCCAGCAGGAGCCACCATCCCCATAATATCCCGCCTGCCCCCGTAAGCTCCCACCGGCAAACCGCCACCGATAACTTTACCCAAAGTAGTCAAATCCGGGGTGACACCGAATCTTTCCTGAGCTCCGCCGTAGGCGATGCGGAAACCGGTCATTACTTCATCAAAAACTAACAAAGCACCGTTATCTTTAGTAATTTCCCGCAAACCTTCGAGGAAACCTGCATCCGGGGTAATAAAACCGGCATTCCCCACCACTGGTTCGAGAATTACGCCTGCTATCTCGCCGGGATTTTCGGCAAATAAAGCTTTGACTGCTTCTAAATCATTGTAGGGAGCGTTGAGGGTATTGGCCGTAGTGGATTTCGGGACGCCCGGAGAGTCGGGAAGGCCCAGAGTTGCGACGCCGGAACCGGCTTTTACCAAGAACATATCGGCGTGCCCGTGATAGCAGCCTTCAAATTTAATCAGTTTATCGCGTCCGGTGAAAGCTCGCATCAGCCGCAAAACGGCCATACAGGCTTCGGTGCCAGAGTTGACAAATCGCACCATTTCAATGCTGGGAACGGCATCGATGACCATTTCGGCGAGTACGTTTTCCAACAGCGATGGTGCGCCGAAACTCGTACCTTTTTCTAAAGATTCGTGCAAGGCTTTGATGACTTCCGGGTGGGCGTGGCCACAGATGGCTGGGCCCCAAGTGCCTACATAGTCAATGTATTGGTTTTCGTCAACATCCCAAATGTAGGCTCCTTTTACCCTGTCAAAGACGATGGGCTGTCCGCCTACGGATTTGAAGGCGCGGACGGGGGAACTGACGCCACCTGGCATCAACTTCTGGGCAGCAGCGAAAATTTCTTCTGATTTGGTCGTTTTCAAGGTTGTGGAAACCAATGTTTTCTCCTTAGTGAACGTCTGTTGTTGGTAGAATAATTTTATAGCCAGTTCAACATAAAGGTTAGGTCGATTCAAGGAAACTATTCTAGTAGATTTTAGGGTACAAACCAATCAGTAGCAATACTAGCTTGGGTTTTTTAGGCTTTGTCGCACTAGCACCGATAGCCCTAAAGTGTAATTTTTTGTAAAAGAGTTCTTGACAATTTACCCCTCCCTTGCTCAATCTTCTCTCTTCCTCTCCCTCCTCTGCGTTCTCTGCGGTTAATAAAAAAAAATCTCCGACAGGAAAGCGTTAATCTATCTTACCAAGTTGAAATAAAATTATGTCTACTACTGATTTATCGAGTTTGAGCCGATCGATCCCAATTGAAAAGATTCGTTACGACGATCGCGGTTTAGTGCCTGCGATCGTCCAAGATTATTTGGACGGTACGGTGTTAATGATGGCCTGGATGAATCGGGAGTCCCTGCAAAAAACGCTCTCTACCGGGCAAACCTGGTTCTGGAGTCGATCGCGCGCTGAATTTTGGAACAAAGGGGCGACTTCGGGACACGTTCAAAATGTCAAAGGGCTGCGTTACGACTGCGATAGCGATGCTTTGCTAATCACTGTCGAACAAGTTGGAGATATTGCTTGTCACACGGGAGAAAGAAGTTGTTTTCACCAAGTTGATGGGGAAATTTCACCGCCGCCAGGGGATATGTTATCTCAATTATTTGCGGTAATTTGCGATCGCCGCGACAATCCTAACGAAAGTTCTTATACTTGCAAGTTGTTCGAGGGCGGCGACAACAAGATTCTCAAGAAAATTGGCGAAGAGTCGGCGGAAGTTGTGATGGCTTGCAAAGATGACGACAAAGAGGGGATTGCTGGGGAAGTTGCGGATTTATTTTATCACGCTTTGGTTGCTTTGGCTCACCATCAAGTTGACTTGAGAGAAGTTTACCGCAAATTGGGCGATCGACGAAAATAAATTAGTTAGTTGACGGTTAACTGTTGACTGTTGACTGTTAATGCTAACAACTACAGTCTTGGACGCACGCAGGGTCACAAACCCGGTTTCTCCGAAAAAGCTTGGTATCGAACCGAGAGATATTGACGCAGAAACCGGGTTTTTTGGTCTTAGTCCTAAACGAACAACGGAATATTAGATTCTACTTTTCAACATTCGATCGAGCTTTTGTAATATAAAAATAGCCGTGCCCACACTCAAAGCCAAACCCAACCAAAAATTATCCGCCGCCCATTTACCTCTATCCAAAGCCAAACCCCCTAGCGGCGGCCCGATTAAATAGCCGATCGCCCAACACTGAGAACTAACCGCCAAATACACGCCGCGCAAAGACTCCGGCGCTAAATCCACCACCAAAGCCGAAGCAAAAGGCGTATAAGTAACAGTTGCCAGCGACAAAAAGCTCAAGCCTAAAACAGCTAAAAATAGATCGCCAGTTGCAGCCCTTCCCGTCAAGCCGATCGCGATAAATCCCATTCCCCATAGCAGCGCAGAAATCATCAAAGCTTTCGCACAAGAAAATGGTCTCAAAACTTTAACAACCGGCAGTTGCAAAGCCACAGTTAAAAACGTGCTAAAAGCAAACAAAACGGTAATTGTACCTGTTGAAAAGCCTTTGCCCGATGTCCCCACCGCGACAAACTTGCTAAAGTACAGCGGCATTGTGGTTTGGATTTGGGAAATATATAATGTGAACAGAGTATTTACTAAAGCATAAACTAGAAGACTTCGATCGCTCAGCGCCACCATCCAGCCATTTTCCCGAAATTTTTTGCCTCTATCCGCTGGATTAGCTGGTTTGTAGGTTTCGGTGATCGCGATCGCCACCACCGCAAACAGCACTAAAAACGAGATACCATCAATAATAAAGAGCGATCGATAATTCCCCGTTACAGCAATCAACAAACCGCCCAAAATAATCCCAACTTGCAAACCCAAATTATCAGCAAGCCGCGTCAAAGCAAAAGCCTCCTGTCGCTGTTCGCCCTCAGTTAAATCCGCTACCATCGTCTCGGTTGGAGGCCAATACAAACCCACACCAAAACCCATCAGTAAATTGCCCGCAATTAAGCCAACGAAATCATTAGTCGCCGCCAGTACAAAAGAAGCGGCCGCCGAAATAACTGCCGCCAGCAGTAAAGTTCGCCGCCTTCCCCAAAATTTTGAATCACAAAAAGAACCGCCCAAAATTCTGCCGAATATTCCCGAAACTGAACCGCTACCCAAACCAATCCCAACAGCAGTAGCAGATAAACCGACGCCATCGACAAAAAATATCGGCGCGTAAAATAAAGTAAAACCGGTGCCGCTTTGGGAGAGGAATCTGCCGGCGGCAAGAATCCAGACTTGAGGGGGGAGACGGGGCAACCAAGAGGATAATTGAAATTTAGGCATATACAGTTAAATTAGGAGTTATTTCTGAACGCAGAAACCGGATTTTTTATAAAAAAAATACGTTACGGTGTTTAATCGGGGTCAACAACAGATGTCTTTAGTCGCGGTGCATAATTCCTGCTAGTAATTATTAATTTATTCCGTACTTTTTCCGAATTAGTATTAGTTAACGGAGGTAATGACAAGCATAAGTGAGCTTAACAATTCTTCAGGGTATGTTACACAAAAGTTACCATTAATTTAAAAATACTTAACAGAATTTTAGAAAAAAGTTAGTTAAACTCTAGAAAAGGCAGAAGAAAATTTTAGAGGGTCGAATTATATGACAGCTATTACAACATCAAGAGTGGAATCAATCAAACCGCGCTGGCAAGCAATTGTCATGGTGGCCCTAATTTTTTGGCTCAGCGTTAGCGTGATTTTGGATCTAGTAATTATGCCCAGTCTGTACGTATCTGGCATGATGACATCTCCCGAGTTTACAACGGCCGGAAATTTAATGTTCTGGGGATTCAACCGGGTTGAGTTAATCTGTTCGGGCCTGGTGGCAACGGGTTTGATGGTTTTGAGCAATTTAGTCGGTGACTTCGGCAAGCGCAGCCGCACAGCAATCTTATTATCATTGGTACTTCTGGCGATCGCCCTGATTGACACCTACGCCCTGACACCCCAAATGAGCGCCTTGGGAATTCAGCTAAATCTGTTCGATTCCGCAGCAGAAGTGCCCGCCGGGATGAATCTACTGCACCAAGGCTATTTTGCATTGGAAGCGCTGAAGTTGGCTGTCGCCGGTACGTTGCTGGGCTGGTGCTATCAAAACCAAGTTTAATAGACACAATACTCAGAGGTTGAGTGCAGAAAAAAAACTCAACCAGCAGCGGGGGGCGTGAAGTCACGCCCCCCGCTAATTTTTTAAATTTTAGCGATCGAAAACGAGCCTTGAATTGCAGCCCTTCTGTATTCATCTGCGTGAATCTGTGTTTATCTGCCCTCATCTGCGGTCAAAAAAAGAGAATATGTTAACCGCAGATGACAAGGGATTGACGCTAATTCACGCAGAGGTCGAGAAGAGAGATAGGAATAATTCCGATGCTAACAAATTTGAGATAACTATATTTGCAAGTTTTCTCACCCGCCCAAAAACGGATACTTGCGAACGACTCCTGTTGTGGAGAGAGCAAAATTTTAGACTCTTGTTCAAACTCCCAGATTCATCTGTGGAGTAAATCTAAAATCTAAAATCTAAAGTCTAAAATCGACCGACGCCACGCCCTACTCGGATGCTTCGGGTAAATCTGCTTTTGGCCACAGCAGGCGCAAGCCCATTACCGCAAATCCGATCGCCGCGAGCCCCTTTACCAGTCGTTCCGGCAACACCTCTGCCGTGCTAAAGCCGATCGCCACGCCGATTAAACTCGCCAGCAGCAGCGCCGACGCCGTACCGAAAAATACAGCCCGCGGCGAGTTACAACTGCTGCCCAAGGCGATCGCAGCTAATTGACTTTTGTCTCCCAATTCTGACAAAAATACTGTAATAAAACTGATTCCCAAAAGTTGCCAGTCCATGTTTTTTTAGTTCTTAGTTAGCTATTGTAGAAATCTACGAGTTACCGACAGGCAGACAATTAACCCAGCACTTCCCACAGCAAAACCGCCGAAATCGCCAGTAAAATCACTCCGGCTGCTCTCTCCAAAGTTCTCGGAGCAATCCGACTAGCCAGCCACCTTCCCAGCAACACCCCCAGCAAACTGGTTGCTATCAAAGCCGAACCCGCACCCGCAAACACGATCCAAGGATTTCGAGATTCAGCCGTCATCAACAAAACTGCGAGCTGAGTTTTGTCTCCAATTTCAGCTAAAAAAATAGTTGCAAAAGTCGAAGCAAAAATTGCCCAGTGCTTCGACTTCAGTTTCTTTTGTTCCTGACAAATATCGGGATTTACAGTCACTGAGAGTTCAGCGGGCTCCGGGGTTAAAGCAGCACAAATCTCAGTAACCTCTTTTATTTGTAGTTGTACCTGTTGTGGCAAATCATAATTGAGGTTTACTGAGTCAGAAGCAGACAAGCTTGGCGGAACAGAATCAAGTTTCACGGGCAATGAGTGCTAAAAGCTATTTATTTTTGACTTGTACTTTTGATTCTAACTCTCTCTGTGCCTGCTTTTACCAAACCAGGGTCATCTTTTTCCCCCGATATTTCAGCAACTGATTCCTGGAACCACTCACCGCACCCAAAAAGGGATACAAACCCCCAGATCGATCGGTCGAGTCAATCTAAAATCTAAAATTGGCTGACGCCTACAAGCCCCCAGACTTATCTGTCGAGTCAATCTAAAATCTAAAATCTAAAATCTAAAATTGACTGACTGACTTGCTTCATGTGCCGTAAGTTCGATCGCCCGCATCTCCCAAACCAGGTACAATAAAGCCCTGTTCGTTGACTATTTCGTCGATCGTTGCCGTGTAAATCATCAAACTCGGGTACTCTGCACTCAGCCTCTTCAAAGCCGGAGGAGCAGCCACCACAGAGATAATCCGAATCAAGCTTGGGTCAATTCCCCGCTTCGTCAATTCCTGCATAGTCGCTATAATCGTGCCGCCAGTCGCCAGCATCGGCTCGCTAATTATCACCCGCGTTTCCGGGTTAAACTGCGCCGGCAATTTGTTCAAATAACAAGTCGGTTGTAGCGTCTCCTCATTTCTTGCCATACCGAGGTGGTAAACCGAAGCCAGCGGCACAACCGTCTGAATTCCTTCGAGCAGTGCCAAACCCGCCCGCAAAATCGGTACCACAACTAACGGAGCTTCCGGGTTGATAAAAGTCGCCGGACATTCGCCCAAAGGGGTCTGCACTGTGGTTTCCACTGTCGGCAGCCATTCTCGAATCGCCTCGTAAGCCAGCCACCTTCCCAATTCTGTCATCGCAGAACGAAAAAGTACCGAGGGGGTGGCGCCGTCGCGGGCAACAGCCAGCCAGTGTTTAATTAACGGATGTGGAGGAACGTAAACGCGCAGTTGCAGGGACATTAGAAAATTGGGGAGAGTGCTAGGTTTGAGGGATGTTATGCGGTGCGGTCGATCTTCTTCGAGGGCTTCCCCAACGGGCGATCGATCGCTCTGTGCAACTTATCACATCCTTGAGGGCGCATACAAGCCAGAGATTGAGTTATAACCCATTCGCCGATCGACCTCCATCAGCTTATTGAAATATTTTTCCAATAGTATTGACATAAATTAGCAACAAGGCTATAGTGATTTTTAGTGTTCTCCTCTCAAAGGATCGGCAGACGGGGGCAGTCGGCAATGGTAGACTGTTCCCGCATTTTTTTGGGAAGCAGGGGCATCGGGCATCGGGAATAGGGCATTGGGGATTGGATATTGGGCATTGGGCATTGCCGAAATTCGGTCTTCCTGACATCCGTTACATCCGCTACAAATCTCTTGCCGAACTTCTTGCTTCGGGAGCGATCGACTGTAAAATCATAGAAATATTAAGATTTTTAACCTAATGTCAGCTCCTACCCAATCCCAGTTATTTTCTCCCAACTCCCGCCCTACACAGCAAGAGTTTGATGTGATTGTCATCGGTTCCGGCATTGGTGGACTCGTGACAGCCACCCAGCTAGCAGCGAAGAAAGCCAAAGTTTTAGTGCTAGAAAGCTATACAATTCCGGGGGGTAGCGCTGGATATTTCGATCGAGAAGGCTACAGATTCGATGTCGGCGCCTCCATGATTTTTGGTTTCGGACAGCGGGGCACCACCAACCTCCTCACCCGCGCCCTGAAAGCAGTCAACGTCACTCTAGAAACTATTCCCGACCCCGTACAGCTTCACTATCACTTACCCGACGGCTTGGAACTTGAAGTTCCCCAGCCTTATGACAAATACTTGCAAGAATTAACAGACAGGTTCCCTCACGAACGCGAAGGAATCCAAAAATTTTACGGCGAATGCTGGAACGTCTTTAACTGCCTCAACGGGATGGAATTGCTATCCCTAGAAGAACCCGGATATCTAGTCCGAGTCTTTTTTCAGAATCCTTTAGCCTGTTTGGGATTAGTAAAATATCTGCCTCAAAATACTGGCGACATTGCGCGACGCTACATCAAAGACCCTACTTTGCTGAAATTTATCGACATGGAATGCTACTACTGGTCTGTAGTACCTGCAGACTTGACGCCGATGATTAATGCCGGAATGGTATTTTCCGACAGACATTACGGTGGCATAAATTATCCCAAAGGCGGAGTCGGTCAAATTGCCCAAAAATTAGTAGAAGGATTAGAAAAATGCGGCGGGCAAATTCAATACAAAGCTAAGGCGAAAAAAATTATTACAGAAAACGGCCGTGCTGTCGGAGTCGAGCTAGCAACCGGCGAAGTTTACCGGGCAAAGCGCATAGTTTCTAACGCCACGCGGTGGGATACTTTTGAGAAATTGCTCTCGGCAGAAGAGATGCCCGCTAGCGAAAAGAAATGGCAGCAGCGCTATCAAAAAGCCCCCAGTTTCTTGAGTTTGCATTTGGGAGTGGAAGCAGCCGTAATCCCTGCGGGTAGCGCCTGCCACCACATTTTGTTAGAAGATTGGGACAAAATGGAAGCGCCGGAGGGAACTGTTTTGGTGTCAATTCCGACGGTGCTCGACCCGGATTTAGCTCCCGCAGGATATCACATCGTTCACGCTTTTACTTCGAGTTGGATGGAAGAGTGGGAAGGACTTTCGCAGCAGGAATACGAGGAGAAAAAGGAAGAGGCTGCGGGGAGAATTATTGAAAGATTAGAAAAGATTTTTCCCGGTTTAGATGTCGGTTTGGATTATATGGAAGTTGGGACAGCGCGTTCTCACCGCCGCTTTTTGGGGCGCGAAGATGGAACTTACGGGCCGATTCCGCGACAGAAGCTAATGGGTTTGCTGGGAATGCCGTTTAATCGAACTTCTATGCCTGGTTTGTATTGTGTGGGCGACAGTACGTTTCCCGGACAGGGTTTAAATGCGGTGGCGTTTTCTGGGTTTGCTTGCGCGCACCGAATTGCGGTTGATTTGGGTTTTTAGTGGTAATGGTAGGGTGCGTCAGATTGTTTGCTTGAAATACGACATAAAAGGCAAGGCTCCGAGGCAGCCTACAAAAATACTAAAAACCCGGTTTCTGGGGAGAAACCGGGTTTTTAACCTCAAATTTGGTGTTTTCCATTCTTTTAATGAGTTTACTGGTCGTAGCTGCCGCCGACGCCAATTTGGGTATTGTAGATTTTCGCATCAGTGATGGTCATATCTTCCATTGATGCGCCGGATACGTCAGCGGTGTTAATTATGGCCGCGGTCAGATCTGCCCGATCGAGGTTTGCGTCATTTAAACTCGCATTAGTCAGAAAAACTGCGGTTAAGTTAGCACTCGTCAACTTAGCACCCGTCAAGTCAGCACCTTCGAGGTTGGCATAAGATAGGTTTGCTCCTCGTAAATTTGCTTCTCTCAAATCAGCACCAATTAAATGAGCTCCCGTTAAATCTGCTCCTGACAAGTCGCACTTAAAACATTGCCCAGTTGACAATAACTGTTGGACGTGAACGGGATTTTCAGCGCGAGCCGGGCCTGCCCACACTAGGGGAGCAATTAAAAAAGTAGCGGCTAATAGATTGCGTTTCATAATCCTTTTTTCCTCACCAGACTCTGTATTTAACTTCTTGTGTTGATATCTACAATCTTACCACCGTTGTTTTCGCAAGTTGCGATCTAATTCACAGATGGGCTGTGATATCGATTGCCCTCAACAACGCATAGATGGTCTCGACAAGCTAGCAAAACATAATTTCGCAAAACTTAACACTGCCGAACTTAATAAAGTGCATTTTTGTAGTAACCTTTTCTAGGTTAGCTAATATAGCCAACCGATGTGTCTTTCTGAAGATGGAGATAATTCGCAATACGAGGGATGATTTTAGGGATGATCCTATCGCAAAAAGTTTACATAAAATACTTTGTTTTTAATAAAAGTGTCACGAGACTGAAAAATTAATTTAAAATAAAGATAAGCTTATACCTTTATAGGTAGAGGAAAAGCAGTCACTGGCTTGATCCCCAGTCCAATCTCGGCTGCATTTTTAACAATAAATTTTAATTAGGTCTCAGCAGCGCCGTAAAAATCCACCTAGTGCTTGGAAAGCAGCACTTTTTTGGAATGTCGCAGAGTCCACGCGATCGCAAAACTCAATTAAATATGCTCAAAAACGATTCCTCCAAGTATCTGCCAACCTTAGCTCAAGTAATAGACCGCTACCCCTTGACAGTTGCGCCCGATACCCCACTAGCAGAAGTAATTACCCTGATGGGTCAACGGCGCGGAAGTTGCTCTCTAAACGCAGCCATTCCACCAACCGATATCTATCAGCCACTAACAGACATCGCAAATTCCCCCACATCAAGTGCATTCAGAGACGCGACAGGTATCTGCGTCTTTGTCGTGGAAAAATACCTAGAAAAATTATCCTCGCACTCTAGTCCAAATTCTCAATTGCAAGGAATCTTCACCGAAAGGGATCTTGTCGATTTGATTGCCTCGGGCAAAAACTTAAAAGATGTCACCATCGCAGAAGTAATGAGGCAGCCTGCAGCAACTCTGACAAAATCCGAGAGTCAAGACATTTTCAGCGCCCTAATTCTGCTGGGGCAACGAAGAACTAAGCATTTGCCAATATTGGATAGTGAAGGTCAACTTTTAGGAGTAATTACCCCGGAAAGCATTCGCCAAGCCATGCTGAAACCGGCAAATCTCTTAAAAATGCGCCGCGTGAAAGAAGTAATGACCGCACAAGTCATTCAAGCACCTCGCTCCGCGTCAGTTAGGAGTTTAGCCGAGTTGATGGCGCAGCACCGCGTTAGCTGCGTAGTAATTACGGAATCAACAGAATTATCGAGGGATTTACCGTTCCCAATTCCAGTAGGTATAGTCACAGAACGGGATATTGTCGAATTTCAAGCTTTAGATATAGATTTGTCGAAAACGATCGCCCAAACTGTGATGAGTACCCCCTTATTTAGCCTCAAGCAAGAAGACTCGCTGTGGGTAGCTCATCAGGAAATGCACCAGCGTTTAGTCCGCAGGTTGGTAGTAACGGGGGAACAGGGAGAACTCGTGGGAATAGTTACTCAAACCAACATACTGCGCGTACTTGACCCGATGGAAATGTCCGGGGCGATCGATGTTTTGCACGATTCAGTGGCAGAAAGGACTAGGGAATTGGAAAAAGCGATCGCATCCCTCAGCTTGACTAACGCCAGACTAGAAAGCGAAATTGCTACCCGCGTGCGGGCCGAGGCCAGGCTCCACCTTTTAGAATCTGCTGTAGTGAACGCTAACGACGCAATCGTGATTATGGATGCGGGAGACAGCGATATCTCCGATCCCACCATCATTTATGCCAACGAAGCTTTTACCCAAATGACGGGCTACCTACCCGAAGAAATCATCGGACAAACGCCCAGTTGCTTGCGCGGCCCAGAAAGCGACCCCACCCAAGTCGCTAAAATTCGCCGTACTTTCTCTCGCCGAGAAGCCCTACGCCTGGAATTGATTAACTACCGCAAAGACGGTTCAACATATTGGGTGGAACTCAACAGCGTACCCATTGCCGACACCTCCGGGAACGTTACCCACTGGGTGTCGGTGCAGCGAGATATTACCGATCGCAAGCGCATGGAACAAGCATTTTTTGAAGAAAAAGAACTCGCTCAGGTTACTCTACAATCGATCGGCGATGGCGTCATCACTACTGACGCCGACGGCTACATTTCCACCCTGAATCCAGTTGCCGAACAACTCACGGGTTGGTCTACCCCGGAAGCTAAGGGTTTGCCCCTCGCCAGCGTTCTGAGAATAGTTGACGAAACTACCAGGCGGCCGACCGAAAATATCGCCGAAATTGCTTTGTGCGAAGGTCGGATTGTTGACCAAGGACACAACAGCTTGCTGATTGACCGCAACAACACCGAATTTGCGATCGACCACTGCGTCGCCCCCATCCACGCTAGCAGCGGCGAAATTGTCGGGGCCGTCGTTGTGTTCCGAGATGTCACGCAAGTGCGAACTCAAGCGCGGCAACTCACCTGGCAGGCAACTCATGACCCCCTGACGCAATTAGTCAACCGCCGGGAATTTGAGTACCAGTTAGAGCACGCCCTACACGGCGCTCAAGGTTACGGGCAAGAACACGTGATGCTTTACCTGGATCTCGATCGCTTCAAAATAGTTAACGACACCTGCGGTCATGCGGCAGGGGACGAACTACTGCGCCAAGTCAGCCAGCTATTTAAAAGCAATATCCGCAAAACCGATATTTTGGCGCGTTTGGGTGGCGATGAATTTGCCGTACTCCTGTACCATTGTCCCGTCGAACGAGGATTGAATGTTGCAGAATCGCTGCTGCGAAGCATTCAGCGATTCCGCTTTGCGTGGCAGGATAAAACTTTTTCGATCGGCGTCAGTATCGGTTTGGTAGCAATCAATCCCAAAACAGCCTCGACATCTGCGATTTTGAGCGCGGTCGATATGGCTTGCTACGCTGCTAAAAATAAAGGTCGCAACCGGGTACAGGTTTATCAAGCCGGCGATCAAGAATTAATCAAACAGCATGGCGAAACCGAGTGGGTGGTGCAAATTCATCAAGCTTTAGAAGAGAATCGCTTTTGCTTGTACTCTCAGCCGATCGTACCTTTGCTCAACTCTCCAACCACCGGAACCCACTGCGAAATCCTCCTGCGCCTCCAGTTGGAAACTGGTGAGTTGGTGTCGCCGATGGCGTTTATTCCGGCAGCCGAACGCTACAACTTGATGCACGCGATCGACCGCTGGGTAATTAGCACTTTATTTAGCCATTTATCTAAAATTTTCACGGCCAATTTATTAGTCCAAAACCCTGGGCTAGACAGCGATAAAATAGTTACCTTCCCTGCTTGCTCTCTTTCTGATCTGCAATCGTCATTGGGCAAATATCCCAACCTTTATTCCATCAACCTTTCTGGGGACAGCCTCAACGAAGAAAAGTTTATCGAGTTTATTCAGGAGCAGTTTTCTATCCATCAAATACCGCCGCAAATAATTTGTTTTGAAATTACCGAAACCGTTGCCATTGGTAATCTCAGTAAGGCAGCCAGCTTGATTTGGCAACTCAAGGAACTAGGCTGCCAGTTTGCCTTGGACGACTTCGGCAGCGGGATGTCTTCCTTTGCTTACCTGAAAAGCTTGCCGGTTGATTATCTCAAAATAGACGGCAATTTTATTAAGCATATTGTCGATAATCCTATTGATGTCGCAATGGTGGAAGCTATTACCAAAATCGCTCACGTCATGGGAATTAAAACTATTGCCGAGTATGTTGAAAATCAAACAATTATGGATAAACTAAATGAACTTGGGGTAGATTACGCCCAAGGTTATCATTTGGGAAAGCCTCAACCTTGTAACTTCACATCTCCTCTTTTAGAGGAATTTTTGGGGGAGTTTCCTGTTAATTCTTTGGCTTTTGAAGCTAAACTGGCTTGTTGAAGAAGGAAGTTTGGCAACGAGCCAGCAATGGGATTTAACGGATTTAAGGGAGGGATGTTGAGGGAAGAAGGAAAAGGGAAATGTTAATTTATCATAGGGTTTACTGTTGTTTCGGAATGATTTAAATGCAGAGAACGTAGAGGGCGCTGAGTCTCCAGAAGACAGAGAGGAATAATTCTGATACCAACGAATTTGATATCACATCAATTCCCTATTCCCATTCCCCATTACCCATTACCCATTACCTTCTACATTAGTTTCCGCCGCTTCAATGTACTGACTGTCTAACAGAAAAGCACCTTTTTCAAAGCGAATTCCCCAATAATTGCCGGGACGCCGATCGATCACAACGCCTTCAGCGCCGATGGCAATTAAATTCGCAGGCCGCAGCATCGGCATCGGTTCGGCAGTTTTGACGTAAGGCGGCATCGCCACAACTCTGACTTTTTGACCGATTGTAAATTCTTTTTCCATGAGTTTTATTTCCTAAAAAAACACAGCGATAAAGGAATTTTGACAAGAAATGTTTCTGTTTAATTGATTGATTGATTGATTGATTGATTGATTAGGGATGGATAATAAAATGGGGAATCATGGATCGTTATCAAGGGAATTACGGCTAAATTATTGATATTTTAGGCTTCCATCTTCGTTATATTCAAGTTCATGATATTTTCCCCCTAACCCTAAGTCATGAATACATCTTTGGTAGTTTTTGGCTCCCATATCAAAAGGGTTAGTCCTGTTCAATCTTGCCCATTCAGCTATCTTTAGCTGGTTAGTTATCCCTGAAGCATCGGCTACGGTTTTGACAATCCAATCAAACATTTTTTTCCTCTAAGCTGTCTCTCACTCTACATCTCTATATTAGCTATATATTCGCCTATGGCAATTAAACATTTTTTTCCTCTAAGCTGTATCTCACCCCTAACTCGGACGATCGCCCGTAACACCCCTGACCGATCGCGCTACAATTGTCAATCGGGATGAAAATGGCTGATTAGGAAAGTAGAGGAGTAGGTGTTATGGCTACAAGTCGTCGCATTGAGCGTGTAGCTTCAATGATTAAACGGGAAGTCAGCCTGATGTTGCTGAATGGAATCAAGGACGACCGGGTAGGTGCCGGTATGGTTAGCGTTACCGATGTAATTGTTTCGGGAGACCTTCAGCATACAAAAATTTTTGTCAGCATCTACGGTACTGATGAGGCGAAGGCTGAAACTATGGAGGGTTTGAAATCTGCTACTAGCTATGTCCGCAGTCAGTTGGGCCAACGATTGCAACTGCGCCGGACGCCGGAAGTGATTTTTCTCGAAGACCGTTCTTTGGAACGGGGCGATAAAATGCTGATACTGCTGAATCAGCTTTCTGCAGATCGCAAACCAGGTATGTTTGATGACGAAGAATTGGCCGAGGGCAATGAAAATGATGATGATGATGATGATGATTTAGAAGCAGACGAGGATTAGTGTCTGAAGTTAGTCAACAGCTTTCCTGTCAACAGTCCACAGTCAACAGTCCACAGTCAACAGTCAACAATTCCTAATTTCCCATGATTGACAATCTTTCCTTACCAGAACTGGTGGCCCAGATGTTCGTGGTGCGCGCTTCTGGCTGCTTGTTCGACCACCAAATTCGCTATCCCGAATGGGAACCAACTGCTAGCAAACTCCGCTATTATCTGGAAAAGTTGGGGGTCGGCGGGGTGATTTTGGTCGGGGGAAGTGCTGCGGAGTTGGCAGTTCGATCGCACCAATTGCAGTCTTGGGCAAAGTTTCCGCTACTGCTGGCGGCTGATATTGAGGAAGGTGTCGGCCAGCGGTTCGCGGGGGCGACTTGGTTCGGGCCGCCGATGGCGATTGCTGAAGTGGCGCGACACGAGGCAGGTAAAGCCGATCGATATGCTGAACAAATGGGCGCTGTCACTGCGATCGAAGCTAGGGCGATTGGTCTAAATTGGATTCTCGCACCAGTGGTGGATGTTAACAACAATCCCGACAATCCTGTGATTAATGTCCGCGCTTTTGGCGAGACACCGGAAATTGTCGGAAAATTAGCTGCTGCTTTTATTCGAGGCGCAGGTGAACACCCCGTTTTGACCACCGCTAAGCATTTTCCCGGCCACGGCGACACGGCGGTTGATTCTCACTTGGAATTGCCGGTTTTGCCACATTCGCCAGCGAGATTGACTGAGGTTGAGTTGCCTCCTTTTGTTGAGGCGATGGCTGCTGGGGTCGATGCTGTGATGAGTGCTCACTTGCTGATTCCGGCTTGGGATGCGGAGTTTCCTGCTACTCTTTCTCGCAAAATTTTGATCGGGAAGCTGCGAGAAGAGTTGGGATTTGAAGGTTTGATTGTGACGGATGCTTTGGTGATGGGTGCGATCGCCAATAAGTATGGCGCTAATGAAGCTGCTGTTTTGGCTGCTGAGGCTGGTGCTGATGTTTTGCTGATGCCGCTTGACCCGGAGGGGGCGATTCTCGCTGTCTGCGAAGCTGTCACTCAAGGGCGGCTCTCTATATCACAAATCAAGGCATCTGTCAACCGCATTTGGAAAGCGAAAATAAAGGTGGGTATGTTGATTTCTGACCCCCCCCAACTTGCTAAGGGGGGGAGCAAGAATTTACAATCCCTGGAGTCGATCGACTTAAGTTTGCTGGCAAACCCACAGGCAAGGGCAACTGCTACCGATATTTTGCGAGATTCTTTGAAATTTGGTGGCAATCTACCTTTGCAGGTTGCAAAACCCCCAGAAAACCAGTGTTTGCGGAATTTGATTGTTGTAGATGATGTTTTGGGGTGCGAGTTTTTGGGCAACCACACTCCGGCGATCGCCCTTCCTGAACAGTTTGGTTACGAATTGCAACTGATTGACGATCGCACAGGGGCGATCGCTGATAATACAGGTGCAGAACATTTTTCTCCGACACTGCTGCAAATTTTCATTCGCGGCAATTGCTTCCGAGGCAGTGCTGGTTTGACCGAAGCAGCTCAAGATTGGTTTAAGAAATTATTAAAAACGGGAGAACTGCAAGCTGTGTTAATTTACGGCAGTCCCTACGTTTTAGAGCAATTTTTGCCACACTTGCCTCCGAGTATTCCTTATGTATTTTGTTTTGGGCAAATGCCGGCAGCGCAATCTCTCGTTCTAGAAGTGCTATTCGGCATTGACGGAACTGGTAATGCTTGAGTTGCCGGACTCCTAAATCTTTCCTTTGCGGTTTCCGTCAGGACTTAAATTCATCAACCCGGTTTCTCGCAAGAAATGTTGCCTTTGGTGGCAAAGCATCCAGAAACCGGGAATCCGATGCGGGTTCCTAAGTTCTGAATTGAGCTTTCCAGCAGATCCGCTTCCTAGTCAGGAAAATGTGCTGTTTATCAATATCCTAAGACAGATCCCATCACTTACTGATGATTCGTATAATTTATTTTTATTTACGGCAGTGAATTGTATAGCTGGATACGGACAAAATTTAACTTCCATATTCGTAAGTTTGGACTATATTATTACCAGGGCCATAAAATTTTTTAGTAAAACATTGAGGGCGCATTATGATTCACTCCACTATTCCCCAAATCCAATACTCTTTAGATGTGATCCAAGATGAAGCGCGTCAGCTAGTGCATGAAGGCGTACTCAGCCGCCAACAGCCCATCTATACCCTGTGCCAGTTCATTCCGCCCCGGGAATGGGCTTGTGTAGAGTGCGAATTAGAAAAATGCGACTTCTTGCTGCGCGATCGCATTGCCGACCTGATAGGCTCTGAAAAATGGGACAATGACTAAATTTTGGTTCTCTTAAATTAAGTTGGCAAGTAAACTCCGGCTGTGTTAAAGACTCTTGATTCTTTAATACTGGGAATTTTCGGCGCGCAAATTTTCCAACTCGGCCCTCAGCGCTGCCATGTGTGCAGTTAATTCTTGAATCTCTAGCTTTACGTTAGGCTGTACAACCGAATCGGGAGGAGCATCAGTCGCTGCATCTGATTGCTTGGGCGAGACAGATTCATTGTCTGCATTCTCCCGATCGCCCGGTTGAGAGAAAATAGTATCTACAAAATTCCGGGCTTCTCGCTCAGTCATTTCTCCTTTTTCCAGCAGCTCATCGGCTAGCTGGCCAAAATCTGACTTCAGTTTGTCAAGATTTTCTTCTCGCTTCAGGGGATCTTGCAATGTCTCAATTAAAAAGGAAGTTGCACCTAAAGTTAGGTGAAATCCTGTTTGCAGCATTTGAGGCAGGTTGTCGGGATTCATCTAAAAATGCCGCTAGAACGTTTTTTTGAGTTTTTGCTTCGCTAGTTGCTCCCAAGTCGGGGCGTAAAGCCGCTTCTTAGGGAGAAGATGCTTGCCTTCTGGGTAGCGATCGCCCCGAGTCAGGAAATATCAGCTTTTGGGGGACGTTTTGCCGTTGTGCCAATACTAATCGTATCATTACTTCGGAAATTAATAAATGTCAAGTGTAAACTTTTGTAACTACGAATCGAGACTTTCCCACTGGAAGGCTCAGTCTATTTGATATTTCAGATTAAACAGGACTTAGGCAGTGTGACTAAAAAAAACCTGGTTGCTGGCCCCCCGTGCATAAGTCCTGTTCCATCCAGTTAAGGATACAGCGCTTCACCGGTGGAGGGGTCAAATATAAATAGTCGATCGAAGTCAAGCTGTACCGTTAGTTGATCGCCCGATCGCAAGCGAACACTCGCAGGTATTTGTAACTGTACAGTAGTGTCAGCGCTCAACAACGGCAAACTCGCCCGAATTAAAGTTTCTCGCCCCAGAGGTTCCACTACTTTTACCTCTACATCAAGAGGGACTTTTTCTAAGGCCCAAACATCGGTTTTCAAATCATCTTCTTCTACTGTTTGTGGCGTAAAGATTTCTATATTTTCTGGACGGATGCCCAAATCAAACCCTTGTCCTTCTCTCGCGTGCAATTTTTTCTGAATCGAGGGCGGACAGGGTAAATATTGATTTCCAACTTGAAAGGATTCGTTAGTATATATTACAGGGAAAATGTTCATGGCGGGATTGCCTAAAAATGTGGCCACCATGCGGTTAGCTGGTTTGGCATAAATGCTTTGCGGGTCTCCTATTTGTTGAATTTTTCCCCCATTTAAGACGACAATCTTATCAGCTAAAGTCATCGCTTCCACTTGGTCGTGAGTGACGTAAATTGTGGTAATTCCCAGCCGTTGATGCAGTTGTTTGAGTTCGGCTCTAGTGTCGTCTCGCAGTTGAGCATCGAGGTTAGAAAGCGGTTCATCTAAAAGGAATACTTTCGGTTCGCGGGCGATCGCCCTTCCGAGTGCTACCCGCTGCTGCTGTCCGCCTGATAGCTGTTTGGGCTTACGCTTGAGGAGATGGTCGATCGAAAGCGATCGGGCCACTGTTTCGACTCGTTCTTGAATTTTAGTCGGATCAACATTCCGCATCCGCAATCCAAATGCCAAGTTTTCTGCGACAGTCATGTGCGGATAAAGCGCGTAATTTTGAAACACCATTGCTACATCCCGCTGTCTAGCAGGAATGTTGTTAACTAAATTATCTCCGATGTAAAGATTGCCGGCAGTTGCGGTTTCTAAACCTGCAATTGTCCGCATAATTGTGGATTTACCGCAGCCGGATGGCCCGACTAATACCCAAAATTCCCCGTCCGGGATTTTGAAGCTGATGTTTTCGATCGCGGTGACGTTTTGGTAGCGTCGGGTAATATTTTCTAAGCGAACATTTGCCATTGTGTGACTGTAATTGGTAATTGATAATTAGTGATTTTTACCTTCAGTCTTCAGCCTTCAGAAAACTGTTCCAATTCTAAAACTGTGCGGTCTAATTCTTCAACTATAGGCGTTAACTCAGCTTGGCGGAATGCTTCTACTAAAGAACGATAATACCAGAGAGAACCATCTTTGCCACCTTTGAAGCGTTCCCAAACAGTATCTCCTAATTGACGGTAATCTTTCAGGATCGATCGAACATTATAAAGTTTATCAGCAGCCGAGACTAATCTGACCGAGCCAGAAGCTGTAGAAATGCGATCGATATAAGCTTGCTTTCGCTGACGCCAAGGGGGTTTCGGCGTCTCGTAACTGTCGGTACAGCCGTCTACAATCCCTGTGACGCTATCACCAAAGCGACGGCGGATGGCTTCGCGGGTGGTGGGGCCGCCTTGATCTTCGATCGCATCGTGAAGCAAAGCTGCGATCGCCTCATCTTCATTTGCCCCGTATTCTAAAGCTATACTAGCCGTGCCCAACAAATGGGCAATGTAGGGAACGCCCGAACCTTTGCGAAGTTGGGTAGCGTGCAATTCGGCTGCATAGGTGAGGGCTTCAGAAAAACGGTTTGAGAGAATCATGAAAGTCACCTTTCTGAATTGCTATGATATATAAATTGTCGGGCTAAGTTGAAAAGACCAAATCTACCAATTTCAATCATGTCATTAAATGCGATCGAGAGCGATCGCTTGTAAACTTATAATAGTTAAACAGAGGTTGCGAGCATGACAGCTACTATAATTATACCCCCCAATGCCGACCCAAACTCAGAGTTAGAATCACATCCTCAATTAGAAAATACACCAGAAATTTCCCACGAATCTGAGCCTAAAAAAGTCATATCTCTTGAAGATTTTTTAGTCAAACCTGCTGATAGAATGGAATGGGTTGACGGCAACTTAGTGGAGAAAACAGGAATCACATTCAAGCACAGTCTAGCTCAATCTAAATTAGCCCGTTTCTGGGGAAATTATAAAGACTCCAGCGGACAGGGAGGAGAAGTGCTTACAGAAATCCTTTGCCGCACTAGCAAGCGGGGCCGCCGTCCCGATGTTGCTTATATTACTCCTGAACTGCTGCCAGAATCAGGCAATTTTACAGCATTTTCCCAAAGTTTTCCTTTGATAGCGGAAGTTGCTTCCCCCGAAGATAGTGGCGAAGAGTTATTTGCGAAAGCTCAGGAATATTTGGAATCGGGATGTTTAGAAGTTTGGTTGCTATTTCCTGAAACGAGATTAGTATTTGTGAATGCAGGGCAAAGCTGGCGGTTGTTTAATGCGGATGAAGTGGTTAACACTCAAAGTGTGCTTGCAGGTTTTAGCGTAGCCGTCAGTGAATTGTTGGCTTGAGGAATGTGTTTAACTAATTTATTAAAACTCTAAAATTTAAATTAAATAATTAAATTTAAGGTAAAAATTTTCATATTAAGACTTGGTTTGATGAGTATGTGGCAGGGTTTAAATCGAGTTTGAGAGAGCTCAAACTACAGGTAACGAAAGAAGTATTGATACACTCGATCGCGCTCGATATATAAAGTTCCGCTTTTTCCAATCAACGTCAAAGACTTTTTTCGGGATTTTAAAGAGGGGGTGGAAAAATTTGCTGACCAATCTACGTTTAATTGTACAACATGAGAGTGGCTTCTAAACTAATGCAATTTTTGCTCAAAGTATTTCTTCTTCCTGAGCTTTCTGTGGGCTTCAATCGCTTAATTACTCTTATGAATCGGTTTCCAGGAGCCATTCCTGTAATTGAAGATGAGCCTGATTTTCACTTTTCCTCCGTCTAGAGTGAGAAAAAAGCGATAGTTTTAATTATTGAGCTGTGTAAAATATTTAAATCTCAACTATCAATTAAAACAGGGCGGTGGCTAACAACAGCCACCGCCCTCAAGATAGTATTACGCTATCTAAGTCTGTGCTTACGCAGGAAGCAAGACTGAATCAATAATGTGGATGACGCCATTATCAGCAGCCACATCGGCTGTTGTAACGGTAGAATCATTGATTTTGACGCCATTGGAAGCATCAATTTTCACTTCTGAACCTTCAACTGTCTTGGCAGATTTCAGCTTGACCACATCAGCGGCCATAACTTTGCCAGAAACGACATGATAAGTCAAGATTTTTGTGAGCTTAGGAATGTCCTTAAGCAGTGCTTCTACAGTACCTGCGGGAAGCTTAGCAAAAGCTTCGTCAGTAGGCGCAAAAACTGTGAAGGGGCCAGCGCCTTTGAGAGTATCTACTAAACCAGCAGCTTTGACAGCAGCAACTAGGGTTGTAAAAGATCCAGCCGAAACGGCGGTATCAACGATATCAGCCAAGTGAGTCACCTAGTTTTTGTAATCTATAAATCACTATAACGCTAAAAAGTTAATTTAGCTACATTAATTTTTTCTCTAGTTCTGTCTGGTTTTCTGAATTATTTAAGATAACATTTTTTATTTAACTCATTTCATAAAATACCTATCTAAAGGTAGATATGTTTTTGGTTTTTTTACTATATTTTAATTTATTGATGTAATCCTAAATACATTAGTAAGACGATCGCACGGCGGCGCTTTTTAAACTAAAGGCATGGGCGAGACAGCATCACCCTGCTACCGCATTTTGATTGACTTGGCAAAACATTCAACATTAAGCACAGCGCTAAGGCGCCATAAAACCAACCACCCCGACTGATGGCAACAGTTTGGGAAATCCCGATCTAAACTGTTAACAACCATTAACTAGGGGAAGGGTGACATGAGATACAAACTACTAGGTCACAGCGGGCTTCGCGTTTCCGAAATCTGCCTCGGAACCATGACTTTTGGGGAAGAGTGGGGTTGGGGGAGCTCCTACGACGAAAGCCGGAAAATGTTCGACGCCTTTGCAGAAGCGGGCGGCAATTTCATTGATACCGCGAATCTCTACACCAACGGTACTAGCGAAAAATATGTCGGCGAGTTCATCGCAGCCGATCGCGAAAAATGGGTAGTTGCCACTAAGTATAGCCTCAACATGAAGAATGGCGAAATCAATGGTTTCGGCAACCACCGCAAAAATATGGTACAAGCAGTAGAAGCAAGCTTGAAGCGATTGCAAGTTGAATATATAGATTTGTTGTGGCTGCACGCTTGGGATTTTACCACACCCGTTGAAGAAGTGATGCGCGCTTTTGACGATTTGGTGCGCGCCGGCAAAATTCTTTATATAGGCATTTCCGATACGCCGGCTTGGATTATTTCTCAAGCAAATACGATCGCCCATCTGCGGGGTTGGACACCATTTATCGGCTTGCAAATCGAGTATTCTTTAAAAGAGCGAACTCCTGAACGGGACTTGATCCCTATGGCAAAAGCCTTTGATATTGGCATTACAGCTTGGAGCCCCCTAGCAGCAGGCTTGCTGACAGGAAAATACAACTCTTCAGAAACCGCCAGCGAAGCTAAACGGCTTAATTCACCTGAATCTGGAAAAATTAACGAACGAGACCTCAAAATTGCTGACGAAGTTAGCAAAATAGCAGCCGAAATTGGCAAACCTGCTTCTCAAGTAGCCCTAAATTGGCTGATCCAACAGCCAGTCAAAGTTATTCCGATTGTGGGTTCGCGCAAACTCTCGCAACTTCAGGAAAATCTCGCTTGTTTGGAGTTTGAATTAACCCCGGAGCAAATGCAGCAGTTAGACAAAGTAAGTGCAATTGAATTGGGTTTTCCCCACGATTTCTTAAAGAGTTCGACGGTGCAAGATTTTGCCTTCGGAGGAGGAATGGCAAAAATTGACCGCCGACTTTAAAATTGCTGCTATCTTCTAGTCTGGGCGGGTTTACGTGGATATTTGGCGTTTGATTGCAGATATCGGTGAACGCGCCTTTAGAGGGATGATTGACATTTGTGCTGTGGGCGCGAGGCTAAACGGACGCCCACAGCGCAAATGTCATCACCTTGGTTTCTTGGCATATACTCGCGCAAAATCTTAGGTTTATCGTTGCCGCTGCCTGGTTTCTTTGGTATTGTTGAGACAGGTGCTCTTCGGTGAGTTTAACCTCACTGCATAAACTGTCAATTGTTAATCTATCGGAAGTCAGAAATCTCCCTCGCAACTTGGTATATTAGGATACAAATTTACCAAATTAGCGATCGGATGAGTTAAAAAAAAGCAAGGTTTGTCAAATCAAAAAGCAACATAAACTTGATGGCAAATTTTCTCTCATCTTCAAATAAAGCAATAAAACTCGCTCTTTTTTCACCCCGTAGCTGCCAGTTAAGAGTCATTTTACAAGGTCGATCGGCATTTTAACGGCTTTTCAACCCAGCCTGCAAGCTAGGTGTCTCCTGAGATAAAAGTCATCCTTCAGATAGAAGTTAGGGTAGAAAAAGTGGGTTACATTTAACAACAATAGCAAGTCTAACAATATTAACTTATCTCTAAGTTTCAATTCTGAAAAAAGCAGATAAGCCTGTTTTTTCCGCAGCTAAACAGTTTCTTTGTTTGGCTCACTGAATGCGGCGCTTGCTCGTCAATAAAAGTTCTCAGATTTATGCTTGCGAGTTTCAGTAAGACAAGGCTGAGAAAGATATCCTATTGACCAATTTTAACTGACAATTTTTCATGGACAAATTCCAGAGGCTAATATGTCGCCCCCAGAAAACTCAGTAAACAATAAGTATAGCAATAAAAGTCGAGCATGGGAGATCCGATTTACCTCTATAGATCCAGCCAAATCCCCCTCTCAATTCGCTCCCTCGCCCGCATTGCGCGCCAACTTATCAAAAGCTGATGCTTTAGAGGCACCAGATTTAGTTTGCCTGTCTCATTTGCGGTGGAATTTTGTCTATCAGCGTCCGCAACATCTCTTGAGTCGCTGTGCGAAAAGTCGTCGCGTCTTCTTTGTAGAAGAACCAATTTTGAGCGAAGCTACAGATTGGTGGCTTGATGTCAGCATCCACGAAAGCGGAGTCTGGGTAATAGTACCGCACCTGAGCAAAGGAATCAGCGAAGCAACAGCACAAACTGCTCAGCAAGCCATGCTAGATGATTTGTTTCGAGCGGCAGAAATTAGCCAGTACATCCTCTGGTATTACACACCAATGGCTGTCAGTTTCACAAACCACTTAAAGCCGTTAGCTGTAGTCTACGACTGCATGGATGAACTGTCAGCATTCAAAGGCGCGCACCCGGATTTAAAAGCCAATGAAAACCAATTATTAAAGCGCGCCAGCGTAGTATTTACCGGGGGACACAACCTTTACGAAGCCAAACAGCACCAGCACCCAAACATTCACGCCTTCCCCAGCAGCATCGAAAAAGAACACTTTGCGACAGCCAGGAATCTTTCAGAAGAACCAGCGGATCAAAAAGACATTCCTCACCCGCGTTTGGGATTTTATGGCGTCATAGACGAACGCATGGATATCGAACTGCTGGGGGGCATTGCCCAAGCAAGGCCGGACTGGCATTTAGTCATCATTGGCCCGGTGGCGAAAATCGATCCGGCAACTCTGCCAACTCACCCAAATATCCACTATCTCGGCGGCAAATCTTATCAAGAACTGCCAGCGTATCTTGGCGGATGGGATATCGCCATGCTGCCTTTTGCGATTAACGAATCGACTAAGTTTATTAGTCCCACGAAAACTCCAGAATACCTCGCTGCCGGCAAACCTGTGATTTCTACTCCTATCCGCGACGTGGTGCGGCCCTACGGAGAAAACGCCTTGGTTCGGATTGCTAGCAATTCAGAAGAATTCGTTGCTTGTGCCCAAGAAATCCTCAGCGAAAGTTCGGACGTTCGCACCCAGTGGCTGAGTGAAGTAGATGCCTTTTTAGCAGACAATTCTTGGGACAATACCTGGGGCGAGATGCTGGGGTTGATCGAAAGTGCGATCGACGATAAAAGGCAGAAAGCCGAAGGTCGGATGAAAGTTTTAAGTTAGGAAGGTTGAGGCTGAAGTTAAAGAGTTACACTTTACGGATTCAAAACTTAAAACTCAACACTCCTCGCTGTATGTCCAATTACCAATTATTCCTTACCCTTACCCTTACCCACAATCAGAGGTGTTTCAATGTTTGACTATTTAATCGTCGGAGCCGGATTTGCAGGTAGCGTCATTGCCGAAAGACTAGCAAATGAGGCCGGAAAAACTGTCCTGATAATTGATACCCGCAACCACATCGGCGGCAACGCATACGATCACTACGACGACCACGGCATCCTCGTACACAAATACGGCCCCCACATTTTTCACACCAATTCGCGCCCCGTTTTCGAGTATCTTTCGCGCTTCACCGAGTGGCGGCCCTACGAACACCGCGTCCTAGCCAGCGTTGACGGTCAACTGCTGCCCATTCCGATCAATCTCAACACCGTAAACGAACTTTACGGACTGAATCTCACCTCATTTGAAGTAGAAGATTTCTTCGCGAAAGTAGCAGAACCAAAGGATTACATTCGCACTTCCGAAGATGTAGTTGTCAGCAAAGTCGGCCGCGAACTTTACGAGAAATTCTTCCGCAACTACACCCGCAAACAGTGGGGAATGGATCCGTCGGAACTCGACAACTCAGTGATTGCGCGCGTACCCACTCGCACTAACCGGGACGATCGCTATTTCACTGATACCTATCAAGCAATGCCGCTGCACGGCTACACTCGGATGTTTGAAAAGATGCTTTCTCACCCAAACATCAAGGTGATGCTGAATACCGACTACCGCGAGATTGAGGGTTTTATCCCTTACGGAGAAATGATTTACACCGGGCCGGTCGATACCTATTTCAATTATTGCTACGGGAAACTTCCTTACCGTTCCTTGGAATTCAAGCACGAAACACTGAACGTACCCGTACACCAGAAAGCCCCGGTCGTAAATTACCCCAACGAGCATTTATATACTCGCTGCACGGAGTTTAAATACCTCACCGGACAAGAGCATCAAAAAACTAGCATTGTCTACGAATACCCCCAAGCTGAGGGAGACCCTTACTACCCGGTTCCGCGTCCCGAGAATGCCGAAGTTTACAAGAAATATAAGGCTTTGGCTGATGCAACTCCGGGAGTTTCTTTCGTGGGAAGGCTGGCGACTTACAAGTATTACAACATGGATCAAGTGGTCGCTCAAGCTCTGACAACTTACAAACAAATTACTACCAAGCCGGTGATTGAATTGGTAGAAAATGTTAACGGTACTCCCTCTAATGTAAGCTCCTCGAATGAAGTTGCCCCTCGCCCAGCCGCAGCTTCTCTAGAAGTCGCTGCTGTCAACAACGGCAACAGCCACGGCAACGGCAACGGCAAATCTGGTACCAAGTAGCTAGAAGCTGCGAGTTACGGGTAAAAAGGTAAGGTGCCGAGAGAGCACCTTACTCGCTTTTCATCAAAAGTTATTTAATAATTCAAACAAGCATTGAGGTAAAAATGAACGTTCTAGTTAAAATTGTTTTGTCTCATGAGGTTTTGGAAAATTCTCAATTTGCTCAGTTTCAGAAAGAAATACAGCGCCTCATTGAAAACGGTGGCAAAATTCTTATGCTGGATTTCTCAAAGATAAATTTCCTGAAAAATTCCGAGTTAATGGCTGTAGTGGCGATCGTGAAATTAGTTAGAGACAGCCAATGTATACTTTTGATCTCTGCCATGAGCGAACAAGTTAGAATTCTATTTGAACTCACGGGACTACAGCAAATATTTCATTGTTTGCCGTTTGCAGAAGAATTTTCTCTCACAAGTGAGCTAACTGAACAGTTAGGAGGTTTGCCAAGTCTTGCTAGCTAGAGGGATAGGGGGATAGGGGGGATAGGAAAAATCTTCCTGGTTTTTTCTTCTTTCTTCTGACTAATGAGTTCAGCACAAGAGAGCCTGCAGATGAGGCTGTTTTAATTGGCAGAACTTTTGCAAATTAATCAGCAAAAAACTTGTCAAAGTGGTGGTAATTGTAGCTAACCTATAAATATAACTTTGGGTAGATGTGCCGATGAGTTGGTTAGGTAGAGAACTAGAAAATTGCGAGATAGAAGAGTCTGCAACTCTTGATAGTAAGGTGACAGTTCAAGGACGGAAAACAGGTTATCCGCGCCCCCAACTGCGCCGGAGCAACTGGATTTGTCTCAATGGTCAGTGGAGATTTGCTTATGATGACGGCGGACGTTGTGTGCAGCCGATCGATATTTCTGAGTGGACTCACACTATAGAAGTGCCGTTTGCTCCAGAATCGCCAAAAAGCGGGATCGGCGATACGAATTTTCACGCCAACTGCTGGTATGAACGCGAATTTGACGTACCCCACACAGAAGGCAGAGTTCTCCTCCACTTTGGGGCCGTAGACTATTGCGCCCGCGTCTGGGTGAACGGTCAGTTTGTCATCGAACACGAAGGCGGACACACTCCTTTCACCGCAGACATTACAGCAGTTTTGAACCTCAACGGGCCGCAGCGGGTGACAGTCTGGGCCCAGGACGACCCGCAAGGTTTGGAGCAACCCCGCGGCAAGCAAGACTGGCAAATAGAGCCACATAGTATTTGGTATCCGCGCACGACCGGCATTTGGCAGACAGTGTGGGTAGAATTGGTACCTCACACTTATATCGAGCGCATCCGCTGGACTCCCCAGTTTGAACGCTGGGAAATCGGTTTTGAAGCCTTTGTCGCGGGCGATCGCCAGTCCGGAATCCAAATTAAAGTTAAACTGTCGATCGGCTGTCTGCTGCTGGTCAACGACACCTACGAAGTCCTCAACGGCGAAATCCACCGCCGCATCGCCCTCTCCGACCCTGGTATTGACGACTACCGCAACGAATTGCTGTGGAGTCCCGAAAAGCCGACGCTAATTAACGCTCAAGTGCAGTTGTGGGCCGACGGCAAACTACTCGACGAGGTTAAATCTTATACCGCCATGAGGACGGTCAGCATCCAGCGCGATCGCTTCATGCTAAACGGCCGCCCCTACTATTTGCGACTGGTGCTCGACCAAGGTTACTGGCCCGAGACCATGATGACGGCCCCTTCCGACGAAGCTTTGCGGCACGATGTCGAATTAGTCAAAGCAATGGGTTTCAACGGCGTCCGTAAGCACCAAAAAATCGAAGACCCCCGATTTTTGTACTGGGCTGACGTGCTGGGGCTCTTAGTTTGGGAAGAAATGCCCAGCGCCTACCGCTTCACTCCCAAAGCCGTGCAACGGCTGACGCGGGAGTGGACAGAAGTCATCGACCGCGACGCCAGCCACCCCTGTATCGTAGTCTGGGTGCCGTTCAACGAATCTTGGGGAGTTCCGAATTTAGTCGAAGCTGCAGCCCACCGCAACTACGTGCAAGCGCTGTATTTCTTGACAAAAACCCTCGATCCGACTCGCCCCGTCATCGGTAACGACGGCTGGGAAAGCATCGATACCGACATCCTGGCGATTCACGACTACGACAACAACCCGCACACCCTAGCCAAGCGCTACGGGCCCGAAGTCCAGCTAGCGGATTTGTTCGATCGCGGGCGTCCGGGAGGGCGTATCCTCACCCTCGACGGCCACCCGCACCAAGGACAGCCGATGATGCTGACAGAATTCGGCGGCATCGCCTGCGCTGGCCGCGAAAACCCCGATTTTTACAGGGTTTGGGGCTACGTGCGCGCGTCGGACACCCAGGAACTGCAAAGGCGCTACAGCGCGCTGTTGAAGGT
Source organism: Microcoleus vaginatus FACHB-2002 (assembly GCF_040004035.1). Classification (GTDB taxonomy): domain Bacteria; phylum Cyanobacteriota; class Cyanobacteriia; order Cyanobacteriales; family Microcoleaceae; genus Microcoleus; species Microcoleus vaginatus_C. The sequence continues at coordinate 44,029 of NZ_JAMPLN010000003.1, read as the reverse complement.
GGTAAACCAAGTGGAAATGTTCAGCGGATTTTGTTACACGCAGTTAACCGATACTTACCAAGAAGCTAACGGTTTGCTGTATGCCGATCGCACTCCCAAATTTCCCCTAGAGGTGATCGCTGCGGCAACTCTCGGCTGGGATATTCCCGAAGAAAGTTCACAGCCGCAAGCTATTACTCAATGCTAATGGGGCATGGGGCATTGGGCATTGGTAATTGGTAATTGCCCGCAGTTCCAATTTATTGGATATAGCAAGTCTCAATCATTTATGAACCTCTTCCCTTTTCCCAATGCCCAATGCCCTATGCCCAATGCCCCATTACCCATTACCCATCCGATTGATGTTTCAAAGTTTTTTCATGGGCGGATTTGAATGTTCCACCCACAGGTTGCAATCTGGAAAACGCCTCGATGTCACAGCCGCCACCGGTCACGATAAATTTGCAGCAGCCGACTACCAACGCTTGCAGGACCAAGGCATTTACACAGTCCGCGAAGGCCTCCGCTGGCACTTAATCGAACAGACACCCGGAAAATACGATTTTTCCAGTTCCCTGCCAATCATCCGGGCCGCCCGCGACATGAAAATGCAGGTAATTTGGGATTTGTTTCACTACGGCTGGCCCGACGATATTGATATTTTCAGTCCCGAATTTGTGTCCAGGTTTGCAAACATGGTGGGCGCTTTTATGGAAGTGCTGACGGAGGAAACCGACCAAACACCTTTTGTAACACCTGTCAATGAAATTTCATTTATTGCTTGGGCCGGCGGCGATGTCGCCTACATCAATCCGTTTGCAAAAGGGCGGGGAGACGAACTAAAAATCCAGTTAATCAAAGCTTCGATCGCAGCGATAGAATCAGTTTGGGAAGTCAATCCCCGCACTCGGATCGTTCAAATCGACCCCGTAATTAACATTATTGCTGACCCTGACAAACCGGAGGATCGGGACGCGGCGGAAGGTTATCGCTTATCTCAATATCAAGCTTGGGATATGTTGGCTGGACGTTTTCGCCCGGAACTTGGCGGTAAGGAAAAATATCTCGATATTATTGGGGTGAATTATTACGATCGCAATCAGTGGATTCACAATGAAGAGCCGATGAAATACACCGATCCGCTGTACCGCCCGTTTCGTGAAATGCTGCAAGAAGTGTTTGAGCGTTACCGCCGCCCCTTATTCATCGCTGAAACAGGCACTGAAGACGATTTTAGACCTGTCTGGTTTAATTATGTGTGCACAGAGGTAATGGCGGCGATGAAAGCAGGAGTTCCGATAGAGGGAATCTGCTTGTATCCGATTGTCAACCATCCGGGTTGGGACGACGACAGGCACTGTTACAATGGTTTGTGGGATTATTGCAATGAATCGGGCGATCGGGAAATTTATCAGCCTTTGGCGGATGAATTGCAGTTTCAAAGGCAGCAGATTGAACCGTTGCTGAAGTCGCAGAATTGATAGCTGCGATCTAATTCTGTAGGGTGCGCTGGGGCGCACCTTATAATAAATCTGCGTTAAAAATTCCCGATGATTTCCTAATATTTCATTCGCTCAACTCAGCATAAAATAGTCAAGCTCATCTACATTGTGAATAATCTTGGAATCAGGAACGCCATAAGCTTCAGCTAATTCGATACTAGCTTGCAATCTCAATTCAAGGTTTAAGTTAGATTCAAAAGCTGCTTCCGCTAAGTTACCTAATCGTTCATAGGTAGCAACAATATTAGCAACGGCTGCCTTATAAGCGCGATCAATTTTAGCGAGGGACTGTTTATAATATTGTTCCACTTGTCGAGCAATATGAGTATCTTTTCCCAATAACTGCTTACAGAAACCTGTCACGATTCGACCCGCGATCGCACCAATGATAGCGCCAACAACAGGAATCGGAATCAAAGCTTGTCCGATAGTAGCTCCAGCAGCAACAATGGCTGAATCAGCACAAGCAAATAAACTTAATTCAACGAATTGATCGGCAGTAATTTCCCTTCGATTCAAACTGCCGACCAAGCTAGCAATTTCCATACCAGCACTAACAAAAGCACCAGCTAAAGGTGCAGACATTTGGGCAAAATTAGTTAACCCATAAATAGCTGTTGCCGATATACCACTAAGTGCAGCTCCTTTTGCCGTATCAATTCCAATTTCTTGCCAGTCTTCGGGGGTTAACTCACCCTTAAAAACGTTTTTACCTTGCTTATACTTAGCGTAAAGCTTAGTAGCAAATCGAATACTACCACCAATAACCGCGCCTTTAACAGCAACGTTACCAAAATCAGCCAGAGTAGGTTTAGCTTCGTAGCGTATCCCATCCTTAATTTGTTTGTTTTCTTGCTTTAATTCATGCTCTCTGCGATCTAGCGTATCGTCAACTTTGCCTATTTGCACATCTTCATAGTTAGACGATCCAGCTTGAACAGTCTGACTGAAAGGACGACCAGATATCTGCTCTATTTCTTGAGCTTTTTCTTGTATTTTTTGAGCAGTACGACTTGTTATTCCCTCGACTTGTTGCCCTTTCAATATTTTATCAATAATTTCATATTGGTTTTTAGGGATATGGTAATATGACCCATCTCTGCCAAAACTTTCGTATTTCTTCATGTGGTCGAGAACGTGGTCTAAATTATTGCCAATCCCATTCACAAATTTAGACTGTACTTTAATACCATCAATTAAATAATCTTCCGGTGCTGTTCTACCCACTCCTTCAAAAGTAGCGCGAGTTTCAGAGGAGTTCAAAAGAGATTTTGCATTGCGAATACCAACTTCCACTTGCTCAGCTATTTCACCGTGTTTTGTGCTTGTGTTTCCCAGAATGTTTTCGGGAGTACCCACAAAATCACGAACTTTATCAATCTCCCCGACCGCTGTAAAAAAAGCTCGGTCTTGTTTACTGAGTTCCGTTGCAAGCTGTTCTGCATGGCGCAGATTTTCCTCTGCTACTATTGCAGCAACGAATTGAGTTGTCAGATGTCTATCTTCTCTTTTTTCCATGTTTAAAAAAATGCAGCATTACTCCCTAATTGCTAGAGTCTAATGCTGCACTCCAAATTATAATTACATTGTCAGGTTTACGGTCTTTTTAATAGACTCGCTCAGGGAAGTAATGGAATTGATTAAAGTCCCCAGCCTTTGTTTGAGAGCTTGGCTAAAATTCAGGTAATTCAAAGGTGCATTCTGCTTGAAGTATTGCAGTTCACTTTGAATCAAGTTAGCTAGTTTGACAGTTTCCCCCTCAAGAAGATTGACTTCTTTCTTGGTTATGTTGACTTTAGCTGTGTCACCTTCAATTTCAAGAGCGCGGTTGTTGGCTTCGTTCCCAATTTTCTCATTCTCGCTACTTGTCCAAAAAGCACTACCAGCCAAAGCTACACCACCAATCCCCCAGCCAATCGGCCCTGCTAGTGCCAGCAGTGCATTTCCAGCCACCATACCGCCACCACCCACAGTAAGAGCGCCACCTCCTAACCAGGCTAAAGCAGCATTAACGGCGGCTGCACCGGAAAGAGAAGCAATCGCAGTACCTGTTGAGGCTGTTCCAAAAGTTGTGGCAATTGCCATTGCTGCTGCTGGCCCAAAACAGGCAACTCCTGCTCCAGCCATGACTCCTGCACCACCTGCTGCTGCGGCTACATTGCTGTTATGAGCCGAATAAATTAGATCCCAATCTTTGCCAGTAATTTCCTTGAGCTGAAACTTCAGTTTTGTAACAACTTTGCTAAATTCTTTTGGCGAGTTGGCCAACGTGTTAATATACTTTTCGCATAGTTGGATAATCTCAACCCCACGATTAACTCGCGTTTGATAAAGACTTCCAGCGGCATTTTGTAAATACTCACAATCTCTTTGGTAATTTTCTACTGCACGGCGCAGTTTCTCTTGTGCCTCTTTTTTGTATTCGTGGTTAAACATTTACGGGTAAATACCTAATTATGAGGAGTTTGTGTTGATAACTCTGTCCAGCAGATAACTCTACCGCGCAAGCAGTGAGCCTTCCCCCGATTCCAGGTGTAAAATTAATCACGATCCTGCTTTCCTTGATACTAACTTAACCACCTTTAACAAAGAAACTAATAAGCATTAGGAATTGTGCTAGACTTTGATTATAAAAAATCCAGAAACCTATCCCCTGCAATGGCATCCTCTAACGATCGCTTCTCCGAAGCTGCCCGCGACTGGGACTTAGAAACTCTTTACACAGACCTAGCATCCGCCAAGGGAAAGCGGCTCACGCCCACAGAGAAACAACATCTACGGGGTCTACTCTGCGGCTACAGTCCCGCCGAAATTGCCGAAAGGCTCGGTAAAAACCCCAAGGGAATTGCCGTAGATTTCTGTAATACTTTATACCAATATGTAAAAAATCTTGTAGGTAAAGCTGATGAAAAGGTAGAAAACTGGAGGAAGATTTGTGAATGGCTGGAGGACGCAGGATATAAAACTCAGCCATCTGCCGAACCTGAATCAGGTGATTGTTTACCAATAAAATTCTTAATAAAAAAAGCCAATGTAGTTGTTGATAAAAATCAAATCATAGTTGATATAAACCTGCGAATAGTCGCATCCTCACCTTCAGAAATTCCCATCATAGAAAACTTCGATATCAATGGCAATGGTGCCAACTAACGAAAGTGCGATCGAAGGTATCAGATTAATGTTAAACCGAATAGCAATAAGGGCGGGCAAAATGCCCACCCCACATACTAGATATCACTTTGATATCAGACTTAAATTTTTAATACCCCCAGGGGAATTCGAATCCCCGTCGCATCCGTGAAAGGGATGTGTCCTAGGCCTCTAGACGATGGGGGCGCGTCGTTGCGTTTGCTTGTGTTCCGCACCTTTATTACCTTAACTAATCTTTCCCAATCTGTCAACTACTTTGCGAAACTTTTTTTTCTAGTCATCCCAAAGCACGTCACAGTAGGCTTTGAGGATGGCGGCGCAATGGCCGATCGCCCCGAGATGAGCAATTTCAAAGCCGTGGGTGTTCTGGGTGGGGAAAGCCAAACAAGCGGCGCGGGCTACGTGGCCGAACTTCATGGCGATCGAAGCATCGCTTCCAAAACCGCTAATTACCGCCAACTGCAACTCTACACCCGATGCTGCGGCGGCTGCGCGCAATTGGGCATTCAATCCTTCATCGTAGACTCCGTAGCCGTCCTGAACCAGCAAAACCGGGTTTTCGCTGTCACGAATCGGGTATTCCCGTGCCAGAGGGCAAATTTCCAAAGCGATCAGCGCGTCCAACGGCTGGCGCTGGGTGAAATACAAAGCTCCGATCGCCCCAACCTCCTCCTTCGCCGACGCTACCAAATAAACATTCACCGCAGGCTCTTTCAAACATTCCGCCAGAGCCAGCAAAATCGCCACTGAAGCCTTGTTGTCCAGAGTGTAGCTCGCGATCCAATCTTTCAACCGCAGCGGGCGCTTGCGGTGCTTTCCCACCACCATCCGCGTGCCCGGTCGAATTCCGGCCTCGGCTAATTCCTCGGCGGTACACTTAGTTTCGATCCAGGCATTTTCCCACTTTAAAGAAACATCTTCCTGCTGAGCTTTCTGAGGAGATTCGTGAGAAACATGGCGGGAACCGAAGCTGAGAATGCCGCTAATTGTTTGCTTGTCTCCGAGCAAATCCACCACGCCTTCGCCGTAAACCCAAGGAAATGCGCCGCCCAATCTGCGGACTTCCACGCGGCCACTCTCGCCTATTGTTTTAACTAGGGCGCCAATTTCGTCTTTGTGGGCGGTAATGGCGATCGACTTTTCGGGATTGCGACCCTTAATTAGGGCGATCGCATTGTCCGCGCGATCGACGATCGCATTCACTCCCAGGGCGGCGAATTTTTCCATCAACCGCTGGTTAATTTCCGATTCCGCACCGCTGGGTGAGTGCAGCATTACTAATTCTTCGATTGTTTGGAACAGGCGATCGAACTCTAACATTTTTGATTTTCGTTTTTAGGAGCGAATTTTGACATATATTAAAGCAGATTTACTCTCTATTTCCCCGGCGATACACTTAGTTTTAATTCAGGCATTTTCCCACTTGAAAGAAACATCTTCCTGCTGAGCTTTTTGAGGAGCCTAGGAATGAAGCAATTGGACGCAGCAAAGGGCGATTGAGTAACAAGATTTATGCGAGCGCGTGGATGCGTTAGGCAATCCGTTGGGGTTTCACCTCACCCCCCGACAAACTGGTGACGCGAGTAGGAGGCAACCAACTGCAGCCGTTACTGGTGGGGGATACACTGCTGGCTAACAAGGGCTATGATCCAGATCAGCGTGTGATTGACCGCCTCAATGCCGAGGGGAAGATCACCGTGATTTCACCTCGCCGCAATTGCAAGACCCTGGAAACTTACGATGCTCAATTGTACAAAGCCCGTCATGTGATTGAGAACTTTTTCCCCAAGCTCAAGCAGTATCAGGCAATCGCTACGCGCTATCACCCTAGGGCGGTGAACTTTCCGGCGTGCGATTCTTCTGGCTGCTGCGGTCATCTGGTTGAATTGATGACACCCCCTAAATTAACTTGACAGTGCCGTAAACTAATATGCCTGACCTCTTGAGCACCTTCTTTTCTAATAATTTCATTCCTCACGGGCATTGCTACCTCTGGAAACCGGGGTTAGTCTGGCTGCACTTAACGTCAGATGCCTTGACTACCCTCGCTTATTTCTCGGTGGCGGTTGCCATTGTTTACTTTACGAATGAGCGTAAGGATCTGCCTGCCCACACGGTGATACTGCTGGTGGGTTTCTTTTTTATCTTTGCCTTATGTGGCATGACGCACCTGATGGGAATAGTGACACTTTGGCACCCTATTTATTGGGTTTCAGGACTGATCAAAGCGGTCACTGGTGCTTGGTCTTTGTATACCTTCACCTTTTTACTGATTCCCTTAATTCCAGTGGCACTCGATACGCCCAGTCCAGCTCAACTTGCCCTTACAAACCAGGAACTAGAAGAGAGTCGCCGCCGTATCCAGGCGATTAATGTGGAGCTAGAGCAACGGGTGCAGGAACGCACTGCCCAACTGGAAGCGTCTAATCGCACCAAAGACGAATTATTGAGGCGTGAACAAATAATTCGGGCAGAGGCAGAGGCCGCTAACCGTGCCAAGGATGAGTTTCTCTCGGTTCTTTCTCATGAACTCAGAACTCCTCTCAACGCGATCTTAGGGTGGTCAACGATGTTACGGCAAAAAAACCTGAGTGAGGATAAGGTGGCGCGGGCTTTGGAGACGATCGAGCGAAACGCAAAGTCTCAAGCCCAGCTCATCGAAGACATCCTCGATGTTTCTCGCATCATCACAGGTAAACTGCGTCTTCGAGTCCGTCCTGTCAACCTCGTGCCGGTGATTGAATCGGCGATTGAGTCTGTACAGTTGGCGGCTGAGGCAAAGTCAATTCGCCTGCAAAGCGTGCTCGATTCTGAAGCTGGCCCGCTCTTGGGTGATGCCGATAGGTTGCAGCAAGTTGTGTGGAATCTACTTTCTAATGCCCTCAAATTTACGCCTAAAGACGGGCGAGTCCAGATTTGTTTGCAACGGGTTAATTCCCATGTTGAAATTACTGTCAGCGACACTGGAACAGGCATCAGCTCGGACTTTCTACCGTTTGTCTTCGATCGCTTCAGCCAGCACGACAGCACGACTACTCGCAGTTATGGGGGGTTGGGTTTAGGGTTAGCCATTGTGCGTCAATTAGTTGAATTACATGGCGGGACTGTAACGGTAGTGAGTCCAGGGATAGGACAGGGGACGACCTTTACAGTCAAACTGCCCGTGATGATTATCCATCTACCACCCAGCGCTCCAGAACCATTAAACTCGCTCGTCGAGGCGACTGGGAAGTTTCCGGTCTCGCCGACCCTTGAAGGCTTACAAATCTTAGTGGTAGAGGACGAGGCTGACGCGCTAGAGTTGCTGAGCACGATTCTCGAAAAGTATGGTGCTGATGTCATGGCTGTGGCTTCGGTCAAGGAGGCCTTGACCATTATCGACACCGCAACCGAGCGCAGCCCCGATGTTTTAGTGAGCGATATTGGGATGCCGGATGAGGATGGCTACTCCCTGATCCGCAAGTTGCGTCAACTTGAAGTGCAGCGGGGCGGTAGGCTACCCGCGATCGCCCTGACGGCCTATGCCCGGAATGACGATCGTCAGCAGGCACTATTAGCAGGTTTTCAGATGCATTTGACCAAACCCGTAGATGCTGCCGAGTTAGTGGCGGTGGTGGCCAGCCTCACCGGACGTACAAGCAGGTGCTAAAATCCAGGTGTTCAAAAACAAATGTTGCGTTTGAGAATAATGGGCTTCTTTTGAAATACTCACCGACCTTTCATGTGCGGTGATTCTTGATAAATCAAACAAAAATGTTGTTTACTCGTGTAAATACCATATTGTGTGGTGTCCGAAATATCGCCGAAAAGTTTTAATTGAAGGTGTTGATACTCGATTAAAAGAAATATTGTTAGAGACGGCGATTGAGTTTGGTAGTGAATTAATCGAAATGGAAGTAATGCCAGATCACGTTCACCTTTTGGTTGAGTGCGATCCTCAGTTGGGAATTACCAGACTGATTCGGTATATGAAGGGGCGCTCTTCTCGGTATCTTCGCCAAGAATTCCCTTGGCTAAAAAGTCGATTACCAACCTTGTGGACAAATAGCTACTTTATTGCGACTGTTGGCGGTGCGCCTCTCTCAGTAATCAAGCAGTACATTTAGAATCAAAAAAATGTCTAGTTATGGATGCCAGCAAAATTTAATTAGTCCAAATCGAGAGTTAAGAAGCGTTCTAGAGTTTGTATGCGAAGAGTCGAACAAACTAGCTAATTGCGGGACTTACTATTCTCGGCAGTTGTATTTTAAAACCGGGAGAATTCCCAGCAAGTATGACTTGCACAAATTATTCAAAGAAAATCTTCATTTCAAAGCACTGTATTCTCATGTCGCTCAACAAACGTTGACCAGTGTTGCGGAGTCTTTTAAGTCGTATATTGGACTGTTGAAAGGAATTAAGGGTGGTACAGTAACGCAACGCCCCAAACTACCGAAATACCGCAAAAACAGCCTAAAACTCGTGACGTTCCCAAAAGCAGACGTAAAGCTAAAGAATGGGCAATTGAGGTTCCCATTAGGCAGTAAAGTTAAATTGTGGTTTGGCCTTGGTGAATTTCATTTACCAATGCCGTCCAACTTGGACTACAAAACAATTAGAGAGATACGCATTTTGCCAAGAAATAGACAATTTTATGTCGAGTTGATCTACCAACTTCAGCCAGTAGTAGTCGAACTAGATGTCGATAAAGCTCTGGGTATCGATCCAGGGTTGAATAATTGGTTAACTTGTGTTTCCAATGCGGGAACAAGTTTTATCGTAGATAAACGGCATCTAAAATCATTAAATCAATGGTATAATAAGCGAGTTGCAGCGATTAAAGAGCATAGACCTCAAGGCTTTTGGTCTAGGAGATTGGTGCATATTACAGAAAAGCGAAACAGGCAGGTCAGAGAGGCCGTTAACAAAGCAGCTAGATTAGTATTGAATCATTGCCTTGAGAACCAAATAGGTACGGTCGTTTTTGGCTGGAACAAGGGGATGCGCCAAGCAATAAATCTTGGCAGCAAAACGAATCAAAACTTTGTGCAAATTCCTACCGCTCGATTGAAGGATAGGATTTCTCAACTTTGTGAACAGTACGGTATTCAATTTGTTGAAACCGAAGAAAGCTATACAAGTAAGGCGAGTTTTCTAGATTCAGATGAGCTGCCTAAGTTCGGTGAAAAAACTGAAGGGTGGAAAGAATCTGGAAAGCGCATCAATCGTGGATTGTATCGTCCAAAAGATGGAAGCAAAATCAATGCAGACTGTAACGGAGCTGCAAATATTTTGCGAAAAGTATCGGCAATTTTAGGGTTATGCCTTAAAAAATTCAGTAGAGGCGTTTTGATTTCGCCTTTGAAAGTTCGTATCTGGACTCTTCAAGAATCCCCGACCCTTTAGGGCTGGGGAGTATCAACGAAGAACGAGACGCAAGCCCCTGGCTTTAGACATGGGGATAAGTCGGGAGCGGTTGAAACCGCCTTCAGTATTTAACAAAGTTTAATAGGCGTTGCTGATTTACGGTATGAAAGGCTAAATATGCCAGTCATAGAGACCAGTATCCACAAAGCTTGGGAATTTTCAACTTATTTTTTTCATACCCTGATTAAGCAACGCCTAATTTTATTGTAAGTCTTGCGTTGGTTTTGGGAACCTTTTACCTGTTTTGATGCTTGGCGCTGTAAAGATGAGTTTGAAGAATGGCTCTACGACTAAAAGCCTTCGTAAACCGTTGAATTTGTGCTGATTTAAAATGCTGCCATCATGCCGATATCGGCACTCGAACATAATAAATCAAGGAGGTATTTAAGCTAGATTTAGTATTAAACTCTCAATACAGGCTTTTCGGGATTTTCGGGATTGGGAATTAGACGCTGATTTTTGCAATCTACTAGCAAATCTAAAGTTTCTAACACAGTTTGGCCGATTAGCACCATATCGCCTAAAACCATTGCCGCCTCAATCGTTTCGCGCCCTTCTATTTCAATGATAACAGGTTCAGTCAATCCTACTGTTTCTTGTCTGCCATCAGCATATTTTGCTATTTCCTGACTCCGAATTCTTAAACCGAGCTGCTCTACTACATCCGCAGGTAACGCAGTTCTGACTGCGCCACTATCTATCAGTGCTTTTGCTTCGTACACGCGCAACAGATTTGGATTTAGCACTCCTCGACTCACTAAGGCTTCATCAAGGGAGCATCTCATATTTGTAAAAACACTTCTTCTTCCTCTTTCCTCCTGACTCCTGACTCCTGGCTCCTAACTCCAATTTCTAGCTTGGCTGCAAAAGTGAGATGCTCCCTTCATCAATGGCATTCGTTAGCTTGACTTTGACTCGAACTGCACCCTTATTTTTGCTGGATTGAGTTAGATCGCGATCGCGATTTATCATATCGCCTCTTTTCGTCTATAAAGTCTACCTTTGATTCTAGTTTTGAATTAGTGCAGCCACAGGTGTTAACCTGTAGGCTGCAACCGCAGGCAAAATATCTCTAAAGATTACTCATCTTCAGCATAGATAAACCGATACAATTCGCTAGGATCGGGTTCAGCGCTTTTCTCAGCAAAATCGACTGCATCATCAATTACTGCTTGAATTTTATTATCGATCTCTTTCAATTCTTCAGCAGTTGCCAAAGTTCGATCGATCAAATCAGCAGCCAACTTCTTAATTGGATCGCGGGGGAACCAATATTCCTTCTCTTCCTTAGAACGCAACTCATCAGGATCGGCCAAAGAATGGCCGCGAAAGCGATAAGTCAAAGCCTCGATCAAAGTCGGCCCCTCGCCGGCTCGCGCCCGCGCTATAGCTTCTTTCGCCACTTCCCGCACCGCCAAAACATCCATCCCGTCAACCTCAAAACCAGCCATGCCAAAAGCATGAGCCTTCTTGTAAATCAGTGGGTCAGAAGTAGCTCGCTCGTGGGCCATCCCGATCGCCCATTTGTTGTTTTCCACAACATAAATAATCGGCAACTTCCACAAAGCCGCCATATTCAAACATTCAAAAAACTGCCCGTTATTTGCAGCACCATCGCCAAAAAAACAAGCCGTTACCCCATCGGAACTCTCATCCCCCAAAGCTTCGCGGCGGTACTTCGATTGAAAAGCCGCCCCCGTAGCTACAGGAATCCCCTCAGCCACAAAAGCATAACCTCCCAACAATCGGTGTTCGGCCGAAAACATGTGCATCGAACCGCCGCGGCCCTTCGAGCAACCAGTTTCCTTCCCGAACAACTCCGCCATTACCTCCCGCGCCGGGACGCCCGCGCTCAAAGCGTGAACGTGATCGCGGTAGGTGCTGCTGACGTAATCAGTGTCATCCCGGCGCATCGATCGAATCACGCCAGTAGACACAGCTTCCTGACCGTTGTACAAGTGGACAAAACCAAACATTTTGCCCCGGTAGTACATCTCAGCACACTTGTCCTCAAAATAGCGCCCCAAGACCATATCCTCGTAGAGCATCAAGCCCTCATCCCGAGAAATGTTTACGCTTTGCGCGTCAAAAACTGGTAAAGTCCGTTCCTGAACCATAAATAATTAATACCCGACGATCGGCTTCCTAGACATCTAAATTTAAACCCAGATGGGACACAACCGCAGCAGAAAACGATCAAACGTTTTCTGTGCAACAGTTCACCAATTGTTAAAATGAGTAGGGCAGGCGGGGCGGATTGCCGGGACTCGGAGAACCAACTCCCATCTAAACCCCATGCCAACGAATGATATAATTCCATTACTCTCAAACCCCAAAATGCTCAAGAGTCAAACCACTCCTTTAGCTGACGGGCAGTGGGGCAAGGCATTTTCCTCACTGTAAAACGCTGTAGAGGGAAAAAAATTAGAGTATATCTACGGCAAGTCCAACATACCGCGAATGGGGCGGTTGGAAGCCAACACCAGAATTTTTGATTTGGTTTGCGGGAGTATGTCACTTAAGATAGGCTAATTCAGTTGCTAGCGCTTTGGGGAAGTGGACAGTTCTTTAACTTATGTTAATTCCACTAGATTACTACCGGATTTTGGGTCTACCGATTCAAGCTACTGCCGAACAGTTGCAGCAGGCTCACCGCGATCGAACTTTACAGCTTCCGCGCAGGGAGTATTCTGAAGTTGCGATCGTCGCCCGCAAACAACTGCTCGATGAAGCCTGCGCCGTTCTGTCAGACTCAGAGGGGCGCAAAGCTTACGATGCCAGTTTTTTAGCCAAAACATACGATCGAGAGTCGGAAGCCGCACAGGAAGCCAAGCACCAGAGGTCAAAAACCTCAGCAGGCACGGCTACAGTCCTGCAAGACGCAGGAGAAACCGCTCCGGCAGAGTCCAAGGCTTTAGAGGCTGCTCCCGACCCCCACACACCAAGTATTGAAATCGATGACAACCAATTCGTAGGAGCCCTGCTCATACTGCAAGAACTGGGGGAATACGAACTCGTACAGAAGCTGGGTCGCCCGTATCTTAACAATGGCAGCATCGCGATCGCAGAAGGTCGTTTCGGCGACCCTCAGCTCGTGAGGCCAGATATAGTTTTAACCGTCAGCCTTGCCTGTCTAGAACTCGGTCGCGAACAGTGGCAGCAAGGTCAGTACGAAAATGCCGCAAAATCATTAGAAGCAGGTCAAGAATTGCTGCTGCGCGAAAGCCTATTTGCAAGCGTGAGGGGTGAAATGCAAGCCGACATATACAAACTCCGTCCGTACAACATTTTAGAGCTATTATCACTTCCCGAAGAAAAAGTCGCCGAGCGTCGCCGGGGACTGGAAATCCTGCGAGAAATGCTTCAAGAACGAGGCGGTATCGACGGTTCGGGAGATGATCGATCGGGTTTAGGAATAGAAGACTTCCTCCGGTTCGTGCAGCAAATGCGTAAACACCTAACCAGCAGCGAGCAGCAGGCGCTATTTGAAGCAGAAGCCGGCCGCCCCTCCGCAGTCGCCACTTATCTCTCGGTCTACACCCTGTTAGCCCAAGGATTTGCTGCCAGACAGCCATCAATGATCCGTCGGGCAAAGCTGATGCTGATGCAGCTCGGTCGCCGCCAAGACGTTCACCTGGAAAAAGCTGTCTGTTCCCTGCTGCTGGGCCAGACAGAAGAAGCCAGCAGATCCCTCGAACTCAGTTCGGAAAAAGAACCCCTGGCCTTCATTCGCGAACATTCCCAAGATTCACCCGACTTGTTGCCCGGACTGTGCTTGTACGCCGAACATTGGCTACAAGAAGAAGTGTTTCCCCACTTCCGCGACTTGGCCAACGAGTCAGTGTCCTTGAAAGACTACTTTGCCGACCCGAAAGTACAAGCTTACCTAGAAGCTTTGCCACAGGACGCAGAAACCGCCAACGAATGGGTCGTCGTGCAGCCCCGCTCCGGCAAGCCCCCAGGGCGACTGCAACCGACCGCAGGCCGATCGCCCGCTGCCATACCCGCACAGCCACCCACAGCCAAGCAGGGAGCCAGCACCGTCACCTTGACCCCCGTACCAGGCGAGGCTTCCACCGCAGGATCGGGCGCGAAATCCCAGGCAACAGTGGCCGCGCCCAGCGCCGCTGCTGCCGCCGTCTCTCTCCCGATAGCGACAGTGCCACACCCGGCAGAATCGACTTCCAAACAACGCAGACGCCAACATTCAGGGCGCAGCGGAGCAAGTGGCAAGGGGCTCAAGGGCGATTTGGCCGATCGAGCGCGCACCAAGGCAGCAGAAATTACCGCCCAAGTCAAGTCCATGCCTCCAAACAGGCTGGCTTTGTTTATAGTCGCAGGTGTCCTGAGCCTGTTATTCCTGTGGTTAATACTCAGTCTGTTGGCTAACGCCATGCAAGCCCTATCCGGCCCCCTCCGAGGAGAGCAAGCCCTTGTCCGCCTGGAAGAACCGCCCGTAGAAATCCCTGCCTTGGCCGCGACCCCAGAGCCGAGCGCCACAGGCGCAGTGTCGGGAGAAATCACTGAGGCATCAGCCGGACAAATAGTTCAAAGCTGGCTGTCGGCGAAAGCAGCGGCGTTGGGCCCCAATCACGCAGTCGAAGAATTAAAGCAAGTTCTGACAGAACCGGCTTTGTCTCGCTGGCAATTGATGGCAGAAGCTCAACAGCGAAACAACGCGCACCAGCGTTACGTACACAAGCTGCAAGTTAATGGAGTTAAGACGAATCCGACTAATCCCGATCGCGCTCAAGTAGAAGCCCAAGTCGCGGAAAAAGCCGAAGTGTTCGATCGATCTCAGCTCGTTTCTTCCCGCAACGAAAACCTGCGGGTGCGCTACGACTTGATCCGTCAAGAGGGACAGTGGCGGATTATGGATTGGCAAGTGATTAAGTAAGGAATTGGTAATTAGTAATTGGTAATGGGTAATTTCTGCTGGCTAATTACTAATTACCAATTTCTGCTTTTTAGGTAAATTTTTAATTCCAAAATCGGGAGTTTTGAATTGCAGATTATTATTGAAGGCTGGCGTTTTATTTATCATTCCTATTGCGTAGCCAATCAATTTCAACTGCTGGAAATGCTCGATTGCCCGCGAAGCCAAATTGAGCTTTTCCACCGCGATATGCCCTACATTGACGCAGCTTGGGAGACGAAAATTAGTTTGTTCGATCGCCCAAATGAAACATTACTTCGCAGCATTAAGAGCCCTGCGGTAAATCAGTCAGCCGATGTTACCTTGCGAATGTACTGCCCGTGGGACTTCTCGGCATCCCGCAGCGCTCAAACTTGGGTATTTGCAGCCACAGAATGGGGAATTGTTACCAGTACAGTATTGCAGGGGATGGGTGTTAAGTCGATCGCCCAAACCCCGGTTAACTCAGAAACGAAAATTATTACACCTTCAGCTTGGTCAAAAGCCGGCTTAATTCGCAGCGGAGTTGAGGCCGATCGCATTGCTGTTGTACCTTTGGGAGTCGATCCTAAAATTTATTATCCTGCTGCGGGCGATCGGCGTCAATCACTGCGCGAAAGCTTCGGCTGGTCAAACTATTTTATATTTTTAAACATCGGAGGGCAAACGGATCGCAAAGGCATTCGCCCTTTATTAAAAGCCTTCGCTGCGGTAGTTGACAAATATCCAGATGCGAGATTAGTTTTAAAAGGTTCAGAACTGCTTTATCCGTCGAGAGACGAGATTGCTGAAGCCTGCCGAGTTGTGCTCAACGATGCGGAAAGAGCGAGGGTTTTACCGAGATTAATTTATACGGGTAGCCAGCTATCTTTTGCTCAAATAGCTGAGTTTTATCAAGCTGCAGATGCTTATGTTTCTCCCTATTTGGCAGAAGGTTTTAATCTGCCGGTGTTGGAAGCTGCAGCTTGCGGTTTGCCGGTTATTTGCACTGCGGGCGGCCCTACGGATGATTTTACGCGATCGAACTTTGCACAGCGGATTGATAGTAAATTTACGGCTGTGGTGAGTGACGGGGAAAGCTTATTTATCTTAGCTCCTGAGTGGGAACATTTGACTGATTTGATGCAAGGGGCGATCGAACAGCCTGGATTGGCTGCGAAAGCTAGGGTTGCGGGCCCGGCTTTTGTGGCTGAAAATTTTACTTGGAGGCGTGTAGTCGATCAATTGCTTGAGGTTATGGGAGGAGATAAAAAAAGAGAGGAGAAGTCTATTTTTGAGCCAATAATTTTGTAGTTTGGACGTTTCAAGCTCTAGATGGGGAAATAGGTATTTTCCGGCGTTATATAGTTAATGGTTCATACGGACCAGATAGTTTCAATCCCTGATAGGGTTTTAGGTATTTTCCGGCCGCAACGAACTAGGCTACCCGGTGATAAGAAAAAAGTTTCAATCCCTGATAGGGTTTTAGGTATTTTCCGGCGCAAGTGTTTCAGGCTATTTAAAAGCACGACTTAGTTTCAATCCCTGATAGGGTTTTAGGTATTTTCCGGCCTAAAGCCGAACTCGCCATTGACATCCTCAGCGATGTTTCAATCCCTGATAGGGTTTTAGGTATTTTCCGGCTGCGATGATGTCAAAGAGGCGGAACTTGTCTCTGTTTCAATCCCTGATAGGGTTTTAGGTATTTTCCGGCCTTTTTCTCCAATTCCCGGCGCCCAATGGGAAGTTTCAATCCCTGATAGGGTTTTAGGTATTTTCCGGCTTGGAGATTTGCTTGCTCTCAGTTCTAACGCTTCAGTTTCAATCCCTGATAGGGTTTTAGGTATTTTCCGGCAGAATACACTACACTTCAATGGATTATTTAATGGTTTCAATCCCTGATAGGGTTTTAGGTATTTTCCGGCGTATTTTGCCATCTTTGCGCGAAAGTCCCTCAAGTTTCAATCCCTGATAGGGTTTTAGGTATTTTCCGGCAATAGATATTAAACTCTCAATGTCTACCGTTTAGTTTCAATCCCTGATAGGGTTTTAGGTATTTTCCGGCGGTTCTCTTTCTGCAAATCAAAAATCAAGCGTAGTTTCAATCCCTGATAGGGTTTTAGGTATTTTCCGGCTCGGCTCTTTGACACTGGTACCTGGAGCTGAAGCTGTTTCAATCCCTGATAGGGTTTTAGGTATTTTCCGGCCTGATAGCCCAGGCGGCTGAGGGTGTTGTAAAGCACTAGTTTCAATCCCTGATAGGGTTTTAGGTATTTTCCGGCATTATTAGTATAGTTTTAGGTAACTTATTTCTCAAAGTTTCAATCCCTGATAGGGTTTTAGGTATTTTCCGGCTTGCGTGATATGATTGGTTTGCCATTTGAAAAAAGTTTCAATCCCTGATAGGGTTTTAGGTATTTTCCGGCTGTCCCGAAATATCGGGCAAGCTTCCAAAAGGCGACGGTTTCAATCCCTGATAGGGTTTTAGGTATTTTCCGGCCAACCAGAACGGAACTTCGAGTAGTCCGTAATACCAGTTTCAATCCCTGATAGGGTTTTAGGTATTTTCCGGCTCTATGTGCTTTAACATCTCTGTTATTGCGAAGAGTTTCAATCCCTGATAGGGTTTTAGGTATTTTCCGGCTTGAATGCTACCGCCCCCGCTACCACCAAGAGTTTGTGTTTCAATCCCTGATAGGGTTTTAGGTATTTTCCGGCGGGAAAGTAAATTTCAATGCCGTTGCAATTGGTGTTTCAATCCCTGATAGGGTTTTAGGTATTTTCCGGATTGACACTGAATGGTAAACAGGGAAGAGTTGATTAGTTTCAATCCCTGATAGGGTTTTAGGTATTTTCCGGCCGTTCCCAGTAGTGACCCCAAACTTCCGCCCGCGTTTCAATCCCTGATAGGGTTTTAGGTATTTTCCGGCTTTTGAGCGAGTTGGCGATCGCCTCTCCAGCAGATTGTTTCAATCCCTGATAGGGTTTTAGGTATTTTCCGGCTAAACGAACCACAGGCAATTGCCTCTAGCAAAAAGTTTCAATCCCTGATAGGGTTTTAGGTATTTTCCGGCGAAGCGCGAAACGATATCACTTGGCTATTACTCATTTGTTTCAATCCCTGATAGGGTTTTAGGTATTTTCCGGCTTGTGGCCACCGCCCCCTCGTATTTCCTGTGGGCTTTGTGGTTTCAATCCCTGATAGGGTTTTAGGTATTTTCCGGCCAAGTGCTGACCGGGAAGCGGCGCGGAAAGTTTGGGTTTCAATCCCTGATAGGGTTTTAGGTATTTTCCGGCAGGCTTGCCGTGAGACTGTTAAGAGCCTTTTGAGTTTCAATCCCTGATAGGGTTTTAGGTATTTTCCGGCTATTGTCAATGATGGAGGGGTTTACAAACGAATGTTTCAATCCCTGATAGGGTTTTAGGTATTTTCCGGCGCGAATCACTCATTACCCTCCCAGCAAATTGGATCTTAGGTTTCAATCCCTGATAGGGTTTTAGGTATTTTCCGGCAGTATCAGTTGCTTGGGTATCAGTCATTGTGATGTTTCAATCCCTGATAGGGTTTTAGGTATTTTCCGGCGGTCAATTAATTAAATTTAATGGCCAAATAATTGTTTCAATCCCTGATAGGGTTTTAGGTATTTTCCGGCTTTATATCAATCTCAGTCACGTTAGGATACAGGCCGGGGTTTCAATCCCTGATAGGGTTTTAGGTATTTTCCGGCCGGGGCAATACCTTTTGCGGAATCCCTATTAAACGTTTCAATCCCTGATAGGGTTTTAGGTATTTTCCGGCTCACCCATAAAGAAAGACAGGGGTATTGTCACAGTTTCAATCCCTGATAGGGTTTTAGGTATTTTCCGGCACTCTTACAGATGCGATCGCCCATTATCAAAAAGGCGTTTCAATCCCTGATAGGGTTTTAGGTATTTTCCGGCAGGAGACAAAGCCCCAAACCACAGGCGGCGCAGTTTCAATCCCTGATAGGGTTTTAGGTATTTTCCGGCATTAGTTACTACTAATTAATAGTATCACATATCGGTTTCAATCCCTGATAGGGTTTTAGGTATTTTCCGGCTCGACATCGTACCCGCTCTCGGAAAGTTCGTTAAGGTTTCAATCCCTGATAGGGTTTTAGGTATTTTCCGGCAATATATATATTAAGATAGAGAAAACCTATATCCCTAGTTTCAATCCCTGATAGGGTTTTAGGTATTTTCCGGCACGGTTTCGTCGCTGCCCTGGCTGTATTTTTCCTCAGTTTCAATCCCTGATAGGGTTTTAGGTATTTTCCGGCGTTTTTTCACGAAGGTAAAAATATGTCTTACGATGTTTCAATCCCTGATAGGGTTTTAGGTATTTTCCGGCCGGTGGTGGCGTGTAAATTGGTTGCGGTGGTGTGTGTTTCAATCCCTGATAGGGTTTTAGGTATTTTCCGGCGTCAGAACCCTCCTTCGCAAATCCAAAGTAGCAAGTTTCAATCCCTGATAGGGTTTTAGGTATTTTCCGGCCAAGGATACGTAGGTTAATTAATAATGTCTAATCTTGTTTCAATCCCTGATAGGGTTTTAGGTATTTTCCGGCTGGTTTTGAATCATGACAGGGCGATCGGCTGTAGTTTCAATCCCTGATAGGGTTTTAGGTATTTTCCGGCCGCCCGTTCCAGAAGCTAGAGTGTATTTGGTTTTCAAGGTGCAGTTGCGTCCAGCTAAAATAAAAGTACCATTCCAGCCTTCGGCTTGTCAATACCCGAGTTTCCATACTCACTCCAAAACCTTATCCTGTAAAGCTTTCAGACTTTGCGTCTATCTTGTTTTCACACTAGGGGCATCAAACTCTTGCTGCACATGAGTTTGAGCCGAAAAATTTGATACTCCGATTTTAACACCTACCCATTGACGCAAACTAAGCAAAAAATATTGTGCACTCAACGGACTCTACGCCACCAATACGTTCGATCTTACCCTGACAGCAAGCGCACAGCGGAAAAAACCAAATACTGTCTTCCTTGGGTTAGATGACTTTGTGCGGCGTGGCGATCGTAACTTAGACTTGAGTCCTAGACTGCATCAATCTCCTCAACTGGTTGCATGACTTTGTGCGGCGTGGCGATCGTAACTTAGACTTGAGTCCTAGACTGCATCAATCTCCTCAACTGGTTGCATGACTTTGTGCGGCGTGGCGATCGTAACTTAGACTTGAGTCCTAGACTGCATCAATCTCCTCAACTGGTTGCATGACTTTGTGCGGCGTGGCGATCGTAACTTAGACTTGAGTCCTAGCCTGCATCAATCTCCTCAAACGATTCCGCCAACCAGAAAGCAAAGCGATTAAAAAACAACTCCGATCTATCAAAAAAAATTAGCTCATATTCAACAGCTAACGACTTAGACACTTATCTCTAAAATCTCACGAAAAAGCCATATAAAAGCTGCCCCGTCGTAGAGTTATCAAAATCTATGCTTTAGAAAATCACAGACCACAACTTATATTTCACCGAAATTGAATTCCAAATTAATTGCTAGGATTGATTAGCCCCAACTTATTCAGCGAAACCTCAACTTTCAACAATAAGCGAATTTTTACCTGCCATATTTGCGGTATTTACGCTTCGCGGTTCCGAAAAATATTATTGGCGAATAGCCTAAAAATTCCCCAAATTAACTTAAAATCAGTAGAGTGGCATTTACCTTAAAACAACCTATGACAAAAGCCGAAATTAGCACCAAAAACATCACAGTTCCTAACGGGGATTTGCAAATAGCTGCATACCTAGCCCAGCCAACCTCCCCAGGACAATTTCCCGCAGTTATCGTGATTCAAGAAATCTTTGGCGTCAACTCGCACATCCGCGAAGTTACTGAAAGAATAGCAAAAGAAGGATATGTGGCGATCGCCCCAGCCATTTACCAGCGTCAAGCCCCCGGCTTTGAAACCGGCTACACACCCGAAGCCATCCAAATCGGCAGAGAATACAAAGAAAAAACCACCGCTTCCGAACTTCTGGGCGATATCCAAGCCACCATCGATTACCTGAAAACTCTACCTTCTGTCAAACCAGAAAGTTTTGGCTGCATTGGTTTCTGCTTTGGAGGACACGTCGCCTACCTCGCCGCTACTTTGCCCGAAATCAAGGCTACAGCGTCGTTCTACGGCGCCGGTATCGCCACCCAAACCCCCGGTGGCGGCACACCCACGATCGCCCGCACAGCAGACATTAAAGGCACTCTCTACGCCTTTTTTGGCACTCAAGACGCCAGCATTCCCTTAGAACAAGTTGACCAAATCGCCGCAGAATTGCAAAAACACAGTATTTCTCACCAAATTTTCCGCTACAATGCCGATCACGGCTTCTTCTGCGACCACCGCGGCAGTTACGACGCTACGGCAGCAGCCGACTCGTGGGTGCAGGTGAAGCAGCTATTTCATCAGCAACTTCAACCAGCTTAGAGAGTGGGAGATGGGGAGATAGGGAGATGGGGAGAGTGGGAAAATTTTTTCTACTGACGACTGGCAACTAAATTACTGACAACTGACAACTAAACTGACATGAATTCCAAATCTACAGGTTCTCAAAGCGCAAAACCATCCTTTTCAATGGATGATTTTGCTAAAGCCCTCGAACAGCACAATTATGAGTTCCAGAAGGGACAAGTAGTGCGCGGCAAAGTGTTCGAGTACGACTCAAACGGCGCGTATGTTGATATCGGCGGCAAGTCTTCGGCTTTTTTGCCGATCGAAGAGGCTGCTTTGAGAACAGTAACGGATTTGTCGGAAGTGGTTCCGCTGGACGAGGAACGGGACTTTTTGATTATCCGCGAACAAGATGCAGATGGCCAAGTTACCTTGTCTCTGCGGCAGTTACAAATTCAGCAAGCTTGGGAAGATTTAGTTGAATTGCAGGAAACCGGTAAAGTTCTTCAGGTGCGGGTTTCTGGGGCAAATAAGGGCGGCGTGACTGTAGATGTTCAGGGAATGCGCGGTTTTATTCCCCGATCGCACTTAGTCGATCGCGATAACCTAGAATCGCTGATCGGTCAATCTTTGAGCGTTAATTTTTTGGAGGTCGATCGCGATCGAGAAAAACTCGTCCTTTCCCAGCGGATGGCCACTCAATCGAATGCCTTCAAAGATTTGCAAATTGGTCAGTTGGTCGAAGGAAAAGTCAGCAGCATCAAGCCTTTTGGCGTGTTTGTGGACTTGGAAGGAGTTAGCGGTTTGCTGCACATCAAGCAAGTTAGCCAAAAATATATTGATAACCTTGGAAAGGTGTTTGCCCCCGGTCAACCCCTGAAAGCGATCGTGGTTGACCTCGATGAAAGTCGCGGCCGGATTTCGCTTTCTACTCGGGTACTGGAAAATTACCCAGGGGAAATGGTGGATAAAATGGCGGATGTTATGGATACCGCAGAAGAGCGATCGGAACGTGCTCGAAAGACTCTTTCTTAAGTCTTGATATAATTACCACCCCGACTTCTTAAAGAAGTCGGGGATCTAAGAGCGCGATCGTTTTACGTTTAATTAGCTTGATTTACTTATTTTGCATTGTACATCGACTTCTTATACCAGTTTCCCAAAAGAATCCAACTATAGGCTAACTCCAAACCCTTATCTAGTAAGTGAATACCTTTGGTCAATCAAACATCAAAAATCCAAAATTGTCTTACTTCTTCCTTTGGCGGTCTAACTCCATTTCAGCGTTCGTTATTTAACCCCATTAGCTACTACTCCCAGTACTTTAAAATCGGCTACATTTAGTTGATCTAAAGCTTTGTTTACCAGTCCGCGATCGGTTTTTTCTATTTTTACTATCAGCACTGTACCATCAGTTTGAGAGGCTAGTAAATGACCATCTGCTAAACCCATTAAAGGTGGTGTGTCGTAAATGACTAAATCAAATAAAGCTAGGAATTGTTCCATTAAATAGTGCATCTTTTTAGAAGAAAGTAATTTAATTGGATCAGGGGGAAGAGTACCGGAAGTTAGGACAAAAAGATTCTCATCATCTGGTAATCGCTGAATAGCCTCATTTAAGCTTAAATCAGAACTTAAAGTATTACTTAAACCTTTCAGATTTGATAAACCAAGGTATGTATGGAGTTGAGGAGAACGCATATTAGCATCTACTAATAATACTCGTTTACCCACAGCAGAAGCAGTTTTAGCTAAATAAAGTGCTACAGTTGACTTACCCTCACCTTTAAGAGTCGAAGTGATGGTTAAAGAACTTACTGGGTGTTCAGCATTTAATAATTGAATATTTGTGTATAAGTAGTGAAATGCCTCGATTACAGGAAAATCTTGGGAATTTGAAACTATTATTCGTTTTAAGCTTGCACCGTTAGTATTTGAAGTTATGCTAGTGATTTTAGGGGGAACCCTTTCACCTCTACGAGATTTAATTTTCATCGCTTTGGCGATCGGAATGACTCCCAAAAGAGGGCGTTTAGTTGCTGATTTAATTTCTTCTGGAGTATGGAAAACAGTATTTAAAACTTCTACTAGGAAACCTACAGCAATGCCTAGTAAAGTGCTAATAACTATCGCGATCGCTAGGTGGCGACGGGTTTGTTTTTCTGTTACTGGGTGGAGATCACCATTTTCGTTTGTGACTAACTGTGGTTTAGATATAATTTGCCAAGAGTCATAAATTTGACCAGCATCTATTTGTAAAGTTTTTTGTTTTTCCATGAACAGCTTGAGAGTATCTTTAGCTAGTTCTAGTTGTAATTGTAGGTCATCATAGCGACGTTGAGCTTGGGGCATTTGAGTGATTTTTGCTTGCAGTAAATTTTGGCTATTAGTTATCACTCGCTCGCGAGCTTCCAACTGTTTTAGTTGTGATTGCATCTGCAACAGAACAGTATCAGCTTCTCTTTTCATTAAATCACGCAAACTTTGCTGCTTTTCCCGCAAAGATTGAATGGGAAGGCTATTTTCATAAAATTGAGTAGAGCTTAAAGCTAATTGCGACTCTATTTCAGTTATTTTGCCAATTAAACTTTCATAAGACTTCGGGCTAATATCAATAATCCAACGATTATCGCCATTTAAAGATCTTTTTTTGTAGTTTTCATATTGCTGCCTACTTTCTGCTAGTTGTACTTGCACTTCTAGGCGACGATTAGTTACACTATCTAGCTGATCTGATAGGCTGCGGCTGCGTAATTCTGGTTGATTAAAGTTATACTTAATTCTTAAGGTTTGTAATTCTTGCTGCAAGTTATCTACTTTCTGTTGGAGGGGTGATATTTGTCTAGTGATAAAATCAATACTTTGTTGGCTAACTCTTAAGCGCTCTTTGCTCATATATTGTCGGTAATATGTTGCAGTTTCTTCCAGCACATATTTGATGCGCTTGGGGTCTCGATCACGGTAGCTAATATCTAGGAGTTTAGTACCCCCCTGCTTCCCATCTCGCAAGAAAGTAACACGTTGGATAGTCAAGCGGTTGTTAAGATTTTTATAGTCAAAATTTGGATATCTTTGTTGCAATTTATTAACTAATGGTATTAGCACTTCGGGGCTTTTTAAAACCCGCGTTAAACTTTGATAATCCACCGAGGAACCTTCTTCCGCTGATGACTTAATTCTGTTCAAGTCTGTGATGCCTATACTGTTAGTTTGAGCTTGGACTAAGAGCTTTGATAGCCGATCGTCAGTCGTCAGCGGTTCTGCTAAAACTGTAAATTTTCCTTCATACTCAGTAATAGATTTTTTGGCAGCCCTGATCACGAAAGTACCAGTCAAAGTACCGAGGCTGGCAGCTACTATAGCCATCACCAGAAGGCGACGTTTGACCACAGCTACTACCCATCCCATATCAAGGACTTGGTCATCTCCTTCTGGGGTAGTAGCTACGTAGTTACGGGAGGCTGCGGACAGATAGTGACCATTAAGATCATCCTTTAGGGAAGAAAACAGCTTTTTATCCATAAGGGTAATTTTATGAAATTCCTAATTTCCTAAGAGTCTGAGTAGCTCTATTAGTCGGGTGGGAACGAGAATTCCACCAATAATATTATTAACTGGTGTGAGAACAGTGGTAATGGTGTCTACCAAGGTAGCAGTCCTTGATCGTCCCACTATAATTATGTCATTATCTTGAATAAGTGGGTTGGTTTGAGCATCGATTCCTTGATTCAGATTAATTGCTACTTCCGATCGCGATATAGTTCCATTAGGATTCAGCCTGATCAGTTCCACGGATCTAGAGTTAGCGCGACTTAGCCTGAAACCCCCCGCACTCATAATTGCTTGATTTAAGGTAGTATTAGGAGGTAATTTGAGCCCACCCGGAGTATTGACTTCTCCGATAACACTCACTTGCACAGTCCCCGGAGCAAAGCTAGCAGTAGCTAGAACAGAAACTTCTCCTGGGTCGATCGCCGTCGCTGTCGGCACAAATATGATATCCCCTTCTTGTAGTATAGTATCTTGAGAGGTATCTTGTTCTTGCAAATATTGCCAGAGGTTAATAGTTCTAACTTGTTGTTTGCCACTTCTAGTATAACGTTGGAGTTGGATTTGGCGAATATCCGCGATTGATGTGATTCCACCAGCTAGTTGTAGAGCACGAATAATTGTCGGCTGTCCGTTAGTTCTTTCACCATTTTGGGTATCACCACCAATCGCTACATATCTACCGGGACGCTTCACCTCTCCGAATACTGAGACAGTACGGGGTTGCTCTGGTGGTATAGAAAAAGTAGATTCACTAAGTTGATTTGTTTCTGCTAAATTAATTGTTTCTTGAGGAGGAACCAAGATTTGATCTCCATCTCGCAACGTGATATCTTGGCTGGTCTGACCAGTTTGTAAATAATCCCATAGATTATAAGTGATAGTTATTTCTCTGTTAGCCGTGAGCCGACGCCGCACAATTACTCGTCGGATATCAGCGCTAGCTCGAATACCCCCAGCTTTTTCTAAAGCTTGAGGAAGAGTGGGAAACTGAACAGATGGTCTGTTGCCACCTCCATTAGCTAGGGGTAATGAGTAGGAGCCGGGACGGCTTACTTCACCCGATAACCAAATATTAAGCGGGCGGGCAGCTTGTAAGCTGATGGTAACTAAAGGTCTTTTTACAACGCGACCATAAGCTCTAGTGATAACTTGGGCTGCCTGTTCTAAAGTTAATCCTTGAAGGGGAACACTACCAATAATAGGGATTTGAATAGCTCCCCCAGCGGGAATTTGATACTCCCCACTAAGCTGGGGCAGATCGTAGATATCAATTCTAATATTGTCTCCACCGCCTAGATAGTAGTCAGTATTAATTATTGTTGCGGGGCCTGGGGACTGAGCGAGGTTGGTTTGAGGGTACGAGAGAGTGAGTACCAGCGCCAGCAGTGGCAGTTTTAAAGCATGAAGGGTAAGCCATTTCATAGTTAGTAACAAATTTGATGATAGAGGTAAAGCCATGAAAGATATTTTAAGGGTGCCGATGTTTGCGTTGATGCTTTTTTGTTTAGCAGTTATCGTCTTTGTGACTATTTATATTTTAGCCGCACGCCATCCGAAATTGGGGGCCAGATTAGAAAAGATTTTTGTGGGGATACTTTTTTTTACCATCACTGGTGGTTCAGGGATCATGGCCATGCCCTTTCCCAAACTCCATCCTAACGTTTTCTACAACTTAGAAACTACACCCCCAACAATGATTGGTCAAATTGCCATTTATGGGGCTATGATATTAATGCTTTTTCCCCGATTAACTAAAACTACCCAAAAAACAGTTTCTATGTCCATTAAATGGATAGCAGGAGACATTTTTTTAGGTTTGTTTTTATTGATAATGACTTTATCGGGCTTGTGGTCACAAACTCCTGAAATTACTTTTAAGGCTATTTTTGCTATTTGGGGAGTAACACTGGTTTCTATTTATGTAGGAAAAGTGTATAGCTGGTTAGAAATTTATGGATTATTGAGATGGCTAACTGGTTTATTAGCTTTATGGCTACTTGTGAAAACAAATGCAGCACCGGACGGTTGTTGGACAGGAGTTTTAGGTCATAAAAACCCTTTTTCTTTTCAAATGGCTAATACAGCTTCTTTATGGATTTTATATGCTTTTAAGGATCGTAAATATCGATACTTATCATTATTTATTATTTTAATATCTTTATTAGGATTGCAAAAAGGTTGTAGCGGTGCTAGTCGGATTTTGACAGTGGTATTAATCAGTTTGTGGAGTTATTTAGCACTCTTAAAAAGATTACCTGTAAAATGGGCTTTTGTCTGCTTTATCTTATTTTTAGTCGGTAGCATAGGTATAAGTATTTTGGTGTTAAATAATTTAGAGGCTATTATTGTGGATGGCTTGCAAAAAGATATGACTTTAACTGGTAGAACCGATTTTTGGCCTTTAATTATTGATAGAGTTAATCAAAATAATCCCATATTTGGTTATGGAATGCAAGGATTTTGGCAGCCTTGGCGTGGCGTGGAAAACCCCGCTTACGGAATTATAGTAGCTAAAACTGGTTTTGTCCCACCCCACTCTCACAATGGTTTTCTTGATATACTTTGCCAACTTGGTTGGACCGGATTCTTGTTGTTTATTTTGTCATTTTTAAATAATATATTTAGAGGGATAAATTACCTAGTTAAAGGAAGTTTTCCAGAGTCAGGTTTGCCTTTGTATTTATTAACATTTCTGCTGATGACTAATTTGACAGAGGGGGGATTATTGGGGGTTGGTACTTATTGGTGTTGGTATGTAGTTTTATCGGTAAAATTGAGCTTAGATAGGACAGCTAAGGATGAGCCACACTGATGATGTCAGCCTTTGGTCAGGCCTATTAAAAGAATCTTTAAACAGAATAGGAATATCCCCAACTTCTTAAAGAAGTCGGGGGTTTAACACCGATCGCGTTTTACGTTTAATTAAGTGGGTTCACTTAATATGACTTGCAATTGTTTCACTCTCCAGAGTTACTTCCACTGGCCAAGAATTTTCCATCTCTACTGTTTGTTGCGGCTGATAAACTGCCAAGTCGAACCAGAAAGTCGTACCCACATTAACTTCGCTAACTAAATTAATTTTAGTGTGGTGCTTGTCAATAATGTTTCTGACAATAGAAAGACCTAATCCGGTTCCTTCTAAAGTGTGTACTCGGTTTTCTACCCGGAAAAAGCGATCGAATATTGCTTGTTGGTCTTCAGGATCTATGCCAATTCCCGTATCAGAAATTTCGATCCGCACTACCGGAAAATGCTTGGCATCCGGTGACAAGTTTTGGTTGACGGATTGACCGTCTTTGTGGGTTGGCGCCTCCGGCTCTAGCAAATACGCTCGAATGGCCACCTTGCCGCCTGACTGAGTAAATTTTAAGGCATTTCCTACTAAATTTGCAAATACTTGCAGTAACAAATCGTAATGACCTAAAGCAGGCGGCAAATACGGGTCAACTTCTTGCTCTAATTCAATGCCTTTATCCTTAGCATTTAACTGATAAGTCCGCAGGGTTTGTTCCACAGCTTGCGGGAGGTCAACAGCCTCCAAGTGATAAACTCGGCAGGATTCCAGTCGCGATAAGTCTAACACGTCGTTAACTAAACGAGTTAGTCGATCGGTTTCTCGGTTGGCAATTTCTAGGAATTCCCTGCGCTCGCTTTCTAGAAGGTCTTCTCCGTACTCGTGGAGAGTCTCAATAAAAGATTTGATATTAAATAAAGGTGTTCTCAATTCGTGAGAAACATTGCTGATAAAATTGCTTTTAGCCTCATTGAGTTCTACTTCACGAGTAATGTCCTGCACTGTCATTGCAATGCCTTTGAGACTTTCTCGGTAATTTCCGGAACCTTGATGCTTGGAGGTTTGCTCGTAGAAAGTACACTCTACAGCTACCGGGCGTTGTGGCTCGGTACAGGTATCTTCCTCATGGCGGATACAGCTTCTGCATAGCGGTTCGGCACCGGGCGCTTTGTGCAGAATCACAGTAGTTAAAACAATCCGAATTGTACGGTTAAGTGGTTCGCTCATCGAGATGCGAAATTCACCGCCTTCGCGATCGCCAGCAGCTATTTCGTGCAAAGGTCTAGCCAACTCCTGCTGCACTTCCGAAGGCAAAATGTTCAGAACATTTATTCCGATCGCCTTTTTGCCTTCCCATCCAAAAATCCGCATTCCCGTCGGATTAACTAAAATCACCTGCAAATTTGCGTCTAATAAAAGCGCGCCATCAGCAATCGTTGAAACCAAAGTTTCTAACTTAGCTTTTTCCGCTGTCAGCTCTTCAATATTTTGTTCTTCATAACTTTCGAGTTTCTGGGCCATTTCATTAAAACTGCCGATCAACTCGCCCAATTCTCCCCCTAAAGGCAGGTCAACTCGCTGCTTAAAATTACCGCTGGCAATGTTTTTGACCCCGAAGACTAATTGTTTGATCGGCTGAGTAATTGTCAGGGCATTAAATACAGCTCCCAAAATTACCATCACCCAAATTGTGACAAATACTGCTAAAGTAACATCCCTAGTAAGATTGGAAGAGATAACTGCTGCCGGATTTGGGTTAATGCCGATCGCCAAAACCCCCAAATATTTGTCTTCATGAATTAACGGCACAAATACATCGGTAACTTCTCCATCCGGCGTCAAATGCTGCCGCACCAAAGGCAAAGAAGTTAAATTTCTCGCCTCAATATCGGCGAGAAAATTATCGGGAAGTTTGATCTGGCGGCGCAGTGTCAGGGAAGTCTCCACCTCCGATTCCGAAAAGGGTATCCCCAGGAAAATATCCCCCGCTTCGTCTGCATAAAGCATATAGCGGACGCTAGAAGTGCTGCTGTAAAATTGGCGGGAAAAGCGGGCGACTTCGGAGCGATCGTTTTTGGCAATCAGCGGCGCCACATTTGCCGCCAACAGCAGGCCGAGGTCGCGGCCGTAGCGAGTATCGTTAAGTCGGGCGTCTTGCTGGATAGTATTGACGGCCCAGAATGTCAGACCGCTCATAATTAACGACACTACGAGGGTAGCAGCGGCCATCAGGCGGGTCTGGAGGGTAAAATCCGACCACCAGCGGGCAATAATTTCTCCGATTTTGTTTAGTATGGCCAGCATTTCACCTGTTCACCAGTTCAATATTAAAAGCAAGATCAATTCAGTTGGCTCCCGATCGAATTTTCTGATGCGACTTGTCCGCTACCGCCACCCCAGAGATACCAAACTTCATTGTTACATTTCTACATTGAGATTGCTTGGCTTTCGGATGGCGGCCGAGGTCGCAATTCCTAATTTTTATCGCCCAGAGCTCGGCGACCGATGTCCCGACGGCAGTAAACCCCTTCAAATTGGATACAATCAACTGCTGCATAAGCTTTGGAGATAGCTTGTTCCAAAGTTTCTCCCGTCGCAGTGACGCCCAAAACCCGGCCGCCGTCACTCACCAACTGCTGCTGCTTCAACTGGGTGCCGGCGTGAAACACTTCTGCTCCTTTGGCTTCAGCTTCCTCGATACCTGTAATAACTTTGCCTTTTTGATAACTTCCAGGATAGCCCCCAGAAGCCAAGACTACGCAAACAGAGGCCCCCGACTTCCAGCGAATAGAATATTCACCGAGACGCTGCTGACAGCAGGCGAGCACCAAATCTTCTAAAGGAGTTTCCAGCAGTGACAAAACCGCTTGAGTTTCGGGGTCTCCGAAACGGCAGTTGAATTCTAAGACTTTGGGTTCTCCGTCCGGGGTAATCATTAAACCAGCGTAGAGTACGCCCCGGTAGTCGATTTTGCGTTTTTGCAGTGCTGCGAGGGTGGGTTCGAGAATTTCTTCTTGAATCCTTTCCATGAGTTCCGGGGTGACAATGGGCGCTGGGGCGTAGGCTCCCATACCGCCGGTGTTGGCTCCCTGGTCGCCTTCGCCGATAGCTTTGTGGTCTTGGGCCGGCAGCAAGGGTTCCACTGTGATGCCGTCGGTAAGGGCGAGAATCGAGACTTCTTGACCTGTTAAGAATTCTTCGACGACGACTCGGATGTTGTCGGTGCCGAATTCGCCTCGGAAAATGGTGTTGATGGCGCTGTGAGCCATTTTGACGGTGGTGGCAACGGTGACTCCTTTGCCTGATGCGAGTCCGTCTGCTTTGATGACTATTGGGGTTCCTTGTTCCAGAACGTATGCTTTGGCTGCTTCTGCGTCTGTAAATACGGCAGCTTTGGGTGTGGGGATGCCTGCTTGGAGCATCAATTCTTTGGCCCAGGATTTGCTGGATTCAATTTGGGCACCGGCTTTGGTTGGCCCGAAAATCATGAGTTTTTTCTGTTGGAAATAGTCGGCGATGCCTAGCGATAGGGGCAATTCGGGGCCGACGATGACTAATCCGATGTTGTTGACCATCACAAAGCGTTCGATGCCTTGGAAGTCGTCGATGTTGAGCGACAGATTTTGACAGCCTGGGGTGGTAGCTGTGCCGCCGTTGCCCGGTACGCAGAATACTTGTTTAATCCGCGTAGATTCTAGCAGTTTTTTTGCGATCGCGTGTTCGCGACCTCCGTTTCCCACAACTAAAACTTTCACAGTATCCTCACCTATAAATTTTGTTTCCTGAATGTCTGATTTTCAGTGTTGGCATCTGTCTATCTGCTTTTTGCAGTGCTGTCAATTATGCCATGCTTGGCGCTAGGGAATTGCTAGATGTGGCACTTTTCTGGAGGAGTGGGCTTCGACGCCTGTTTCTCACTGGCTGGGAGCGTGCAATAATTAAAAACTTTAGGCGCTCAATTTTTCTAGGTTCTGCCTCGATTTAATCCTGCAATTAAAACTATTTTTTGACTTTTAACTCTGCAATTACTGTAATTCATCCGGGGACAAATAGCGATAATATAGGCAGGTTGACTTTGCGGAATTTTACTCACATGAAATCAAATCAAACCGCTGCGAGTTCGTCTGCCAAATTTAAGCGGGTGGGCGTTGTGGGCGGCGGCCAGCTAGCTTCGATGATGGGGGATGCTGCTAGGGCGCTAGGTATTGAATTGGTAGTGCAAACTCCCCATGCTACTGACCCGGCAGTTTCTGTTGCTGCTGGTGTTGTTTTGGCTGCTGTTGATGATGTTTTGGCTACGGCTCAATTGGCGGCTGGATGCGATGTTATTACTTTTGAAAATGAGTTTGTGGATTTAGATGGTTTGCGGCCGCTAGAACAGCAAGGTGTGTTATTTCAGCCGAGTTTGTCGTCGCTTTCTCCTTTGTTGGATAAGTACGTTCAGCGCTGTTATTTACAAGGTTTGGGTTTGCCAACTCCGAGGTTTTGGGAATGGGATTGCAGCGCGGATTTGCCTCCAGAATTGTTTAAGGAGGTGGCGATCGACTTTCCGGCAATTTCTGTTTCCGACAGCGTGCAGATGGAAGGAGACTCGGATGCTGGATCGATAGACTTTCCCTTTGTCGTCAAAGTTCGCCGCCACGGTTATGACGGCCAAGGTACTTTTATTGTTAAGGAGCGGGGGAGTTTGGAGTCAATTCGTGCTAAACTCCAAGGTCAGCCTTTGCTAGTGGAAGAGTTTGTGCCGTTCGATCGCGAATTGGCAGTGATTGCGGCTCGATCGGCAAATGGCGAAATTGCGATTTATCCGATAGTGGAAACTCAGCAGCAAAATCAGGTTTGTCATCTGGTGATTGCGCCCGCTGATATTAGTTTAGATGTCAAAACTGAAGCTTGTGCGATCGCCCGTACTCTCCTCAACAGCTTAGAAGCTGTCGGCGTATTCGGCATTGAATTATTTTTAACCGCCGATAATAAGCTGTTAGTCAATGAAATTGCACCCCGCACCCACAACTCGGGACATTTTACCATCGATGCCTGTGAAACTTCACAATTTGCACAGCATTTGCGCGCAGTTTGTCAACTACCTTTAGGCAATTCGGCTTTGAAATGTGCAGGCGCTGTCATGGTAAATTTGCTCGGCTACGAGTCGGCCGAGTCCGATTATTTAGCAAAAAGACAACAACTGGCACAAATTAGCGGTGCTTTTGTACATTGGTATGGTAAGAAAGTATCGCGTCCCGGCCGCAAACTCGGTCACGTTACAGTTGTGCTCGACGCGGACTTGGTGGCTCAGGGGCGATCGCAAGCACTGGCGATCGCTCAAACCGTTGAATCTATCTGGTATGCAAGTTAAATTGCTCAAAGCTTGCCAAAATCTGGTTAGTTGGTATATATTAAATAAAGGTTCTACTGCGACGTTGGTGACTGCCAATAATGTTTTTTTGATCTATAACTCTTAACTCTCGGGAATCAAGATGTTTGGACAGCAGTAAACTGGGCTTGTACCCAGAAACTTTAAGTCCGAGCCAACGGTGCCCACCTGGTAAAATACCAGGTCAAAAGCTGAGGTAAGACGGCGTTGCGGGGAGCCATTAAAATTTGGATTGAGATAGGCGCTGTGAAATATGGCTAGCCTATTTTTTTTGA
This sequence comes from Microcoleus vaginatus FACHB-2002, assembly GCF_040004035.1. Classification (GTDB taxonomy): domain Bacteria; phylum Cyanobacteriota; class Cyanobacteriia; order Cyanobacteriales; family Microcoleaceae; genus Microcoleus; species Microcoleus vaginatus_C. The sequence goes on along the minus strand of NZ_JAMPLN010000003.1, from coordinate 10,685 downwards.
GTAAACGCCTTTACTCATACTGGGAGTTTAGGTGCGATTCGTTGAGACTGTTGGCGAATTAAAAAAGGGTGAAACCAAACATCTTATTATCAGAAAAAAGAACTACGATGAGCCAGAGATAAAAAGAGTAGAAAAACGAGAGACACTCGTCAAGCCAATCAGAATGTTGCGCCATCTTGCCCACATTCTTGACAGATTCAGCGCAGCAGCAGTCACAATACGTTGTTGTAGACGAGTTTTGGTAAGACCCATGTAACGAGCGTTATGCAAACCAAAAACACGAATTCGTTAAGACTGCAGGGTAAACGCATCGTACAGATATGCAAGAACGATCTTTAATTACTCATATTTAGAGCTGAATACTTACTATCCATCTTACAACAAATGCCAGGGATTAGTCAACCCCAAAAGAAGTTTTTAATCACTTTATTCTCAACTATTTTACTGAGCTATGGCAAAATCAACTTCACGAATCTCAGTCGTTATAGTTGTTTGAGTGAAAAAACTTATCGTCGTCACTTTCTCAAAACATTTAACTTTCCACAATTAAATCACTATTTCCTAGAAAAAGCCTTAAATCCTGAACACACAGTCATTGCTGTTATTGATTGTTCTTTTTTAAGAAAAAGTGGCAAAAAAACTGACGGTAAAGCTTACTTTTAGAATGGTGTAGCTGGTAAATCGGAACAGGGGTTGGAATTTTCTGTGATTTCTATTGTCGAAATTGAGACTCGTTTATCTTATAGCTTAAGCGTACAACAAACTCCGTCACGTCCTCCCATAACGCCTGTAAAAAAACTGCCACAAAATCCGAAGAATTGCTGGTCTAAGAAATCTCGCAAAAAACCGGAGCCTCAAAGCTCAACGCCTGACATCACAAGAGTTGATGACTATGCACAACATCTAAAGAATACTCGTTGTTACTGCCCAACTTCTGTACGTTATTTGCTGGCTGATGGCTATTACTATCGATCTCAATTCTGGGATGCTGTGCGGGACTTAAATTTAGACTTTATTGGCAAGTTAAGAAGTGATGCTAACTGGAGTTTAGACTAAGCACAAATTTACTCAGCTAACGCTGAGTAGAAATTGTGGTGAATTTAGAGAGATCTGACCAGGTTAAATAATCGATTTTGGTGATTTTTGGAACCGACCTTTACCCTTTTTGACCACAGGATAGCGACATCTTCGAGTACGCGGTTTTCCTGTTTGCCATCCATCTGAATTTCCTCGCCGTTTGGGAACAACAGCAGGACTTCCAATCCTGATTAAAAGTGGAAGCATTGATTGTACAACCCTTCCAGGAGTCAATTCAGGTAGAGATTTTTGCCAGGGGAGACGAATTTCTGTGACGACATCTTTAGCTAACCATAATTGCCAGGTTAGTAAAGGCATCAAATCACTCCATCGTTCGCACTGTTCGCTTTGTACTCAACTTCGGCACAGTCCAATGTAAGGTTTGTTTAGCTAACCGACACCAATGTTCGAGGGTTCTCGCGGCGCAGATACAGTTGCCAAATTTCACCCAGAGATTGCATTTGGATACCAACCCACACTAACCACAAAGGTTGACTATTTAATCGACCCGTTACAGTTTCTAAACGTTCGAGTAAAATCAAGGTCATTGGATGTTTGGGACTACCTCTAAAATGCAAGTTATCCCATTTTTTTAACCGAATTTTTCCCAGTTTGGGTTCAATAGATTCCAGAGTTTGTTCTGGTTTCCACCAGCTTTGAGGCTCGTTGAATCTAAACTGTTGATCGTGAATTTTGGGTCTGCCTCTACCACTATAGGCTGGGGGTGCTGACCACAAGCAACGATTGGAGCGAATACGCATTAGTTTATCAGCAGCGATCGCAGCGGTGGCTTCGATCAGAGGTGCACACCCATACTCACTATCAAATAGAGCGATCGGTCTATTCTGAAGATACTGACATACTTGTGCCAATTGTTGAGCGCCAAAACCTATCGGGTTGTCCCAACTCGTGATACGTTCATGTCTCAAGGGAAGCGCCCAACTGCCAATACTTTCAGGTATCCAGGCAATCGTACTAGATCAGGCGACCAATGCCGACAGGTATACCGTGGGGTAAGGCTGTGGGTTGATGTTCATAGGTGCGTTCTTTGAGGGTACGTGCATGGGGTCTTAACCATGCCGTATGATCGATCGCTAATACTGGACGTTCTACCTCTGACATCTGCTGGATGTATAGTTGCATCAATTTTTCTCGATCTAGTCTACCGTCTTGTAGTGCTTCATAGACACTCGACCACTGACGCCGAAATAAGGGATTGAGGGCTAAATCTCCTAAACATGAGATGTGGCGGGTTGTCATTACCGCATCCGCTAGTTCAAAGGTGGCATCTTTTGCTTTGCCGAGACATTCATAAGCTAGTTGACGAAATTCCTGTAATTGTTCTAACTTCATGGCAGGTAGATTTGAGATTTTTTAGCTGAATTCTCAATCTTCTCCCCTGATGCTGTCTGTTGAAACTATCGCAGACAGTTTTTTCTCTTGTTGCAAGTCTCGGAGAACGTCAACGGTCCCTGGTATTTATCTTATGGTTGAGTCTGATAGCTGGTCGCCAGCGACCTTTGCCGTTCTTGAGAACTGTTCCCTAGTCTCACAGCGATCGCACTTTTTGACCTGCTTAGTCTAAACTCCAATGCTAACCTGCGCTATTTCTATACAGGTGAACAAAAGAAACTGGGAGCTCCACGTAAATATGATGGTAAGGTTGACTGCCATGATTTGAGTCGTCTTAATTTTGTTAAAAACCTAAAACCGGGAGTTTCCTTATACACATTGCTTGTGTGGAGTTGTTGTTTAAATTGCCCAATTTGTTTGGTTTGTATCTCTGAGGTTGAAGCCAACGGCAAAATCAAAAATGCTTTATTGTTTAGCCCTGATATTCACCTACCACCTGAGCAAATTCTTGCATATTATCAGGCTCGCTTCCAGAGCGAATTTATTTTTCGTGATCCCAAGCAATTTACGGGATTGTCTGATTGTCAAGCTCGTCATTTACCACGGCTTGATTTTCATTTTAATGCCAGTCTTATTGCCTTAAACTTAGCTAAACATGAACTCTCTAGTTGTCATTCATCTGCCAAGTCGTTTGTATTTTCTATGGCCTCTTATAAACGGCTGGAATTCAATAAGCATCTACTTTTTACCTTTATTGATAAGTTAGATTTAGACCGGGATTTGATTTTAAATCACCCTAATCTTCCTTCAGTCTTGTCTTATGGTACTTTGGCTCCTTAAAAACTGTCCGGAGTATTGCTATAACATTCTATACCAGATGTTAACTGCAAACAACCGTAAGATTACCCGATCGCCCATCCTGTATATTGCCCCAAATACAGCGCCGCCCCCAAGCCGCAAATCTCCCTTGCAGAAAGTACCACAAACGTGATACGGTATAAGCTTGTGTCCAAATAACACCAGTTCATGCCAAAACTCAAAACTCGCAAAGCAGCCGCAAAGCGCTTTAGAGCGACCGGCAGCGGTAAAATTGTGCGCCGTAAAGCTTACAAAAGCCACTTGCTACAGCACAAAAGTTCAGCTCGCAAAAGCCGTCTATCTAAGCTGGTCGTCATCGACGAGACCAACGATGCTAACGTGCGGTTAATGCTTCCATACTTGTAAAGTTTAACGGAAATTAAAGATGACACGGGTAAAACGCGGTAATGTCGCTAGAGCGCGCCGCAAAAAAATTCTCAAATTAGCCAAGGGTTTCCGAGGCGCACAGTCGAAACAGTTCCGCACAGCTAACCAACGGGTGATGCAGGCCCTGCGTAACGGTTATCGCGATCGCAAAAAACGCAAACGCGATTTCCGCCGCCTGTGGATTGCTCGGATCAATGCTGCATCGCGCCAGCACGGCACGAGCTACAGCAGACTGATCGGCAACATGAAAAAAGCCAACATCGAAATCAACCGCAAAATGCTGGCACAAATGGCAATCATTGACCCCGCAACATTCGGTAAAGTCGTGGAAATGGCTAATCGAGCCGGAGGCTGAAAGTTCGCTTGATTTTCAGAAGGCAGAAAGCAGAAGTAAGAAAGATTTAACTATCTGCCAAAGAAGGAAAACTCCTGATGAATTTAGGAGGTTGAGAGCAACTTTCCTTCTTTGTTCTTACTTCTGGACTCTTGCTTTTTCAGAAATCGCGATCGGGCCTGTCGGTCGCTATTTCCTTGTTTTTTATACAGTTGCAGAGGCAAATGTCAGAGATTGCTATCGCCTTAAAATAAATAAAACCTTCCACAGACCTACCTAATTTTAAGAAAAACATGGATAGTAATTTGCTCATTGTTTACCTGTCAGTCCTGCTTGCTATACTCGGCAGCACATCCTGGTTTGTGGTGCGCCAGATTCTTAAAACTCGCAAGCTGGAAATGTCTCTGGAACGCTTAGAAAATAAGCTGACAGTAGAAAAAGGAACAGCACAGGAATACTACGAATTAGGAAGTATATATCTAGATAAGAAGCTTTACTCGCAGGCGATCGTACTGTTTCAAAAAGCCCTTAAAGCCAAAGACTTGGAAGGCGAAGAAAATCAAGCTGTTATTTACAACGCCCTCGGTTTTGCACACTTTGGCCAAGAACAGTACGACATCGCAATCCGCCACTATAAAGAAGCCCTGAAATTACAGCCAGAATACGTTACATCTCTAAATAATCTGGGTCACGCCTACGAGCGCAAGAAATTAACAGCTCAAGCCTTGGAAATGTACGAACAAGCTCTCGCCTGCGATCCAGACAATACCACGGCTAAACAGCGAGTAGAGTCTCTCCGGAAGCGTTTGGTAATCTATAATTGAGCGCCCATGTTAGGAGCAATAGAGATCCCGCAAACCTGGTTTCATTCAGAAACCGGGTTTTTTCTTCACATAGTCCCAGATACTAAACTATCCAACACATTAATGCGTTAGTTTTTAAGAACAGGAATTCCCAGTCAAGCTCGATCGCACACCGTCCCAGCACTTTAAATTAATGTCAAGATAAAAGCAGTACCTGCAATACCGGTCAGTCCTAACAATAGAAGGAGGAGAACGTAGTGACATCAATTCTCGTTGTCGAAGATTCGTGGTTGACTCGCAGGGTAATCTGCAAAATTCTCCGAGCAGAAGGATACGAGACTTGGGAAGCATCGAGCGGCCCAGAAGCTCTAGAACAGCTCGGCACTAAAACCCCAAACTGTATGCTCTTAGATCTGCTGATGCCAGAAATGGAAGGTCGGGAAGTCCTGCAAGCTATGCGCGATCGAGGATATAAAATTCCAGTGATCGTAATTACCGCAGACATCCAAGCAAGCACCCGCTCCGAGTGCATGGAACTCGGAGCCCTGGCAGTCATTCACAAAATGCCCAACTCAGATGAACTGATTGGGTGGATCAAAAAAGCTCTCAGTGTCAGCGAGGAGAGCACCCAATGAAATTAAGCACTCGACAGCTCGATGCTTTGCAGGAACTCGTCAATATCGGGATCGGTCAAGCCGCAGGGGTTTTGAACGACATGATCGACTCCCCGATTCGCTTGCAAATCCCCTACCTTCAAATCCTGACTCCCATCGACGTGGAAGAAGAGTTAGAGCAGCACCTCAACGGCGAGCAAATCGCCGCTGTCCAGCTCAAATTCACAGGCTCCTTTGGAGGCATTGCCCAGCTAGTCTTTCCCACCAACAGCGCTGCCCTGCTGGTGACAATGCTTACAGGGGAAGAAGTGGGAACTCACGATCTCGATTCAGTCAAAATTGGTACGCTGAGTGAAGTGGGAAATATTGTAATTAATGGGGTCATGGGTGCAATCAGCAACGTACTTCAGCAGCGCCTGAACTACTCAATTCCCACTTATAGCGAAGGGACGATTGCTAATTTGCTGATATCTGGCGGTTTAGCTACTGATACAGTTGTTTTATTAGCCCAGACCAGTTTTATGATTGAAAGGCTTCACATTGAAGGAGATATCATTCTTATTTTCAATGTTAATTCCTTTGACACCTTGTTGACTGCTATCAATCAACTTGCCGGGGGTCTATGATTGAGGAGAGCAAAAGTATTAAGGAAAAGTTTGGGGTTCTCGACAGCGTACCAGTCGGCGCCTGCTTGCTGCAAGATGATTTTGTGGTGCTGTTTTGGAACACTTGTCTGGAAGAGTGGACTAAAATTCCCCGCAGCCAAATATTGGGAACAAAGATCACAACCCATTTTCCTCACCTGAGTCAGTTAAAGTACGCCACTCGCTTCAAGCAAATCTTTGCAGGAGGCCCGCCAACAATTTTTTCTTCTCAAATTCACAAACACCTGATTCCGGCAACTTGGCAAGACGGCCAGCAACGAATTCAGCAAACTACTGTGACTGCTGTGCCGGCCCTAGAGGCTGGCATAGAAGAACAGGAGATTAGAGACTGGGTTCTCCATACTCTTGAGTTGGAATCAGACGGTACTGTCGGAGTCGGCTCACCAAGAAGTGCTTTTTTGTCTAGGGAATCTGCACCCTCAGTTTCGTCATCAATATGGCCGGGCATCAATTCCCCATCGTTCTACGCGCTGCTGGTGATTCAAGACGTGACCGACCTCACCCATCGCATCCAAGCTTACCGCACAATGCGGGATCAAGCTTTGGAAGAAGTGCAAGTGCGTCAGCGGGTGGAAGAAGAATTGCGATCGAGTCAGCATTTCATCCAGCAGATTGCGGACGCGGCGCCTTATTTGCTCTACATCTACGATTTGACCGAACAGCGCAACGTCTACGTCAACGGTCAAGCTTCTAAATTGCTGGGCTACACTCCCCAAGAAATTTTACAGATGCAAACTGCTTTGTATTCCAGTTTGGTGTACCCAGAAGATTTGCCGAGGCTCAAAGCCCACCAACAAAAATTTCCCTCGACCCAAGACGGGCATATTTTGGAGTTGGAATATCGCCTCAAACATCGATCGGGCGAATGGCGCTGGTTTCGCTGCCGCGACCAAGTTTTCGCCCGCACAGCCGACGGCTGCCCCAAACAAATTTTCGGCACCGCTCAAGATATCACTGAGTACAAGCGGGCAGAAGAGGCGCTGCGGCAGCAGAACGAACGAGAACTGCTGATGGCGACGATTACTCAGCACATCCGCCAGTCTCTGGATTTGGGCGAAGTACTCCGCACGACAGTGACAGAAGTGCGTCAGTTCCTTCAGGCCGATCGAGTGATGATCGTGCGCTTTAACCCCTGTACCGGCAGTCTCTGCGCTGGCCCGGCGACGGGGGCGGTGACAGTGGAATCTGTAGCTCCCAACTGCCAGCCGATGTTGGGGGAAACCCTGGAAAATTTCTGTTTTGACCAGTTCTATCTCGAAGCGTACCAACATCGATCGATCCGACCGATCGGCGATGTTTTAGCCGCGGATTTGCCGCAATATCAAATTGACTTGCTCGCACAATTCGCGGTGAGAGCTTATTTGGTAGTGCCTTTAGTGCAAGGAGACGATTTGTGGGGGCTGCTGATGGCCCACCAGTGCAGTCCCCGGCAGTGGATGCAGTTGGAAGTAGAGCTGCTGTCTTCTCTTGCCACCCAGTTGGCGATCGCCATCAAGCAAGCAGAACTCTACCAGCAGTTGCAAGCAGCCAACCTCAAGTTAGAGCGCTTGGCTACTTCGGACGCACTCACGCAGCTAGCAAACCGCCGACGGTTCGATCAGTATTTAGAAATGGAGTGGCGCAGACAAGTCCGGGAACAAACGCCCATGTCCCTAATTCTGTGCGATATTGATTCTTTTAAAAGTTACAACGATACTTACGGGCATCAAGGCGGAGACGAATGTTTGCGACAAGTCGCCGGGGCGATCGCCAATGCAGTCAATCGCCCCGCCGATTTAGTAGCTCGCTACGGAGGCGAAGAATTCGCCGTTATTTTGCCAAATACCTCGATTCAAGGCGCAGTGATCGTAGCCGAACACATACAGCTCACAATCGCAGCTTTGCAGCTTCCGCACGCTGGTTCTCAGGTGAGCGAGTACGTCACTCTCAGCCTGGGCGTAGCGAGTATTGTTCCTGGATCTGAATCGGGAGCCGAAATTCTGATTGCCGCAGCCGACCAAGCCCTGTATCAAGCTAAACGACTTGGGCGCGATCGTATCCAACTTTACCAGCCCGATCCTGCTGCTGGCAAGCCGAATTGCACAGGCACTTCGATACTTCCTGTAGATTTTTCTTTGCCAAATACTAACTTACCCTCTCCCACCAGCGCTTGACGAATTGCCATATTTGTAGATTCCGAGTAGTTAGGGCTTGCCGAAAAAGCCTAAAACCTGGACAGAGAAAGACTTTGACTGGTTTGAATGCTCCGCGTGTGCAAGCTTATGAGCTAAAATCTGTCCAAAGCCTAGTACAACATCACTTTCGTAATGTACCGAAAAGTTGACCCAACCCCAAACCCGCCATCCAACTTTGACTTGCCTTTTGAGGGGCAATTGTTAGAAGATAATCGTTGGGTAATCATGGCGAAACTAATTCCGTGGTCAGCATTTGAAGCAGAATATGCTCAAAACTTTTCCGTAGATATGGGAGCTCCAGCGAAATCTTTTCGGATGGCATTGGGAGCATTAATTATTAAAGAAAAGTTAGGAACCAGCGATCGTGAAACAATAGAACAAATCCGAGAAAACCCATACTTACAATACTTTATAGGCATGACCAGCTATAGCAGTCAAGCACCATTCGACTCATCAATTTTGCAGGGTAAGCTCATCTAATTTGGTATAAATTGTACTTGACAAAAAGGGCAAGATATAAAGGAACATCCTGTGAACACCGGTTCTTTTGAACCCATTTGAGATATTTTGACGATGGACAGACAACGAGCGATGGACAGACAACGGGCGATCGAGAGATAACGGGCGATCGACTCGCAGCCTCAAAGAGGTCAAAGGGGTTCTATAATACTGCTTCATCTGTGTCACGAATGGTGAGGAAAAATCAATGGAGAAAGGATTCGATCGTGTTGTAAATGAGCCAAAATCATTAGCGAAACCCGACAGGTTTCAACCGCTCTCCCTGCAACACTTACAAGCTTGCTTATCAACTTATTTTGATGACATACCAGACCCGAGAGTAGATCGAACCAAACAACATTTACTTAAAGACATTCTGGTCATTACCATATTAGCTACGATCGCAGGAGCTCAGGGCTGGGAAGACATCGAAAATTATGGACTCAGCAAGCAGCAATGGTTAGAAGAATTTTTAGAGTTACCCAATGGCATCCCCAGCGATGATACATTCCGCCCTTGTGTTTGAAAAGCTAGACCCGAAAGTTTTAGAGGAAAAGTTATCGCAATGGTTGCAACAAATTATGGGTTCAGTCTTCCAAGAAATTATCCCCATAGATGGCAAAAGTTTGCGAGGTTCTTACGATCGAGAGAAAGGTTTAAAAAACTTACATTTAGTGACAGCTTGGGCGAGCGCACAGCGTTTGGTACTCGGGCAAGTCAAAGTTGAAGACCATTCCAATGAAATCACAGCAATTCCAGCCCTACTAGAACTACTCGACATTGCCGGGGCGATTATCACCATTGATGCGATGGGGACTCAAACAGAAATAGTCCGACTGATTCGTCAGAAAAAAGCCGATTATGTCGTGGCACTAAAAAGCAATCATCCCACTCTTTACAATCAAGTTAAAGACTGGTTTGAGACTGCAAAAACTCAGGAATTCATGGGGATTGAAATGAGTTATGATTCCCGAACCGAAAAGGGACATCATCGCCTCGAAACTCGAAAAGTCTGGGCGGTATCAGTTGCCAAAGTCGGAGGACTTTACAAGCAAGAGCAATGGGCAGGCTTGCGCACTATTGTTATCGTCGAAAGAGTTCGTCATCTGTGGAACAAAACTACGCACGAGGTACAGTTTTACCTAAGTTCTTTACCAGTAGACGCCCAGCTAAATGGTCGTGCTATTCGTCAACATTGGAGCATTGAAAACCAAGTTCATTGGAGTTTAGATGTGACTTTTAATGAAGATAAATCCCGGATTCGCTCGTTAAACAGTCCTCAGAACTTCGCTCTGGTAAGACGGATTGCCCTTAATGCGGTCAACCAAGAAACAACTCTCCAGCGTAGCCTACGACAAAAAATCAAACGGGCTGCGATGAACAATGACTATATGATGCAAATTCTCAAGTCCTTTTGTCAAGCATGATTGAGATGCTCTTACCCTGCTAATGCCATCCTAAATGATTTGGCGGGTGCTCCCATTTCGGTTGGAAAGTTTTCCGCATAATCTGATTCAAATTCCGACCAAGGAATTAGTTGGGCCATTTTTACCCAACGGTCATCTTCTGACAATCTTCCTTCAAAGGGGAGTTCAAAGTCGGATGGGGGGCTTGAGGTAAGCTCAGCTTTTCGGTACACGCTCGCAAATGGTGATGCACGGGTTTTGAGCCATTATACCTGTTTTTCTTGCACCCTTACTACTTTTTTGGTCGGAAAACCCCTACACTGTTTACTTTTCTCACTGCTTCAGCAAGCCCTACTTAAGGATTCAGGTCAAAAAAGACTTAAGGAATAAAAATTTAATAACCTCAGCGATGTATAATACATAAATGAGTGAATATGAATAGGTTTATGTTTCGGTAGAGATGTCAAATATTATACCTACTTGGTTCTTCTTATGTCGCCCATAATTTTTTGATTT
>NZ_JAMPLN010000002.1:0-354209 GCF_040004035.1 Microcoleus vaginatus FACHB-2002 | reverse complement strand
GTTAGTTTTTGGATTTTCTCCCATAGCTCTACTATCAAGGCTTCTTTTGCCTCGTTCGATAGCTGTTTTAGGTCGGGGAGTTTTTCCATTCCTTGATCTAATGTCTATCTTGTCTTCTTGTCAAGGGGGTTGAGCAATTACCTATCATATTGCCAAAGTTTTTTTGACAAAGAAGCAATTAAGTCAAAATCAATTGGTGACAAAGCCTGTCTATCAGATGCTTTTTTCAATGCACTGATGAGTAAGTTGACATCTTTACTCAGATCGTTTAAAGAGTTAGCTACATTAGGAACTCTATCCTGTAACTCTTCTGATGGCTTGGTATCTTTCCGCTTTCGACAAAGCTGACTGTATAAGTTGTCAATGTGGTCAAAGAAAAGATCGGTTCTACCAAGTCCTTCAAATATTTGGGCTTCTGGTAAATCAACATGAATTTCTGGTGTGTAGCGTGCCCCAGCATTTTCTCTAACTTCTTGAAAACGCTGAATCATCCATTCATTAGTTAGTTCTTGTTTATTAAACCAAAAATAGGCACGACCTGCATACTGAGGTTGTGGGCGAGAAAGCCTTTCAAGAATTTCTGATTCTCCCCAATAAACAAACTGAACTTTCATATCACGTTCTTCAGCCCATCCTTCCCATGTTTGAACACGCTCATCCCAGCGATCCATTTGGGATTTTTCTCCGTCCTTGCGTCCTTCAGTACGATTAATGGGCAAACAAACTATATATTCAATTAAATTGGGATGTTTCTCCAAGGCCGCTTTAACGGATTTATCAATTTGTACCCATTGGCTATCTCCCAATTTATCAGGAAAATATTTTGTTTGCCAAGCCTTCTCATTTCCATTAGGTAATCGCCAGTAACATTCAACACCAGCATCTCCTCCAGCACCCGATTTGCGACGAAAAATAGAGTCTTGTGGTACTTCCTCAAATGATGCAAGTTGACAGCATAGTTCTTCAAATCCTTCATGTTGACTACCTTTGTGAGTGCGAATGTCTTTGAAATCGATTTTAGTCATTACTAATACTCTCCTAGACAAAACTAACGTCCTACTTAGCTAACCTCGGATTCACGGACAGGCTTATATTTTATTCATCTGCCCGATCAAGTACATAAAACTGACTGCTGACTAATGACTAATGACTTCTGACTAAAGCTTGCCGCTGAGCCTCCAACAATTCTTGAATCCCAGTTTCTGCCACATCCAAAATTTGATTTAACTGACTCCGACTAAAACTTCCCTCTTCCGCAGTTCCCTGAATTTCAATGATGTTCAAATCTCCATTCATTACCACATTACAATCAATTTCAGCCGCTACATCTTCAAGATAATTCAAATCTAAAAACGGCTCGCCTTCCAAAAGTCCCACAGACACGGCCGCGACTTGACGAATAATGGGCGATCGCTCTAACTCACCTTTTTGTACCAACTTATTCAAAGCATCAGCCACAGCCACAAAGCCGCCAGTAATTGAAGTCGTGCGAGTCCCCGCGTCAGCTTGCAAAACATCGGCATCGACAAGTATTGTGCGTTCTCCCAATAGTTGCATATCCAAGCACGATCGCAAACTACGCCCAATCAACCGCTGAATCTCTTGAGTCCGTCCCGATAATTTCATAAATTCCCGTTCTTGTCGCTGCGGTGTAGATCCCGGCAACATTCGGTATTCCGCTGTCAGCCAACCTTGTCCGGTATTCTCCAAAAATCTAGGCACTCCCGGCTTGATTGTCACGCTGCAAAGTACCTGAGTATCGCCACTTTTTGCGAGTACGGAACCGCTAGCAAATTTAGTAAACTGTCGATCGAAACTAATCGGACGAATTTGATTGGGTTGTCTGCCGTCTGGACGCTGGAAAGACATAATATTTAGGTGATTGGTAATGGGTAATTGGATATTAAAGATTGAAAATAGGATATTAATCTTCCGGTCTTTTTTGATTCGTTAAATAAGCAGTCATTCAACCTAAAATGGAAAATCTACAATGCTATGAGTATTGACCTTTAGCCTCGATCAATGTGAGAATATCCTGCTGGACTTGTTGTGGAGATTGATCGCCATCAATAGTTAACAATTTGTTGCGGTGTTCGTAATACTCTAAAAGAGGAATAGTGCGTTCGTGGAACAAATCGAGCCGACGCTGTAAAATTTCAGGATGGTCATCCGATCGATCGCGCTCGATCGACCTGCTCAGCAAAACCTCGATCGGCACTTTCAGCCAAACTGCCCAATCTAGCTCCTGCGCCAAATCCTCTAATAAAAAATCCAACTCCTCAGCTTGAAAAGCCGTTCGCGGATAGCCCTCCAACACCCAGCCATTAAAGACATCCCACAGCAGCAGTCGGCGGCGAAAGAATTCAATCATAGTTGCGTCGGGAACTAATTCCCCTTTTTCGACATAAGACACCGCCAGCTTGCCTAAATCTGTGTCTTCTGCGATCGCCTCCCGTAGAATGTCCCCCACAGCCAGCAAAGGAAGGCTCAAATTGCTGCACAGTAGTTCAGCCTGAGTTCCCTTTCCCGCTCCTGGCCCTCCCAGAATCACCACTCTCACAGTCCCTACTCCTAGTGCCGCGACATTCAAATTTTACGCGATGTGTGTACCTTTTCTTAAAAGCCCTGGACGCCGCCAGACTCTCATCACCTTGATTTTTCACCCTATAACTGTATAAATGTCAAGCTCCACGCCGTATTTTGGTAAAAAACCCCGTTTCTGCCTAAGTGCTAATTGAGTTCAAAAATCGAACAAACGACTGCGAATGCCACTGCCGCGAGCTTTTGACAACTTGTATATCTAGCGTTCGATCCGATGTGCACTCGGCCCCGTACACTATATATTGTCAAGCAGGCTTCAGCCACGCCAAGGTCGGAGCTGCACTCAAGACTTAGTTGCTGATTAAATATTGCCCTATGGTTGCTCAGTTACAAACCCCTAAACTAAATTTAACCCACAGCTTGCCCTACACAGTTCAAGGGCTGGTGCAAGTCTTTACAGGCCCGCACCGCTGCTTTTTTACCAGTGTCATGGCTCAGGCCCTCCGAATTGCAGGACAGGGAGCTCCCGTGCTAGCGGTGCAGTTCCTCAAAGGGGGAATTAATCAAGGGCATCAGCATCCGGTGCGGCTGGGGCAAAATTTAGATTGGGTGCGCTGCGATTTGTCACGCTGCATTGAGAATGCCGATTTAGATGAGCTGGAGATGCGATCGATCGAACAATTGTGGCAGTATGTTCAAAATGCGGTGCGCGAAGGCCGTTATGCCCTAGTTATTCTCGATGAATTGAGTTTAGCGGTTAATTTGGGCTTGATTCCCGAAGCCGAAGTGGTGGCATTGATTGACAACAAGCCGCATCATTTGGATATGATTTTTACCGGGCCATCCATGCCCCAAAGAATTTTGGATGTTGCCGATCAAATTACTGAAATTCGCCGCAGTTAAGGACAATGATTCAATTTGCGATCGCCTTTTTAGCGGTCGCATTTTTTATGTGAATTTTTAGGGAAAAAAAATATGTAAAAAAATAGGCGATCGCTTAGCTCAAAGAGCGATCGCACGCTGATCAATTTACCAGCGACGTTACGCTTGAACTACCGGATCGAACACAACACTCAATCGATCCGCCGGTACCATCCGCTTGAGAATTTTCAAGTGACCGTCTGCATCAGACCAACTGCGAAACTCACCCACAACCACCTTTTCCACATTTGGAAGCGATCGAACTATAGTCCACGGCTTGAGACGTTTTTCTTGCAACATACTAGATAAATCTCCTTGGTAAATTGGAGCAAAAGCCAGTCCCCATGGTTGGCCACCGCCGAGGACTGGCTTTTGACTTTGCAAACTTGCCCTTCTCTAAGAACATAGCACAAAAAAAAGGGTTTGGGATTATATCTTATTTTTCGCTTTTTTTAGAGCTATTTTCTACATAACAGATGATTAAACTCAAAACTTGTTAACTCTTTAATTCTCAACTCAAAACTCTTTCATGACTCACACTTCGACTTCGCTTGGGGTGCAGCCTGACTAATAAATTCTGCCTTCTACCTTCTACCTTCCTTCTACAAATCCCGCCGCGACAGCAGAAACCAGATACCACCCAAACCCAAAACACCGCACAAAACCCCGCCTTCCCACCCAAAAACAGTCCCCCCCGGCAAATGTCCAGGCTTTGCTTTAGAAGTAAAATTCAGCTCCGAATAGTATACCCACTGGCTGTCAACCCGCCAGCCCACTCGATCGCCAAACTTCTCCCAAACTGTAGCATCATAAACACCAGGCTTTCCCCCCAACTTGAGCCACAAACCCTTTTGCACAGAAAAACCGAATCTGCGGTGACTGTGCCGCACCCAAAGTTGATCGATAGTCTGCAAATCCTTAGCTGGAAACTTCCTAATATCTTCCTCACTCAAATAACCCCGTGAATTTTGCTGCATCACCTCCAGCATTTTCACAGAAGTTTCCTCATCAGCACCACGCCAATTTTTAGCAGCCAGCAGCCTTGCCAAGTGAGAATAATCAATACCTTTTTCCGACTCTAAACTCACAGAAATTAGCGGAGTCTCAGTCACAGGTTGAGTCGGTACCGAAGGACTAACAACAGTTGGCTGCTGCGACTTTTCCAGCGCTGGGACAACAATAACAGGAGGTTTTAAAGCATCCAAAACTTCCACAGCCGATTTGTAGCGGTCTTTAACATATTCCTGAATCAACTTATCCAAAACCTGACCTAAATCCTGGCTAATTTCTGTTCCTTTTGGCAAAGCCTCCCTCCACAGCCAGCGGCCTTCAAGCGGGTCGTAAAGGTCATCGTGAATGTCCCCGTAGATATCGAGATAAGGCATAACAGAAGTCAGCAAGCGAATGCAAGTCACCCCCAAACTATAAAGGTCGCTAGCAGGAACAGCCCTACCGTGACGCTGTTCTAGAGCCGCGTAGCCGGGAGTTCCCAACTTAGTTCCTGTTTTGGTCGGAGCAGCAGCTACTACCTGTTTAGAAACCCCAAAATCTATCAACACTAACTTACGATCGCGAGATCTGCGGATCACATTCTCAGGCTTAATATCACGGTGAATTACATTTCGGTCGTGAACAAACTTCAATAAAGGCAACAAATCTAACAGCAGTTCGCAAGTTTTAATTTCGCTATAAGCACCGTACTTATCTAACTCATCCTTTAAATTATTGCCATCAATAAACTCTTGCACCAAATACAAGCGCCCATCTTCCTCAAAATAAGAAATTAACTGAGGAATTTGTGGGTGCTTCAGTTCGTATAACCGCCTTGCCTCTTGTTCAAACAGCCGAACATATTTTTTAAAATGACCGGGCTTTCGCTGAAACTCTTGAGGAGGTGACAACTGTTTGATTACGCACAATTCCTCAAATTTTCCATGATTAACAGCTCGGAAAGTCCTGCCAAATCCCCCGTCGCGCAGCGGTTCAGTTGCTGCATAAAGGTCTTTTAGCAGCAGCTTTGAACCACAATTAAGACAATACTTTGTGCCTGGTGGGTTCTGACGCTTGTCTCTTGGGCAATCGAGATTAAGGCAGTATGTCATATATTAAAAAAATGCGAACAAAATTATACTCAGGGTTTTATATTATTCAAGAGTCCGATCGCGAGCTGGTTTTTGTAAAGGCGAGACCTTGAACCTTACGGAGGCGGCCGCCACCCTCGCGCTCAGAGGGGGCGCTCTCACCAGACTGCCCCTGAGCAAGTATAACTCTCTTGAGGGTTTGACCTCAAACTCGAAGTCCATATCTAACCTTAGACTCCGCTGCGTGCAATACATTTGATTTAGCGGTCAAAGAGCCACCAGATCAAACAGAAATAGTAATTTATTACCAGCCCACTTAGCTCTGCAAGGCAAAAGAAAACTTAGGATTCCCCCTGAGATATAATTTTATTGCCAGAGAGAAGCAGACTAACGGGAGCTGCGGCTTCCGTCAAGTTCGATCGGCTTTAATATTTTAGCAGCATAATTTATTACCTAACCAGGCGGAATCAACAATCCCAAACTCCCCAACAAACGCACGTTAAAATAAATACTAGCTTGCTCGATCGCAATCCGAGCGCGACCAGACACTTAGCCAGTTTTCCCTGTTTACTTTTTTCAGCTATTACCAGTTACATTTATTTTGCTCGGTCTACTTAATTAGGAATCGCCAGTGACACCAAAACTACAGCCCTCTCCCACTCCAAACTCCCGCATAAAATCACAAAAAGTACCCTGGTTCGAGCGGTTCATGGCACTGGTCGCCCTAGGAAATTTAAGCCTAGTATTATTTGACATAAGTTACGTGCCCGGTCGAGATTTCTACTTCCGGCAACTGCCAGTTCTCACCCAAGTATATGACCCATTTAAAGGAATTAAACCGCACCGAGACACCCAGCAATATCTGGAAACCTTAGAAGAATTAAAAATTCAAGTAGTGCAAACAGGGTTGCCCTCCCCCGAAGTAGCAGCAAAATTGCAGGAAATAAACAATCTGAGCGCGAAAATGATCGATGAAGATCCCTTTCGAGTAGCATCAAAAAGTGGCACCCTAGAAAAAATCAAAGACCGGATGCGCGATCGCGTGCCGAATCCGCAAGACTCCGCTAAACAATCATTCCAAAGATTCTGGAGCCAAGACTATTTAAACAAACAAGGCTGGCAAAAAGAAATCAAGTGGTTTGACTCCAAAATCAAGCCATTAATCGCCACCAACTATTACCGGGCGATCGGAGAAAACGGCGAATTCACCGATAACTTCTGGCTAATCGACCTGCCATTCATTGCCATATTCGCGATCGAATTTCTAGCCCGTACCTACTTGATCAGCCGTCGCCACCGCAGCGTCACTTGGCGAGCAGCCATGCTCTGGCGATGGTACGACATCTTCCTGCTGCTCCCATTCTGGCGCCTGTTGCGAGTATTACCCGTCACAATTCGCATCCACCAAGCCAAAATGCCAGATCTCCAACCCATACGCAGCCAAATCAGCCGAGGTTTCGTCGCCAACTTCGCTCAAGAATTGACCGAAGTTGTAGTAATTCAACTCATCAACCAGATGCAACAATCAATTACCACAGGCGAACTGGCTCGTCAACTATTTCAATCTAAAAAACAGCGCTATCTAGACATCAACAATATCAATGAAATAGAAGCGATCGCCACCCATCTAGTGCAAATAACCGTCTACAAAGTCCTTCCCCAACTCCAGCCAGACCTAGAAGCCCTCCTCCGGTACAATATTGAAAGCTTCCTCAAACAATCCCCCCTCTATCAAGGATGGAAGCAAGTACCCGGCCTGGGAAACCTGCCCGAACAGCTAGCACAGCAATTAGTTGCAGAACTCTCAAAATTAGCCACCCTCGGCCCCCAAGATGCCTACGAAGCCTTCAAAATCGCCAGCGAAGACCCCATAAGCATCAAACTCTCCAGCCAGCTAGTCCAACATTTCGGGCAAGCTTTAGGAACCGAACTACAACAGCAGCAAACCTGGCAAGAAATACAACTGCTGCTGTGCGACTTCCTAGAAGAGTTCAAAATCAACTACATTCAGCGGTTGAGCGAAGAAGACTTCGAGAAAATTTTAGAACAAGCCAAAGAACTGCAACGGATAGCCCCGCGTTAGGGCAAGTCTCCACCGCTTTACTTATTTTTTTCGTCCCCAATTAGCAATTAGCAATTACCCTGCTGTAACTCCTGCACATGAAACTTGCTGGAATTGTAAAGTTTCATGTGCGATCGGCATTCTCTACGAGAGTCATCTGCATGGTTGTGCATCAAATCTTCAGCGCGGTAGTGAGTTAGACCGCCGTTACGGTTCTCAGCGGCCTGCGTGTCATTTTTTTAGCGAGAAAGGTCAATTTTTTTAGACGTATATTATATCACTTTATATGTAAGTTTGATGAAATTATACTTTTTAGTAGCACTGTGTAAAGTAAAGTTAAAAACTACTACAAATATCTCTAAACGAGGTAATCTATTACATAGGATTTCTAACTGCTTTGCTAAGCAATAAAAAACTTACAACTGCTAGAAAAAAATAAGGCGCGTCAGGATTTTCAGTCAGCTATAATTATAACGCTTTCAGGGAAAATACGTAAGTAGCAATGCTTGTTTAAGCAAGTTACTGTCTCAAACTTTTCACTAACTATTAGAGATTGCTTTTCAATATATATTTCCTCAGCCTCATTTCACTAAATCCACTGAGATTTTTCAGCCAACTCGTTACCCCAGGAGTAACACGAATCAATGTCACAGACCTCTCCAACCACTTTCCTGTCAAATCGTTCTAAAAAAAAGGTGTCCCTGCGCCTGATTTTAGTATTGCCATTCGTTCTGCAAATATTTGCTGCCGTCGGGTTGACAGGCTGGCTATCCTTACGCAACGGGCAAAAAGCAGTCAACGAAGTGGCCAGCCAGTTGCGGAGTGAAATTACGGCCCGCATCCAGCAGCAGCTCAACACTTATCTAGACACAGCCCCTCGCGTCAATCAACTGAATGCCAATGCCCTTCGCCTAGGATACTTAAATCCAGACGAATTGGAGAGTATGGAGCGCTATTTGTGGGAGCAAATTCAAGCCTTTCCTTCTCTGCCCCAGATGGGTTTTGCTACTAAAACGGGAGAGTTCATTGCCATTGAACGCCAAGAGAATGGCAAAATATTTTTTAAAAGAGTAGATAAGGATAGTCGTAGTGAATTTCATATTTATGACTCGGATAGCAAAGGCAATCAAACAAAGCTCTTAAAAATTTCTCCTAGCAACAATATACTCAACCGTTCTTGGTATAAAGACAGCCTACGCTTAGGCCGGCCCACATGGAGCGAAATTTTTCCCCTTACAGGTCAGAAAACGCTCTCCCTCCCTGCGGGACATCCAGTTTATGACGAAAGTGGCGAACTACGCGGAGTATTCGTTGCTAATTTTTTAATCTCTTTCCTCAGTGACTTTCTGCAAAGCTTAAAAATCGGTCGATCGGGACAGACATTCATTATGGAACGTTCTGGACTCCTAGTAGGCAGTTCAACTCTCAAGGAAGCATTTATCACCAACAATGGCAAACTCGATCGCCTGAATGCTTTAGATAGCACAGATGATTTAATTCGGCTGACAACAGCGCATTTAAAAGAACGCTTTGGCAACCTCACTAAAATTAGCAGATCTCAGCAATTGGATTTTACGATCGCCGGCCAGCGAGAATTCCTCCAAGTTATGCCATTTCAGGATAGCCGAGGATTGGACTGGCTGATCGTCGTCGTAGTTCCTGAAAGCGATTTCATGGATCAAATTAACGCCAATACCCAGACTACTATTTTGTTGTGTTTGGGAGCCTTGGCGCTGGCTACCGTTTTGGGAATCTTAACCGCACGCTGGATTACCAGCCCGATTCTCGGTTTGAGCGCAGCTTCGAGAGCGATCGCCACTGGCGACTTAAAAGAAAATGTGCAGGTAAAAGGCATAGAAGAACTAGAAGTTTTGGGTCAGTCTTTCAACCTTATGGCACAACAGTTGCGCGAATCCTTTGAGGCGCTAGCCAAGACCAATTCCGAGCTAGAAATCCGAGTAGAAGAACGCACCGCTGAACTGACGGAAGCAAAACAAATCGCTGATACTGCCAACCAAGCTAAAAGTGAATTTTTAGCGAATATGAGTCACGAATTGAGAACGCCACTCAATGGAATTTTAGGATACGCTCAAATCCTAGAACGCTCAAAAACGATGGCTCCGAAAGATATCCAAGGCATCAGTATTATTCACCAGTGTGGTTCCCACCTGTTAACCCTGATTAATGACATCTTAGACCTCGCTAAAATTGAAGCTCAGAAATTGGAACTGTACGCAAAAGATTTCCATTTTCCTTCCTTTTTGCAGGGAGTCGCGGAAATCTGCCGCATCCGAGCCGAACAAAAAGGAATTGCTTTTGTTTATCAACCCAGTTTGGAAATTCCTGCTGGCATCTACGCTGACGAGAAACGCTTGCGACAGGTACTAATTAACTTACTGAGCAATGCAATTAAGTTTACAGACTCAGGACGAGTGACTTTTAAGATAGAACATCTGGAAAAGGGCACAGGTGAAAAGGTACAAACCAATGAGCAAAAGCCAGCCTCACCAAGTCACAAAATTCGGTTTCAAATTGAAGATACTGGCGTGGGTATGACACCCGAACAATTAAAAAAAATATTTTTGCCTTTTGAACAGGTAGGAGACAGCAAGCGTCAGGCGGAAGGAACCGGACTCGGTTTAACAATTAGCCAGAAAATTGTCGAAATGATGGGTAGTACAATTCAAGTAAAAAGTCAGTCAGGAGTCGGCAGTGTTTTTTGGCTAGATTTGGATTTACCCGAAGCGGCAGACTGGGCAAATACAGCCACGCTTGCCAAGCAAAGAAAGCTGGTTGGCTACCAAGGTAGAAAGCAGAAAGTTTTGGTTGTGGATGACAAATGGGAAAACCTCTCGGTCATTGTCAATCTCCTAGAGCCCCTCGGCTTTGAAGTAACCGAAGCTAAAAACGGTCAAGAGGGTTTAGAAAAAGTAGAAGAGTTTAAGTTCGATTTGATTATCACTGACTTAGTGATGCCAGTGTTAGATGGCTTTGAGATGATGCGCCGTATCCGAAATTTGCCACACTATAAAGATGTGGCAATCATTGCTTCCTCTGCCAGTGTATTTGCTACCGACCAACATAAAAGTTTGGAGGGAGGAGCTAACGATTTTGTCGGTAAGCCAGTGCAGGCAGAAGAGCTATTTGAGATATTGCAAAAGTATTTAAAACTTGAATGGATATATGAGGAAGGAAAAAATGAAAAAATCAGCACTATTCCTTTTTCATCAGATGCTCAATCACTTTCTGAATCGAAATCAGTAGTGGCTCCCCCGCCAGGAGAAATGGAACTTTTATTTGAACTGGCGATGAGAGGCAACGTGAAAGGAATTGTGAAGCGCAGTGAGCACCTAGAGAAGTTAGATCAGCAATTTGTGCCCTTTGCTGTTGAGCTGCGCCAGTTAGCCCAAGGCTATCAGGTCAAAAAAATCAAAGAGTTTATTACATCTCACAGAATAGAAAAAGAATGAAGGCAGCAAATATGGAAACAAGTAGCATCTTAATCGTCGATGATAATCCTAGCAATCTGGACGTGCTTTCTGAAGCTTTAGCTGGTTCTGGATGGGAGATATTGGTAGCAACTGATGGCGAAACTGCCCTAGAACAGGCTGAATATAGTCAGCCTGATTTGATTCTGTTAGATGTGATGATGCCAGGAATTGACGGGTTTGAAACCTGTCATCGGTTGAAGGCAAGTCCGTTGACGAATGAAATTTCCGTAATTTTTATGACCGCTCTTTCTGACATAGGAGATAAGGTCAAAGGCTTTAATCTAGGGGCGGTGGATTACATTACTAAGCCCTTTGAACAAAAGGAGGTGTTAGCTCGCGTCAACCTCCATTTAAAACTGCGTTCTTTGACTAAAATACTTGCCGAGCAAAACCTAATGCTGAAACGGGAAATAGAAGACCGGCTCGCAGCAGAAGCAGCGTTACATCAGCTCGCGCAGGAGTTAGAAAAACGGGTGGAAGAACGAACGGCTGAACTTTCTCACGCTTTGGATAATCTAAAAAAAGCTCAAGTACAAATCGTTCAAAGTGAAAAGATGGCTTGCCTTGGTCAACTTGTAGCTGGGGTGGCTCACGAAATTAACAATCCAGTTAGTTTTATCTCCAATAATATCCCTATTGCCAAGGAATATATTGCCGATTTGATCGGGATGACTCGGCTTTGCCAGCAAAGGGTTACTTCGACATCAGAATTTGAGGATAAGTCCCAGGAGATTGAGTTAGATTTTATTGTTGAAGATTTGCCAAAAATTATTGATTCTATGGCGGTCGGAACAGAGCGACTTTACAATCTTTCTATGTCACTGCGTAATTTTTCTCGGTTGGATACATCGGCACTAACGCCAGTGAATATTCACGATGGGCTAGATAGTACCCTGTTGATTTTAGGTCATCGATTGAAAGGTAAAGGCACTCACCCAGCTATTAAGGTTATTAAAGAGTACGGTGAATTACCGCTGGTCGAGTGCTATCCTGGGCAAATCAATCAGGTGTTTATGAATGTATTAGCGAATGCAATTGATGCTTTAGAAGAGTCTACGATTAGTTGTCCGCTCTGCGGGGAAAAGCAACAGAGCAATGACAATCCACAGATTCGGATCTGCACTGAAATGCTTCAGGGCGACAGAGTGGTGATTCGGATTGCTGACAATGGGCTGGGGATAACGCCGGAGATAATGCAGCATTTATTTACGCCGATGTTTACTACAAAGTCAGTTGGTAAAGGGACAGGTTTAGGCTTGTCTATTAGCCGTGAGATTGTAGAAGCAAAACATGGTGGTACGCTGACCTGCATTTCCTCGCCCGAATGGGGGGTAGAGTTTGTAATTGAGCTTCCTATTCAGCATTAGTAATGGGGATTTTTTATGGTGAATCTTAGTTTGGCTGTTTTGTCAATATACCGTTAATTTGGCGATCGCCCATGTCGAATCTACCAATCACCCTCACTGTCAAACTCTTCGCCACCTATCAAGAAGCAGAGGGCTGGTCCGAACTAAAATGAGAATTTCCCCAAGAAACTCCCGTATCCCAAGTCCTAGAACGCCTGAGTACCCATCGCCAACAGTTCTAGGATCGATCGCACCGGCTTCGGTATCAACCAGGAATTTGCCCTCGCCCCACCCCACTCCAAAACGGTGATCGAGTCGTCCTTATTTCCCCTGTCAGCTCTCCTCTTCTGCCCTCGGACAGTCCCACGAGGGCGATCGGTTTGTCACCGGGCGGGCGATCGAGCTAAACTGAGAACAGAGGCCTCCCTTCGATCAGAAGAAGTCCTCAAACTTCTTGGAAGAAATTGTTTTACCTAGGAGTGGGTCAAGCCCACTTTTTTTGTTGCATTAGTCGCAGGAAAAGAGCTCAGGGCGTCTGACTTGCAAGTTGAGGACTGATTTAGTAGGGGTACCCCCCCGCTTGAGATCCCCTGCTGGGATGTTGGGTAAGTCCCAAAGTTGAAGACGAAAGTCGCAGCCACCTAATCAAACCACCTCAAAGCCAAGCAATCTCAACACCAAATTTTTCCTTGCCCGTGTCCGAGTTTAGGAGTTTTAACTGAAGTATTCGATATGACTCATCCCCTAATCCCACAAATCATAGACTTAGCTACCCCCGTTGCGGAAACACTGGGATTGGAAGTAGTGGGAGCAGTGTTTCACACCAACCAAAATCCTCCCGTCTTGCGGGTAGACATCCGCAACCTCCAACAAGACACTGGTTTAGCCGACTGCGAGCGCATGAGCACAGCCCTCGATGCTGAGTTGGACGCAGCCGACATCATACCCGATGCCTACGTGCTAGAGATTTCCAGTCCCGGAATATCCCGATTGCTCAGCAGCGATCGAGAATTCATTACCTTTAAAGGTTTCCCCGTGACAGCCAAAACCACCGAACCGGACTCGCGAATCAAAGAGTGGAAAGGACTACTCCTGGGCCGGGATGAAACAGCGGTTTATCTCAATCAAAAAGGGCGACAGGTTAAAATTCCCCGCCCTCAGATTGTCCAAGTTGAACTAGACGAAGGAAAAAAGATGTAAAGGGAAATTTTGAGTTTTGAGTTTTGAGTTTTGAGTTTTGAGTTTTGAGATTGCCTCGCAGCAAGCTGAAAACGCTTGGCTGCGAGTTAATTTTTAACAATCATATCTGTAGCAGCGGGTTGAATAGGAATAACAAATAAATTGTTACAGCACCTAGTTCTCCTAATCCTATTCAGTAACTCATCACTCCTCTGTCATCACTTCTGCTTGAAAATTTCCCAGTACCAATTACCGATTACCAGTTACTTATTACCACAGCAAAAAAGGAGTGTTTTATATGTCAATGGTTCCCCTGCCCGGACTAAAAGAAATGGTCGAAGGTATTAGCAAAGAACGCAATTTACCCAAACACGCCGTCCAAGCAGCCTTGCGAGAAGCCCTGCTCAAAGGATACGAACGCTACCGCCGTACCCAAAAACTCGATCACTTCAGTGAAGAATACTTCGACAACTTTGATGTAGAACTCGACGCAGAACAAGAAGGTTTCCGCGTTTTAGCCAACAAAACTATTGTCGAAGAAGTCATCAATCCCGATCACGAAATCTCACTTACGGAAGTGCAAGAAGTAGCCACGGAAGCTCAGCCTGGGAGCATCGTGCTCGTAGACGTAACACCAAATCAAAAAGAATTTGGTCGCATGGCCGCGATCCAGACCAAACAAGTTCTCGCTCAAAAACTGCGCGACCAACAGCGCAAAATGATTCAAGAAGAGTTTAAAGATTTAGAAGAAACCGTTCTTCAAGCAAGAGTGCTCAGGTTTGAGAGGCAGTCGGTGATTTTAGCAGTCACCAGCAGCTTCGGTCAGCCCGAAGTAGATGCCGAACTCCCTAAGCGCGAACAGTTGCCCAACGACAATTACCGGGCAAACGCTACATTCAAGGTTTATCTCAAAAAAGTAGGCGAAGGCTCTACTAGAGGGCCGCAGTTACTTGTTTCTAGAGCAGACGCAGGTTTGGTGGTGTACCTGTTTGCTAACGAAGTACCAGAAATAGAAGACGGGGTGGTGAGGATTGTCGCCGTGGCCAGGGAGGCAAATCCGCCATCCCGGCACGTCGGCCCCCGGACTAAAATAGCAGTTGATACTCTCGATCGCGACGTAGACCCTGTAGGAGCTTGCATCGGAGCGCGGGGATCGCGGATTCAGGTAGTAGTCAACGAATTGCGCGGCGAAAAAATCGACGTGATCCGCTGGTCTCCCGACCCGGCAACTTATATTGCTAACGCTCTGAGTCCCGCTAGAGTAGATGAAGTGCGTTTAGTTGCTCCAGAAGGCAGGAGAGCTCACATTTTGGTCGCTGAAGACCAACTGAGTCTTGCCATTGGCAAAGAAGGTCAGAATGTCCGCCTCGCAGCTCGCCTAACCGGTTGGAAAATCGATATCAAAGATATTGCTAAGTACGATCGCGCCGCCGAAGACAGCAAATTGGCAGCAGAAGCAACTAGGCTCGAAGAACTAGCAGACGACTACGACGACGCAGACGAAGCAGGCGATTACGACGAGGAAACCGCAGAATTTGAGGAAGAGGAGGCAGCCGCCACGGAGGAAACCGAAGCGGCAGTCTAAAAACTGTGACATTTACCGAAGAAGAATTCAGAATTCAGAATCCAGAATGGGTTCTGTGCGACAGGATGGAGAGGAGAATCGAGGTTTAAAGCCTCCGATTTTAATCGTGGAGCCGAAAAAATTCTTTCCGTGACCCTTGCCCCTGACTTGGGGCATGGCGTATTTTGAATACTGAATTCTGTCTTCTGACTCCTTGTCATAAGATTTTCTATCTTCGCGAGACAAGGAGGATTTGTCCCCTACTCCCCCTCTCACAAGAAATGAAACCGAACTACCGGTGCTGTGCAAGTTGTCGAAAAATAGCTCCAAAGGAAGCTTTTTGGCGAGTAGTCAGGCTCTATCCTTCTCATCAGGTACAATTAGATCGTGGCATGGGCCGTTCTGCTTACCTTTGTCGGGAAGCAGAATGCCTCAAAGCAGCTCAGAAAAAAAATCGACTTGGGCGATCGCTCAAAGCGCCTGTGTCTGACGAACTGTACCAAACACTTTGGCAGCGTTTAGCCACATCTGACTGTACATCTTACTCTGGCTCACCCGGACGAAAAACCGACAATAGTTCGGCATCGACTGTATAAACCCTCTTGGCAGCCCTACCAGTAATTACCGGTAGCGCCAGCTATAAAACCCCAATCCGATCTGCCCACCAGTCTGGAAAGATTTGTGTCAGATTAGATAAGGGTAGGGTACTAGCAGAGGTATCCTCAAGGTGGAAAGGCAAACTTTGAAGCTTGAGAGAGTGGGTTTTGCCAAAACTCAGACTTCGGAGTTCCAAGTTGCCAAACAGACTTGAGAATTCTTCAACCGCAGACTTCAGCGAGTTGCATCTTTCTAGATAAAATTGCTGAGAGAGTACCGCAACCCCGATTCCTGACACTGAATCAATCACACCGAATGATGTCGTCATTAGAACAAAAAATCACAATGTAAAAACTGGTTGGCACAAAAGAGGGCAGAGTGGATGAACAACGGCAAAGTAAGAATTTACGAATTATCACGGGAACTAAATTTGGATAATAAAGACATCTTGGCAGTATGCGAGCGGCTCAATATTTCAGTCAAGAGCCACAGCAGCACAATTACAGAATCCGAAGCAGAGCGCATTCGCAAAACGGCGGAAAAATACGTAGCCAGTAGCCACTCTTCCCCCGGCAAGCCAGCTCCACCCGAAAGAGCAGCAGCGCCATCTAGAGAATCTGGCCCTCACCCTAACGACCAACAAAAAAAGCAGCAAATTTTAGAAATACGCAGTCCAAAAGTACGGCAGGCTGGTGCTTCCTCCCAGCCTGCAGGCAACGAGGAGAACAAAAACCAGCCCGCGGCAACCGTGGCAACTCCTCCCAAGTCGCCTGCAGCTCAACAGCTCCAGCCTCCAGCTAAACCGAATATCAATAGACCTGTACTGTCGAAGCCAAATGTCGCAGTCTCGGCGGCTCCCTCAGAAACAGTGTCGGAAAATGTAGGTGCGATCGCCCCGGAAACCACCGCCCAGGCTCAGGCACCTGCGGCACCTCAACCGCCGTCGGAAAAGGCTCCAGAACGCACCCCGCAACCCCCGATCGCCCCTCCCGCGCCTTCGGCTAAACTCACGTCGCCGCCAGTCAGAGGGGCGTCCGAGTCGGCTAGCCGTACCCCACAAAATCTGGGAAACAAGCCGGTACTCAAACTTGCAAGAACCGAGCAAGAGCAATCAGAACAGTCAGAAACTCTGGAAGCGCCGGCTAAACCGAGCCGCCCCAGCAGACCTGCACCAGGAGCTCCTACCGAATCTCGCGACGCGCAAAGACCGCGCCGGGAAGGCGCTGGTGGCCCAGTAAAAACTCCACTGGCCGCTCGACCCCAGCCCGGTGGCCCGCGCCGGAGCCTTGCCCCCGCAACGTCAGCTACCGGGCTGCGTAGCCGCGGCGGTGACACCGGAGCCCTAGGGGATGACACGGATGACAATGAAGAAGATAATACGCCGTTGCTGGAGATTCCTCTCCTCGAAAGGCCCTCCCTCCCTCGTCCTGCCAAAAAGACATCGGTCATTTGGGAAGAAGATGATGACGAAAACTCAGATGCTGCCAAAGCTGCCAAGGCAGTTAAGGCAAAACGTTCTCGCCTCAAACCAATAGATGAGGATGACGATGACTTAGAAAACGGCTTGGATCTGCCAGCACCAGTCACGGTCAGCCTGTCCCTAGCCCGCCCAGCTAAAGCGAAGGGACAAGCAGCACCCAAGTCAACACCAACTCCGGGCGCACCCGGAAGCAGCGGAAAAAATAAGAGACCAGGCCCTTCTCACGATAAAAGTTCTTCTTCAGGTTCCAGCGGGGGACGCGGCAACCGGGGCAAAACAGCCGAAGCTAAGGTAGAACGTCCAGAAAAACTGCTGCTGAGCAGGCCGATGACCGTTCAAGAACTAGCAATTACTCTGGCTGTTCCCGAAACCGAAATTATTAAGCGGCTTTTCTCTAAAGGAATTGCGGTAAATATTACCGAAACCCTGGACATTCCAGCGGTGAGGATGGTAGCCGAAGAAATGGGCGTAGAGGTGGAAACCCCAGAAAAAGTAGCGCCAGCTATCAAAGTGATCGAGATGCTGGACGAAGCGGATTTGGAATACCTCGAACGCCGTCCGCCAGTAGTAACGATTATGGGTCACGTGGATCACGGTAAAACTACCTTGCTCGACTCGATCCGCAAAACCAAGGTGGCTCAGGGAGAAGCTGGGGGCATTACCCAGCACATCGGTGCTTACCACGTAGATGTGGAACACGAAGGCAAGAGCCAGCAGGTGGTATTTTTGGATACGCCCGGCCACGAAGCCTTTACAGCGATGCGGGCTCGGGGAACACGGGTTACGGACATCGCCATCTTGGTGGTGGCGGCGGACGACGGCGTGCGACCCCAGACAATTGAAGCGATCAGCCACGCGAAAGCGGCGAAAGTGCCAATTGTCGTGGCTATCAATAAAGTTGACAAGGAGGGTGCTCAGCCGGAACGGGTGAAGCAAGAGCTTACTGAGTACGGCTTGGTGGCAGATGACTGGGGCGGCGATATCACGATGGTTCCAGTCAGCGCGATCCGAGGCGAAAATCTGGATACGCTGTTGGAAATGATTCTGACAGTGGCGGAAATGGAAGACCTCAACGCCAACCCGCACCGATCGGCTAAGGGTACTGTGATTGAAGCTCACCTCGACAAGGCAAGGGGACCTGTGGCAACTCTGCTGGTGCAGAACGGTACTCTGCGAGTGGGCGATATTGTGGTCGCAGGCTCGGCTTTGGGCAAGGTGCGCGCCATGATCGATGACCGGGGCGATCGCGTAGAGCAAGCAACTCCATCCTTCGCGGTGGAAGTGCTGGGGCTGCGGGAAGTTCCTCGCGCCGGAGACGAGTTTGATGTCTTCGCAAACGAAAAAGAAGCTGCGGCGATCGCCTCTGGAAGAGCTACCTCTCAACGAGATTCCCGCCTGCTGCAAGGCGGCCGTATCAGCCTCAGCGGCTTCTCTCAACAAGCTAAGGAAGGCGTTCTCAAGGAACTCAACTTGATCTTGAAGGCAGATGTCCAAGGCTCCCTCGAAGCAATTGTCGGCGCTCTGACTCAACTTCCTCAAAAAGAAGTTCAACTCCGACTGCTGCTATCTGCTCCTGGGGAAATTACAGAAACGGATATTGACCTCGCTGCAGCCAGTAATGCTGTAATTATCGGGTTCAATACTACTCTCGCCACCGACGCTCGCCTCGCGGCTGACCAAGCGGGGGTTGACGTGCGGGAATACAGCATCATCTACAACCTCTTGGATGATATTCAAGGGGCGATGGAAGGCCTGCTGGAACCCGAATTGGTGGAAGAACCTTTGGGTCAAGTCGAAGTCCGCGCTGTCTTTGCGATCGGTCGCGGGGCTGTGGCTGGATGTATGGTGCTCTCTGGCAAAGTCATCCGTAACTGTAAGGTGCGGGTGCGCCGGGGCAACAATGTCGTTTACGAAGGTGTCCTCGACTCCCTAAAACGGATGAAGGAAGATGCCAAGGAAGTCAATGCTGGCTTTGAATGCGGCATTTCCTTGAGCGGGTTTAGCGACTGGGCGGATGGCGATATGATTGAAGCCTACCGGATGGTTACTAAGCGCCGGACTCTCTCTCAATAGTTTTGAGTTGTGAGTGTTGAGTGGGAAGAGAATTTTTTGAGCGATCGCAACCAAATTGCCGATCGCTCGCCACTCTTCTCTTCACTCAATACTCCCAAACTCATCACTCGCAACTTTTGTTTTTAACTTATAGCAGAAGGAAGAAGCAAGAAGGAAAAAGGTTTTAGTTATCTCGGAAAGAATGAACAAGCAATAAAAGCAAAGATGTTAGCAATTAACAACGTCCTAATCGTTTTGGCTGTTGCGGAAAATTCAAAATTTCAAACTAAAATAAGACTTACGCAAAGCAACCGAGTTTCCTCTCAAAATGCTCGGTTTGACCGCTAGAAATGTACTCTTAGCACCGGGTTTCTGGGTCAAGAGTGCGTCCCAGACTCTCAAAATTCAAAACTCATAACTCATAACTCATAATTATTTAAAGTGCGTTCTTTTTGGTCAGATCCTTTTTTGTGGATTCACCTTTCTGGGGCGGCTACACTGCCGATATTCCTGGGACTGTGCTTGCTGGGACTCGCAGTGGGTTCTCCCCTGCTTCCTGTCTGGTTAGAAATGTTTTTAGTGGCTGTAGCAGGTATTGTTCCTGTGCTGTGGATGCAGTGGTTCCGCCCTTTTTACATTTTTAGTATTTTAGTTGTGGCGGTAAAACCGCAGAATTTAACTTCTGTGCAGCAGCAGATTTTAACTCGGTTTAAAACAAAGTTAAATCAAGGAATTGCTCTTTTTGTCGCTGTTTTGCTGGCAGTAATTTTGTGGCAACTCTACCGATTGGCTCCTCTGGCAGCTTCGGTGGCTCCCTTTCCTCCTTCCTGGCGGTGGGCTGGATTGTTGTTGGCAGTTGCTGCTTTTTTAGCTAGCAATTTGTTTTTGCAGGTGTCTGCTAGTGTCATGGCGGTTTTGCTGACGCCGGAATCAGAATTTGCAGCGACAAAGCCTCATGTTTTAGAAAAAATTCGGCAGGATTTTACGATCGCACCTTGGCAAGTCGATCGACTTTTGCCGGCCTTGGCAGCCGAGACAACTGCGGCTGTGGCTGCACCCGCAGAGTCAATTGGGCCAGCATCAGCCATAGGTAATTCGTCAGCCGTCAGTATTGTCAACCCCCAACCTGCTGACACCAACAGCGTTACATCTCTACCCGAAGAGTCGATCGAAAAAAAGTGAAATAAAAAATTAAGAGGGGGACAATTGTAGTTTAAGCTACTTTAATTTGTACAGATGTATGCTGTAAAAAAAATAGATAAGGCCCATCCTTAGATAGAGATTATTAATAGTCTTAATATTTAATTTTCAATCGCAGGTTGTGGATATTTTATATTGGCTATCTGGAGAGAAGAATCTATAATAGAGAGTGTCAAGGTCAGCTTTCAATCCTTACAGGGGATTAAAACAGAGGTATAAGAATATGGCGAATTATCTACCGCTCGCAGAAGAACCTCAAGCCGGAGAGCCGATCGAGCTGTGCCAAGATTCTGAAATCTGGGGCAGTCTCAAATCCGCGATCGGCGCAAGTTCAGGATTTCAACGGTGGCAGCTAGAACTCAATTTTGAGCGTCAGCAGCAAAATGCCACCATCGATCAGCAGGTTCGTTCCTATCTGCGGGAAACTTTAGAAACTTTGGCTTACTGAGAGCAGCCAAGCCCAATGCTGTAACCGATAGTACCTTCCCATCGCCCCATGTTTAAAACCAACTTGAAACACGGCGTTAATTTCACGATTTTTCAGAACAAAGGGCGTTGTAGAATGAATCATAGATATCCTAGCTCCTTCTATTCAGGAGCTAGGACGTTATCGATACCTACTCAAAAAAATCACCGTGTTCAATCTTAAAAAAATGAGCTGAGTTCCTTGACGGAGCGACAACGCCTATCTTACCTTGATGGTAAAAGTATTTAATCCCCTGAACCTCAAAAAAGATAGCGGATTCTGGACAGGCTTATTGACTCATAAGATCGTCCGAGATAGGCTTGAACCTGATTCTCTACGATCGCCAGTCTCTTTTATTGACTCATGCCCGCGAAGATATTTTCGCTTGGTCATTTAACTCAAAACCTTGACGCAGCAATGCTTTCAACCTGCTTTTCACCCCGTGAACTGAGTTCCTCCAAGGATTGAAGTAATATCTGAGCACTACGCCGATGGTGAAATTTAGCAGCAATCTTCTGTCGTGATTTCTGAATCATACTCAATGTTAATTCTTTGTCCTTTAGCAATTTTGCTATGACCTCTGCCATTTTTTCGGGATTTTCCGGCGGGACTAGCATACCGTCAACACCGTTATCTATCAATTCCGCCATTCCACCCACCTGCGTCACTACTACAGGAGTTTCCATAGCCATTGCTTCCATAACCGCTACAGAAATTCCCTCTTTCAAGCTGGGTAAAACAAAAATATGAGCCTCTTTATAACCTTGGCGATTTCGTTCTTCTGAGACAGAACCAAGCAGCTCAACATAATCAGACATTGATTGCTGTTCAATAAATTTTTCGAGTTCTTTGCGGTAGCCATTACCAGCGTATTCATCATCACCAGCAATCTGCAAGTGCACGTCAAACCCTCGTTCTCGAAGCAACTTCACTGACTCAATCAGGTACTTTTGTCCTTTCGCTATATTCAGACGGCCGCAAGTGTAAATTCGGCATTGACTGCCTTCCTGCCAAGGACTATAGGGAGTTTCACGCTTAACTTCATCCAGATTTACACCGACTGGTGACACCCTCACATCCTTTGGCAAGAAGCCTGCCAGCTCATCTTTGACAGAGTTGAGGAGTTGTTCAGACATTACAGAAGCAAAAGTAGAATGTTTCCATTTTTGTTCTTGATTGGGCCCAAAATCTTCTAGCTGACCGAGAAGAGCCAGACTATAAGTGATGTCCGAAAGTATGGAGGCAAATAGGGCAATATTAGCAGCATTGCTACAGGAATGAACGTGGACGTGAGACCAGCCCTGGGTTCTGGCAAGCCAAGCTAGCTTAGCCCCCATAACAACCAATACCAAATAGTACAACCTTTGAGAAAAGGATATATTTTTAGTATTAGCAATTACAGTGAGGCAGCGCCACCAAGCAATCGGGCCAGCTTTGATGAGTTCGATGAGAATGTTAACAAAATCTTTGAGATCAAAGGGTACCAAATAATCAGTCATACTTTGGGCTTTCTGAGCCCAAGTATGTACAACTTTAGTGGGCGGACGGCGGGTTGATATCATGTGAGGTTTCATACCAAGATCGAGCATTGCTTGATATTCTCTCCATATCCAAGTATGAGTTTGTCCGGGAAATTCAGGGATAAAGTAGCCAATCTGTTTATTCATTATTGATTCTTTTCCTTAGCAACTCGACAAATTGAAATATGCTAAAAAATCGGTTGTTTGTTCCCGATCAAAGATTTTTAGCTGGCGGAAGCCACGCCCTGCCCATTTTTTGGTATTAGAACTTTTAATAGCTACAAATATAGTTTGGGGTATACCCAAAACTATATTTGTATCAACCAAAAACTCCAATCCCACTACGTTGAAAGGGTGTAAAATTTTAGGCTACTGAATGTGAGCCGTCATTCAATAAATGCTGACTAGCCGGAGAGGTTTCACATTGTTTTTTGGCTAATAGTCTAGGCGGTTTTGCCTGCTGTAACCTTTAATCGAGTCCGATCTTTGCCGATCGCCAAACATTTTTTTACACCCGCAATTACATCTTCCACATCTGCATCTGTTAATTTTGCCGAAATCGGCAAGCTAACTGTATGCCGGCCGATGTACGCAGAATTCGGATAGTCTTCCGGCTGCCATCCAAACATTTCTTGATAGATAGGATGTTCTGGCATACTCATGTAATGTACGCCGACACCGATATTTTCAGCATTGATAGCGTTGAGAAACTCGTCGCGGCTGATTCCTGCTTTGGCTTCATCTACCAGAATGGTGTACAGGTGATAAGCATGAATTGTATCCGGTTCGGGGTTGGCGGGCAAAGTAATCGGCAGATCCGCAAATGCTTCGTTGTAGCGCTGCCAAATCTGCTCCCGCCGCTGCCAATAAGGGGTGACTCGTTTCATTTGATGAATGCCGATCGCAGCTTGCAGATCCATCATATTGTATTTAAAACCGACTCCCACCACTTGGTAGTGCTTGTAACCCGAATCTCCGAATCGCTTCCAAGCATCTTTGCTCATACCGTGCAGCGCTAAAATGTTGAGCCTGTCGGTATCTTCTTTACTGGCGACCAGAATCATTCCTCCTTCACCCGTCGTGATATTTTTGGTAACATAAAAGCTGAAGCATCCGAAGTCGCCAAATGTGCCTGCTTTCCGCCCCTTGTACTCTGTTTCGATCGCGTGAGCGCAGTCTTCAATTAACTTCAAGTTGTGACGGCTAACAATCTCGCAAAGCGCATCCATATCGCAGGGACGACCTGCGAAGTGAACCGGCAAAATTGCTTTAGTCTTTGAAGTTATTTTAGCTTCGACTTGAGCCGGGTCAATATTCATTGTCACCGGATCTACATCCGCCAGTACCGGTGTTGCCCCGGCGTGGATAATGGCATTAACTGTAGCGCAAAAAGTCATGGGAGTAGTAATGACTTCATCCCCCGGTTGTAACGAAGCAGCAAGGAGGCTCAAGTGGAGTGCGGCCGTACAAGAATTGACTGCAACCGCGTACTGCGAACCCTTGTAAGCATTGAATTCGTCTTGAAAACTCATGACTTTCGGGCCTGTACCCAACCAACCTGTTTTCATGGTTGACACCACTTCTTGAATTTCAGCATCTTCGATCGCCGGAGCACCGAAAACCAAGAAACGGTCTTTTGAACGAATAGGATTGTTGTTCATGTTGCTAATGTTACCCAGTAAATAGGGTCGATAGAGTGAAAGTGTACTATCGTGACAAGTACGGTTTTATTAGGAATTGAGGGGCTGTCAATTAATGCAGCCTCTCACCTTTTTTTTCAACTTTTTTTAATCAAGAGTTTTGGCGAATAGGTTGCGTAATAGTGTCTGTTATAGTACGAGCTTACTAATTACCCGTGGTTTTTCCCCAAGCGCCTGACTCTGACAGCGTTGATCTATCTTAAGATAGATCAACTGCAATGTCCACCAAATCGTACTTCAGTTTATGGGGGATACAGAAGCTCTTTCCCTGTTTTTTATTCTTAAATAGTTTTATTAATCAAAATATACGTATATTTTATTTTAAATTTGTGTAAACCATCGAACGTTTATCCGGACACTTCTTTTACAGCCAACTTATACTATTTTAGATTTGAGATTTGAGAAGGCTTGATTCCCGTTAGGTTTGAAGCTTGTCTACCGTTGCATTCTTTTTTAAAAGTCGTGTTAAATTTAGGCAAATTTTGCACAAATAAAATGTGACTCCGCTGTAATTTATGCAGGATCAGCAACATTGTGCGATCGCTCGAAGCAATCAACGGTCCTTGACCAAATCCACTACAATCTAGGCAGGCGAATCTTGTTCAAAATGTCTTGCAGCCGTTCTGAAACGCCGCCCAATTGTTCTGACAAAGCTACCAGTTGACCGTAAGCTTCAACTAAGCGATCGCCCTCAACATAAACTTCTGGAGTAGGATAATTCTTCATCGCTTCCAGCAGGGTAATCTCGTTATCATTAGTTGCAGACAGCACCAATGCCTCGCGCAAAGCTTCTCGATTTGCATTCCCAGAAGGAGTGCGAATTACTTGACCCACTTCATCGAGAATTATTTCGCCAACTTTGCTCTTAAGCGTCCGATCCAAAAAGCTTTGACTGACTTTTACTGGTCTCATCAGACTGTTGCGAACCGCTTCTGGGTCTTTTTTTGCTTTTCCCAGCAGCATTTCTAACGCGGGCGACATTTGCCCAGTTTCTGCAAAAATTTCTAATTCGCTGACGGGTAAAGTCATTCGGATCGCACTGTATTTGAGCACTACCTTTTCGGCCGCCGCCGCCGCATTGCTGTAAAATACAATTCCCGCGCCTGCTGCTAAAAATAACGTCCACCGCCCTTTGAAAAATGATCGACCCATAGTAAAATATCCCAACATCTTTTTCTACTTCGACTTTGACACATCTCATGAGTTACTGCACAGACTCAGGTCTTCGGGAAATGCTACATTATTCGATCGCCCCAGCCGTTATACCATTTTAGATTTTAGATTTTAGATTTTAGATTTTAAAATTGCAACTGACTGATCATCGTGATTTCGAGTAGGGGTCTACAGTTGCATGATTTTTGGGAACTGGAATTACCTGTATCGGATGCTAGGCAAAAAACTCGGTTCCGGGCGCTAGTACGGGATTTTGACTCTGTGCGCGGTGCACACCCTACTGATTCTCTCTCCCCAGCTCCTGAGCCTACCAAAATGCCGAACGCCAGCTCTTCTATCAGTGAAGGCTGGCGCTGGGCTTAAATTTATTTTATATATTTAGGGTCTTTATGAAAGCTGACCCCAATT
This sequence comes from Microcoleus vaginatus FACHB-2002, assembly GCF_040004035.1. Classification (GTDB taxonomy): domain Bacteria; phylum Cyanobacteriota; class Cyanobacteriia; order Cyanobacteriales; family Microcoleaceae; genus Microcoleus; species Microcoleus vaginatus_C. Next base: position 328,428 of record NZ_JAMPLN010000002.1, on the reverse strand, counting down.
GAACGAATGACAAGCGGTTTATGATTAGGGCCTTTAAATTTGCTGACCCCAATTGAAGCCACATCATTATCATTACAGGGATCGCTGGCAAACGAGGATTTCATAATAATTTCTTTATATTTCTAACTTTTCCTTGCGTCAGATAGATATTTGTCTCGATTTGTAAACTTTTGTTACTTCGACTTCGGGGATCGGCCCTCGGCGCGCTGCTCCCAGCGGAACAGGAACACCATCAGGGCCACCACTCCGACTTGGAGGGCAAAATTAGGCAAAGCAGAACCAATTTCCCGGCCAGAGGCAATTTTAGCGAGGAAAACCAAGCCGCCGATAAAGCCCGAAGCGCCACAAGCTATGTAAACAAACTGTCGCAGAGGCCGGTAGGGAGTGGCCATTTCTGCGGTTAAACGCTCGTATTGTTGGCGGCTGAGGTTGCGCGGGTTTTTTGGGATGTTTGTGCGATCGTCCGAATTGGGGGCTGGCATAGATTTAGAAAATAAGTAAATTAGGATTGGGCCACAAAAACCCGGTTTATACCAAAAATCCTCTGGCTTAGGTAGCAAATACTAGCGAAAAACCGGGTTTTTGGTACTTTGGGCGCAAGTCGAGTGAATATTAGACTACAACAAATATCTCACAACTGCCGAAACAAATCACCGCTGAATCAAAAGCACAACTGTCTGCAAACAGCCGACAAAAACGCCCAAAATGCCTCCTAAATTTACAATTCCCTGCAACTCACTTTTGACAATTCCCTGAATTGCTAACTCCAACTCTTCAGGAGAAGTACCTTTGACTCGATCGACAATCACCTGGTCAATATTCAAAATCGGGATAGCCTGAGCTACAATATTTTCTAAATCCCGCTCTAAATAGCGCTCTAAAACCAAAGCCAGTTCTTGGCTGACAATTCCGAGGGAAGCGCTCATCACCGCTGAAGTTTGCAAGCGATTGAGAAGCAACCGCGAAATATTTTCCCAGTCAATAGATTTGCTCAAACCCTCAAGTACGTCTGTACCCCGCTGTTGAACATAGCTGCGAACACTGTCGCGCATAGTTTTTCGCAACTGTCTCACAGTCGAAACCGGTAAATTTTGCATCGACAAATTTTGCAGCCATTCCTGAATTCGCCCGCGAATTCCCAAAGAAACAGTTAACTCTGCTAAGCGCTGATTTGTCGCTTCTCTGTCATCAAGACAAAAAGTCCGCAGCCGAGTTAAAGTGTTCCGCAAACCAAACAAATTTGCTACTACCCAATAAGTGCCGCTGGTTTTTTCTCGAAACCCTTCATCTATGATCGAAATATTGCGATCTGTCAAAAAGTCAATTAAAGCCTGCCGCAGCACTTCCGGTGGTATTACTACCTGCAACAACCACTCAGCAAGCTGAGCCGCCTGAGCTTCAGTTAGCTGAATCTCCAGCAAAACTTGGTCAAAAATTTGATTAAGCTGAGCTTCTAAAAAATCTTCCCGGCGCGCCAAAACTTTGAGAATTCGCGGCATAGATTCCCCCAACAAATCTCGCAGAATGTTTGCGAGAATTTTAGCGGTTTTTTGCTCGGCGTCGGCTTTTACCTGATCCAGCGCCAACTGCAACAGCCAGAGAATCACCGACTGCATCCGCTCGGTTTGCAGGAGGCGGCGCGCCAAGTTTTGCAGTTCCTCCGGCGTCAGCAGGGAACCCATAATTGTGTCGGAAATTCGCTTTGCTAAACGCTCTTGGTTACGGGGGATCAAGCCTGGAGTGAAAGGCAACTTCCGCCCTTTGATGTAAATAGCTCGATAGGGGCGGAACAGCATTTTGATAGCTATATCGTTAGTGAAATAGCCAATAATTCCTCCCACTACAGGTGGGGCCAACAACAGCCAAATGTCAGACGGATTCATAAATGATTAAAAATAGGGTAAGGTGCACACGGATCGGTGCACCCTATAGTTAGATAGCTGATATAGACTGCAAGCATTTTTAATTTTAAATTGCTTTGCCCAGTACCAATACTCCCATCATAGCTCCGGCAATCGGGTAGTGGGTGGCGGCGGCAAATCCGGCTTTATTGGCGATCGCGACTTGCTCCTGGCCGATCGGGAATTTTTCTAAACTAGGATTAATGTAAGCATATTCTTGAGTCATGCCAAATTGCTGAGCAATGGGCACTACGAGACTGTCTAGATAAAACTGCTGAAAGCTCCGCATTAGGGAATTGCTGGGCCGGTGGAGGTCGAGAATAGCTGCTTTGGCACCGGGTTTGAGCACGCGGTGCAATTCCTGGAGACTGCGGGGGATGTCAGTCACGTTACGCAGGCCGTAACCCATTGTGGCGCAGTCGAAGTAATTGTCAGCAAAAGGCAAGTCTAGGGCGTCAGCTTCTACCCAGGAAATGGGGCTTGCAGGCGTGAGAAAAGGTCGATCGCGCCTAGCCGCCACGGCCAATTGTTCGGCGGAAAAATCTACTCCAAATACGCAACCGGTCGGCCCTGCTTGTTTAGCCAGCAACAAAGCTAGATCTCCGCTACCGCAGCACAAGTCTAAACAAGTATTTCCGGGGCCCGCACTGCTCCATTTCACCGCCATTTGCTTCCAAATCCGGTGTTGCCCAAAGCTCAACCAGTCGTTCAATTGATTGTAAACTGGTGCAATTCGATTAAATATAGTTTTAATTTGTTCGGCGTTATTAGTCATTTATCATTTGTCATTGGTGATTGATAATTTGTAATTGATCGGTCGAAAAAAATAATTAATCCCTGCATTCATGTCATGCTGTCGCCAGTCATTAATGCTTTTTTATTTGTTAGCGAGCGGTGAGCTTTTGTCGAGAATTATTGGTTTGCTATCATTTTAAACTCAAGACATAGAGCCGACTGATGACTAAGGACTAATGACTGATGACTCATGACTGATGACTAATGACCCTGAAAACTCGTCAATACCAAAGCAACTTCTTGAGCGGCGAGGTGAACTGTTGTGAGTTCGTCGGGGCGCAGGGAACAAGGTTGCTTCCACTGCATGGAAATCAGGGCGATCGATCGACCTTTGTGAATCACCGGGATGCTCAGGTGAGCTTGAATGCCGGATTTCTGATAGTGCGGCAGGCTCGCTAAGGCTGTGTCGATCCCAATATTCACAGCACCCTGAATAGTTTGAGAGGTAATTGCTTCTCGAACCAGAGGGTCATCTGCCAGCCAATTTTCCACGCTTGAACCAGTGGTGTGAGTGCCTTGGACTGGTATTAAAACATTTTCTTCCACCAGTTGCAAAATGCAACAGTCCGCCAAAAAATTATCACTTATAGCAGTAGCAATTGGATCTAAACTTGCTTCCAAACTCGGATAATCCACAGCCGTTTGCATGATTGTTGCTAACAGTTGTATTTGAGTTTGGGCGCGATCCAATTCCTCAGTCCGCTGCTTGAGGATTTCATAAGTCTCGGCCGCTTTTTGCACCACCATTTTCAGTTCGTTCGGGTCCCAAGGCTTGGTGATATACTTGTAAACCTGTCCTGAGTTAATCGCATCCACCAAGTCTTCAATGTCCGTAAAACCAGTCAAGATAATTCTGACCGTATTCGGAAACTGGGGCACGGTTTTGCTCAAAAACTCCGTCCCCTTCATTTCGGGCATCCGCTGGTCGGAAATGATGACGGCGACCTCGCCTTCGATGCCGAGGACTTCCAAGGCGCGAATTCCGCTCTCAGCTTTGAGCACGTTAAAATCTCGTCGGAAAGTGCGGTAGAGTAAATCCAGATTGTCTGGTTCGTCGTCTACTACCAGCATTTTGGGCTTTTTCGGTCTGTGTAGGGTCATGAGCTGGCGTTTAATTTGATCTAGCTCTGAAATGGCATTATCCATAACAATACGATAAACTCCCCTTTGTAAATTTAGGCGAGCAACTATTCTGTAACAATAGTCTCATAACTCACTTACTATTAATCTATCGCTCTGCCGCGACACGAGCTTGGCCGGTATCCAATCACACATAACTTAGCGCTAGTTTTTGATTCAATTATGACTGATAGACCGCAAGATTCATCCTCTCCTGCATCTGCATCCTCCACAAATGCTGTGGATGCCGAAAAGTTAATTCGATCGCTCCGCCGAAAAGAAGGCACTTGGGTAGAGTGGGGACAGGCCTGCACTGCACTGCTAAAAGCTGGCTACAACACTCAAAGGATTTTTGAAGAAACTGGTTTTGAGCCAATTCAGCAAAATCAAGTAAGCGTCGCAGCCCAAGTCTACACCAGCATGGTAAATGCTGGGGCTTCAGAGGAAGTTCGATCGCACTTCTTGAAAAAAGGTAGCGATATCTTATACGAGTTTCGGATTCTCTCTCAAGTAGAGCGGGCCGGGGCCGCTGCTTTGATGCTAACCCACAATTTGGATGTTGACGATGCTCGCCAAGTTGCTAAAGCGATCAAGGAGTTTTCGCACTTCGGGAGTCTCCCCCAAGGGTTCACAGACACTCCCGGCGATGCTATGGCTTACCAATGCTGGCAATTGGCGAGACAGAAAAGCGATTTGCAAGAGCGATCGCGCTTAATTGCTCGCGGTTTAAAATTAGCTAGCAGCCAAACCGCTAGGGCGCAAATCGAGCAGTTGCTCGTTGATTTTACCGTAGTTCCGAGACGGGAAGCGCCCCGCCTGCCCGTCTACCGACTCGATTCTGAGGAACAATTGCCCCGGATTGTCCCGGTTGTGGGCAAATTGCCGCTTTCTACGACAGATTTGCTGGCAGTGCCTTTGCCGGAGGAAATCGAGCCGTTCCGAATGGTAAAATTTTCAGGAGCTGGAGCTTGGGTGGCGATTCCCGGATGGCAGGTAATTTTGAACGCTGAAGATCCGGTGGCTGTTTTGGAAATGAGCGATAGATTGCCGGTACCGCTGCAAGGCAAAGTAGAAGAAGTTTTGATTATTGCCGATCGAGCTCAAAGACAGTGGGATGCTGACAGTTATTTCCTCGCCGATAACGGTGGCAATTTAGAATTGTACTGGTTTGAACAATCCCCGGATCTTCCTATTTTGGGGCGAGTTGTTCTGGTGATGCGGCCCAAAAAGATTGTGGATGAAGACTATACCAAAGATGGATGGCAAATTGATGATTAGTCAGTTGTCAGTTGTTAGTGGTTAGTGGTTAGTGGTTAGTTGTTGTCAGTTGTCAGTTGTTAGGTATCAGTTGTTAGTTGTTATCAGCCAACAGCCAACAGTCAACAGTCAACAGTCAACTGACTAATGACTACTGAGGCGGTTTCGGTTGTGGAGTTGTCGGATCAGAATGCTGTTTCTTAAATCGATTAAAGCCGTAAACCGCAGCCGCAATTAACAGAAAATAAGGACTGTAAGCCAACAGCCAAATACCCAAACCAAACAAACCGAGCGTCAATTCACCCACAGAATGAGTCGCTTTCCCCCAAGTTTCCTGCACCCGCAAACCTAGAGAAGGTTCGGGAGTTTGTTGAGCAGATACTGCTGCTTCTAGAGTTAAGCTAATAGTCGAATAGGCTACTTGATTTCGCAAACTTTTTAACTGAGCGTCAATGCGTTCGATCGACTCCCGAATATTGCTCAACTCTTGAGAAACTTTGAGCACGTCGCCGACAGAGCCCGATCGCTCCATAATTTTTAACACCATTTCCTCCGATTTGCGGAGGTTCCGCAGCCTAGCCTCGCTGTCAACTAATTGATCGGTAACATCCTCCGCCGTCAGAGAACGGTTCTCTACAGTTCCGAGTTTTGCCAAAGCGTCTAAAGTCGTTTCTAAACGTTCTTGAGGCACGCGAATCTCCACAGACGCCGTTTGGCGGACACTCGAATCCGGGGGCTTTTGATTTTGAAAACCCAAGATATCGCCTTGCTGTTTTTCGACAATATTAGTAACAGATTTAGTGCTGGCGTCAATAGATTTGACAACTACAGTGAGTTGGGCTTTTTTAATTAGTTGGGGACGGGTTGCTGGAGTTTCTGGTGCTTTTTTTGATGCACCAGGAGTGTTTGACCTTTGGGCTGCTGGCTCGGGTGCGGGTGCCGATTGTGGAGCCGATGCCGCAACTTGGTTTTCAGGGCTGCTGGATGAAGCGGCGCCGCCTGGAGCGCTGCTGGACGTTTGAGCTCCTCCGCAGCTAGGCAAAGCAATTGTTGAAGATAAAGTTAAAAATACCGCCACAGCAAAACGAGTTGTGCTGTTGTTGGCTGGGTTTGGGTTTGGCTTGGGCGGGGGGGAATTGATTTTGAGGTGAGTTTTCATTGGGGTGACTCCTCTAAAAAAGGCTTGGGTATTGAATTTTATGCTGGTTTTAATTTAAGCTCGAATAGATAGTGTTAGTTTAGCCGATACCGAAATTGAAACGGTAGAGGTTGCAGATTTTTTTATTTTTAACCGCAGATGAACGCAGATAAACGCGGATGTAATAATGACTGATGAATTTGATTCGGATTTTATGCGATCGACAACGAATATCGATCGCCCTGGCAACATTTCCTCTGGGTTAGACTCTGCGGCAGTTTTGCGAGAACAAGCTTGCCTTAAAATTCGGGAAAGCTTGCGTGCGGGCCAGCAGGACATGGCGGATTGGCAAGGCGGCCCTCTTGCTGTTTCGGCGGTTCCAGGGGCCGGGAAGTCTACGGGAATGGCTGCTGCGTCGGCAATTGCGATCGCCCGCAACGGGCTTCACAGCCGCCGCCAGTTAATTGTCGTGACATTTACGCGATCGGCTGCTGCTAATATTAAAGCTAAAATTCGGGAAAGATTGGCAGAATTGTCTTTATCGCAAGGCGGTTTTGCGGTGCATACTTTGCACGGTTTAGCTTTGAATATTGCGATGCGCCATCCTGATTTGTCGGGTTTAAATTTAGAAAATTCAACATTAGTTACTCCTACTCAAAGTCACCGATTAATTCGCACCTGTGTAGAACTTTGGATTGCCGAAAATCCCCGCAGATATCAAGTTTTGTTGGAAGGACAGCAATTCGACGGAGAGGAAACAGAGAGGCTGCGGCGACAATCGGTTTTGCGGACGGAAATTTTGCCGCAGGTAGCTAAAACTGTGATTCACGAGGCGAAATCTTCTGGTTTATTTCCCGAACAGTTGTTAGAAATGAACGCTCTTGATACTGGGGACGGTTATGAGATTTTAGCAGTAGCTGGGGGTTTATATCAAAAATATCAGGCTTTGTTGAGGAGTCGGGAATTCATCGATTACGACGAGATGATTTTAGCCGCTTTGCGGGTGTTGGAAAATCCGAGGGCGAGGGCGATCGAGCAAAAGCAAGTATTTGCTGTTTTCGAGGACGAAGCGCAGGATTCTACACCTTTGCAGACTCGGCTTTTGGAAACATTGGCGATCGATCCCGATCATCCTACTTTTCCTCCGAATTTTATCAGAGTTGGCGACCCAAATCAAGCGATTAATTCTACTTTCACTCCCGCAGACCCGATTTATTTTAACCAATTTTGCGATCGGTGCGAAGTAGAGAATAAGTTAGCGACAATGGACGGCGCAGGCCGCAGCACCCAAGTAATTATCGATGCCGCTAACTTTATGTTGCAATGGGTAAATAGCTCGAAATTAGCGGGAACTGAACAGCCTTTTCGCGACCAAACTATTAAGCCAGTACCCAGCCATGACCCGCAGCAGAATGCCAATCCGGCTCCCATTGGTCGCGGCTTAGAATTGCATACTCCCCGCGATATTTACCATACAATTGAGTTAATTGGCAAGCGGGTAATTGAGTTGGTAGAAGAATTTTTACCTACCGATTTTGAATTGGGCAGGGATGGCAAAGATATCGATTCAGGCGGGGAAGCGAGGGAGGGGGAAAATAGCGCCAAATTGCCGTTAGAAAATCTGAAATCGATGGCTATTTTGGTGCGGGAAAACAAACAAGGTAAGTTTATCAAAGAAGTGCTAGAAAATCCTCAAAAACACGGATTAAGCTTTGATTTGCGGAAATACGGGATTAAAATTGAGGATGTGGGAGAGCGGGACAGACATTCTCAAGTACCTTGGGAAATCTTAACACTGCTGCAATTCCTCGATCGCCCCCACTCTCCAGACTACCTGAAAGCAGCCTTAAAGATTTTGAGCGATCGGCAACTGATTCCCAAACAAGACTACAATGCTTTTGCGACTAGCCCCGAGCAATTCCTTTACCCAGGCCCCCTAGACCCGCAGCAGTCAGACCCTGTTCGCAAATGCCGCTATTTTTGCTGCGGTTTGCTGCAAGCTAGCTTAGAACTGCCACCCTACCAAATCATTTCATTCTTAGCCTTAGCGCTGCAATACGACCAAACAGAATTAGCCACCGCCGACAAATTAGCAGAACGGGTAGCAATCCAAACAGCCGGCAACAATTCAATGCGAAATATTTTGGGCGTACTAAGCGAAATTGTCAGTTCCGAAAGATTTGAACCTGTGGATGCAGACGACAAAATAGAAGAACGTTATACCAGCAAAGGTCAACTAACAATTATTACCATGCACAAAGCTAAAGGATTGGATTGGGATTGCGTATTTTTGCCGTTTCTGCACGAACAAACCATCCCCGGAAATTTGCGTGTTTTGCCGCAAGCCCGATTTTTAGGAGATTTCACTTTAGCAGAGGTAGCGAGAGCACAAATTCGAGCAAGTTTGCACGAAAAATATCCTTTACCAAATTTAGGCGAAGCCTGGGAACAAGCAGGTTATTTGAAAACAGCAGAAGAGTTTCGACTGCTGTATGTGGCCATGACCAGAGCAAAAAGCTTGCTGTGGATGGCGGCGGAGAAAAAAGGGCCTTTTACTTGGAACAAACCAGAGAATCTACAGGAGCAAAAACCTTGTCCGGTAATGCCTGTTTTGAAGCAGAGATTTCCGAGTAATGCGATATAAAAAAAGTAAGAAGTAATCAGTAATAAGTAGCTTGTTTCCGGCTCTACTCATGGGTGACCACTTAACCTGAAGTTCCCCGATTTGTTGCTCCGATTACTCAACAATAAATATTGGCTGCCTCTATCTGTAATTCCTACTGCTCAACTATCCTTCGTTTCCCGATGGCGCTTAGCTCAAAATGGTGTTTCTGCCTGTAGGTATAACCTTTCTCCCAACTGCGGATGCTCAAACGAAAGTTCCCGTGCGTGCAAGTGTAGCCGGTTTGCAGCAGCCCGACATCCATAAAGCCGATCGCCCAAAATCGGTATCCCCAACCCTCGAACATCCGCTGCATGAACCCTCAATTGATGAGTGCGTCCAGTCAGTGGCAAAAACTCGACGCGATCGCAATTTCCCTCCCTCGCCATTACCTGAAAGCGAGTAACACTGGGTTTTCCGCACTCCCAATTGACTTGCTGGTAAGGGCGATTTTCTGGATCGCCCCAAAGTGGGAGTTCGATCGTCCCCGCATCAATTTTTACAGTACCCGAAAGCACCGCTTCATAAACTTTGTGAACCTGCTTTTTGGCAAATTGCTGCCTGAGTTGACTGCTAGTTTCTTTGTCCCGCGCCAATAGCAAAATCCCAGATGTTTCCCCATCTAAACGATGCACGACTGTTAAATTAAAACTATCCGGTAACAAGTTACGTAAACGACTGAAAACACTATCTTGATTTTCCAGATAACGACCTGGAACTGACAGCAAGCCAGATGGTTTATTGACCGCAATCAACCATTTGTCTTCATAGATAATCGGTAGCATTTGCGTAACGGGCAAGATGCCCGTTCCACAAGAAAAATTATTGCTTGTGCGGTGGGCTTCTAGCGCGCCCGTAAAACGCTCATCCATATTAGGAACAATCGGATTTTGAGCCAATCCTGACAACAAAAAACCCATCAACGGCTGACACCGATCGCCACAAGCACCATAAAATTCTCCCTGTATCTTATCGCCCGATGGTGGCCCCCACCAAAACTCAGCCATTGCCAGCGGTTTCAGATTGTGTACTGCCGCGTAGTGGAGCAATTTTGGCGCGCAACAGTCGCCGGTGCCAGTGGGAATAGAATTAGTTGGCATCAATGAGGATAGCGAGATCGATTTCCCCAAAAAATTCATCAGAGTGTAAGCCGCGTGCATTTGCGTCTGAAGTTCGCGGGAAAGTTCTTTCCGGCGCTGTTTCAGCGCCCGCATCCGTTGATCCGCAGCTTCAATTAATTGTTTTAGCGACTGCAATGTTTCATCCCGCTGTCGTTTCAATTGTCTGCGTTCAATTTTCTCCAAACGGCTTTCTTGATTCAGTTGTTCCAGGGCAATTTCTAGTGTTTCTGCTGCGAGAGTTTGACACAGTAACTGGCGTTTTTCGTCTCGCTGCAGCTTGCAGTTGCGATGCCGATCGCTCAAAACTTGCAATTGCACTTCAAACTCCCGAAATAAGGCTTCATACTCTTGTCGCTGCGGGAGTTGATTGAGTGCAATAAGTTCCTGTTTCATCGCCTCCAATTGAGTTAACGTGCGGGCTTCCTCAAAAGCAACTCGATCTCGTCCTGGAATCGGTGGCACCCAGCCATCAACAATGCTGCAACCGTTCAGCAGCCCGGAAAATGCTTTGAGTATCCCCTGTTCCCCCGAAGGCATCTCCACCAGTAATATGCCGTACATCTTGCCCTCGCGATCGTAGGAATCCTCAGCCGCCAGGTACTGCATCAAACCCCGCGCGAGATCCTCGGACATTCGAGTGCGCGGCAGTCTCAGCAGCTCGCCGCTTTGAGGACAACGGCCTTCGTACCAATAATTCGGGCGCGAATCGATCGATTCCCAATGACAGTCAGTGAAATCTAAAAGCGTGTGCAACTCTAGCATCTTAAATTTGGTTTTAAACCTGAATTAGGGCATATGTGCTTGTGTCCTCGATGCGTTCGGTCAATCGAAAATCGAAAATCGAAAATCGACTGACCGTATCTTACAGGGGTGTACCGAAAGTGGGAACGGGGCATAATTTTATACCTACTCGAATTAAGTAAAAAGGATTTGTCGCACCAAGCCTGATATGCTAAATTTGTTTCCAAACAGCAGCGAGATTAAGAAAAGCATAAGTTAATATATAAGACCGCAAGCTTGTTATCCCACTAAATTTTTATGTGAAAGGCGTATGCCAGACCTCTCGACTTCGGCTACAGAAAACTCCTCAAACCCCCAACCAGCTCTGCTGCCGCCGATTTTAAGAATTTTTGCAGCATTTCCAGATTACGATCGGGGCAATAGATTGTACGCCGCAGGAAGGTACGAAGCGGCAGTCATTTGCTACGGAAAAGCGGTTCAAATTAAGCCGGACTGGGCCCGGGCGTGGCTGAATCTGGGCAAAGCTTACAAGCAACTGCACTCCTACGCAGAAACCGTAGCCTGCGCCGATCGAGCTACAGCAATTAATCCCGAAGAATACTGGGCTTGGATGCTGCGCGGGACAGGGCTGTTAAGTTTGCAAAATCACTCAGAAGCGATCGGGGCTTTCGACACCGCAATTCAAATCAATTCAGAAAAGCACGAAGCTTGGTATCAGCGGGGCCGAGTTTTAGAGGAATTGCAGCAGTGGGATGCAGCCGCAACCTGTTACAAAAAAGCAACCCAACTTCATCCGAATTTGCCCGCCATGTGGTATAGGCAAGGCAACGTGTTGGTTCAAGCGGAGCGCTACCCTGAAGCCGTGGCCGCTTTCGAGCGCGCGCTGAAACTCGTCCCGACTAATTGGGAAGCTTGGCTGAACCGAGGTTTGGCTTTGATGAAAGCCGAACGCTACGCTGAAGCTGTAACTTCATACGATCGCGCCATTCAACTGCAACCGCAAAATAGTCTGGCTTGGTTCAATCGGGGCATTGCTTCAGCAAAATTGCACAAATATGCAGAAGCGGTGACAGCTTACGATCGCGTACTGCAAATGCAGCCCAACGACTGCGAAGCTTGGTTTTATAAAGGAATGGCCCTCAAACACCAGCGGGCAGACGCGGCAATTGCTTGTTTCGATCGGGCAATTCAAATTAATTCTTTTTATCCCGAAGCATGGATCGGGCGCGGTCAAACACTGTCAGAATCGAGAGATTTTGAAGGGGCGATCGCAGCTTTTGACCAAGCCGTTCAAATTAATCCGAATTTTCCCGAAGCTTGGCTGGGTAGAGGCATCGCCCTGGCAGGATTGGAACGCTACAAAGAGGCAATTATCGCTTACAGTAATGCCCTACAAATTGAAGGTAATTTTCTAGAAGCTTGGAACTTGCGAGGCGAAGCTTTGGAAAAATTGCAGCAATACGAAGAAGCGATCGCCTGTTTTGATAAAGTAATCTCTCTGACTTCAGAAGCAGAAATTACATCAAAAGTAGGGTTGCAGCAAGGCGCAGCGCTGGAAAAATTGCAGCGTTACGAAGAAGCCGTCGCAGCTTACAACCGCGTACTAAAAATCGTGCCAGACAATTTTGAAGCTTGGTTGAACCGCGGCAACGCTTTGTCAAAATTGCAGCAGTACGAACAAGCTCTAGCATCATACGATCGAGCAATTACTGTCTGGCCGGACAACTATCAAGGCTGGGTAAAGCGAGGTCTGATCCTAGGGGAAATGCAGAATTATTCCCAAGCACTCGTCGCTTTTGACCAAGTGATTCAACTCAAGCCAGACAACTGGGAAGCTTGGGCGCAGCGGGGCGACGTTTTGCAAAAATTGCAGCGAACTCAAGATGCTATTAGTTCTTACGGAGTCGCCCTCGAAATCAAACCCGATTACTACGAAGCTCTAGTCAGTCGAGAAGAATTGAGACTCAAGGGCGCGATGTCAGGAAAGTGGTAAGGGGAAATGGACAAATAGTTTTGAGTTTTGAAATTGCTTTGTTCCTCGTAATAGCTGGTAAAAGTATAGTCATCTATTACATGACATGGGAGGCGTGAAGACCCTCCCCTTTCACTTTTACTTCGAGCGGATTAACCCGCCTCGGCTGAACTACGCAGCTCTCTATCCCATTGCTTAAGGCTTTTGGGAGTGCTTTTCTCATGATATTGTAAGAGCCATTAACATCAGCATTAATTAACAAACCCTCTGCCGTTTTGTACAAACCTCTGTGGATACGTTTGCCAGTAAATTTCACCATCGAAGCATCACTCTCGCCGTAAACAGGAATCGGATCTAAGGAAAGAAAATTAGAGAGAGAAGTATAGGACTCTTCCTGTATTACCACTTTAATCCCAGCCAAAAGAGCTTTGTATTCCAACATCTGAATTAATCGAGCGTGCGGAATGCTGACAAAGTTCTGATTGTTCTGCTTGCCTAAGTTAATCGAGTTTTTCCACTGCACATTTTTACCAATTACTAACGTCCCAATCTGGCGCTCGCTCAAAAAATTGATAATCAGCTTGCTGGAGGCGTGTAAGTAGTTATCTACTTTTTGATTGCGGCACCGAGTGAGGCGCTGAATTCTTAATGAGGTTTTGAGATTGCCTTTCAAGAGGGATTGTAATTGGGATTTACGCTTGTTGTAGAACTGATTGATCGATTTTAGCGGTCGCCCGTTAATCAGTAAGGGGATAAATCCCGGTTGATTTGATGTTAGCGCCACTAAGTTATTCAGTCCGAGATCGATACTGGCTACCGATGTAGAGTTCTCTTGGTTGATGGTGGACTCCGGTTCATTGTAAATTACCTCGATTACGAAACAATCGCATTTGGGAACTACTCTTACTTGACACACTCGATCGGGCTTGACACTTGTTTTAATCGATATTTCTGTCCCTGAAAGTTTGATAATTCCTTTTTTTAATTGCTTGCTGCTAATGGCTTGAACTGTATAAACCAGAATATTTCGCCCCTTAACTTTATCTTTGTACTTCGGTAATTTGGGGCGTCCAGTAAATTTTTTTGGTTCGTTTTTGTAAGCTTTGAGAGCCTCAAAAAAAGCTTGCCAGTTTTTGTCTAATATCATCAAGATTTGTTGGCTGACTTTGGCGGGTAGTGCCTGATATGCTGGATGGGATTTCATCAACGAAGCCATTTTATTGTAAGTGAGATATCCCCAGCCATAGAGTACGTTTTGGCGAATGACGTAGTTCGCAGCATTGTAGAGATTTTTGGATTTAAAAGCTAATTCATCAATCAAGGCAAAACGGTATTCTGTAGATTTAATGATGTGCCTTTCTGCTAGTTGCATTAAGAGTCAGGTAGTTTCATTTTGTCCTTCTTACCACATGATACTACTTTGGCCTACTACTGCTTACAGACTTAATGAAGTTTTACAATACCGCGCTGGGGTAAAGTTTGAACTCTTTAACTTAAAACTAAAAACTTTCCGTCTTCTCTCTCCCTCTGCGTTCTCTGCGCCCTCTGCGGTTCATAAGAAATCCAATTCCCACAACAATTAATATTCCTATATCCGGCAGAATATCAGCTCATAATTAATGATATTCTGTCCGTTAAAATAACCTTGATTAAGTTGAAACTCAACGTAAAAAAGCTTTGAGTTGTTAACACCAATATTCAATAAAATTAAAATTGGGTGAATAAGGTGATTGGTAAAGAACACTAGCGCCGACCGATTGAATCAATGGTTCAATCGAAGCAAGTTGGTGAGCTGGGACATTATCCATGAAAACAACTGCACGCCTTTTAATTTCCTTACCAATTTCTATTACAGTGTGGTGAAAATATCGTGTTTTGAAAAAAATCCACCCATTCAGGCATGAAAGAAACTCACCCAGCCTGCTTAACCTAGCTCCCTAGAAACAATCCAAAAGAGCCGGAGACAACCTCTCCTCTAGCCTTTGAGGGTTATCTAAAGAAATAATTTCGGCCTCATCTTAGATTTGCTTATGAATAATACAAAACGGCTTACCCTAGCCACGATGGGTTCATGGCGGTACTATCAAATTGGTTGGTAGTTTTATACAGTTCGTATTGCCCTTTGGCCGCCGCCTCGCGAGTGCGATTCAGCATTGCTGCAACTTGTGCTCGATCCATCGGCTTAAACGTGCGAGCGGCCTCAAACGCTTGATCGAGGAGTTGCATACTATCAATGCCAGTAATCACAACTGCAGTAGGCAGATTCATCGCATAGTGGAGACATTCGATCGGGCTTACTGTATTACTTCTAAGCACGTAAGGGTCGCCCATAGATTTCATCCCCAATACACCTATTTGGTTCTTCACCAGCAGCGGCAGAACTTGTTGCTCAAAACTTCTAAAATGAGCGTCCATCACGTTCAGCGGCATCTGTACCGCGTCAAAACGGAAATTGTTTTGAGCGGCAATTTCCATCACTCGCAGGTGAACCAAAGGGTCTTTGTGTCCTGTAAACCCGATGTAACGAATTTTGCCCGCCTTTTGCGCTTCCACTACGGCCTCCATAGCCCCGCCGGGAGCAAAAATGCGATCGGGGTCTTCCATCCGAATAAGTTCGTGATGCTGCATCAGATCAATGCGATCGGTCTGCAACGCCTTCAGTGACTCATCAATCTGCATCATCGCAGCGCCCTTGGTGCGGCCGTCAATTTTGGTCATCAGAAACACCTTTTGCCGGTAGCCATCCTTGAGCGCTGCACCCATCCAGCGGTGGCTGCGTCCGTTGTGATAGTCCCAGGAATTGTCCATGAAATTGATGCCGCGGTCGATCGCACTGCGGATCAGCTTGATACTTTCTTGCTCCTCTCGAATGCGTCCGATATGGTGTCCTCCTAAGCCAATGGCAGACACTCGCTCTCCGGTGCGTCCCAGCGTCCTGTAACTCATCTCGCCGCTTTGGGTTTGACCTTGGGCCACTGCACTTTCAGCGTCTAGTTGGGTCGGTTCATCTTGAGCTAACAAAGGTTTGAAAAACCCTTCGGAAGCTGCCAGCCCTGCTGCAACCAAACCCGAAGCAGAAGTTACTTTTAACAAATTGCGTCTGCTGATATTCATAAATGCCTCCTTCAAGAAACTACTAGGACTCACTCACCGCTTCGCTGCACTAAAGAGTTTTGAATTTAAAATGTCTCAAAATCCAGAGCGCAGTCGGGCTGCAACTTCCACAACTGCCTACTTGGCCTTATCAATAGTAATGATGAAATTTCTAGTTTTAAGAGTTCCTAGACCCGCCCGTGAAGGCTTTTAACTCAATAGCATCGTGACTGCAAAACAGGCGCACATCTTTACTATGCTGCACCGATAATGCGTGCAGCCGGCCTTGATTGAGCAACCGAGCCTTGCGATCGACCTCCATCATCCATTGGTAGGCGCGCAGACCGGGCGTGCAGCGTCGGTTAGCGGCATCCATCTCGTGTCGGTAGAAATAGGCATCGCCTGCGTGCAGGAGCCAGCCATCGGGTGTATCAATGGCAATGCCAGCATGACCGCGCGTGTGCCCCACCAACGGGATTAGCAAAATTTCCGGCGGCAACCCGTCGAGGTCGCGGACTGCTTCAAAACCGAACCAAGGTTCGCCACCCGCCGAATAGTATTTCCACCGTTTGACTTCATCCCACTGCCCCGGACGATAGCGCCTTTTTGTGATGAAACCGTGCCGATCCTGTGCGGCATCGATTTCAGCCTGCATGACGTGTACCGTTGCTTCAGGGAAATCCTCTAGACCACCGGCATGATCGAAATCGAGGTGGGTTAGCACAATATGGCGCACATCGCTTGGTGAAAATCCGAGCTGTTCAATTTGATGGATGGCCGTGTACTTGCGATCGAACTGGATGTTATTAAAATGCACGAAAAACGGGCTGAGCCGAGAGTAAGGCGACTGGATATCCCGCAATCCGAAGCCGGTATCGATCAGAACAAGTCCCTGATTCGTTTCAACGAGCAGACAGTGGCAGACGAGGTGAGCCGTCAAACCCCGACTGAAGCCATCGAAAAGCGCCCCACCAATGGGACACATACAGCCACAATTGAGATGATGAATTTGCATAAATGTGCTGTACTAAATTACTTAGGCGAGAACCATTTATTCCTCAGCTCCCATCCAAGGCCGATGCTGCATAATGGCATCGATGAACGCCTGAGAAAACTTCGCTAAATCGTCACTACTGGGAGAACTAAACACGCTTTTATCGGCTGCAATCTTGCCATTATCTGCGATGTTTACTTTCTTTAAATCTGCACATAAGAATAGTAAGACCGGCGCGAATTATTTGTTAGCAGAACCCGGTTCAGTAAGCTGGCGGTGCATTTCGGCATTGACGGTATCAGGCAAAACCTTGCTCGCGCTGGCCAGCATCTTTGTCTTGAGTGAACCGGCGATAATGTCGTCCTTACCCGCCATCAGCGCCTCGAAGCCCTGCTTGGCAACTTCGGCCGCGTCGTCTTTCTTGTCTGCGCCCGCCTTCGTGTCGTCCATTCCCGCGCGATGGAAGAAGTTGGTATCCGTGGGCCCTGGCATCAGCGCGGTAACGGTGACGCCTGTGTCCTTTAACTCGTTACGCAGCCCTTGTGAGAAAGAGTGTATAAATGCTTTAGATGCCGCGTACACTGCCTCGAACGGCCCCGGCATTAGGGCGGCAATGGAGGAAGTGAATAGAATCCGTCCCTGGCCGCGATCGACCATATCCTTAACTACCCGTTTAGCCAAATGCACAGACGAGACAACGTTGAGGTTAATCAGATTTAGTTCGTCCTTCAAGTCTGTCTCGCGGGCAAAGTCGCCCCCGACGCCGACACCGGCATTAATTGCGATCGCATCCACTGGCCGATTAGTCGCTTTTATCTGGTTGTAGAGCGTCTCAACACCGTCGTAGGTAGCGAGGTCTGCCTGCACTGTCTCGACTTTGGCACCGAATTCCTCAAAGGCTTGAGCCGCTTCATTGATGCTCGCTCCGGTGGCGGTGACTAGGAGATCGAATCCGTTTTGAGCGAACTGTTTGGCGAGTTCGTAGCCGATACCGTTAGAGGCACCCGTCACGACAGCCAAGGGCCGGGTCAACGAACTGTTTATAACCATTTAAAATCCTCTGTTACTGCTTCACGCTCGTTTGTCTAGACTTGCTTTTCTCTGTACCAGACAATCTTTGTGGACTGTGGGCTTTCAACTTTTACAATGCTAGGGAGGTAGGAGTGCGATCGCATCTTTCCCAGGACATAAGCTTTTAGGCATTTAAATACGGTATAATCGAAAACAAACTTCATGCAATTAGTGTAAAAATGACAGCCGAGAATCATCTTAGAGAAAGAGCAAATAGAGAAACTACATAAAGCCTTAAAAAATGAATAAAATGCAAATATTAGAGAAATAATTATACTTAGATAGCAATCGTTGCAGGAGTCGTAAAATTTTTACCCCACCCCAACCCTCCCCGCGAGATCGGGGAGCGAGTAAGAAATTCACAAATGATGCGAGGATTGCTATATATGTAGAAAATGCGCGTAGATATGGCTAATAACTCTTTTGATAATTATTTGGAAACCGTTATTCTCTGGCGCTAAATCGGGTGCGATGAGAGATGGGAGATGGAAGAGGGGAGATTGACTCGGAAGATTAATCTTGGGCTAAAAACATTTATCTCTGGTGGAACGGGCAGGAGGCTTGTCCAGGGATAACAGTGCGTGATGTTAGTTATAAGTGAATCTCAGGCACTGCTCTCAATCAGACCCAATCAACCTGGTAACAGCGACGACAAATCTCAGATATCAGGTCGATCGCGCAGCAAGAAACCAAGCGGATGACGCCAAGAGTGTAAGATGTCACTTATCACGAATACTTTCTGTTGGCGATTGCCCGACGGCACCGAAAATTGAAAATTATGACAGCCAATTGCTGATTCTGCTGGCTTCATGTTATAGTGGTTTTCCAAGAATTAAATTCGGTGGCGTAGTTTGTTGGTGTTTATTTACAAGCGTCTCTCCGAATCTAAATCTCTGCACCCTAATGATTCTGGAGATTTTATGTCGATTTACGTGGGTAATCTTTCATATGAGGTAACATCAGAGGACCTCAACGAAGTATTTGCCGAGTACGGTACTGTAAGCCGCGTCCAAGTGCCAATGGACCGGGAAACAGGCAGGATGCGGGGTTTTGCTTTTGTGGAAATGGCAAGCGAGGCAGAAGAAGCAGCAGCCATCGCAGCTCTAGACGGTGCTGAATGGATGGGCCGCGACTTGAAAGTCAACAAAGCCAAACCTCGCGAAAACAACAACAACAGACGCCCCTCGGGCGGCGGCGGTGGCTGGGGCGACAGCGATCGCTCTTCACGCGGACGCTACTAAGCTTTGAGACTGAAAATTTGAGTTGTGGTAGTTGAGCGCAGGTGCGAATGCTGCTTCTTTTTCGGGTTGTTCGATCGACCCATGAAATAAAACTCCCAAACCTCTAAATCAGTTTTGCCCCCTCCTTGGAGGGGGCTTTGTTTTTGGCGAAAAATCCCGCGAGGTACATCTACGGTGCAGTTCTTAGTCTAGTTCGTGATTCGATACCCTCTTAACTGCTGTTTTTAAGAGGCTGTCGGGATTTCCCGGTTCGACTCCTGTAAACTATCAAACTAGAATTAAGCAGCAAGAAAAGTTAGAATAACGGCAAAACTGAATATTGCCCAGAACAGCAAAACTATCTTTACCGAAGATTAGTCGAGAAAACCAGCCGAATATCAGCCAATATCTTGATTTTGCCTCAATAAAGATGTCCAAGGTCTACAGCACGGCGGAACTCATTAAAATCCTCGAAGAAGAGCGCCAAGCCTGCTTGCATGGGCGGCGACTCAACTTGACTCAAACTCCTGCTACAGGCAACCCCGTGATTGACCGCTTTCTCAAATCTGAGGGAGTTCAGAAGTTCACTGCTTATCAAAATTTTAAGGCTGCCGTGCACGAATACCAGCGGGAACATCAAGTTTCTGGGATTGTCTGGCGGGAAATCGCGGTTAAAGGCAATACTCTACGCTATCCGGCAGTGGATGACGAATTAATAGCTCTACCGGTTGATTTGATCACGCTGAAGGCAGCTAAGATTGGTATGTTGGAATTCTGGCAGCAGGTAACTGCCGGGATGGATTTGTATTTAAGTATTAACAGCGGGAAGGATTTTCGAGCGATCGAGCCGGTTGATGTAGAGGCTTTAGCCCAGCGCACAGAATGGGCCAGTCTCTCGAAGTGGGAAAAGTTGGATTTTCTAGAAATTTTGTTGCAGTTGGGCTGGGGGAAGCCGGAAGAAGCTTATTATAAGCGGGGATGGCCGACATCGGGCAGCGAGTACATTCACGCCGTAAAACCCGGACAGCGGCCGATTTGTTAATTGGGAATTGGGAATTGCTAACAGGATAAGCTGAATTCAGAACCATCGACAACACAGAAATTGAGGACACGGCGCCGTGCCGTGTCCTGAGTGTGGGTAATATCTGAATAACTCATTTATTAACTTCTGACATCTGGCAAAGCATCAAGCCAAACCACTGATTTGGATCTGTCCAAACTTGCACAGGCATTAAACCACGCTGCGAAAGTTCTGCCTTTACAGTATGGAGATTAAACTTGCGGGATATTTCGCTGCGGATAGTTTCTCCCGCTGCAAATTCCACCGTTAAATTGAGAGCGCGCAACTGCACTGTTTGCGCTTTTTTACTTTTTAAGTGCATTTCAATTTGACATTCTTCTTGATTGTAAAAAGCCCAATGCTCGAACTGCGCTAAATCAAAATTTCCCTCATATTTTCGATTTAAATGCCGCAGCATATTCAAGTTAAATGCTGCCGTTACTCCTTGACTGTCATCGTAGGCAGGCTCTAAAATATCTTTAGATTTGTCCAAATCAATTCCCAGCAAAAAATACTCTCCCGGCTGCAATGCACCGACAACTTGCGAGAAGAATAAATCGCATTCTTGAGCGTTGAGATTACCGAGGGTACTGCCTAGAAAGCAAATCATTCGGGTTGGCAACGGCGACGGTGCAATTTTAGCTAAGGCTAATTCGTATGTGCTGACAAGTCCGTGAATCTGGAGCGACGGATAATCTGCCAACAGTTGACAAGCGCTGCTTTCTAGGATAGTAGGACTGATGTCGATCGGCAAATAATGCAGGGGATATTCCAGTTGACTGTAAGCATCAAGGAGAATCCGAGTTTTGGTGGAACTGCCGCTGCCGAGTTCGACGATTTCGCAGGGGCCAGTTAAATTGGCGATCGCCCCCGCGCACTGCTGCAAAATAGCCGTCTCAGTGCGCGTCAAGTAGTATTCCGGCAACTGGCAAATCAACTCGAACAGGTTTGAGCCACGATCGTCGTAGAAATACTTGGGAGGCAGGGATTTGGGGGTTTGAGTCAACCCGCTAACTGCATCGTTGCCAGCATTGATTTCTGCGGGGGTCAGTGCAGCAGCGCTCACCAGTCGCTCTAAGTGCAGCCGGTTTTCCTTCGTTAAGGCTGAGTTTGTCGTGTCGGACAGTCTTGGGGATTTCATAAAGTAATTTTTAGATGCACATATCGGTATAGCACGCAGTCGCGTTGCCAAATATCGCGCTCAAGTCAGATTTTTCATGCGGCTCTGGATTCTGTATTTTCTCACCGGATGGCGATCGCATCCAGAATTAAAACTTAAAATTTATCCACAAAATTTATTAAATACTTAACCAAACTTGTTTTCTTTGAGCTTGTTACATGGAAAAAAGTTGGGCATTTCGCCAACAAAATTTTTCCCCAATTCCCTCTCCAGCCATTTATCTGAGGTTCGTCAAATAAGCTTTATAATGCAAGTATTAAGGAATTTGTTAATCTAAAAAGTCGGATGACTAAATTCCTTAATATGAACAAATTTGATAGTAGTTATAATTACCTGTCGAACTACTTGGCGCAGCGAAAACCAGCAATAATTTGCCGCACTCCCGGATAGTACCAATTGCGAAAACTCGATCGCAGTGCCTGCGGAAAAGTCGCCCAACTCCCGCCTTTCAAAACCCGGTGTTCTCCGTCAAAATAAACTTGAGAATAGCCCCTATAAGGATAACTTTCAAATCCCGGATAGGCGTCAAAGGTTGAAGCAGTCCACTCCCAAACATTGCCTAACATATCGCAGCAACCAGCCGCGCTTGCTCCATTGGGAAAGGCATCAACTGGCGAGGTATTGGCAATATTATTGCCGTGATTGCACAGGCTGCCGTTTGGCGGTTCTTCTCCCCAAGGATAGATGTGATATGTTTGATTTGTGGCATCCCAACTCGCAGCTTTTTCCCATTCGGCTTCCGATGGCAAACGCTTGCCGATAAAGTTGCAGTAAGCTTCGGCTTCGTACCAACTGACACCGCAAACTGGATGGTTGTTGAAAGCTGGATTTTCTGACCAGTAAAGCGGTCGAGAGACGGCTTCGCCTTGCAGCCATTTCCAGCCGTCCGCTGACCACCAATCAGGGTTTTGATAGCCGCCGGATTCCATGAAATCTCGGTATTGACGGCAAGTGACGGGATAGCGATCGATCGAGTATGCTTCTAAATAACACAGGTGGCGCGATCGCTCGTTATCCAAAGCCTCAGCAGCATCGCTTCCCATGTAAAATTCCCCGCCCGGAATTTCAATCGCCCGGGAATCGGTAATTGGTAATTGGTAATCTGCAATTGGTAATCGGTAATTGGAAATTAATCTTCCTTCCTCATTCCCTCTTCCTTCTTCCTTCTTCCCTCTTCCTTCTTCCTTCTTCCTGTGCATTTGCAACACGAAAGCAACTGTTTCGCAGTGCTGGCTTTCGTGCTGAATAATAAACCGCCAGAGACGTTCTTGCTCCTCGATCGGCGCTACTTCCAAATAATCTAACACCTTTTTTCTCACGGCGTCCAGATATAATTCAACTTCAGGTAACGTCGGCAGAAAAACCCGTTGTTTTTTCGGCAAAATATCAGCAGCAAACAGTTGGTGATACTCAGGAAAGACTGGCTTCAACCCAGCACATCGCTGCAACAGCCACAAATCCTCAGTATAAGCAATGTGACCTAAGTGCCAGCCAACTGGACTGAAATCAGGATGAGCTTGACGGCAAAAAGTATCATAATCGATGTCTGCAAATAGCTTGAAAGTGCCGCGGCGACACTGCTGCAAATCGCGATAAATTGCCTCTCTACAAGATTGGATAGATTTGGATATCACGGTCTACTCCGGTACTGATAATGCTCTGGACTGGACACTCGTGCCAATTGCCAGCAAATAAAGGTTCAGAAGCAATGATGACAGAATCCGGGAAATTTAAATCGTCTCGCAGCCAATAGAGGGAAGGAGGGGTTTTTTGGGAAGCAAAGCGAGAGGCAACGAGCTGGTGTCCGTCGCTGATAATTATATTAGCTGAAAATTCTACTTGGTGAAAGTTTGCTAGCTCTGCCAAAGTTTTCAGCGAGTTTTGCAAAGCAGTTTCTAGAGTCAGATTTCCGGCTGTCAATTCATTGACAAACAAGCCGAAGATATGCTCTGAATCTGTAGTGCCGTTAATTGATTGATAAAGGGTATCGCTGAGCCGATCGCGAATTGGTCTGTAAAGAGTTTGCCGAAAATTCTTTACGAAGCCGTTGTGTACGAACAGCAGGCGATCGTTCTGAAACGGCTGACAGTTGCTCAAATCTACAGCTTGTCCTGAAGTTGCACTGCGAACGTATCCGATCGCGCATCCAGATTCAACGTATCGACTGATACTCGGAAGGTTAATGTCGCTCCAAATTGGCTGTACATTTTTATAGGTAAACGGGTCAGTATCGAGGTGCGGGTGATACCAACCAAGACCAAAACCGTCAGCATTGAGTACGCCAGAAGTCATTTCGCGGGGATCGTAACTCTGCACAATTAGGGAATGTTCCGGCTTGTACAGAATAGCATCGAGTAAAATCGGCTCCCCGAGGTAGCCAAGCAAACGGCACATAAAATTTTTGCAGCAATTTGATTAGCATTGTAAGTCATTAGCCGAAAAATTGCCCGATCGCCCATTTTCAGCGCTGGAAGGTTTTTTGTAGCCCGCTGCCAGCATCGCAGTACAAACGATACAGTTAAGGTAGAACCCCTGCAACACAAGGAGACTCTTGAATGTTCTTCGACGAACTCATCCCAATGGCGAAAGAATTGATCGAACAGCCGATCGCCTTCGCGGGCGGATTTTTATCTGGCCTGCTTCGACTCAACCTTCACGAAGATCCCGTTAAAAGCTGGATCGACGAGCAAGCTGGTTCAACTTCCTACACTACTCCCCCAGCCGAACCCACCAACGGTAAAAGCACGGGGCCTCAGTCAATCTCGATCGACTAAGGAAAAGCAGTAACATCCTCCCAACGCCAAACTGATTACAGTTATGGCGTGGGCTTCCAAACTTCATCGTTTGGCTTTTCGCCTTTTTCCCTTACGGGATTTCCACACTTGGCTATACTGAATTTCTCAGTTTCCGCTAGAAAGTCTGCACAGACACTTTCGATTCCCGTATAGCCTTTCTCAGATAGATGAAGTACAATAACAGCCGTGTGTCAACCAGTTTCAAATATCTTGCTTAGAAAGTTGACGGAATGAAAAGTCTATCGCCTTTCCTAATTATTGATAATTTGTTGTGTTGATAAAACTGAAAATAATTTTAAGTTTTGACCATAAAATTTCAGGTTTATCATAAATCGGGCGAAGGCGGCGACAAGTATATTACTTTCGCCCTTTTTCTTGATTACTTTCTTGACTTGTTTTGCCTATTTTTATGGCTATTTTCCATCACTAACCAAGCATTTTTCCATACTTTCGGTACGTTACCGGAGCATAAATCCTCAAATATAATTGTATCATTTTATTTGTTAATTAACTTATATTAAAATTTATTTTTGACGGTTATATGTAGTTTGTGTGAGATATTTTTACAGATTTATTCGTTTTTTTTTCTTGCATTTAAAACTTTTAGGGATATAGTTAAGAAGGAAGTTATTCAATAATTGAATCATTCTTATTTTCAATCGGCGCTTACATTATCAGTTGTTCTCCCTTAATCTTGCAGGGTCGCCTAAATTAGCTACCCGATCAATAGTTTTGGTTTCAGGAGCCTGTTTAAGTGATTTTTTTTTTACAAAATTGAAAGCTCCCAAAAAACAGGGAGCTATGGATTTTTGTGAGATTGTTTCGGGAATAATCAACATCGATAATTTTTTGTATAAAATCAAGATAATAACCTTTCATTGCTAGTAATGTATGATGTTTTCGATGCTTGGCGAACAAAAATGAGGTCAATGGATGTGGGTTCCCCTCCACTTATGGTGAGGCTGTGACTCTTGAGCGAATTAGAGTTCATTTATCTTATATTGTATATTTTACCGTTATGAATACGTCAGCAATATGATACATCATCTGTCTGACAAAGCCTATATCTGTGTACTCCAAACTTAATTATAATCCTACCACTTTTTATAGTGGGCGTCGGCAGGCTTTGTTTGTGTAACGCCAGGTTTTAACCTGTAGACTAAAGGGGTTTATAAAAATGAATTCAGCATCATGACAACCAAAAAGCTAGCGTAACTGCGTCGTCACCCAAAATCGATAGTGACTTTCAGGCTCAGGAGTTACTCATCAATTAATTACTAATTTTAAAAGGTAAAATCTCAAAAGTAAAATCCTAGTAGGTACTTGATCGACCTGAGAAAAGCTATAATATACAAAATCTGTTCATGAGTGCAGCGAGGATAACTGTAGTAGAAGGAAGCAGAAACAGTATGTTGAGAAAAATGAATTTACAAACCAGACTTATCAGTGCATTTCTGATTATGGGACTTTTAGTATTTTTAGTTGCCTGGGTAGGATGGAGATCAACATCTAATCTGAGTCAACACATAGAGACTCTCGGTAAAAATAACTTACCGAGTATTGAAGCTTTATTGAAAATTAACGAGGGACAAACCCAAATTGAGTCATCCGAGAGAGCGCTAATTAATCCGGCACTCAGTCAAGCAGAAAGGCAAGAAGCATTAAACAGAATGGACAAGGCTTGGCAGCAGATTAAAGATGGGTTTAAAGCATACGAAGCCACTCCACGTACCTCAGAGGAAGACTCACTCTATAAACAAATGCTTAAGTATTGGGAGGAGTGGAACCAGGAAGATCAAGAACTCCTGCGAATTAATCAAGAATTTGAAAAAGTGGGAATTTTGAATCCTTTGGCTTTGCAGCTAAACCTAATTAATCAGGGTAAAAGTAAGTCGCCAGAAATGGCAAGAGCTAAGACAGCTAGTAACCTTTTGAATAAACTTAGGCAGCAAGCTAAATTAATTCGATTTAAATTTATTAATTCAGAAAACGCCACTTTAGCAGTGGTTGAAGCCAACCGAAAGCAAGCAGATGACGCTTATGAAACCGCATACAAGGATAGTAAGAATACTCAAGTAGCTGTATTGTTGGGGATGACAGTTGGACCGCTCACAGCGATTATTTTAGGTATAGCTTTAAGCATGGCGATCGCCAAACCTTTAGATAAAGCGCTGAAAGGTATTATTAATATGATTGTCAGTTCTTCTACCGAGATCGCTGCTACAATTGAGCAACAGGAACGTATTGCTGTACAACAAGCTGCTTCTGTTAATCAAACAACTACCACAATGGATGAATTGGGCGCATCATCAAGGCAATCAGCTATGCAAGCCGAATCCGCCCTTGAAAATGCCAGTAATGTCTTAAATATGGCAGCAGAAGGCAGTAAAATAGTAAATAAAACCCAGCAGGGAATGTTGAGTTTGACGGAAAAAGTGGGAGCGATCGCCGATCAAGTTTTACATTTGAGCCAGCAAACCAATCAGATTGCTAATATTACCAATTTAGTCAGCGATTTGGCTAATCAAACTAATATGCTGGCAATTAACGCTACAGTGGAAGCAGTACGTACCGGAGAACAAGGAAAGGGGTTTGGCGTGGTGGCGACGGAAATTCGCAGACTGGCAGATCAAAGCAAAAAATCTTCGGCTCAGATTAATGATTTGATAAACAGTATTAAGAATTCCATTAATAAAACAGTGATGGTAACAGATGAGGGCAAGAAAACTTTAGATAATAGCCTAAAATTGACTGAAGGTACGGCGGATAATTTTAACAATGTTGCCAATGCTATTAACAGTGTTGTTGTGAGCAGTCAGCAAATTTATCTGAATACCAAACAGCAGGCGATCGCTATTGAGCAAGTGGTAGAGGCGATGAATGTTCTGAATAAAGGAGCAACGGAAACTGCCAGCGGTATTACCCAAAGTCGAATTGGTACTCAAACACTTAACAAAGCTGCTTTAAATCTCACATCCTTAGTTTAAATGAGAAAAGTAATATCCTAAACTGGGAATTAAACAGATGGAGAGAAAATCTTCCCAATTCCTCATTTCCAATTTGCAATTCCAAATTTTGCCCAAGGATTGAAGGTCACATCTCCCCGTTTAGGAAAGGGCTGGGGAGATGTGAAGTAGGTTTGCTCAAAGGGCTGTCTAGATGTGTATAGCAATTCTCAAGTTAAGGAGGTACAGATTTAAATTTTAGATTAAAGAATGGCAGAAGTGGGGAATTGGTAATTAACTGCCAAGTACCTCACGAAAGTTGAAAACCGCTATATCAAAGATCGTGGTCTAGAGCAACCTAATATCTTATACCTTGTTACTCGCTTTATTTCCGAAGAGGCTTGGCGATGCGTCGCCCACCTATCACTGATCTGATTAAAATCAAGTATTGTTCAGGGGTGGGATTCCTCGCCACCCCAAAACTCATATCCTGACTCGCCCTGCGGATGAGTGAGGATATGAGTTTTGATTAAGCTAACTATTGCAGCCAGTACCAAGGGTTGGTCAGTGCGGAAAACCCTTTTAGTCAGAGTCGATTGGCCAGTTGTATGCCAGATAGCACTTGACAGTTAAATTAAAAGGTTATTATGTATAGCACAATAAGTTCAGTTCGATCGACATGACTATCTACATTGGAAATCTGTCTTACCGCGCCACCGAAGAAGACCTGAAAGCAGTATTTGCAGAATACGGCACAGTCAAGCGAGTTGTCTTGCCTACCGACAGGGAAACCGGTCGGATGCGCGGTTTTGCATTTGTTGAGATGATGGAGGATGCCCAAGAAGACGCTGCAATTGCCGAATTAGACGGTGCAGAGTGGATGGGACGCCCCTTGCGAGTGAACAAAGCTAAACCGAAAGAAGAGGGAAATCGAGGCGCAGGTATCAAGAGAAACGACGGATATTAGTCTGCGATGCGGCGGTTGACATCCTCTCGAAACCCACCTGATGCACCAGTGCGCCACTAGCGCCGAATTGCAAGCAGCAGTTGATTTTGGGGAGGAAATGTCAAATCCGCTGCACAAAAATATCGCTTCTTTGTAGGCTGCACTGGATTCATAACTTTTTGAGAAAGACAGAATTTATACACGCTAGTCTAGAAACCCGATTTCTGCCGCGATACCTCGCTGCTCAAAGCAAAATTTATCAGGAGAAACCGGGTTGATGAGCGTTAATCTTAGAAAGAGTAAACTCGCCCTTTTTCATCAATATAAACTGACCGGTCTTGCCTAGTGCGGGGATCTGATCGGGTGATGCGAATCGTCACAATGTTTGTCTGCGAGTCAACGTTATAGTCGTATTTCAAAGTTGCGCTTCCTCCTGTGGTATTAATCGGAATATTGGCAATGTCGCCGGTGCGATTGCTGATACGAACAATGATGTTTTTGCTGGTTCCGACGGGCAAGGATGACAAGCTGGCACCTGATTGACCGTATTCTAGGTTTAATCCAGTTTCATTTAACAGTCTGAGGGTAATGTTGCGAGTATTGTCAACCTGCGCTTGAGGTTGCCAGAAGCCGGGTTTTTTGCCACCGTCAGTTGCAGGTTGAGATAATGCTGGGTGAGGATGCAGAAAGGCCAGGGCGGCAAGTATTGCTGCGGTTGCAGTAATTTTTGATTTCACGGTTTGTACCTCCGGGTCAAGAATTGGTGATATTTCTATCCTAGCTTTAAAATCGGATTTTTTGATAGCGGAAGAAGGAAGTTCGGCAACGGATTATTTAACGGATGTAACGGATGTAATGGATGTAACGGATGTCAGGAAGAAGGAAGAAGGAAGAGGGAAAAAGGAAGAAGGAAGAGGGAAGAAGGAAGAAGGAAGAGGGAAGAAGGAAGAGGGAAGAAGGAAGAGGGAAGAAGGAAGAAGGAAGAGGGAAGAAGGAAGAGGGAAGAAGGAAGAGGGAAGAAGGAAGAAGCAATAAAAGGAATAAAAGCAAGGGTTTGAGAAATTAAGAATTTCCTAACCGTCAGGGCGGTTGCTATATCTACTCAGAAACCGGGTTTCTGTAGTTGTTAATATTCCGGGACGCACGGGTTGTCTAGAAATCCGATTTCTGAGCGGGTGGCTGCTTGCCAAAGCTATGATTTAGAGTAGAAACCGGATTTCTGGGGTCAAGTGCGTCCGGAAGTGGTTAATTGTTAATTATCGATCGAGCTGCTTCTAGCAGCAGGCGCTGTTCGGCGCGGACGATCGCCCTGCTAGTTTGTTCTGCAGTATCGACATTGACCGAAATAGACGAAATTCCCCACCGCACGAAGGATTCAACTGTATCGGGATATAATGCGGGAGCGTCGCCGCAGATTGAGCAAGGAATGCCGGCGGCCCTCGCCTCTTTGATTAATTGTTCGATCGCCCTCATCACTGCTCGATCGCGCCCGTTGAAAGCACCTGCTACCTGGTCGGAGTTGCGGTGACTGCCTAACAGAAATTGGGTTAAATCGTTGGTGCCGATAGAAATTCCTTGAACTCCCGCTTTTACGTAATCTGGTAATAAAAATAACACCGAAGGAACTTCCGCCATAATCCACAGTTGAAATTCGGGCGATCGGTTTTTCCAAACTGTTTCTAAGCGCTGGCGGCAGTAGATAAACTCCTCAACAGAGCGCACGAAAGGCAAAATTAAATTAACATTTGTATGGCCTGACTCGCAGACTTTTTGAAGTACGCACAGTTCCCAATCAAATAATTCCGGTTCAAAGGTATAACTGAAACTGCCGTGGGCGCCTGACTCGCGTAAATCGAGCGATCGATAAAATATTGGCCGCGGCGAAACGGCAGCAGCAAATAAGCTGAGGCAATCTGCCATGCGATCGACAAATTCCGATTGGCGGCCGTCTTGTAGCCAAACTTTGGGGTTTTGACAGTCCAAAGCTTCTAATGCCATTAATTCCGATCGCAGCAATCCGATGCCGTCTATTGGCAGATTTTTGAGGCGGTCGATCGAACTTGTTTGGCTGACATTAACTAGCACTTGAGTCGCCGTTGGTGGGCCCCAAACATATTGAGTAGACTCAGATTGTCGAGATTTAGGGGCGGAATTGGACGATCGATCAGAGGTAGAAGATTGGTGCTTGGCTATTGACATTTTCGCTGCTGTACTGTATTTATCTGCCTTTTTTGCTGTGTCCCGAAGTCGGCCGCTGTCTCCTGTCTCGATCGCATCCTGTTGGGCGAGGGCAAAAACTTCTCCGCTGTCGCCGTCTACCAACACGGAATCGCCCGAGGCGATCGCCCGCGTGGCCCCTGCCACTCCCACAACGGCGGGAATCCCCAATTCTCTCGCTAAAATGGCGCCGTGGCAGGTCATGCCTCCTTGTTCCGCCACCACCCCAGCAGCAACCTTCAGCCAAGGCAGCCAATTCGGATCGATTGTCGGGGCTACCAAAATGCCTCCGGCTAAGAATTCCGCGTTTTCGGGGTGGGAATTAGTCATAACTTGGGCAATTGCTTCGGCTTTTCCTGATGCTGCTCCCACACCTCTAAGTATCGCAGGAGTTCGGGCTGGGGCGATCGAGTTTGGCTGCGGGAGGGCGATCGAGTTTTCCTCTAGTGGCGCGACTTTTTCCGCTTTCACAAGACGAACTTGAGTGAAATAAAACTGCTGTTCGCCGCTGTTTGCTGTCTGGTTTAGCGTCCACTCTAAAATTAAATCTGAGTCAAATTCTACGCTCGCTTTTTTACTCAATTCAATGATTTCTTGCAGTTGCGATTCCTCTAAAACATATTCTGTTTGTGCTTCCTCTCCCAGCGCTAAAACTTGCACGCAACAATCAGCAAAATCAGGAATTATAAATGGAGAATCGGAAATTGGGAAAGCAGCAAACTTGCCCAGCCGCAGTTTTTTTTTCGGTTCACCATCGCCGACTTTGACATTGTAGGCTAATGTTTTGTAACCGATCCGCTGGAATTTAACCGCGCTTGTTTCTGGCTGCACTTGATAGTAATCGGGGATGGTTTCTCCCCTAGCGAGGGACAATCCCAAACCGCTGGTGGCTTGGATTTCCCACTGTGCGCCCGCCTTTGTTTTCACCTCGCCTGCGGCAATGGCTTCTTGAAGTGGCTGCACCAAAACTGCGGGATTGATTTGCTGTACCCGCAGGCCGCACCGCTGCCAGTAAAATAGACTTCGGGCTCTGAACATTTCTGCCCAAGCTCGTTTGAGTCCGTCCCCAATGGCTTCGGGTTCTGCCCGTACTGCCTGAGATTCCAGAATGCCGACTGTTTTCGGGTTCCAGGAAGTCAGGGAAGGGCGAAAAATTAAGGCTGTGGAGTTTAAGTTTGACTTTGAGTTGAGTTGAGAAACCGCAGACTCTAGGGTGGAGAGCAGTGAATCTGGCAGTTTGCTGGCGAGGATTTGGTGGCGGATGCTGCGGGCGATCGATTGCAGTTGTCTGGGTTCATCGACATTCAAGTGCAGGGAAGAGTGTGGCCAGTCAGCAAACAGCGGTTCTAGGCACTCGATCGACTCTAAAAACTCCCAAAATGTTTGAGCCGGCACGACAAAACCCGGTACAACAGGATGATTTTTCTGGAGCAAACAGCTCAAGTAAAATGCTTTTTCTCCCACTGCATCTCGGTCTGAAGGTTGAATTTTGTCTAACCAGTAGAGGTTTTTCACGCTGCGAGCCTGTCGGTGGAAACTGATTGAATTTGAGAGTTTTTCCCATTAATCACTTACTACAATTTTAGGATGAACAAGCGACAATGGACGGGATTAGTCAAATCTTTTCTCAATCTATTTCTTAAGTCTAACTGTCCTCTTTGTCAGCGGCCGGCCGCCGGAGAGTTTTGTCCGTACTGTCACAAGCAACTTCAGCGATGTCAGTTAACCGATCCAGGTCGATTTTGGCATTCAGAACAGCGTGTTTTTGTCTGGGGTGAGTATGGCGGGGCTCTCAAACGGGCGATCGCAGCTTTGAAATATGACGGCAATCCGCAATTAGCCAAACCTCTAGGCGGCTGGCTGGCGGAAGCTTGGCTGAGTTTTCCCGAATTAGCTACAGACAATTTAACAGTTGTACCGATTCCCATGCACAAAGAAAAGGTCAAGGAGCGCGGTTTTAACCAAGCAGAACTGTTGGCTGAAAGTTTTTGCGAGCTGACTGGTTTGCCTTTGCAGCGGCACGGTTTGGAGCGGGTGAAAAATACTCAAGCTTTATTCGCTCTGACGCCACAGCAGCGCCAAGCGGAAATGAAAAATGCTTTAAGTTTGGGGAAAGATTTTCGTCGTCGCCTTCCGCGCGATCGAGTGCTGTTAGTTGATGATATTTACACTAGCGGTACTACGGTTAAGTCGGCAATTAAAATATTGGAACAGTCAGGAATTTCGGTTTATGGAACAGTGGCACTTGCAACTCCGAATAAGAGCGATCGGTAGGCTATTTTGTCTTTAATTTTAAACAGGTTGGTAGTGAGGAAATGTTATCGATCAGGATTTACTAATAAGATTTTTTTGGGAAAACGAACCGCGAAGACGCGAAGTCCGCGAAGGAAGAGAAAGAAGAGAGAGAGTTTAGGCGAAAAGGGGGAATTGGTTGCTGATGTTCCACCGGCTGCCGTCGTGAAGCAGTAAAGTTAACGCGGAAGCGGTAAACTCAAAGTGGAGCGATCGCCCGGAGAATTCCAACCAAGCCGTTTGAAAGTTCTCCTTAGTTAAATCGCGAAACGCTACTGTCATGTGCGGTACAAATGGGCGACTTTGAGAAACTCGCTCGACTATTCCCAAAGTTGCCTCCATATAACTCATCAAATATGAGTGAATCTCCAGCAATTCGGGCGATTTGACAACATCAACGTAAATGACGCGGGGCGCGAAAGCAGCAAAACCGGATAGAGTAACGGGAATGGGCAGCCGATTTGCACAAAACTGGTTCAAACTTTCCTCTAATTTGGGAACATCCTCCGCTAACGAGTGAAAAGGAGGTTGCAGCGTGATGTGCGGCGGCGAATTCAAAGCACCGCGGCTGTTGTAGTTTTCCGCAAAATACCGTTGAATCTCAGTAATCTGCTGTTCAATATCGGGAGGCGGCACTACGGCAATAAAAAATCGCTGTTTTGACTGGTTCATCGGATAACATCGCAGTTAACAAAGGATGGTGCAAAATGGAATATAGAGCATTTACCCTAGATCCCATTGGTGATCACCCATTCTCAATCTAAAATATAAAATCTAAAATCCCAAATAAAAATGCCTTGGTTTGTCAAAATTGAGCAAGGAATTGTCGAAAAGCCTGTCTTTGACCAATACGTGCCAGCTCACAGAGCTTATGTCCGAGAGTTGATTTCTAAAGGACACCGAGCGAAAACTGGCTACTGGGGGCGGCGGGGCGGCGGTATGTTGCTGTTTGAGGCGGGTTCGATGGATGAGGCGAAGGCGATCGTCGCTGAAGACCCGCTGGTGAAGAACGGTTGCGTTATTTATGAAATTTATCACTGGTGTGTGGTTGAAGAATAAATAACTGTGTTATACTCAGAAATGAACTGGACCCACGCGATTCCAACGCCCAAATCTTGTCAGGACCGGAAGGTAGCAGCAACACGGGATGCTTGTAATAGGCGTGGTCTCCGGTTCACCCAGTTTTATGAGGTGTAGCTCCTATGCCTGGTTTCGGAGATATTTTACAAAAAGCAGTTTACCTTGGTGTCGGGCTAGCTTCCTACGCTGGTGAAAAAGCTGGCAGCAAGTTAACTGAATTACGCACTGAAGCCCAAAAGCTGGCAGACGAATTAGTCAAGCGTGGCGAGATGTCAACGGAAGAAGCTCGCCGCTTTGTTGATGACATGGTGCAACAGGCTCAGCAGCAGCAGCCCCCCGTAGCCTCGGCTGGGAACGAAAAACCCGCTGAACCTCGGCGGATTGAAATTGTTTCTGAGGAAGAAGATGTCTCGGCAAAAGATGCTAAAGAGACAGGCGGCGTAGACAAGCTCCGCGAACAGGTGCAGAATTTACAAGAGGAATTGCGGCGGCTGAAGCGGGATTAAGCAGGAAAAAGCTCGCTCAGCAAACCATGAAGGGAACTCAGGATAAAACTCTTGAGTTCCCTTTTTGAATATCTCCCCTGTCAGATGTGGACGGATATCAGGCAATAGGTAATAGAATTGAAAGTAGGTGCAAGCACTTCACATGAGGCTGGCTGCACTTGTCTGTAAAATATTTTGTAATAGCCAACTGTCAAATTCATGGAAGATTGGTCTAAAGATTTTTTTGGAGCAATGGAAAATGCTGTTTCTGAAGTAGAGCATTTTTTCAGCGAAATGGGCGAAGAGTTTGTCGAAATGCTGGACGTTTTGGCAAAAATGTCGGAAGAGTTTACAGAACAAGTACAAAATAATCTGATTAACGACATTGACGGTTATTTCAATGAATTTGACGGTTTATTGAATGAATTTATCGAACCGATAATTGAAATTTGCCGCGACTTCGACCCGCAATTTGATGAGGTAGATTTGTCGATGGTGACTTATGTAGACCCTTCGCCGACGCAGCAGCCGGCTTGTCGCGGTTGTCGCAACTATCACGGTCAAGTTTACGGGGGAAATTTGTTGGTTTGTGCGATGCACCCTACTGGTGTGGAATCGGAGAGTTGTGCGGATTGGGAAACAGACGGCGATGCAGATTTTTGATGGCCCAGTTGAGTTTTTGAGGGGTTAATAGCTTATGGTAACGTCAATTCTGTCTCCGTCAAAGATTTCTCTGGAAGAGTTTCTGCTATTGCCAGAGACTAAGCCCGCTAGCGAGTATGTTGATGGTGAAATTCATCAAAAAGCTATGCCCCAAGGAAAACACAGCACGTTACAATTCGAGTTTCCATCTGTTATTAATCGAGTTGGCAAGCCGCAGAAATTAGCTTATGCTTTTCCCGAACTGCGCTGCACTTTTGGGGGACGTTCTATTGTTCCAGACATAGCAGTGTTCGAGTGGCCGCGCATTCCTATGAATTCTCAGGGAAAGATTGAAAATAGGTTTGAAATTGCGCCGGATTGGACAATAGAGATTTTATCGCCGGAGCAAAGTTCAACTCGCGTAATTAATAAGATTCTGTTTTGCCTCAAGAATCATACTAAATTAGGTTGGCTGATTGACCCGGAAGAAGAATTGGTAATTGTTTTTAAACCGCAGCAGGAACCTGAGATTAAAGAGAATGAAGATATTTTACCTGTGCTCGATGTGCTGTCGGATTTGCAACTGTCGGCGGATGATTTGTTTGGGCTGTTAAGTTTCGATCGCCCGTGAGTTACAGTTGAGTATAGGGAATATTGCATCTAACGGCATTTAAAGGTGAATCGCTCAACGGCTAATAATTCGCAATTTGGGTTTCCGAAAATGCCGCCATCGCTGCAATTGCGACAGTATCAGCGAGTGGCGGTTGCTAATTGGTTTGCGAATCAGGGACGCGGTACGCTGAAGATGGCGACGGGTAGTGGCAAGACGATTACTGCACTGGCGATCGCCACTGAATTATACAATAAAATTAACCTGCAAGTCCTGCTCGTAATTTGCCCTTACTGCCACCTGGTGAATCAGTGGGCGCGCGAATCCGAGAAATTTGGTTTAAAACCTATTTTGGCTTTTGATAGCGCCCGCAGTTGGCAGAATAAGCTGGCGGCGGGTTTGTATGAAGTGCGATCATCGGGTCATCGAGCATTTCTCACAATCATCACTACTAATGCTACCTTAATGGGAGATAGCTTGCGATCGCAACTGCGCTATTTCCCAGAAAAAACCCTGATTATTGGAGACGAAGTTCACAACTTAGGCGCGCCCCGTTTAGGAGAAAGTTTGCCGCGCAATATTGGACTGCGACTCGCCCTTTCCGCCACCCCAGAAAGGCATTTCGACGAACAAGGAACCGAAGCTATTTTAGATTATTTCGGCCCTGTTTTGCAGCCGGAACTCACCTTAGCGGATGCCATCCGCCAAAAAGCATTAGTACATTATTTATACTATCCAATTTTAGTAGAATTGACCGAATCCGAAACCCGCAAGTATTCCCGCTTAACTCAAAAGATTGGCTGGGCGCTTTGGGGCGATGAAAAAGTAGAAGAAAACGATGCTTTAACGACTTTATTAATGCAGCGAGCTCGGTTAATTGGGGCAGCGGCTAATAAATTAACAGCTTTGCGAGAATTAATGATTCACCGTCTCGACACAAGCCATACTTTATTTTACTGCGGCGACGGTGCGATCGAAGGAAGTGCGCGCCGAAATAACAACCGCCAACTAACAGAAACTGCGAAGTTATTGGGTTCAGAATTAGGCTACCGAGTTAACACTTATACTGCGGCAACTCCTTTAGCAGAAAGAGAACGATTGCGCCAGCAATTTGAGAGTGGAGAATTGCAAGGTTTAGTCGCGATTCGCTGTTTGGATGAAGGCGTGGATATTCCTGCAATTCGCAATGCTGTAATTTTAGCAAGCAGCAGCAATCCGCGCCAGTTTATTCAGCGCCGAGGACGGATTTTGCGGCCACATCCGGGGAAGGAAAGGGCAACTTTATTTGACATGATAGTTTTGCCTCCAGATTTGGGCCGTGAAACCTTAGAAGTCGAGCGCAATTTGCTGCGAAAAGAGTTGAAGCGGTTCTTGGAATTTGCCGATTTAGCGGACAATGCTGGGGAAGCTAGAGTGAAATTGCTGCAACATCAGAAGCGTTACGGGCTATTAGACATTTGACATTTATTAAGGTTCGGTTTATGTTTTAGAATAGAGAATTATTTGATCGTAGTTTGAGTTGCTAGTTTAGTTCGCGATCGCACCCAGACTTCAGAAACCAGCTTTCTTTGTAGATTTCTCGTGACTGTTCGCAAAACTCGTAGGAACCGGGTTTCTCGCCCATGAGCCTAGGCCCTGTATCTTTTAATATTTGCAAAAAAAATATGACTGAAAATCTTAATGAAAATTTGATTATGGCATTTAGATATGAAGATAGTGCGATCGCAGCCGTACCGACAAGCATTTTATCAGAAAAGCGTTCTTCTTATCAAACTCATCAGGAATTCAGCGACGTACAGGAACCAATTACTAGCGCGCCGACGGAAGTTCGGCAAATTATCGAGCGGGTATTGGAAATTGAAAAAGATAAACTGTACATGAGAGCTCCCCGCCACATTAACGATGACATTTTAAAAATTATCAAGGAAGCAATTGTATGAAGTTAATCTCAATTACTCTGTGCAACTTTCGTCAATTTTACGGCAAAAGTCCTGAAATTAAACTAGCTTGGGGTAGGCAAAATATTACAGTAATTCACGGTAATAACGGCGCTGGAAAAACGGCTTTGATGAATGCCTTTACGTGGGTACTTTACGGACAATTTAGCGCGGCTTTTGCGGCGGAAGAACAATTAGTAAACAAGCGCGCTCTGGCTGAGGCGGAAATTGGAAAAGCCGTAGGTTGTTGGGCGGAAATTGTGTTTGAACACGACAGCACGCGCTACCAAGCAAAACGCATCTGTCGTGCTTATAAAAGTGAAAATACTGTAGAACATGGCAAGGCGGAATTGTTTCTGAGTGTAGCAAAAGATAACGGTCTCTGGCTGAAGCCGGATCAGCATCCCGATGATATTATCGGGCGGATTTTGCCGGAAAGTTTACATAAATATTTCTTTTTTGATGGGGAGCGAATCGAGCAAATTGTCCGCTATGACAAGAAGGCAGAAATTGCGGAAGCTACTAAGGAGTTGCTGGGGGTGGAAGTCTTGAATAGATCGATCCGGCATTTAGGAGAAGCAAAAAAATCTCTTGAGACAGATTTAAATATAATTGGGAATGCTGAAACGAAGAATCTTTTAAAAGATAAGCAAAAAATTGAGCAAGAAGCTGAGCTACTTTCGAGCAGACAAGGAGAAATCGAGCGGGAATTGGCCAACCAAGGGGAGTTAAAAAAAGCCGTTAATGGTAATTTGTTGGAACTTAGCGGTGCTGCGGATTTACAAAAGTTGCGAGACGAATTGGAACTGCAAAAAAGTTTATTGAAGCAACAAATTGTACAGGCTACAGATGCTCTAAAACGAGCAATTTCTGTGCGCGGTTACGCGGTATTTCTGTCAGATGCGGCGGCTGAATTTGAAGTGCTTGTCGGGGGTTTACGAGAAAAAGGCGAGTTGCTTTCGGGGATTCAGCGGCCGTTTTTGGAAGAGTTATTAGCGCAGCAGAGGTGTATCTGCGGTGCCGAATTAGTGGAGGGTTCTGAATCTCGCCAACAGGTTAGCGGTTGGATGGATAAGGCGGGTGTTGGTGATGTGGAAGAAACAACTATTCGGATTAGCGATCGGGTAAATGAAATTGATAGGCAAGTGGCTGATTTTTGGGAGGAAATTGACCGACAGCAAGGCAATATCAGCCGCGACAGAACCGAACTTTCTCGGATAGAAAATCAGCTAGACGATATTCACAACAAGCTGCGAAATTTTCCTGACGGCGATGTCAGCCGCTTGCAAAAGCGCTTGGATGAAATTGAGGCAAAAATTGGCGATTTGCACCGGGAAACAGGCTCTAACCAGCAGCAGATTGAGAGTTTGAAGGCGTCGATAGCGAATCTGGAAAAGCAAATAGACAAGCAGCAACTGAATGAGCAAAGGCAAGTATTAGCCCAGCGCCGGATTGCTGCGACTCAGGATGCGATCGATCGCCTAACTGAAGTGCGATCGCGCTTAGAAAAACAGTTTTGTTCTCAATTAGAAAAGCGGGTGCAAGATATTTTTAGTCAAATTTCTTTTACTCCTTACATCCCAAAGTTGAGCGATAAATATGAACTGACGCTAGTAGAAAATACGTCGGGACAAGAATCTTTGGTTGCCGCTTCTACGGGAGAAAATCAAATTCTCA
The DNA here is from genome assembly GCF_040004035.1 of Microcoleus vaginatus FACHB-2002. Classification (GTDB taxonomy): domain Bacteria; phylum Cyanobacteriota; class Cyanobacteriia; order Cyanobacteriales; family Microcoleaceae; genus Microcoleus; species Microcoleus vaginatus_C. The sequence continues at coordinate 289,478 of NZ_JAMPLN010000002.1, read as the reverse complement.
GCTTGTCGTTTATCGGCGGAATTATTGAGGGCGTGCGTGAGTGGAGTCAAAAAAATACTTTGATGGGCCCGGATAGCAGTACGTTTCCAATTGTGATGGATTCTCCCTTTGGGAGTTTGGACGAGATTTATCGCAAGCAAATTGCAAATAAGCTGCCGAAGTTGGCGAATCAATTGGTAGTTTTGGTAACTAAAACTCAGTGGCGCGGAGAAGTTGCTCAAGAGATGGAAAGTTCCATTGGCCGGGAATACGTGCTGGTGTACAATTCTCCGAAAGCTGATTGTGAAGAAGATGCGATCGAACTTGGCGGGACGCGCTATCCTTTAGTTAAACGCAGTCCAAATGAATTTGAATATACGGAAATTGTAGAGGTGGAGTATGACTTCTAATTCGGCAATTACGCAGGCTTTGGAAACGGATATTTGGGTGAAGGCGACGTGGGAAGAGTTTCTGAATTTTGCTGAGGATTCAGCATGGGAAAAGGGCAAGTTTTATTACTATCAAGAACACATGAGGGTAGAAATGTCACCAGTAGGGCCATTGCACGGGCGTCAAAATTCGCTCGTTTCCTATGTAATTATTCTTTTTGCCACCTTAAGAAATATCCGAGTAGTTCAGTTTACTAATACCAGTTTTCGTAAAGCAGGTATTGGCGAGTTTCAACCTGATTTAGCTTACTATATCGGTTCAGATTTGAGAGTGCCTCCTGATGACAGCAATTCAACAGTTGATTTGAATGAATACGATCCGCCTAATTTGGTAGTAGAAATTGGGGCCTCTTCTTTTAACGATGATTTAGGAGGCAAGCGGTTGCTTTACGAAGGCGCAGGAATAGCTGAATATTGGGTGGATCGTGCGAACAAGCGGGAGGTTTTTGCATTTGCGATTAATAACGGAGGTAGCGGGAGAATTCAAGAGTCGCGGGTTTTGCCTGGGCTGGAAATCCGGTTAGTTGAGGAAGCTTTGAACCGGAGTCAAACCCAAGATGATGGGGAAATTAATCGCTGGTTGATTCAAAGTTTTAGTCAAGGTTGAAGGGAGTTTAACGTGGAAAAAGAGTATCATAAGTTGGTGCGCGATCGCATTCCTGAAATTATTCGCCAAAGCGGGAATGAATGCGAGTTTGTAATTTTGTCGGAGGCAGAATACCGTCAAGCTTTGCTGCAGAAATTGATTGAAGAAGCGGGGGAAGCGGCGGAGGCTGATGAGGAAGATTTGGTGGCGGAATTGGCGGATTTGTATGAGGTGATAGATGCGGTGATGGTGAGTTTTGGCATTTCGGGCGATCGACTTTTGGCGGAACAAATGAAGCGGCGGGAAGCAAGAGGAGGTTTTGCACAAAAAATTATGTTGTTGCGGACATGGTAAAGTGCGCCTGTGCGGACTGTTGGATATTTGCGAGATGTATTATAGTTAGAAACTAAATATTATGGCAATGGCTGCTAACAAAATTAGAATTGCTAAAGATAAAGCGGAGTTAGTCAAATCATTAACTTTATCGGATAACAACACTGGCCCTTTCCAGACTTACGCCGATGTCATCGCTTTCGCCGCATCCTTGGGAAAGCAGCGGAAAAAACGATCGCCTTTGGGGGAAATTTCTAAACGAGAACCGGGTGCGATCGATGTTGATATTTTTGTATCGAGGGGCTACGATATGGCGATTAAATTAATTGCGATCGCCGAAACCAAAAATCCTCAAATTCTCTCCCATCTTGACGAAAAATTGGAAGCAGAACGCTTGCAAATTTTTGAAGAATATGCTAATGGTGGACTGGAAATTTTGCGAGAAGAGTTGCGGGGTGCGGCGGATTATACCGATCGCCTTTTGTTGGTTTTGATTTCCGAAAGAGATAACCAACATCGGTCAAATGAAGAATTCGATTTAAGCAAGTTTTTATTTTAATAGGTTTCCAATGAAGCACATCCCAAAAGATATAATCAAGAGATGCTTAAAGAAATCTGCAAAATTTATTGCTTACAGTTACTCAGCATTTATTATCGGCTATTTCATTCTCAAACTAATCTTTTGGGATAGAATAGGAATAATTGCCTTAATTAGCACTTTTAGCCCCTTAATTTTCTTCCCTACTTTCCTGCTTCCCATCCTCGGATTGTTAATCATCAAAAAAAGATGGTTCACTGTTATTTCTGCGATCGCCTGTATTATCCTAATAAGTTGGCTGCACATTAAATACTTTAGCCCCAAACCAATAAACATCACAAATTCGCAGCATAGCATCAAAGTTTTCTCCCATAACCTCAGTTGGCATAAAACTCAGTCACCTACTTTATTTAAACTGATTGACCAGCAAAAACCCGATATTATCTTTTTACAAGAAATGGTTCAAAAACATACCGAAAGAGCTTTTTCCTGGTTGAAAGCAGACTACCCCTATCAAATTGGCACTCACTCTGTAGGAATTTTAAGTAAATATCCAATTGTATCTAGCGAAATACTGCATTTAGCCGGCCATCCAGAAACGCAGCAGCGGGCCATTATTAAATTTAACGAACAAGAAGTAGTGATTTATAATATGCAAGCTACCGGGCCGTGGTTGAAACTCTCTAAAAAATGGCGTTTTCTCAAAATTCCAGTTTACAAATATGACAAACGTTTGCCTGAAATTCAAGACTTAGTGCAGCGAGTTGAGCGAGAAACTCTGCCAGTAATTGTCGCGGGCGATTTTAATATGACAGACGAAACTCAAGACTATGACAGCGTGCAGAAAGTCTTGCAAGATTCTTTCCGAAAATCTGGATTTGGGTTTGGTTTTACCTGGCCTCACGGTTGGGAACTTAAATTCTTGGTGAAAAGGTCGAATTGGAGATTAAATTATCCGGTTTTCCGGATTGATTATATTTGGTATTCAAAGCATTGGGGTGCTAAATCTAGTTCGGTTTTGGAGGCAACTGAGTCGGATCATTTGCCTGTAGGAGCCGAACTTGTTTTGTTAAATGAAGCCAGATTGTGAGAATTTTTTTAGTCAATACCAGTCTACGATTGCGAGTTCCGAAACTCTAGAAAATTCGTTGACATTGTGGGTGACGAGAGTCGCTTGGAGGGCTACGGCTGTCCCTGCAATCAAAACATCCATCGGGCCGATGGGAGTACCTTGTTGCTCCAACTGGGCGCGAATTGTAGCAGCCGCAAGAGCAGCATCGCGATCGAAAGCAATAACGTTAACTCTGCTCAAAAATTGCTGAAGTTGTTGGGTGCGTTTTGCCGGCGAATTGGATTTAGCAATGCCGACTTGCAACTCAAAAAGGACGATCGTAGAAACGACTATTTCCTGGGGAGAAACATTAGCAAGGTTTTGAGCAACTTGTCCTTGACCTTTGAAATAATAGATCAAAGTGTTGGTATCCAAAACGTACATTTACAGACTCTCCCGCAGGATGTCTTGTCCAGATTCAGCACGAATATCTTCCAGGGATGGAAAATCTTTTTCCCAAGTTCCAGCAAGGGAAAAAACAAGTTCAGTCCAAGGAATCGCAGAGTCTACGGTGTCTGTTGGTTGGTTTGCGCTCAGGTGCTTGGCACAAACGAATTCAGCGAAAGTGAGAATTTCGCTGGCTTGGTCTTTGGGAAGGGTTTTGACGATTGCGTAAATCTGTTCAGCGATGGTCATAATCTGGCTCTAAGTAAGGTGCCGATTCAATTATACAAAACCAATTTGCTTCCTGCTTTATCAGTCTTCGTCGCTGTGGATTTTGCCCAAGAAAAACTTAGCTCAGCACTGGCGGCAATCCTACCTCTTGCGGCTGCACAAACCGGCCGTTAAAACTAATAGCTTTATCCTCAAAAGTCCTTGCTTCCGCCACCGCTTGCCGCAAATGAGCTCTATCCATATCGTCCTGAATTCCCCCCACCAAATATACAATTAACTTTGTTGCTAAATCCTTTCCAGAAACTAGCATTCGCTTTTTGTTCGGATCGTACAAAATCCCGTACCACGCCGACTCAGGATTGTCCATGTGGCTAAATCCTTCATCGACATCGAATCTGCGGAGTTTGTCGAAAATAGATTTCAGGGAAAGTTTCTTCCTAAATACTAGAATTCCCAAAGCATTAGCTAAAGCAATTTGACCGACTGGACGGAACAAAATATTTCCCTCGCCCCCTGGCTTTTCAAAACTAAATCGGCGCAATTCCGCCGTTTCTTCGCCGCTTTCAATTCTTTGATAGCTGGGTAAAGTTGCTAAATGATCGAACAATTTTTTAAACTCTTCAATTCCCTCTTTTAGTTCTTCATCTTCGGGACGCATAGGAATTAAACCTTTTCGTTCCGGCTTCCAATGGGGGAATTTGTATTCTAAATACCGTTCGGACATATCTTGCAGCGCTTGCAATGTGGTTAAGACTGTTGATTTGGCTGCGACTGTGGCGCTGTCCCAATTGACGCGGGGGTTTCTGTCATCTTGTTCTTTTAATAAGGGATGGGTGACGGCAATTTTTCGGGCTGCGATCGCAAATCCGTTGTCCTCGTTCAATAATGCTAGCTGGCCCTGACTCAGCGTTACCGCCATTAGGTTAACGTGCACAAAGATCGATCGCACGCGCCGTTGTGCTTGCTGTCGCGTTTCCCCCGCTACCGCCGCCGGGATAAACTCAATCCCGATTTTTTCGTGAGCTAATTTATACACTGTTTCGGGGTCGATTTGATACTCTTCTGCTAAATCTTCCAGAGTAATTGCAGCGCCGACAGGTTTTTTATTTTTGTTGTATCTTTGCATGATTCCGGTTTTAATTAAACTCATTAAACCTTGAACTCCCATCAGCCGATGCTGGCCGTCTAAGGCAAAAATTGAGACTTCTTGAGAGACATTCAAAAGCCCTAAGTTCTCGTTTTTGTCAAAGGATGTAAATTCAGTCGCGGATTTGGTTGCTACGCCATTTTTATCCCATTCCTCGGCTAGAGGATTATCTACCCACGGGGGACTGACGACTACTAAAACTGCGGGGAATTTGTGCGATTTTCGGGCGGCTAAGTATTGAGTGAGGGCGGCTTGGCGCGACCAATCTAAGGGACGCTGGATAATTTCGTCAATGGTTTCGTCGTCGCGCACGATGTTGTTGGTTTGGAGGTCGAATTTTTGGCGGAAAAGCGGCATTTGGGAGGCGAAACGGACGCGAGAGTCTAACCATTCTAGGGTGACTGAACCGATGTATGCTTCGCTGTTTCCCATCTGGGTTTTTTGTACGAAAATGCGATCGCCCTTTCCTAAATATTTATCTAATAAAAGTGCGATTTCCTGTCTGTCGCTATTTTCTTTTTCTAAAATTTTGCTAGCGAGGTCATCCGCTGGGTTGGTATTCATTGGCATTTTTTATATAATTAGGCTATTTTTCAAAAATATCATCATTTAAACTTTATGTCAACGCTTGTTTTTAAAAAAACATTGTGAAATACTTAAGTTATGCCCTACTCGCCCCCCATTTTTCATAAGTTTTGCTAAAAGTCAATAGTTATTAATGCTTAACTTTATGCCCCATGCCCCATGCCCCATGCCCCATGCCCCATGCCCCATGCCCCATGCCCCATGCCCCATTCCCAATGCCCCATTCTAAAATATGTCTACTCCTTCTTTTGAATACATTTTGCCGGTGATCCGGGGAATTCAAGCGGGCCGCGAATATTACGTGTCGATGTGTCCGGTGCGTTTTTTGCCGAAATTGTTTCCCTTTGAATCTGAAGATTTGCCGCCCTCGATGCGGGCGAAACGCGCGCTTAATAAAGCTAGGATTCCCGAAATTGCTGATTATTTTGTTAAGAATCCTACAAATTATACTTGTGGGGCTATTGCTGCTTCGATTGATGCGGATATTACTTTTGAAGCAGTGGGAAATGAGGCCGAAGAACGGAAAATCGGTCGCTTGCGAGTGCCGATGGATGCTAAGTTTACTATTAATGACGGACAGCATCGCCGGGCGGCTTTTGAGATGGCTTTGAGGGAAAATCCGCAGTTGGGATATGAGACGGTGGCGCTGATTTTGTTTCTCGATATTGGATTGGAAAAATCGCAGCAGATGTTTGCTGATTTGAATAATTTTCAAGTTCCTTTGGAGGCGTCACTAAGTCTACTTTACAACCACCGGGACGATGGCGCTTTTGTGGTGAAGGCGGTTGTTAAGCAGGTTGAGGTTTTCCGGTGTTTGACTGAGATGGAGAAGGGGAGTTTGAACGGGCGATCGCACAAATTGTTTACGCTGAGTGCGATCGATCGTGCTATCATGGCTTTGCTGTCTAATATTCACAGCAGCGAACAGGCAAAACCCTCTGGTTCTCGCACCAAAAAAGAACAGAAAGAGGAAGAACTTGGTCAAAAAATACAACTGGCGGTTAGTTATTGGAATGCGGTTTGCAGTTTTATTCCAGATTGGCAATTAGTTCTGCACAAGCAAGTGGCGGCGGGGGAAATGCGCCGGGATTGCGTACACTGTCACAGTGTTGTGCTTGAGAGTTTGGGGGAAGTTGGGGCCGCTTTGCTGTCGGTTTTTCCTGAGAGTTGGGAGGAACGTTTGAGCCTTTTGCAGCAGGTTGATTGGTCGATTTCTAATCCTGATTGGGAGAATGGGATTGTGTTGAAAGGGGGGATTTCGCGATCGAGGGCGAGTGTTAGTTGGATGACTGATTATTTGAAAAAGCGGTTGGGTTTGGAAACCGCAGAGGCAGCACAGGCGGGACGCCCGTAGATGCAGCACAGGCGGGACACCCGTGCCATGTGCGCTCTCAGATTGCCTCTATCCGGTAGAGTCGGCTCTAATCGCGTGTGTTGTCTGATAGCTGTATTACAGATATGAGTGTAATTTATAGGTTTTTAGAAGACATTCAGCCCATTTATAGATGGATTTATGGATTTGCAGTCTATATTTGGGCTGCAAAGCTTGACACCAAACAATTTATGCGCTAAATTTGCGATATCAGTAAACCTAGAGGCAAATATTATGACCGATGCTGCTTACCAGACATCTTTTGCCGTCAATATCAATAACGGCAAGCGTTCCAGCGCCAATATTGTTTTGCTGCTCACCCAGCAAGATGCACAAAGTCAGGCATATGCAGACGCATCAACTTGCGGTGCTAGAGTCTTCCTGTGTCACTTATACGAGCAAGGCAAAAGAAGTCATCTCACCTTTTCTTTGCCTTTTAACCTGCTGCAGGAAATGGCGAGGCTGCAAACTGCTGACACCAAGAAAAACAAATCTAATGCGGAGGAATTGATTAATCGCCCCCTGATTCGATCGCACGTTGATGAGATTGCCAAATACTTGCTCGAAACAGAAAACTACATCATTCCTCCTTTTATCTTTAACTCAAATACACCCATTAAAGTTTTTGCTTTTGGTACGGGACCAGTTAAATTTGGATATGCTGTCATCCCTGCAAATATTGAGCTTTATGTCACTGATGGTCAACATCGACTCAAAGCTATTGAGAAGGCAATTCCAGAACGACCGGAATTGCGAGATGACAGCGTGACAGTTTTAGTTGTCCAAGAAGATGATATCGATCAGATTCACCAAGATTTTGCAGACTGTGCTAAAAACAAGCCTATTCCACCTGCGCTTCTAGCAGCTTTTGATGTTACGAATGTCTTATCAAGACTAACTCGTAGCATCTCTAAGGAGCTAGTCATTTTTGATGGTCGGATTGATAAAATATCAAAAACTGTGGCTAAAGACCCTTCTTATATTTTTACTATGAGTCAGCTACGGGTGGGTATGGCTGAATTTTTAGTCGGCTCCTCTCGCAAACAAGTAATTGAATCTCGATCTAATCAGCAAAAGAGTGAGTTTAAAACGCTTTTGGATAAGGCAAAAACATTCTACACGCAATTTGCTCAGATTAACGAGGCTTGGCAATCTTTATTGCAACCAGCCTCAAAAACAGTGAATCTGGATCTCTATAAATTACGACAAGAGAGAATAGATTTTAACTCTGCTGGTTTTATAGTCATCAGTAGAGTCGGCTATTTTATCTTCTTTGGGAATGAATTCAGTGAAGAGCAGCGAAATTTACTTGTTGAGGCACTAGCGAAACTTGACTATCACCGCACCTCACAACTGTGGCAAAACAGTTTGGTAATGGATGACGGCGATGGCAACAAGAAAATAATTGCTCAGATGGCAGCAGTAGATAAGGGTTTTAAAATTGCTCTACGTGAGGTTGAAGCTCAGACGGGGCTGAAATTAAAATAAGTGTGGACTGCTGGTGTTCTATAATAATCTAAGAATTCAAAACTTCCGCAGGGTCGTTCCTAAGACTTAATTTCTGGGATTCGATCCACTCGGTTGAAGATTTTGGGCAGAAACTGGGTTTCCTGCCCTCTTTCTTGCTTTTTTAGGGATTGTTAATCATGACAGAAATTCAAGGCTCACTATTTCCTCAACGTACTGTTCCTAAGTTAATCAATGATGTAGAAAATTTAACTCTAGAAATTCAGGAGTTGTATTGTAGCGATGAAATTCCATGGATTTTAGGTGTATCTTTTGGGAAAGATTCGAGCGCCGTATTGCAGTTAATCTGGAATGCGATCTCAGCACTACCAGCGGAAAAGCGCACAAAAACAATTCATTTAATTACAACAGATACGCTGGTTGAAAATCCGATAATTTCTACCTGGGTTCGCAATTGTATTAAACAGGTTAAGTTAGCAGCTAAGCAGCAAAAAATGCCTGTTGAACCCCATTTGCTTCATCCTTCCGTTCAAGAAACATTCTGGGTATGTTTAATTGGTAGAGGCTATCCAGCACCTCGAAATGGATTTCGCTGGTGTACCGATCGCATGAAAATTCAACCTGTTAACCATTTTATCCGTGAAATGGTTAGGTCTCACGGGGAAACTATTGTTGTTTTAGGCACTCGAAAGGCGGAGAGCAGCAAACGCGCTGCAACAATGAAAAGACATGAAGCAGGTAGAGTGCGCGAGCGCTTGAGTCCTAATTCTCGTTTAATTAACTCTCTAATTTACACTCCTGTGGAAGACTGGCGGGATGATGAAGTTTGGCTTTATCTAATGCAGTATCCTAACCCTTGGGGAGGTGACAATAAAGACTTGTTTACCATGTATCGCGGTGCGACAGCAGATAACGAATGCCCTCTAGTCGTTGATACTTCCACCCCTAGCTGTGGAGATTCTCGCTTTGGCTGCTGGGTTTGTACAATGGTAGACCAAGATAAATCTATGCAGGCAATGATTTTGAATGATGAAGAAAAAGAATGGATGCAGCCTCTCCTCGATCTTCGCAACGAATTAGACATTCAAAACGATCACGATAAAAGAGACTTCCGGCGCATTTACGGTAGAGTAGAACTGTTTGAACGCAACATGGGCGACGAAAAAACCTCCGTCGAACATATCCCAGGCCCCTACACCAAATTCTGGCGAGAACACTGGCTAAGACGAGTCTTGGAAGCACAAACCCAGATCCGCAAAACCGCACCCCTAGAAATGCGCGATATCACCTTAATTACCCCAGAAGAACTTAGCGAAATCCGCCGAATTTGGCTGGAACAAAAGCACGAATTTGACGACAGCTTGCCCCGGATTTACGAAGAAGTCACGGGCGAACCTTTTAAAGATTCCCGTCCCGCCGCCGAAAGAAAACTCCTAGGTAGCGATGAATGGACTGTGATCGAAGAGATTTGCTGCGAGGACAAAATGCACCTCGAATTGATGGCAAAACTCCTTGATACAGAACGCCAATACTACACAAAACCCCGCCGTACAGGCATTTACCCTGATTTGGACAAATGCTTTGAAACCAGTTCGCGATCGAAGGAAGAAGCGATTGGCAACGCCCACTATCAACGCAATTTAAAAAAAGCGGTGGAAGATATTAAAGCAAATCCGACGGAAAAAATTCAGCAATTCAAAGATGCGATCGCCCAAACCAACAGTTCCGCCAAAAACGATACCGTTGATATTGCCAAACTTAAAGAAGAACTCGAAAGCAACAGCAATCAAAGCAGACAGCTATCTTGGGCAGACATCAAATATTCTACTCCCGATGTAGGAGATAAAAATAGCAAAGATTAAATCTGTTAAATCAAAATTTCCCCTGCGTAAGGTGCGTCAGCTATCATTATTATCTCCATAATGAATAGCCCAATCGCTGACGTACCTACCAAACAAATCAGCAACCACCGACAACATCTACAATGCAATTCCTCGAACTCGTCCTCCAAAACTTCGGCCCCTATGCAGGCACCCAAACCATCAATCTCCGCCCCGAAAAAGACGGAAATCCCTGCCCAGTTATCCTATTTGGCGGCATGAATGGGGGCGGCAAAACCACCCTCATGGACGCCATTCGCCTCGCCCTCTACGGCGGCCGCGCCCAATGTTCCACCAGAGGCAATTTAAGCTACAGCGACTTTCTCAATCAATGCGTCAACCGCCACACTCCCCCATCAGAAGATACCCGCGTCGAACTAACATTTGAACAAGTCCAAGATGACAAATTAGCTCAATTCAAAATAGTTAGATACTGGAAAAAACCAGACATCAAAGACAAGTTAAGCATTCTCACCTACAGCGAGATTGGCAGCGAGTATTGGTGGCCGGACAAAGCAATTACTAACACCTGGGACGAATACATTGAAACCCTTTTGCCCGTCGGAATATCCAACCTATTTTTGTTTGACGGAGAACAAGTAAAAGAACTCGCCGAACTCGAAACACCGCCAGAGTTTGTCGTCGGGGCGATTAAATCTCTTTTAGGTTTAGAATTAGCAGAACGCCTCGCCGTCGATTTAGAAATTTTAGCGGGCCGCAAGCGGAAAGAAATTGCTGGCAAAAAAGACTTGGCTGCTTTAGAGAAAATAGAACAAACTTTTCAGGAAATTACTAAGAAGAAAGAATTAGCAACAGAAAAACAAGCAAGCTTGAAAAACGAATTAGAAAAAACTCAAAAAAAACAGCAACAAGCCTCAGACAAGTTTATTTCTGAAGGCGGAAAAATTGCCGCCGATCGCAGTCAGCTAGACAGCAAGCTAAACGACTACAGAAATCAGGCAGACAAAACCCGTCAAGCCATGATGGAATTGGCATCAAATACGCTACCACTAGCCTTAATTTCGCCTTTGCTAACTGAAGCCAAAATTCAAGCAGAAACAGAAGCCAGCCAGCAGCAAGCAAAGATTGCCCAAAATGTTATCAAACAAAGAAGCGATCGCCTTCTCAACTATATCGCGGAAATCTCCTTAAATCCCCAACAGCTAGATAAAATTCAAGACTTCATCCGCCAAGAAAACCAAGAACTCGAACAGCAAGCGGGAACAGACGCCCCGCCCTGGATGAACGCCGACAACAACAGTATCCAGCAACTAGAAAACCTCCTTAGCTACCAAATCAAAGCCCAGCAAGTTCTAGCCCGCGACCAAATAGAACAAATCAAAAACATCGAAGCAGAAATCGACTCTAAAGACAGAGAACTCGCAGCCGCAGCTTCCCCCGAAGCCTACGAAAAACTAGAAGATGAGGTCAGGAAAGCCCAAAAAGCAGTCGCTATCGCAGCGGCCGCCTTGGAATCAGCCAACCGCCGCCTCGATGAATTAGAGAGAGAATTAGCCAAAAACCAAAAAGAACTAGAAAAATACAGCAGCGAATACATCACCATCAGAAACAGCCAACACGTCATCGCTTCGATCGCCAAAGCCCAAGCTACCCTGAAACTCTTTAAAGAAAGACTCACCCTCAAAAAACTCAACAAACTCGAAATAGAAATTACCGACTGTTTCCGCTACCTGTTGCACAAAACCGATCTCGTGCACAGAGTTGCGCTCCACACTCAAACATTTAGCCTCTCCATTTACGATCCAGAAGGCAAACCGGTACCCAAACACCGACTTTCAGCCGGGGAAAAACAATTGCTGGCGATCGCCTTTTTGTGGGGATTGGCTAGAGTATCCGGGAGACAATTGCCAGTGGCGATCGACACTCCCTTGGGCCGCCTCGACTCCTCCCACAGAAACAACCTAGTGGAACGCTATTTCCCCTCTGCCAGCCACCAAGTCATCCTGCTTTCTACCGACACGGAAATTAGAAAAGTAGAATACGAAAAACTCCAAGAATTAGAGGCGATCGCCCACAGCTACCTCCTCAAATACGACTCCGCCAAACACCAAACCACCGTCGAAAAAGGTTACTTCTGGGAATAAAAATTCGGCCTAAAAAATAGCCGCAACCCCTTGACTTTGCCCTGGGGTTGCGGTAGTATATATAGGATAATGGGATGGTTGCGAAAATTTTATTTTTCCCACCATTCCATTATTAAGGATAAATCCTACTACAATCAGAATCCCAAAAAACAACCTTTTTATCAAGTCGCGGCGTGTAAAAAAATGTTAATTATTTCTCGTTATCTACAGGCTTTGCTTCCCCAATATTAGCACTTTTTACAATATACCAAACACTCTCAAACTCATGGAACCACCAGTCGATCGCATCCGCCTATCCCAAACAGGCAAAGACCAACTATCAAAACTGAAACGATCGACAAAAATCGATCAGTGGAATATTTTATGCAGGTGGGGATTTTGCCGATCGCTCGCCGAACCCAGCATCCCATCAGTACCAATTCCCAGCGACAGCAACGTCGAATTAAGCTGGGATGTCTTCGGCGGCGACATGGCCGATATCTTGATAATTGCCCTCAAGCAGCGGTGTCACCAAGACAATTTAGGCACAGAAAAAGAAACTCTAGCCAAACAGTTTCGCCTGCACTTGCACCGAGGGATTGGTTATTTGGCCGGCGATCCAAATATTAAGAAAATCGAAGACTTGGTGGCGATCGCTTTATCGCCTGAAAAATTAAGAAATTAAACGAACCGCGAAGGCGCAAAGGACGCGAAGGAAGAAAGGAAGAGAAGGGATGAGTTCACAATTTACTTCAGTAAAAGCGGGAAAAAATGACCTACTGGCCCTTGGCCTTCCCCAATATCCAAAGCATATTTGAGAGCAGTAGTAACATAATCCTTAGCCAATGTCACCGCTGTAAACAAATCTTTACCCAAAGCCAAATTAGCAGCGATCGCAGCACTCAAAGTACAACCAGTCCCGTGAGTATTCCCAGTATCAACAGTCTCAGTCTTCAACACATCCAACCGCGTACCGTCAAACCAAACATCAATTCCCCGCAAATCTCCCGCCATCCCGCCGCCTTTCACCAAAACAGCTTTCGCACCCAAACGGTAAATCTGCTGCGCCGCCACCCGCATATCCTCTAGAGAAAAAATCTCCAAACCGCTCAAAATCTGAGCCTCAAACCGATTCGGAGTCACGACAGCAGCCATTGGAATCAAAACATCCCGCAAAAACGCGATCGCCCCGTCATCAATCAATCGATCGCCCGATCGTGAAACCATCACCGGATCGACAACCAAATTCCCTATTCGCAAAGCTTCCACCTGTAAAGCCACCGCCGCCATAATTTCCCGATTCAGCAGCATCCCAGTTTTCACAGCGTGCACCCCAATATCCCCAGCCACCGCCTCAATTTGAGCGGCCACAGCCTCCGCAGACAAAGCATCAACTCGCATCACCCCCAAAGTATTTTGAGCCGTCACGCAAGTCAAAGCACTCGTACCGTGCACGCAGTGAAACGCAAAAGTCCGCAAATCCGCCTGAATTCCGGCCCCGCCACCGCTATCGGAACCCGCCACAGTCAAAGCCACAGGAATCTTCGATTTAATCATCTTTTTTCAACCGCAGATAAACACAGACACATCCCAATAATATCTGGGTTCATCGTGGCACGGGCGTCCCGCCTGTGCTTCCGAAGGGGTTAAAATTCCCAAACAAAATTAGCTATGATTAAACCAAATGTAAAGAATTATTGCAAACAACTGTGAAAATCACCCGAATCGACCTCAACTCTTGGATCTTCCACATCTGTGGCCAAACCATCCTCGTCGATCCCTGGCTGGTCGATCCGCTCGTATTTTACGGTCAACCCTGGCTGTTCACCGCCTACCACAACACCCCCGTCGCCTTCACTCCCTGCAGCTTACCCCCGATCGACCTCATCCTGATTTCCCAAGGATTAGACGACCACTGTCACAGACCAACACTCGAACAGCTCGATCGCACAATTCCCGCGATCGCCTCACCCACCGCCGCCAAAGTCCTCAGCAGTTTAGGGTATACTAATATCACATCTTTAGCAAATTGGCAAGAGTTAAATTTTAAAGAAAAGTTACAAATTACAGCCGTACCCGGAGCCGAAATCGGGCCGGGACAAGAAGAAAACGGCTACTTGCTCAAAGATTTAAGCAGCGGCGAGACACTTTATTACGAACCGCACTTACCCCCATTAGACAAAGTTAAACAGAAAATAGACACAGTAGACGTAGCGATCGCCCCAGTCATCGGTCAAATTTTCCCCTTCCTCGGACAAGTCATCATCGGCCCTTCGGAAGCCCTCGGCCTCGCCCAAACACTGAAACCTAGGTTTTTCCTGCCTACAGCGGCGGGAGACATCCGATCCACAGGCCTTTTACCAATGTTAGTGCGATCGATCGGCAGCATCCCCGAATTTCGCGATTTACTAGCAAAATCGGGACTATCCACCCAACTCCTCGAACCCGAACCTGGTCAAACCTTGGAAATTTTAGATTTTAGATTTTAGATTTTCGATTTTTTAGATTTTGATTTGAGATGCTCGATTTTTTAGATTTTTTAGATGGGAGATTGGAGATTCAATGCCAAATCCCCAATCTAAAATCCAAAATCTAAAATCCAAAATCGCCAAATCCCCAATCTAAAATCTAAAATCTAAAATCTAAAATCATCTTGGTGGGCGACGGTTACGCAAAAACTCAGGAATATCCAATCCCAAATCCTGCGGCGGTTTCGCTTTCGGATCGGGCGTCTGTTGAGCAGGAGTCGTCGGCACAGTTGCAGCCCGCCAAGGAGCATTAACATTTTGCGTCCGCCCCGGAGTCGGAGGTGCCGGAATTTCTCCCGAAAAACCAGTAGCGATCACAGTAATCTTAATTTCGCCCTGAAGCCGCTCGTCAATCACCGCTCCAAAAATAATATTGGCATTCGGATCGACAACCTCGTAAATCGTCTCAGCCGCCGCATTCACCTCGTGCAGAGTCATGTCAGTACCGCCAGTGATGTTAAACACCACACCTCTAGCGCCCTCAATAGACGAAGCTTCCAGCAGAGGCGAAGAAATAGCCTGCATCGCAGCCTCCCTAGCCCGTGACTTGCCAGAACCCACGCCGATGCCCATCAAAGCCGAACCCGCATCAGCCATTACTGCCCGCACGTCAGCAAAGTCAACATTCACCAAACCGGGAATAGTAATAATGTCAGAAATACCCTGAACCCCTTGGCGCAGGATATCATCAGCAACTCGAAAAGCCTCTTGTACGGGCATTTGTTCCGAAATCACAGACAGCAGCTTGTCGTTAGGAATTACGATCAGCGTATCAACGCGGGTTTGCAAAGCCGCGATTCCTTCCTCAGCTTGGCTGGTGCGCCGCCGTCCCTCAAACGTAAAAGGCCGCGTCACTATGCCCACAGTCAAGGCGCCCATTTCCTTAGCGACCTCAGCCACAATCGGAGCCGCGCCCGTGCCCGTACCGCCGCCCATGCCGGCCGTGATAAATACCAAATCCGCGTGATTCAAAGCATTAGCAACCTCGTCGCGAGATTCCTCCGCAGCCTTTTGACCGATCGCCGGATTGCCCCCCGCCCCCAAACCGCGCGTCAACTTCTGTCCGACTTGCAAGCGTTTCGGAGCATTTGAGAGAACCAGAGCTTGGGAATCCGTATTCACACACCAAAACTCGACACCAGAAACCTCGCTAGCAATCATCCGGTTAACGGCGTTGCCCCCACCACCGCCGACGCCAATTACTTTGATTTTGGCAGCGCTGCTGGGCATTATGTCTTTGGGATTGACCATAGGATCGATATCAATACTATCTACATTTACATAACCAGACTTGCGTCTAAAGGGATTGGCGGAATCTGCAGCCACCGGAAAATTTTTTACTTCTTCCGAAGGGGGACTGTCTTGGTCAGACCCCTGTCTATTATTAAGCTTCATTAGAGTCGGGGATAGTAGATTACAGCTTGTTAACTAAACGCCAATTCACAATCAACTATAGGCTAAGTTGCGCGAAAAACTAACACTGATCGATGCTTAATGTTAGCAATCTCGGATTTGGCCGACCTCGCTAGCCCAGACCTCGCTTGACGCCCTCCAGGTACTTGACCGGATTAAGGCAGTTGTAAGCAAGGCAGAAGGAAAAAAAATGGATACTAGCCCCAGACGCGGGGCGCTATCCAAAAACTGTGCTGATTGCAAGCCCGGCCTATCGATCGATACCTTCTACCTTCTGTTGACACAGAATCAATTCTGGGCGCGAGTGGGTGCGGGGGTGGAACTCTCCAAACTGGGGGGGAGTTCTGGCAAATGGACGATCGGCGAAGCAGGATTTCTCAAGTCAATGTAGGCTATTTTGCTTGAATCTATCTGTTTTGGCAATTGTCGCATTCGGTCTAAAACCTTAAGTTGCTCTGCAGTCTTGGAACTGTAGGGCCCTAAGTGTACGGTACCGATCTCTGTTTTCAAGATCAAGTTGTTCGGGTTTTGCCAATTAATCTCAAACACTTTCACCGTCAAGCCGCTGAGTCCTTGGTAAAACTTCGGCCAATAGGCGCGATACTGTTCCAAAGGCCCGATGACTTTTAAAGTGGGCAAAGAACGCTGAGGCTGCGTTCCCGGAATGCTGCCGGGCCCGATCAAACTATTGTGCGATCGTACAGCAGTATAACTATCCGACGGCATCCAACCTCCGCGAGCGTCCAGCCACCCCACTTTTTCCTTGTCACTGTTCGATCTCAACACCGTATTCGGCTGCGCCACCGCCACCGGCAGGCGTTCTGCCACTTCTATAGTCAAACTCGGCGGAAACAAGTTACGAGTCACCTTCGCTTTGGCGATGGGCCCCGTGGACTCCAGCTTTTCGGCCAGGGCTTGCGGTTGAATCCCCCACAGCGACTGCGGGTAAGACAGCGGCACCAAAGACCGCACCGCCTTATCCGATAGCCACTGATTGCCCTCCACCTTCACTTGTTCCGATCGGGCAATCAACCAAGCCGGCTGAGCAATCCACCACAGCAAACCTCCAGCCATTGCGCTCGCTGCCAGCATTTGCCACACAACAGCCGCCAATCGAGCGCGCCTCTGCTGCCGCAACTTTTGGCGCCTGCGCCCTAACTCTGTTTGAGAAACCGCTCCAAAACTAGCCATCTACCTCTTGACAATATAGTAATTAAGGATTAGCACAAATTCAAAACTGTTTAATCTCTCTTTCTTGAACCCTGTTTTCCCCTACCATTTAACCAGATCCCCACAAATTTACCCTGACTCCTGCCAAGATCCGTAATATCACTGATCCCGCTAGGTAATCAAAAAATTTTAATTAAGAATTCCCAATTCCAACGCCGGGAAAACCCCTTGCCAGATAAAGGTTCTTTGGGTATTTAGGGCATTACCCCACAGTGCAAAAGGTTACAAATCAAACTAAACTCAGGCAAAGAAAGTTGAGACTTTCGATTAACTTTTTTAACTTTTATTCGGCTTCTATTGTGATCGCACTCGAATTAGACAGATTCTATAAAGCCTGCAACCCGAGCAAGACCCTGGTTGCGGGAGACCCAGGAGATTATCAATACTACATTGATTTTGGTTCCGTGCGTGGCGGGAAAATCATTGAATCTTTACAGCGAACCATTACCCGCATCTCCCCTGACCAGCCAACCTGTCAGCTATTTACAGGACATATCGGGTGTGGCAAATCTACCGAATTGTTTCGACTGAAAGCGGAGTTAGAGCAAGAGGATTTTTGCGTAGTCTACTTCGAGTCTTCCCAAGACTTAGACATGGGGGATGTAGACATCAGCGATATTTTGCTGAGCATTGCCCGCCAAGTCAGCGAAACTATGGAATCCGCTAAAATCAAACTCAGACCGAGCTATTTTACAAATCTGTTTGCAGAAGTGGCAGAATTTTTGCAGACTCCCATAGATTTGTCAGCGGAAGCGGAGTTATCTATAGGCATTGCTAAAGTTACGGCTAAAACTAAAGACTCTCCCAAACTGCGATCGCAACTCAGGCAATATCTCGAACCCCGCACCAACAGCATTTTGCAGTCGATCAACGAAGAACTCCTCAACAAAGCTAACGCTGAACTTAAGCAGCAAGGAAAAAAAGGGCTCGCAGTCATCGTTGACAACCTCGATCGCCTCGACGCCTCCCTCAAACCCAGCGGACGCACACAGCCAGAATATCTGTTTTTAGACCGCGGCGAACAGTTGAAAAAACTCAATTGCCATGTTGTCTACACGATTCCCCTGACGTTGATTTTTTCCAACGACTTCGGCCGCCTCGCCAGTCGATTTGGAGTCAAGCCCAAGGTGATGCCGATGGTACCGGTGCAAATGCGATCGGGCGAAGACCACATTGAAGGAATGGCACTGCTGCGGCAGCTAGTATTAGCTAGAGCTTTCCCGAAAGTTGCTCCCGATCAACGCATTGATTTGATTTCCCAGGTGTTTGACTCTCCCGAAACTTTAGATCGGCTTTGTCGGATTAGTGGCGGTCACGTTCGCAATCTACTGATGCTTTTATATAGCTGTTTGCAGCACGAAGACCCTCCCTTTTCTCGCGAATGCCTCGAAAGCGTCATTCAAGAATATCGCGATGACCTTTTGGGAGCCATCAATGACCTGGAATGGGAATTGTTGTTTCAAGTCGTCAAGCGACAAAGTGTAACCGGCGAAGAAGAGTCTCAAATCTTGTTGCGAAGTATGTTTGTCTTTGAATACCGCGATCAAGAAGGTCGTTGGTTTGGGATTAATCCAGCCCTAGCAGAAACCAGAAAATATAAGGAGTGGCAGCAGCGCACTGAAGCAAAATAGTTGGGATTTTTGAGATAGCTTCGTGACTCTAAGAACCCTTGACTACCAGGGACTTAGAAAGTATTTAACTGAAAATTGATCGCTCACAACTCCGAAATCTTACAATCCAATACAGAAATCAGTCAGCGGTTTTTGCCACTGGCTGATTTCTGTTGAATGCTGGCTATAGGCAGTGAATGTTATTGTCGTGTAAAACTTTGCCGCCACTAAGGACTTTGCCCACTCTCAACTCTCATATCTGCACTGTCAGACCCCCTATGTCTGTTTTTACCTGTTGCTCTTAATTTCAACTAATTCCATCCCGGACGACATTTTTTTTTGCGGGTGTGTTAAATGCCTGCTACAGATATATCGGAGTTGTTTACTAATAGCTAGTCCTCGGTATAATCGTGAACTTAGCGGTTGGCTATTTATGATCTGTAGTCCTTTATATATAGCTGAATCAAAAAATCTAAAGTGACCTTAAATTTTTATTGGGAAGTCTAGCATTCTCTGAGATTGGGAGGTATGATATCTTTACATTGGCTCTAATAACTATGTAAGTATTGATAGGACAAGTACGGAAAACTACGTATTTATACAGAGATAAAGCGTCAAACAGAGACGGCTATGTCTAAGTAGATACGCTTTCAGTCACGATTGGCGAGCGTTAGGTAATTGATTAATGCAAAAGAGGTGCACGCATGACCGATCTAATTAAGGTACAAGAAACTGCCAACTACAACGAGCGCTCGCTCAAAACTCTGGTCAGGTCCATCACAATGTCTCAACACCAATTCTCGCTAATTTTGGTGCGCTGCAACTACGAGCAGTTGCGACAGCAAATAGCGCAGCGGCTGCGAGAAGTGTCCCCAGTTCCAATTAAAGATCTCGTCCTGCCAGCTTCAGTCAAAACCCTTTACACTACTCTGCAGGCAAGCACTTTCCAGGAAGGGTACTCGCCTGTCGCTGCCGCCTCGGCTTTGATGGTCTTCGGTTTAGAAACAGTAGTAGCGATCGACGAACTCATGGCTTCTACCAATCAAGTGCGAGACGAATTTCGCAAAAATTTTTCCTGCCCGGTGATTTTGTGGGTAACAGATGATATCGTGACCAAAATGATTCGTCTGGCCCCGGATTTCAAAAGTTGGGCCGCCGCCACAATTAAATTTGAAATGGGCGTTGACGAATTAATTAATTTCCTCGCTAGGCGGGCCGATACTATATTTAAAATAGGCGAACTCAATCAAGAACTCGCCAGCAGCAATGTCAGCACCATAGCTAATTGTGAGACCTGCGAAAGCCAGTGCGAAAAAAGCGCCCTGGATCGGGAAATCAGCCCTGGAGAACGCTTTCTAACTTTTAACTCAGGGCCCCAAAACCGACGACAATCAGATGTCCACTCGTATTCGCCATTGAGTCCGGGCAATACCTTCGATTTGGCGATCGGCTCTTTGCCACGCCGAGAACTCGAATTAGCTTTAAGAGATTTACAAAATCGCGGTGAAGAATTAGATCCCGCCCTCAAAGCCAGCCTGCAATTCGTTCTCGGTCGAGATTACTATGTCAGCGACCAAACCGAAACAGCCTTAATTCACTACCAAGAAAGTTTAGTATTTTGGCAGCAGAAAACCGGCAACTGGGAACTGGCAAACTTGGAACATTCCGAAAACCCAGAAACCTTATCCTCGTTGTCGAATCCTGTTCCCAAAATTTTATTTTTAGAGAGAGAAGGCATAGTGCTGTTTCACATAGCCCTGTGTCACCGATTGCAAGCAGCCAGAAACCCGGTAGCCAACCGCCAGCACTGGGAACAAGCTTGGATTAGCCTGGAACAATCTAGAAACGCTTTCTCCCTTGCCTCACGCCCGGAATTGGTTGCGGAGGTGACAGCACACCTCGGAGAAGTGCTGCAGCGCCTGAAAGCTTGGGGAGAGTTGCAAGCATTAGCTGAAAATTCTTTGCAGTTGCACTTCACTTACGGTACTCCCAGCCAACTAGCTCAAGATTACGGCTTTTTGGCTGAAGTTGCCCTCCAAGAGTCGAGGTGGAGTCAAGCCCGCCAGCTAGCGGAGTTGGCTTTGGCGATTTTGGATCAAACGCCTAATGATTTGAGATTGCTGATTGAAGATTTGAGATTGGGGTTTGAGGGAAATTATCCAGAAATTGTGGGCTCTAACGAGTTAAGTAACGAACCCAAATCTAAAATTCAACATCCTAAATCTGACAGGAGTTCGTATCTTTTACTTTTAGCCAGAAGTTTGCGACAGCTAGGGCAGTGGGAGGCGGCGGTTCATTCTTTGGAGTTGGCTCAATCTCAAAGCGAGCCGAAGTACGACCCCCGACTTTACATCGATATTTTGACTGAACTGCAAGCGGTTTATTTCGAGCAGGGAGAGTATCTTAAAGCGTTTCGGATTAAAAAAACCCAGCGTTCGATCGAATATCAATACGGATTTAGAGCTTTTATCGGAGCCAGCCAATTGCAGCAGCAGCGACAAGCGGTCAATCCTTCGGGTCCCTCAGCTCAAAACCAAGCTGCCATCGCAGCGTCCATGACAGCTTACTCGCGCCAAAAAGATATCAATAGCTTGCTAGAAAGAATTAGCAGGGACGACCATAAATTAACTATTATTCATGGGCCCAGCGGAGTCGGGAAAAGTTCTCTAGTCAATGCCGGCTTAGTACCAGCTTTGAAAAATATTACTCCGGGCGCGCGGGATACATTGCCCGTAGTAGTCAAAGTTTACACCGACTGGCTGGTGGAGTTAGAAAATGCTTTGAACAGCGCACTGTACGACAAACAAGCCGAAGAGGAAAGTAAATTAATCTCGAAAGGACTACAGGAAATCCACAAAAAAAGTTGCTCGGTTATTCCTGCTCGCAGCTCGGAAGTCTCTTCTTTTATTATAGATCAGTTGCGCGAAAATGCCACAAATAATTTGTTGACTGTGCTGATTTTCGATCAATTTGAAGAGTTTTTCTTTGTTTCGACTTCAGTGGCACAAAGACAACTTTTTTATAATTTTTTGCGGTTGTTTTTGAATTTGCCTTATGTCAAGATAATTCTGTGCTTGCGCGAAGATTATTTGCACTACTTACTAGATTGCGATCGCTTCCCAAATCTTGACGCTATTAACAATAATATTCTCGACAAAAGCATCCGCTACCAACTGCGGAGTTTTTCTATCAAAGACGCGCGGGCTGTCATCGGACACTTAACGGAACGGGCAGAATTTTATTTAGAGCCGGCACTGATCGATGCCTTCGTAGAAGATTTAGCAGACGAACTTCAAGAAGTGCGACCGATCGAATTGCAGGTAGTAGGAGCGCAACTGCAAGAAGAAGGTATTACCAGCCTAGCACAATACCAGCAATTGGGGGACAATCCCAAAGCGGAATTAGTGAAACGATCGCTCGAAAGAGTCATCTCTGACTGTGGTCTGGTTAATGAAGACGCAGCTTGGAAAATCTTGTTTTCCCTGACAGATGAAAGAGGCGTTCGCCTGATAAAAACCAAACACGAACTCTCGTTAGTGACAGGCCAACAGCCAGCAGATGCGGCAGAAAAAGAATTATCGGCGATCGGCAGAAACAGAATTTCCCTACAGCGACAGTTCGCAAAAGACCCTGAAAGCCCACAAAAGAAAACCGACAACCTCGACTTAATTTTAGACATTTTAGTCGGTCACGGTTTGCTATTTCTCCTACGGGAAGCGCCTGAAGACCGCTATCAATTGGTACACGACTATTTAGTGCGACCGATTCGCCAAAGATTCGGCTTAGAAGCCAGACTGCACAAAGCAGAAGCAGACAAAAAAATGAGTCAAGCACAGCTCTACCGAGCCAATACTTTTCTCAAACAACTGCTGGGAGTAGCAGTGATCGGCGTCATGCTGCTAACCAGTTCCACGATCGCCGCCGTAAACTTTTGGTGGCGGGCTGTGGGTCAAAAACAGCTAGCTGTCGCTCAAACTCAGCGAGCTGAAATCAGTACCCTGACTGCAGCTTCTGAAGCACTTTATTTCTCAAACAACAAATTTGACGCCATGATGGAAAGTTTGAGAGCTGGTAAAAAGTGGAAACAGATGGAACACTCCCAACAAATGTATACTCTCAAAGACACCGAAATTCTGATTTCTGCTGCTCTCCAGCAGGCAGTTTATGGAGTCAAAGAACGCAACCGCTTGGAAGGACACGGCGATGTAGTTTGGGGTCTTAGTTTCAGTCCAGACGGCGAAACAATAGCTTCTTCCAGTGTAGATAAAACAGTCAAACTTTGGCGGCGCGACGGCAGTTTGTTGACCACTTTCAAAGGCCATACTAACAGTGTCTCCTGTGTGGCGTTCAGTCCCGACAACAAAACCATAGCATCGGCAAGTTTAGATAAAACTGTCAAAATTTGGCAAACAGATGGCAGTTTGCTGGCTACTTTCAAAGGGCATACTAATAGCGTTACCAGCGTTGCTTTTAGCCCTGACGGTCAAACGATCGCCAGTGGCTCTACAGATAAAACTATCAAACTTTGGAAAACCGACGGCACGCTGCTGCGGACGATCGAACAATTTGCTCCCGTAAATTGGCTAAGCTTCAGCCGCGACGGCCAAATAATCGCTGTGGCGAGCGATGACGGTACTGTGAAACTGTGGAGTTCTGACGGCCGGTTAATCGCTAATTTATGGCACAGCGAAAACAGACAACCCTCGAAAATTTACACCGTCAGTTTCTCCCCCGATGGTGAAACGATCGCCAGTGCGGGTGAAGATAAAACGGTGAAAATCTGGAGCATCGCTGCACTCAAACACCCAGCAACAGAAAATTCAACACAAGCAAAAAAAGGTGAACTGCTAACAACTTTGCGGGGACACAGCAAGTGGGTATTTGGTGTCAGTTTCTCCCCCGACGGTCAAACGCTTGCTTCGGGAAGTGCAGACGGGAGTGTCAAACTCTGGAGTCTGGCTGGTGTTGGCGACAAACGCCCAACCGATGCTAGCAACATTAAACCAGAGAGTCGCTTACTGAGAACTTTTGAGGGACACGCCGATCGAGTTACTCAGGTGAGTTTTAGCCCGGAAGGCAAAACCTTGGCTTCGGCAAGTTTTGACAAAACTATCAGGCTGTGGCGACTTGATGACGTGCCGCTCAAAACCCTCGACGGACACCAAAACCGCGTGCAAGGCGTTACTTTTAGCCCAGACGGCCAAAGGCTGGCTTCTGCTTCTACCGACAAAACTATCAAACTCTGGAGTCGCACGGGAGTTTTGCTGGAAACCTTGGAAGGACACACTCAGAGAGTCGCCAGCGTCAGTTTCAGCCCCGACGGCCAGCTACTTGCTTCTGGGAGTTACGACAAAACAGTGAAAGTCTGGAGTTTGACAGAAGATGGCATGAATAATATTCTCCCTTGTCCTTCGGCTCCGCTATTCCCGTGTTCGCCTTCTGTGCTGTTCACTCTCGACGGCCACGCCGACAGCGTGATGAGCGTGAGTTTTAGCCCCGACAGCGAGGTTTTGGCTTCGGCGAGCAAAGATAAGACTGTGAAACTCTGGACTAGAAACGGCAGGCTGATTAAGACTTTGACGGGACACACAGGCTGGGTGACTGGGGTGACTTTCAGTCCCGACGGCTCGATGCTGGCTTCTGCCAGCGATGATGGTACTCTCAAACTCTGGAATCGGGACGGTCGTTTGCTGAGAACTTTTGAAGGAGCTCACAACAGTTTTGTGTTGGGGGTGGCTTTTAGCCCTGATGGCAAAATGCTGGCTTCGGCTGGTTACGACAATTCGGTGAAATTGTGGAAGGTGGACGGGACTTTGGTGGCGACGCTGCTGAAGGGTTCTAGCGACAGCGTAACTAGCGTTGGTTTTAGCCCGGATGGTTTGTTGGTGGCTTCGGGCAGTTATGACCATAAGGTGAAGCTGTGGAGTCGCAGCGGGACTTTGCTGAAAACTTTGACGGGTCACAAGGATAGCGTGATGAGCGTGAGTTTTAGCCCGGATGGGAAGGTTCTGGCTTCTGCGGGTCGGGATAATCGGGTGGTTTTGTGGAATTTGGATCTTGACGATTTGCTGGTGAGAGGCTGTGACTGGGTGGGAGATTATCTGAGAACTAATCCTAATGTGAGCGATCGCGATCGGCGTCTCTGTGACGGGGTTGCGGCAAAACCTTAGTTTTAGTCATTGGACGGTTGACTGTTGACTGTTGACGGTTGACTGTTCAAAACTTTCCTTACTCGAACTCTTCCCCTTGGTCTCCCCTTCCTGTAAAGTAAATAATTGTAAAGAAATATGAGTTTTCTCTTATCCTCTGGTTAAGACCGCCAGCTAGCATTCACAATTAAGACCCGGATTATAAGTTCCTATGTCACAGCTTTTCCCGCGAAAATTTTTAGCCTCTGTTGCCGCATTTTTTCTGGCTTTGTCCGTGTGGGCGATCGCACCAGCAGCCCACGCTTTCAATAATCCCGATTTGTTGCCGTCAACTCAGACGCCGATCATTGATTTAGCTAAAGCCCTCACGGATATTGAAGAAGAGGGTTTGGCAAAAAATTTAAACGCCTTTGAAGCCGAAACCGGCTGGAAACTGCGAGTCCTGACTCAGTACGATCGCACGCCCGGTTTAGCTGTCAAAAGTTATTGGGGGCTAGATGACAAGAGTGTGTTGCTAGTTGCTGACCCCCGAGGGGGCAATTTGCTCAATTTTAATGTGGGCGACTCGCTGTATCCGCTGCTGCCGCGCACTTTTTGGGTGGAACTGCAAACCCGCTACGGTAATCAATTTTTTGTGCGGGACAATGGCGAAGACCGAGCGATTATTGAATCTTTGGAGTCGATAGAAGGCTGTTTGCGTCAGGGCGGCTGTCGCGTGGTTCCCGGTTTGCCGAGGGAACAGTGGGTTCTGACGTTAATTACGTCGGTGGTTGGCGGCGTCATCTGCGGGTTTGCGGCTCAGCCTCGGAAGCCGGGACAGGTTGTGGCTTGGCAGTGGGCGCTGATTTTTTCGCCGCTGTGGGGCATTCTGTTTTTCGCTTTCGGACTTGGGCCAGTGGTGACTCGGACTTCTGACTGGTTGCCTTTGGTTCGGAATGTGGCCGGTTTTGCGATCGGAGTTTTGGTGGCATTCCTGACTCCGGTGTTGGGCAAATCTTCTTCATCGTCGGAAACTTAGTTGTCAGTTGACAGGAAAGCAGATTTTACTCAACAGTCAACGAATGACTAAAAGCTGGTAAGCTGATACCTGACAACTCACAGGCGACAGCTATCCAACAAATGGAATGGCACGTAAGCGATGCCCAGAGTCTGGGATTAATCGATAACGAAATTGGCGACCACGGTTTTTCAGCGGCGGAGTACGAAATAGTCCGCCGCGTGATTTATGCGACTGCTGATTTTGAGTACAAGTCTTTAATTAGTTTTTCCGATCAGGCTTTGCAGGCTGGGGCGGCGGCTTTGGCTGCTCGGACTACGATCGTGGTAGATGTGCCGATGGTGCAGGTGGGCATTACGCCCCTAATCCAAAGTACCTTTGCGAATCCGGTTTACTGTTCGATGGAGGCTTTGACACGCCCCCAAAAGGAAAGGACGCGGGCGGCTTGGGGGATTGAAACTTTGGCAAGACGCTATCCTGAAGGGATTTTTGTGGTGGGCCAGGCTCAAACTGCTTTGTCGGCGATCGTAGATTTGATTGAATCTGAGGAAATTCGGCCGGCTTTGGTGATTGGGACGCCTTCTGGGTTTGTGGGGGTGGACGTGGCTAAGTCGCGGCTGCACGATTCGATGATTCCTCACATACGGATTGAGGGCCGCAAGGGCTCTGCGGTGGTGGCTGTGGCTATTGTTAACGGGCTGGTGGATTTGGCTTGGCAAGCTTACGGCCAAGAGGGGAACAGTTGATCGAGAAGTTAATTGTCAGGAGTCATGGGATTTTAGATTTTAGATCCCGCTTTCGGCACCCTCTACTGTCACAATCGGTCTTTTCGGAATTTTGTGAACAAATTAAGTTACTTTTTATAATGCGGGATTCTGTGAACCATCATAGATAGTCCTGGACGCATGAGAGTCCAGAAACCTGTTTTTTTTACGAAAATACACAGGTTGCAGCCACAGATTCGGTAAAAAACACGGTTTCTTTGTCGGAGTGCGTAAGTCTTGATAGAGTAGAATTCTCTAGCAAGTTAAGGAAATGAGTCGATTGCAAATTCGCGAAGATGACCTCAGAGGTAGAAAGATAGCTGACTTTCTTCGCGAACATCTCGAAAATATGAATGAGATTACACCACCTGAAAGCATTCATGCTCTTGATTTGGAAGCATTGCGCTCGCCCGATATTACTTTCTGGACGGCTTGGGAGGGTGATGAATTACTCGGATGCGGAGCACTAAAAGAACTAGATTCAAGAAGTGGTGAAGTCAAATCAATGCGTACCGCCAAGGCTCACCGCCGTCAAGGTATCGCCGGGGAGATTCTTGAACACATCATAAAAGAAGCCCAACGGCGTGCTTACGATTGCCTGAATTTGGAAACAGGGGCTTTGCCTGAGTTCGCCCCGGCACGAGCCTTGTATATACGGTATGGGTTTAAGTACCGAGGCCCCTTCGCTGAATACATTGATGACCCGAATAGCGTGTTTATGACGAAAAAGCTCGCTTGATCGGCTTCTCAAAATTGGTGTATTTCTTGAAAATCTCGCAATAACGCTTAACTATTATTAGACATCTCCAGAAATTAAGTTTTTGCCCTGTTTCAACTTGCGATCGCTCTTAAATTTGTCGCTACTATCAATATTAATAATCAGCGGGCGATCGCCTTTTTACATCTCTGCTTTGATTTGTGCGATCGCGGTCTTTTTTTCTGCCTTTTTTAATTTGCTGGCTCATCTCGACAAACAAATCTCTACGCAGATAAGGATAGTCGCTCACCCACACGTCGCGACTGGGAATGTAAATATCTGAAACTTTGGCAATCCGTCCCAAATCTTCTTGATTTGACATAATTAACATTAAAGCAGCTTGGCCGGGGGCAATTCCTTGATGATCTTTCCGCAAGGGAGCTCGCAGTGTAGTAGTAAATCCGGTTTTGTCGCCGACTTCTAAATTAATTCGCGGTTCTAGGTTGTCAACTATTACGAGTTGTCCTTTTTGATTGACTGTTTCTTCTTGACTTGTGACTTCATCTGTAATATATATATCCAAAACTCGTCCTTGCCAAAAACCGCAGTATTGATATTTGCGGCATTCTGCATTCCGCAAACTCGCCCACAAAATCGGCCCCCACAGCCAGTACAAACCAGCTATCAATCCGGTGATTAAAACTAGCGGTCCGACATCGGAACCGGCGAAGTTGTAGACTACCAGGAGGAAAACTACGCTGACTGCAGAGATTAACATTCGCCTCAAAAAATCGGGCGGTTTTCCCCAGATATATTTGTATTGCGCTCCCGTGGCGACGGCGGGAATTAGTTCTTGAAAGGTTTCGCGGGTTAAGGGAATTAGCATAAGAAGTTCGGCAACGAGCAATGTACGGGATGCAACGGCTGTCTGTTCGGAAGCGGATTATATTAAGGGATTTAACAGATTGAACTGATTGATTTTGAAGTCAAAAATCAGAAGTTAGAAGTCAAAAGTTAGAAGTTAGATTAATTCCACATTACTTATGACTAATGACTAATGACTAATGATTAATGACTACAAGATTTTTTCCAGGCCGTAAACGAGCGATCGCAATTCAAGGACTTTGCGTATAGACAGCAAGACTCCTGGCATATAACAAGCTCGATCGCTCGTATCGTGTCGTAAAGTATAAACTTGACCGGCGCCACCAAAAATTACCTCTTGGTGGGCAATTAAACCGGGTAAACGGATGCTGTGAATGCGAATCCCTTCATCAGCCAGTGAACCTCGAGCTCCGGCTAATTTTTCGGTTTCCTCAACTTCTGGCGGATTGAAAGTTTTTCCCATTTCTGCTAACATTTGGGCAGTTTGAATTGCCGTACCGCTGGGGGCGTCGGCTTTTTGATTGTGGTGCAGCTCGATAATTTCTACGTGTTCAAAATACTGAGATGCCGTGACGGCGGCTTGTTGGAGCAACACCATGCCGATCGAGAAATTGGGTATGATTAAACACCCAGTGCTAGCTTTGTCAGCAAATTCAGCTAAGTTTTCAATTTGCTCGCTGCTCAAGCCAGTAGTGCCGACTACCGGGCGAATGCCGTAAGCTATGGCCGATCGCACGTTTTCATAAACAGACGAAGGGTGCGTAAAATCTACCATCACGCCTAACTGCTTTTCCTGAGCTGCTAATACCAGCATTCCTTGCAAGTCGTCTGTGATGGGAACTTCTAACGGGCCGCATCCGGCTAATTCGCCGGCATCGGCGTTGAGGCACTCAGGAGAGCGGTCTACAGCCCCAAATAACGTCATGTCACTAGCATGGGCGATCGCCTTAATTACTTCGCGGCCCATTTTGCCTGCAGCACCGTTAACAATCACCGGAATCGGAAGTTGATTCGCCATCATCTCAAAAATATCCTGAAAGTTTGATCGACTAAATTTTAACGCTTGTACGAATTTGGGGAAACAAGCAATGAAAGACAGGATTTGTCGGCAAATCTTCAAAAACCCGGTTCCCATTCGAGAAATACTTTGCCAAATCGAGTAATTAGCTTAAAGAAACTTGGTTGCGGCACAAGTTCTGAAAAAATTACATTCAATCTCATATTAAGCTCAATTCTGTAAGAACAGACTTGTGCAAAGCTAATTTGCACCGACATATTTTTTCTGTGACTGCCAAATTCTCTCGAAATCTTCGATATGTCATGTCTGTCGCAACTGGTCTCAACCTGAGTTCTCAAAACCGACGGGTCAGGATTTTGCCTGCAATGCTTGCGGGCGTGACTGTAACGCTGCTGAATATGGGAGTTCGGCATTTGGGAGGCCTGCAGAGCTTGGAATTGGCGAGTTTTGACTCGTTAGTGCGGTTGCAGCCAGATTCGGGCCCCGATCCGCGACTGCTGGTAGTGGGAATTTCTGAGGCCGATATTCAAGCTTTGGGGAGATTTCCGATTTCCGACGGTGCGATCGCTCAAACCTTGACAAAACTGCAAAAGTATCAGCCAAAAGTCATCGGTTTGGATTTGTACCGGGATTTGCCTCAAGCGCCGGGACACCAAGAATTGCTGGCCGCGCTGAAAGCACCGAATGTTGTGGCGATCAACCAATTGAGCGATTCAGAAAGTCCGGGAGTGCCTGCGCCTCCGGGGATACCGCCCGATCGAGTTGGTTTTAACGACTTCGTACTCGACCCTGATGGCGTGGTACGCCGCAATTTGCTCTCAGTCTCGCAACCAGAAAAGAATACTGCTTTCTCGTTTTCTGTGCAAGTGGCTTTGTTGTATCTCAAAGACAGAGTGCAGCCGGAAAATAGCCCTGTTCATCCCCACCAAATCAACTGGGGAAAGGCAGAATTTGTGCCTTTAACTTCTGACAGCGGCGGCTATGCAAATATTGACACCACAGGCTACCAAATTCTGCTCAAATACCGTTCTGGTAAGGAGGTGGCGCGACAAGTCAGTATCAGGCAGGTATTGAACGGGGAAATTGACCCAAGCTGGGTTAAGGGCAAGATTGTGTTGATCGGGACGACTGCACCGAGTACCAGAGATTTGTTTTTGACGCCTTACAGCCCGGTTAAAAAGCAAAGTCCGAAAATGCCGGGGGTGTTGCTGCACGCGCAAATGCTCAGCCAAATATTGAGTGCGGTTTTGGATGGACGATCGCTATTTTGGGTGTGGCCGGAATGGGCGGAAATTTTGTGGAACGGTGCTTGGGCGATGGTTGGCGGGGTTTTGGCTTGGCGGATTCAGCATCCTGCGAGGGCGGGATTGGCTGGGGGTGCGGCGTTGATGGGTTTGTTGGGGATTACTTTTGCGATTTTTACTGGGGGTGGGTGGGTACCGTTAGTGTCGCCGACTTTGGGTTTGGTGGTGACTGGTTTGGGTGTCAGTGCTTACAGGAAGCTTTACGATGCTTTTCACGATTCTCTAACGGGTTTGCCCAACCGGGATTTGTTCGTGGATTGCCTGGGGCGGGCGATCGCCAATACTAGGGGCCGTCGCAGCTATCTGTTTGCGGTGCTGTTTCTGGATTTAGACAGGTTTAAGGTGATTAATGATTCTTTGGGTCATTTGGTGGGGGATGAACTGCTGATGGCGGTGGTGCTGCGGTTGAGGGCGATTATTGGCTCCGGGGATACTGTGGCGCGGGTGGGGGGCGACGATTTTGCGATTTTGGTGAGGAATATTGATGTTGAGAGTGCTGTGGATTTGGCCGATCGAATTCACAAAGCTTTAATTGTGCCTTTTGAGTTGAAGGGGCAGGAGGTGTTTGTGACTGCAAGCATCGGGATTGCCCTGGGCGGCGAACCCGCTGCTACTGTCAGGGAACAGCCCGAACACTTGCTGCGGGACGCCCACACGGCGATGTACCGGGCGAAGGCTTTGGGAACGGGAAGGTATCAGGTGTTTAATGCTTCGATGCACGCTTTGGCGGTGGAGAGGTTGCAGTTGGAAACTGATTTGCGGATGGCCCTCAAGCGTCAAGAGTTTTTGCTGCACTACCAACCGTTTGTATCTTTGGCAAGCGGGAGGATTATTGGCTTTGAGGCTTTGGTACGTTGGCAACACCCGCTGCAGGGTTTGATTTCGCCGATGAAGTTTATTCCGGTGGCTGAGGAAACGGGGGCAATTGTGCCGCTGGGTGAGTGGGTGTTGGAGGAGGCTTGCCGGCAGTTGGAGCTTTGGGAGGGAATGTTTGATTTCGATCAACCTTTGATTATGAGTGTAAATTTATCTGGGAAGCAGTTTGCTCAGCCGGATTTGGTCGATCGCATTCAGGTGATTTTGGAAACAACTGGTTTGAGTGCCGAGAGTTTGAAGTTGGAGATTACTGAGAGTGTGGTGATGGATGATGTGGAGTCCGCGATCGCGGTTTTGAAGCAGATGAAAGCGTTAAATGTCAAGTTGGGAATTGATGATTTTGGCACTGGTTATTCGTCGTTGAGTTATTTGAGTCGGTTTCCTACGGATACTTTGAAGGTTGATAAGTCGTTTGTGGGGCGGATGGAAATCGAAAGCGAGGGGGAGAATGTGGCGATTGTGCGGACGATTGTGGCGCTGGCTCATGCTTTGGGGATGGATGTGATTGCTGAGGGTGTGGAGACGGCGGCACAATTAGCTAGGTTAAGGGCGATCGGCTGCGAATATGGTCAGGGTTATTTTTTTGCTAAGCCGTTACCGAGCGAGGCTGCGACTGCTTTGATGGCTTCCGAGCCGCAGTGGTAGTGATGAGTTATTGGTCATTCTTCTTCGTGGTTCTATACATATCGTCGTTTAGAAAAGCTTTATGCCAGAAGTTGCACGATTTTACGGAATAATTATCAAAATTTTCTTTGGAGATCATCCACCGCCTCATTTTCACGCAGTTTACGGTGAGTATAATGCTTTGAGCGGCATTGAATCTTTAGAAATTATTGAAGGAGATTTACCGAATCGGGCTCAAAACCTGGTAATAGAATGGGCTACCTTGTATTAGAAAGAACTGCTGGATATGTGGAATAGTCAAGAGTTTAGTAAACTTCCGCCATTAAAATAACTGTGATTGTTTTATGAAACCTGAGCGCATTGTTTCTGCTAAAGCTATTGACGATAACACCTTGATGGTCAAGTTTGCCAATCTTGAAATCAAGACATATAACATCTCTAAGTTATTAGACAATCGGATGTTCGCGATGTTAAGCAATCCTGGATTTTTCAGAAATTTTAAAATTGAACCTGGTGGTTATGCACTGGTTTGGAATGAAGATATCGATATCAGTGAATATGAACTTTGGCAGAATGGAGTCAGTTGCACGGATGAGGAAATTGAGCAATACATTGAATCTCTTCATAATTCGTTCGGACTAAAGCACGATCGTGCCAGAATTATTTGATGTAATCGAATTGTTAGTAACATTGCCTGAATCTAATTTACACTTGGGTGTTAGAGGGGCAATTGTAGATTGTTATGATGAGGTAAAATACGAGGTATAATTTAGCGATCGCTCTGGCGAAACGATAGCTTTGTGTACTCTGTCTACCGAGCAGTTTTTAGTTGTTTGGAAGTCGAAAGAAAGGCGTTGGTTGTCTGTATCTGAGCTATTAGCTACGATGGTTGAACGTTGGTCTGATGAACGTCAGCAACAAATTTTAGAGTTTGCGCGTTCTGTGTCTCAGAAATAGTCGGTTTTTGGTGGCGTTTTGAGAGGAATCAGACCAACTCTGCACTTGGATTTCCAGGCTGCCGATCGACTGTTGTCCGCTTGTATGTCACAATAAACAAGCAATTATTATATTTTGAGTTATCCTGTGAGTCCTACTGCCGAAGTCAGCAATACCCTAAATGCGGGCGCTCTACCAACCGTTACCGCTACTCCAGCCCGCCGCGCTGTTTTTCCCTTCACTGCGATTGTTGGCCAGGAGGAGATGAAACTGGCGCTGCTGTTGAATGTCATCGATCCCAAAATTGGGGGGGTGATGATTATGGGCGATCGAGGTACTGGTAAATCTACCACAATCCGCGCCCTCACTGATTTGCTGCCGGAAATTGAGGTGGTGGCTGACGATCCTTTTAACAGTCATCCCAGCGATCCAGATTTGATGAGCGATGAGGTGCGCGATCGCACTTTATCTCAAACTGACATTAAAATCGCGCGCAAGAAAGTTCAAATGGTAGACTTGCCTCTGGGCGCTACCGAAGACCGAGTTTGCGGTACGATCGACATCGAGAAAGCTTTGTCGGAAGGTGTTAAAGCTTTTGAACCCGGCCTTTTAGCTAAAGCTAACCGCGGCATTCTGTACGTTGATGAAGTCAATTTGCTCGACGATCATTTAGTCGATGTTTTGCTCGACTCGGCCGCTAGCGGTTGGAATACTGTTGAAAGAGAAGGCATTTCGATCCGCCACCCGGCTAAGTTTATTTTAATCGGTTCCGGCAACCCAGAAGAAGGAGAATTGCGGCCGCAGTTGCTCGACAGATTCGGGATGCACGCAGAAATTCGGACTGTAAAAGACCCGAATTTAAGAGTGGAAATTGTCGAACAGCGATCGAGTTTTGACCAAAATCCAGTGGAGTTTCTCGCGAAATACCAGCGCGAACAAGATGAAATGCAGCAGAAGTTGGTGGAAGCCCAGGAAAGATTGAAATCGGTAACTATCGATCGAGAGTTGCGGGTGAAAATCTCCCAAGTTTGCGCCGAATTGGACGTTGACGGGCTGCGGGGCGATTTGGTGACGAATCGGGCTGCGAAAGCTTTCACGGCTTTGGAATGCCGCACAGAGGTGACTGTGGACGATATTCGCCGGGTTATGACTCTGTGTTTGCGGCACAGGTTGCGGAAAGACCCGCTAGAATCAATAGATTCGGGGTATAAAGTGACTAAAGTGTTTGATCGGGTATTCGGGCTAGAAACAACTGAGGGGTAATTAATAATTGGTAATTGGTAATGGGTGGTGAGGAAACATTTCCCAAATTTTTAATGCCTCCTTCCCCAGTTCCAATTACTAATTCTGGCAATGGAAAAACGAATTTTAGGATTAGATCCCGGCTTAGCAAATCTCGGCTACGGGGCAATTTGCTGTCAAGTTGTCCCCGGCAAACAAGATGAAAACTTGGTTTCCATGATTGATTGCGGCGTCATACAAACAACGCCTAAACAGGAAATGGGACAGCGGTTGAAAACAATTTACGATGATTTGCACGAGGTAATTGAACAGATTAAGCCTGATGTAGCAATTGCCGAAAAACTGTTCTTTTACAAGATGGGAAATACCATACTGGTAGCGCAAGCGCGGGGCGTTTTGACGCTAGTATTGGCGCAGTGTGGAGTGCCGTTATTCGAGTTTACGCCGGCTCAAATTAAGCAAGCTTTGACCGGGCGCGGTAATGCGGATAAGTCCGAAGTGCAAGAGGCCGTGGCGCGGGAATTGGAGTTAGGTTATATTCCGAAACCCGACGATGCGGCGGATGCTTTGGCGGTGGCTTTGACGGGTTGGTACGATGATGATATTTGTCCGAAAAAAATACAGTTGGAAACAGAAAAAGTTTGATGCAATATCAAATCATCGGCAAATTAAGCACAAATCCGGGCAAGACATCTTCTCCCGATAAACTTACAGGAAATTGTACAATCTCTACTTCGCGAGAAGGGCGATAAATCTCCACTTGTTCGTCTAGAGGATTAATCAGCCAACCCAAGCGTAAACCACTGTTTAGATACTCCTGCATTTTCTCCTGAAGCGGCCGCAACGGGTCTGGGGGCGATCGCAATTCAATGGCAAAATCAGGACAAATTGGCGGAAATTTCTCTTGTTCTTCTGCTGTTAAAGCCGACCATTTTTCTAACATAACCCAAGAGGCATCAGGCGATCGATAGCCATTATTAGGCAAGCGAAAAATTGTAGATGAACTAAACACTCTCCCTAGCTGCGTTTTACGGTTCCACAAGCCCAAATCTGTAATTAAATAGGCTTCTCGATTGGCGTTAACTCCGCCTACGGGTGACATAATAATGATTTCTCCTTTAGGTGTCCGTTCAAATTGCCAATCTCGATTCATCTGGCATAAACGGTAAAACTGTTCGTCTGTTAGTTCGACAGTATCTAAGTTTAAAGTAACGATTGTCATTTTTTCTAATTCCCTAGAAATATGAGTTCTGTAAACCTATTTTAGCGACACTTTTTGTCAATGACCGACGAAACTAATCGAATTTAACATCAGTTCTCTGCAAGAGCACTTAAGCTTTGAGAGGGATTTAAACCCCAGGCGGACGAGGGCGCAAATGCCAGAGATCGATCGCATTTAACATTAATCCTCTGCAAGAATACTTAAGCTTTGACACCTGTTTAAACCCCAGGCGGATTATTGCGA
Organism: Microcoleus vaginatus FACHB-2002; assembly: GCF_040004035.1. Taxonomy (GTDB): domain Bacteria; phylum Cyanobacteriota; class Cyanobacteriia; order Cyanobacteriales; family Microcoleaceae; genus Microcoleus; species Microcoleus vaginatus_C. The sequence continues at coordinate 253,594 of NZ_JAMPLN010000002.1, read as the reverse complement.
AGTGCCAAATATTAGTTGAAAATTTAATTAAGTTCGAGCGCCCAATTCCACCCTCGCTCAAAAAAATGCTATAATATCAACTTTAATTGCTAAACTTATCCCGCCAGCAGAGAACACAAGAAAATAATATGGTGATTATTACCTCCCAACAAATTGCCCAATTTCGCTCACAATTAGCCGAATATCCCGAAGCCTTAAAAGCCCTAGACGCAATCGAAGATTGCGAAGGCAACATCGAAGATGCAGCGATATCTCTAGCAATTCAAGCCGGACAAGAACCGAATATATCAGAAAATTGGTTAGACGGATTGGCCAAAAGATGCCGGGTTGCTATCTGCAAATCCGAGGTTAAAGAAGAGTTGACAAACGGACAATTGAATGCAGCATTTAGAGATTTAGTTGCAGCAAAAATTTGCCCTGATATTTTGGTGACTTCAGTGATTATTTATGTCTTTAAAACTGGGGTGAATGAGTTTTGCGAGCCTCTCGAATATAAACTGTAAAGCCATAGCTGCATTTAAAAATTAGGTGAAGCAAAGCTATCCCGAAGGGTAGGGAATCGCCCTCATTTTTCAAAACATGATACAACGAGGCGATCGCAACTGTTCTCTACCCCTTTGCACTACTGTACCCAGCAGGCTTCAAATCCGGCGACAAACCCAAAGATTTCCCCAGCAAACGAGCAAGTTGCACTAAAAAATTAGCAGTATCTTCGTCACCTTCGCGGGCCATTGAAGCCGATATCTGGATTAGCATTTGCACAAATCCCGCATCAATTAAATCGGAACGCGAACTCAAAACCTCTGGTTCTTGGCCGTTGGGACACGTAAGCACTCGCTCGATCAAGTTCAAATAAGCCTCTTGGCGTTCTGGATTCATTTTGGCAGAAGCTGTACAGTAAATAATTTATTATTACGTTTAACTCAGTCCTGTCAATCAGGCGATCGAATAAGCGATCCCCGTTTTTACTCTAGAAACTCCATTCAGTCAGGAATAGACAGAAGCTTAAAGAAAATCTTAAGTTTCTCCATGGTAGTTTAGTCGAGGTAAGCTGCCCCGCTGCGCCCCCTAGAATGCAAGCTAAGCTGCGCCAATAATAACCCTAAGATTCAAGGGAATTAAGAATATACAAAATGAAAATAGGAATATTTTTAGGCAATCTAGGAAACCCCGCCATCTACTATCCCAAACTCGCCCCAATTACCGGCGGAGTCGCGGCGAGCATTTTTCTTTGCCAATTATTACAATGGCAATCACAAAAGTCCAACTCCGGCGAATGGGTAAAAACCAACAGCAGCGAAATTGAAAAAGCCACCGGTTTAAATCACGAAGAACAAGAACTCGCGAGAAGCCTGCTCAAAGTGCGATCGCTCCTGAAAGAAAAACTACAAAATCCCAACACCGACACCCTAGAACTCTGGGCGGACATTGACGCTTTCGAGGAAAAACTCAATAACTTTTGGACATCCAATCCTGGCGGAATTATACCACAGACAACCCGCGAAAGCACCAATCGCCCTGTAGAAATATTCCGCAAAACATCACCCCCAAATCATGTAGTTAAAACCGACAAATATTTCGGGCAACCCCGCCAGCAAATAGCCGTTGCTGTCACGCCTCATTACCGATTTAGCGGCCCTTGGAATTCTCAAGAACAACTGCACAACTTTCAGCGAGCTTTAGAAGCATATGCTCAAGAGCGTAATTTAGGATTTGGCAATCCTTCTGGATGGGCATTTAAAATTATTGACAGCATGACAAAAGGCTTAACCTCGCCTTTTTGGGAGGAATTTATCGCCGGAATCCCTTTAGGAGAAAGTCAGAAAGTCCAGCGAGATTGGGAAATCGAGCCGGAAGTGCCTTATCCTGCTTTTGAAGAGGAGCGAATTCAGTATTACGTCCACAAAGGAGAACCGCTGGAAGCAGCAGTATCTAAAGCCCGTGCTGACTTGAGAAACCCGGTTTTGGGCAAAGATTTGTGGGAGGGATTTTTGCGAAAGTGCGATCGCCTTGCTGATGATGCACTCAAAGCAAAACAGCAGGGCGTTGACACACCATATCTGCCGTCTTCCTTCAACGAAAAACCGCAAATCACCAAGGATAGCGTTATGCGGAAGTTAGGGGCGATCGCGCCTCAATCGGCCTTAAATCACTCCACATCTGAAACAATTGCTGAACCGCCAAAAAACGAACAAAAAGAGCTGCCAGCCCCCGCCGAAATCCCCAGTATTTCCTCTTTGCAAAAAGCTTACCAAACTCCTCTGGGTCGAAGTCTAGTAGAAAAACAAATCGCTGCCAACCCAGAATGGGGCTACGAAATAGTTGACGGTGAAATAGTCGAATCAATCCCTTTTTAAAGAGACGGATATGAAACGAATTAGCGATATCAATCCGCTGGGAGAAGAGCGACCAAATCCGTCTGAGGAAGAGAGAGAAAAACTGCGGCGGGAGAGGTGGCAGCGAGAAAGAGATGAAGGATATCAAAAGTTAGTTGAACTCTGCAATTTGGGGGAATATGACATGGCTGAGCAGTTGGCCAATCGACATTTTAATTGGGGTTATGAAATAGTTGATGGGAGTGTGATGGAAAGGATAGATTAGGTTTGTTGTCACCCGACGATTGAAATCGCGTCTACTTTCATCGGCAGGCAAGAGACCCACTCCACAAGAAACTTGATATGTTGTGGAACAGGCAAGATGCCTGTTCCTAAGAATATGGGCAGGCTCTCCAGCATACCCCACAAGAAACTTGATATGTTGTGAAACAGGCATCTTGCCTGTTCCTAAGAATGGTGCAAGTGGACTACCGCACTGTCTATGTTATAATTATAACTAAAAATTAAATAACTATTAAAATATGACGACAACTATTAATGCCAAAAACCTAACATTAGCAGAAGTACAGCGTCTGTTCGGCTTTCAAAAGCAGTACACTAACTCGTTTACCTCTCTGTTATCCCTTGAAGATATAACAGAACACGAACAGCAGGAACTTATACAAATTAGGGATGACTTCGATGACTACATTTCAACGGATCGAGTTTCTGAAGGGTTGGTAAAAGCTCTGACTACCTTTCCCCTAATGCGATTGGCTGGCTTCTACCGTCGCCCGATTAAAATTAGTTTAGAACAAGACATCGCCGAAATTAGCATTGAAGATGAAGATACTATCATTAAAGGACGGTTTGATATCTTAGCTGTCAACAAAATAAAACCTATCAGAAGCGATACATATTTTTGGGTTTTGGTGATTGAAAGTAAAAATTCTGGAATCAACGCATTGATGGGTTTATCCCAATTGCTCACCTATGCTTATCAAAATTTAAAATATCAGGACACAATCTGGGGCTTGACAACAAACGGAATGCACTATCAGTTCGTCAATATTCAGGGGGGCAATAACCCAACCTATCACCTAATGCCTTTGCTAAACCTAATGGAGTCCGACTCTTCAATTTTGTTGCTGCAAGTGTTAAAAGCTATTTGCAAACTATAAAAAAAGAGGCAGAGAAAATTCCCCGCCTCCAATCTGCCATGACTGTTAACCTAAAGGTTAGATTACCCAGCCAATACTTTTTAGTAGCCTCTGGTGTTAGGCTTGTGGACGATGAAGCTCAGCACTTGGCACTGCTTCACGTTGTCAAAACCCATGACGCGGATGTAGCAGCTAGGATTGTCTTGACGGCAAGCTTGAACTTCTGTCATGATTTCTTGGACGCTGCGAGCACCAAACAAAGGCAACTTCCACAGAGTCCAGTAGCGCATTTCAGCGGCAGAGGTTTCGTTGAATTCTACGCCGGGAATGTAGCCTTGATCCAAGATGTATTGGAGTTGCTTGGCAATTTGCGCGTCTGTCAGCGGGGGCAAATAGGACAGAGTTTCGTAACGACGCTCTTTAGGTAAAGTCTTCATTTTTGTATCTCTAAGGTGTGTGTTCGATCGCACTTGTCGATCGATTAACTCGACAAATTATCCAGATTCGGTTCAGAATCTATTGATGTTTCAGGATTACTGCTAGGAACAGACCAATTAAGTTGCGTAGTTCGCTCTAAATGCTGGCGTCTGTGTTCCATATTCGCCTGTTGAATGCCAGTACAAACCATTTCTGGCAAATATTCTGTCACATCGTGAGCCAGATACTCTCGCACAGTCATGATCCGAAATCCTAAATCTTGATTTTCCCTCAGCAACTCTTGAATGTATGCTTCTCCATCTTGGATTTTGGCCTTCGTGGAAAAGTCGTTCAACCAGATTGCCAGAGGAGGATTGGTTTCGCTCAACTGAGCGACCACCATCCGCACGGATTGATAGGTTAGGTAACTTGCCAGCACCTTAGCGGTGTCTTTCGCAACTTGTTTGAGATCCATTTTGACCCCAGCCCCCTCAAATTTTAGATTTTGGATTTTAGATTTTGGATGCAAACTTACTTGTAAATCTTCTTCAAAGATAAAGACTTCCTAGCAAGTTTGCGACCTAAAACCTAAAATCTCCAACCAAAAATCCTTAAAGGGTATCCATTGCCTCGAACTCAAACTTGATTTCTTTCCAGAGTTCGCAAGCAACAGCCAGTTCAGGAGACCATTTGCAAGCTTCGCGGATCACGTCGCCGCCTTCGCGCATCAAGTTGCGGCCTTCGTTACGAGCTTGGACGCAAGCTTCCAAAGCAACGCGGTTAGCAGTTGCACCAGGTGCATTACCCCAAGGGTGGCCCAAGGTGCCGCCGCCGAACTGCAAGCAGGAGTCGTCGCCGAAGATTTCCACCAAAGCCGGCATGTGCCAGATGTGGATACCACCAGAAGCAACCGGCATGACACCGGGCATGGAGGCCCAATCTTGGGTGAAGTAAATACCGCGGCTGCGGTCTTCTTCGATGTGGTCTTCGCGCATCAAGTCTACGAAGCCCATCGTGATGCCTTTTTCGCCTTCGAGTTTACCCACAACTGTACCGGAGTGCAGGTGGTCGCCGCCGGACATCCGCAAGCACTTGGCAAGCACGCGGAAGTGGATACCGTGGTTTTTCTGACGGTCGATAACTGCGTGCATGGCGCGGTGGATGTGCAGCAAAATACCATTGCGGCGGCACCATTTAGCCAAGGTTGTGTTAGCAGTGAAACCACCGGTCAGGTAGTCGTGCATGATGATGGGGGTTTTGATTTCCTTAGCGAACTCAGCCCGCTCCATCATTTCTTCGCAGGTGGGGGCGGTTACGTTGAGGTAGTGGCCCTTGACTTCGCCGGTTTCTGCTTGAGCTTTTTCAATAGCTTCTTGAACGAACAAGAAACGATCGCGCCAGCGCATAAACGGTTGCGAGTTGATGTTTTCGTCGTCTTTGGTGAAGTCCAAACCGCCGCGCAGAACTTCGTAAACGGCACGGCCGTAGTTCTTAGCAGACAGACCCAATTTGGGTTTAATTGTACAGCCCAGCAAAGGACGACCGTACTTGTTCAATTTGTCCCGCTCAACGGTAATACCGTGAGGAGGGCCTTGGAAAGTTTTCAAGTAAGCAATGGGAATCCGCAAGTCTTCCAACCGCAGAGCGCGCAGAGCTTTGAAACCGAACACGTTACCGACCAAAGAGGTCAGCAAGTTGGTGACGGAACCTTCTTCAAACAAATCCAAAGGATAAGCAATGAAGCAGATGTACTGGTTGTCTTCACCGGGAACTGGCTCGATGTCGTAGCAGCGACCTTTGTAGCGGTCGAGGTCGGTCAGGAGGTCAGTCCACACAGTTGTCCATGTACCTGTGGAAGATTCAGCAGCTACAGCAGCGCCGGCTTCTTCAGGGGGTACTCCCGGCTGCGGTGTTACCCGGAAAGCCGCCAAAACATCTGTATCCTTTGGGGTGTAGTCCGGCGTGTAATACGTTAGTTTATAGTCTTGAACTCCGGCTTTATACCCAGCCTTTGATTGAGTTTGGGTTTGCGCGTAAGCCATATCTCGCTTCCTAGTATTCGCTTAATTTTTTTGCCCGATCGCAGGCTGTTAAAAATATATCAATAAAATGGCGCTCTCAAATTTTAATATTCTTTTAATCATCATAAGTATTATTTATTTTGCTTTACATTAGGCAAATATTTGTAACATTTCTTATGAAAAGCCAGCGGCGAAGGATGCAGGAGGAAAGGCTGGGGATCGCAGAGGGGGGAGGAATTTCGCTGGACAGAAAGATATGGTGCAGCGAGCCGAACAGCGAATCAATACGGTTTATGTAAAGAATTTAATACTTAAAAATCAGAATTGGTAAGGGGTAATGGATCTGGGCTAAGTAGTTAGAAATACCTAAAGTTGGGGTGGGCAGTTAAGATCGATCTCAACTGCAATCCAGTATGCAATCTAAAATCCAAAATCCAAAATCCAAAATCTAAAATCCCGTGACTTCCAGACCGCCAACTCAAAAATCGACAGCATAGCACATAATATGGACAGGACTTGTGCTCTCAAACCAAATCCGTCGTTACAGCCATTTAACCTCGCTGAAAACCGGGTTTCTGCGTTAGCGGCGCGTAAGTCTACTATGGATATTTAGCCCCATTTTTACTCTGGTTGTGCCTCACCCCCCTTCAAAAGCCGTCCACTGCATCAATCCAGATTGCCCAAGGCCCTACCCTCAGACTTGGGGCAACAATTTTTGTCATAGTTGCGGGGCTCCGCTGCAGCTAAAAAATCGCTATGTGCCTCTAGAAAGCCTCGCTTCCGGGGGTTTTGCAGCGATTTTCACAGTTTGGGACAAAGAAACTCAAACCGAGCGCGTCCTGAAAGTGTTGCTCGAAACTGCCCCGAAAGCGCTGAAACTGTTCGAGCAAGAAGCTTGGGTTTTGGCACGTTTGCGGCACCCGGGCGTCCCGAGAGTCGATCCTGACGGTTATTTTCACGTCCAAACGCAAAATTTTGCAGGCGGCGAGGGAAATCCTGCGGCGAAGCGGCTGCCTTGTTTGGTAATGGAAAAGATTCACGGCAAAACTTTAGAAGAGGTTCTCGACGAGCACCCTCAAGGCTGTCCGCAGGAATGGGTGTTTAGTTGGCTGAGTCAAGCTGTGGAAATTTTAGAGGAGTTGCACAGGAGTCAGATTATTCACCGCGACATTAAACCCTCAAATTTGATGCTGCGCGACCCGGAATCGCCCCAAGTTTTGCTTAGCAAGGGTTTAGGCGGACTGCAATTGGTGACGATCGACTTTGGGGGAGTTAAACATATGGGCGGTGTCGAACCGGTGGGGAAAGATTCTCCGAGTTCGACGCGATTGATTTCGCCTGGGTACAGTCCGCCGGAACAAATTGTGGGAGGCGGTGTGGTGCCGGCAACGGATTTTTATGCGCTGGGGCGAACTTGTATTCATTTGCTGACGGGGAAGTATCCGGCGGAAATTGAAGATCCGATGACTGGAGAGTTGCGGTGGCGCCACATTGTATCTGTGAGTCCGCCTTTGGCTAATTTGTTGGACGATATGGTGCGATCGAATGTGCGGGAACGTCCGGCGACGGCTGGCGATGTTCGGGCGCGTTTGCAGGAGATTTATGCTAGGAGTAAGGGCAAAATCGCGATCACCCCAATGGGTCAAGCTATTGTAGAATTCTGCCGGCAAGTAGTGGTGGCGGGGGCGCAAAAAACGGGAAGTTTGATGGTTGTGCTGTTCGGCGCGATCGCCCAAATCGTGGTAGCTTCTCTGGATACGGGCTGGGAAATGGTGCTGGGTGGCGTTGGTGGAAGTGCGGGGGCGATCGGTGGTTTGGTTTTGGGTTATGCTTCGCCTATTGGCCAGGAAGTTGCCAGTTTTCTGAATCAAGGTTTGCAGCAATTAATTCCTAACATCACTTTCGCTGTCGGACCGGAAGTGCTGCTGTTTGGGTTGGCGGGGTTCGGAACTGCGATCGGTTTGACGGATGCGGGGAGTTTTCGCCAGCAAAAACAGTATTGGCTGTCTGGATTGATGGGAGCTCAGGGCTATTTGTTGGCAGGTTTGTGCTGGATGGAAGCAACAGCTTCTAGCGGTGTGCAGGGGGTTATTTTGGGAGCTTTTGCGATCGCCTCTTTGACTGTGGGAATGGGTTTGCGGAGCCATCAATTAGTTCACGCTTTGGTAGTGGCTGTTTTCTCTACGGGAATGTTTCTGTTGCTGAATGCTTGGAACATTTTTCCGGGGAGTTTCTTTGGGATTTTGTCACTGTCTAACGTTACCTTCGGCTGGCTGCAAATTTGGGGCTCGATTATGTTTTTTGGTTTGTTGGGAAGTGCGATCGGGCTTTGTTTGGGAGTTAGTCATTATTTAGTTGTGCCTTTGTTGCGGTGGTTGGGCTGGAAGTAGGAATTAATTAAACATTAAACATTTCACCTCAGATTCATCTTCCCCTAAATCTTTCTTAAAAATATTCACTTTGGGTAATCTTGTCCCCCCCTTGTTAAGGGGATATAGGCGCGCTCTCCGGCTTTGAAAACTATTGTGGGGCGGGCCGGAGAGGTCGCAAAAAAATCTACAAGTTAGATGCTAGACAGCTTATAATCATGAAGAACATTAAATAATAGCCTCAGAGTGCCATGTCCAAAATATTACTAGAATCCTTTCGGACAGCCTATGCAAATATGGAGTTATCGCCGCTGATAACTCCGAAAGAAGTCGAGAACTTCCGAGTAGAATACGGGACAGAAGTGCTGGAAGAATTAGAGCAATTAGTCGAAGATGACCCTTCCGGTAGCGGTAAAATTATTTTTACGGGACATCGCGGTTGCGGTAAGTCTACACTGTTGGCTGAGTTTTGCCGCCAGATGGACGATCGCTATTTTACAGTCTTTTTCTCGATTTCCGACTTGATCGAAATGTCGGATGTTAATCATATTAATATTTTGTTTGCGATCGCAGTTCAGTTGATGGATGCAGCCGAAAAACAGCAAATTCCCATCAAAAAATCCACTAAAGAATCATTTGAGAAGTGGTTTGCCACTAAAACTAAAACAACAATTGACGAATTGAGCGCCAGCGGATCGGTGGGGTTTAACTTGTTTAAGATGATTCAAGGCAAGTTAAAAGCTGATGCGACGATTCGCGAGGAAATCAAACAAGAGTTTATTCGCAAAGTTTCTGATTTGGTTGCAACAATTAACGAGATTGCTGCGGTAGTTCGAGAAGGCGCGAAAAAAGATATAATCGTGGTGATTGATGACCTGGATAAGTTGGATTTAGGTGTAGTTCGCCAAGTTTATCAAGAACATATTAAAGCGCTTTTCTTGCCAAATTTTAGGATAATTTTAACAACTCCTATTTCAGCGCTGCGAGATGTCTCTTTGGCCGCTACCGTGGAAACGGAAACTAACAATCAAGTCGTGTTTATGCCAGTCACTAAGCTGTTTAAACGCGGAGAAAGCCGGAATGCTGATGCTGTTGCAATGGCGGAACCGGCGGCGAGATTGAAAGAGATTTTAGCTAAACGCTTGGGAAGCGAATTGATCGAACCGGAAACACTCGATCGCCTTGTCGCATACAGCGGTGGAGTATTGCGAGAATTGATTAGAATTGCTAACGAATGCTGCCGCATTTGTTTGCGGTTGGTGCGACGGAATCCAGAAGCTGCGGTTAAAATTAATGCTGAGGTGTTTGAGGAAGCGATTAATAAATTGCGGATCGATTTTGATACCCGTTTAGGAACCACTGATTATGAGATGTTGATGGCAACTTACAGAGATTTTAAACCTGCCGACCCGAAAGCACAAGGGTTTTTGGACTTGCTGCATGGGTTATATGTTTTGGAATATCGCAATGGTGTTTTGTGGTACGACATTCACCCGATCGTGCTAGAATTGTTAAAGCAGCGAGATGATTTTCCGCGTGAATAATTTCTTTTATACTCAACAAATAAACTCGGCGGTTGAAACCGCTAGCCAAGAAATTTGTTATTGTATAATTTTCGTTCTCGTAGGGGCGGGTTTTACCAGCCATCTCTGGGGAAAACTAACTATCTTGTAAACCCGCCCCGGCCCATGCTGTAACGATGTGACTATATGTCGAATCTCAACAGTCAAAACCAAGATAATTATGAAGATTTACTCGTGTCAATTGAAGCGGGTAAAGATATTCTCAACTTGCTAATCGCAGTTTGCGATGATAGCGACTGTCGCGATCGCCTGATTTCGGATTATGAAGCAGAACTCGAACCGGATATCCGCCGCTATCGCGTAGAATTGGCGAGGGGTGAACCGAGTTTGCGATCGGCGATCGCCAATTTAGTCGAACAAGAAGCATATTTGCAGCAGCGGGGAAAAGCCGTGATCACCGTGACGGGTGTGGAGAAACTGCGGTTTTTTAAACAATTTGGCGAAAGTCGATCGGAACAAGAAGTGTTTTTTGGATATTTGCAATGGACGCGGGAAGCATTGCGGGAGTTTCCGTTTTCGATTGTCTTGTGGGTGACGCGACAAATTGAAATTCTGATTAGTAATGAGTCTCCTGATTTTTGGAGTTGGCGGAAAGGTGTGTTTCGCTTTGATACGAAAAAAACTGCGGCTGTTCCCAAAACGGAATTTGAACCGTTTCGATCCCTAGTTGAAGAGGACGATCGCGAACCGCCGAGTTTGATACCGCTGGAAGATTTGCAGGATTTAATCGCGCGAACCGAACAGAAAAAAGGACTCCAAGACCCCAGTTTGGCAAGTCTTTATGCGAGTATGGGGAAGATTTATTACAGAAGGATCGAGTCGGGAGAGTGCGAAAATTTTCAGGATGAGTATGAATTGGCGATCGAGTATTTTAAAAAGGCGATCGGGCTGCAGCAAGAGTTAGAGATGGAAGCGGAATTATCAAGTAGCTTGAATTACCTCGCCCAACTTTATAAATCCCAAGGAAGGTACTCGGAAGCGGAACCGCTGTTTTTGCAAGCTGTGGAAATAGACAGGCGAGCGCTTCCTGAAGACCATCCCCGTTTAGCTACTCACCTCAACAATTTAGCCGGACTTTATCAATCCCAAGGCAGGTACTCGGAAGGGGAACCCCTGTATTTGCAAGTTGTGGAAATAGACAGGCGAGCGCTTCCTGAAGACCATCCCAGTTTAGCTATTGACCTCAACAATTTAGCCGGACTTTATCAATCCCAAGGCAGGTACTCGGAAGCGGAACCGCTGTTTTTGCAAGCTGTGGAAATAGACAGGCGAGCGCTTCCTGAAGACCATCCCAGTTTAGCTAATCACATCAACAATTTAGCCGGACTTTATCAATCCCAAGGCAGGTACTCGGAAGCGGAACCGCTGTTTTTGCAAGCTGTGGAAATAGACAGGCGAGCGCTTCCTGAAGACCATCCCAGTTTAGCTACTCACATCAACAATTTAGCCGGACTTTATCAATCCCAAGGCAGGTACTCGGAAGCGGAACCGTTGTTTTTGCAAGCATTAGAAATAGGTAGGCGAGCGCTTCCTGAAGACCATCCCAGTTTAGCTAATCACCTCAACAATTTAGCCCTACTTTATCAATCTCAAGGAAGGTACTGGGAAGCGGAACCGCTGTATTTGCAAGCATTGGAAATAGACAGGCGAGCGCTCCCAGAAGACCATCCCAATTTAGCCATTGACCTCAACAATTTAGCTGGACTTTATGAATCCCAAGGCAGGTACTGGGAAGCGGAACCGCTGTTTTTGCAAGCTGTGGAAATTTTACGCAGCAAGTTGCCCGCAAACCACCCCAACATTCAGGTTGTGTGGGAAAATTATGTTGGGCTGTGGCGTGAAGGAATAAGTAAAGGAGATTTGACATTTGAGCAATTGCAAAAACATCCTTTCGGGGAACAGTTATTAGCAGAAATTCAGGAATAAATAAAAATATCGCTTTTAGTTACAAATATGGTTAAAATATACAATATGCAGCATAAATTGTAGATTATTAAGTTGATCGCTCGCCGCTTATACCTAGTGCTGAGGCGCATCATTGCAGGCGTGCATTGAGTTTTTGCTGGTGCGTGAGGCGCTGAATTAATTTGCTCATTTTTTTGTGACAATTCTTAATCGCCGCGCCTCATACACCCTACAATATGGATTGTATATAATTTGTTATATTTGATATTATAAGTAATAGCAGGAGATAATATTATAATTTTGCACTAAAATGTCAGTCACTACTCATCAATTAATTCAGTGGAAACAACAAGGGCGGTCAATTGTTGCCCTGACAGCTTATGATTATGCGATCGCCCAACTCATCGATCAAGCAGGCGTAGATATCATCCTAGTCGGCGATTCCCTGGCCATGACAGTCTTAGGCTACGACACAACCCTACCCATAACCCTCGATGAAATGCTGCACCACGCTAAAGCTGTGCGTCGCGGAGTTAAACAAGGATTAATTGTGGTCGATTTGCCGTTTTTGACTTACCAAGAAAGTCCCCAGCAAGCCATGCACTCGGCCGGGAGAGCTTTGAAAGAAACCGGCGCTCAAGCTGTAAAATTGGAAGGTGGATATCCAGCAATGGCCGCCACAGTTTCGCAGCTAACATCCGCTGGAATTCCGGTGATGGGACACGTCGGTTTAACTCCGCAGTCGGTACACCAACTCGGCTACAAAAAACAAGGAAAAACGGCCGAAGCAGCCGATCGCATCCTAGCAGAGTCGATCGCCCTTCAAGAAGCCGGTGCCTTTGCGATCGTGCTAGAACACATTCCCGCAGACTTAGCCGCTCAAATTACCCAAAAATTAACTATTCCCACCATTGGTATCGGGGCCGGGCCGCACTGCGACGGTCAAGTTTTAGTTACTTCCGATTTGTTGGGACTTTCCGAAAAACAGCCGCCTTTTGCGAAAGCTTACGCCAATTTGCGAGAAACAATTACCCATGCTGTGAAAGATTATTCCATTGAAGTGAGAGAAGGCAAATTTCCCGAATAGGTTCGTAGTGAGGACTTGAGTCCTTAAAAATGAAAACTAAAATCCTCACTACAAACCTAATTTACACTTTCGGCTGGCCCTCTTCCTCTTTATGCTTCTCAACAGCTTCATCATCAGATTGACCAACCCCTTCCTTAAAACTCCGCAGCGTTTTGCCCAAAGCATTTCCTAACTCAGGAATCTTCTTGGGGCCGAAAATTAGTATGGCCACCACCGCAACAATGCCCATTTCGGGCAATCCCAGACCAAACATACAAAATCTCCTGTAAAACTTGCTCGATCGTAAGTCAATCTACTGATATTGTTAAAGTATCTACCTTTTTTCCTGCATCCTGCAACAGTAGAATCAAGTTTTATTAAGCTATCCCCCGATAAATAAGAATGTTAGAAACATCCAAGCCTTCTCTGCGCGACCAACAGCACCATCTCATCCGCGATTTAGCAGACCGGATGGAAGCAGTATGGCACCGCTATCTCGACCTCGAACCCTACCACCTGCCCGCTGAGTTGGGATACGTAGAAGGCCGCTTGGAAGGAGAAAAACTGATCATTGAAAACCGCTGCTATCAAACGCCCCAGTTCCGCAAAATACACCTCGAACTCGCTAAAGTTGGGCCGGTGCTTGACATTCTGCACTGCGTGATGTTTCCCAGACCGAATTATGCTTTGCCGATGTTCGGTACGGATATCGTAGCAGGCAAAGGCCAAGTTAGCGCCGCGATCGCAGACCTTTCTCCCCTCAATCGAGATCGAACTTTGTCGGAAACCTACCGAACCCAACTGGAAATTTTGCCACTCAAGCAATTTTCTTGTCCCCGCCAAATTCCCGAATGGGGGGATATTTTCTCAGAATTTTGTCTGTTTGTGCGGCCAGAGTCGATCGAAGAAAACAGTCGGTTTTTGGATATTGTTGAATCCTACGTTGAAATTCACTGCAAACAGGCAGTCGCTTCCGAACCAGTCTCAGCAGCCGAAGCATCAAAAATTCTAGAGGCTCAAATTTACTACTGCACCCAGCAGCAGCAAAACGACAAAACCCGTCGCGTACTTGAAAAAGCTTTCGGTCAAGATTGGGCCGAACATTACATGACCGAGGTGCTTTTTGATATCCCTAAATAGCTGAAATTGGTTTACAATACTTCACAGTGGGTGAAAAAAACTTAATCAGGAAATCACCTACTTTATAAGTCATGGGAAAGGAATCACGGGTCAAGGATAAATCATTTTTAAAACCCCCAGGACGAGGAATCATCGGTTTAGCGATCGCCGCCACTGTCGTTACCACAGCAGTCGGTTTTTGGCAAGTATCTCAAATTAGAAAAGCCGAAGAGTTAAAGGCGGCGGCTGCAACGGCTGCTGCAACTTCCGTCGCCACCCGCAACAGCGTTACCGCTTTGGGTAGGTTGACTCCGCAGGGGGAAGTTATCAAATTGTCAGCCCCTTCGGCGTCGGAGGGAGCAAGAATTGAACAGTTGCAGGTGGAAGAGGGCGATCGAGTCAGTCAAGGACAAATCATAGCAGTTCTCGATACGCGCGATCGGCTCCAAGCAATCCTCCAACAAGCCGACAAAGAAGTCAAAGTCAAACAAGCAGAATTAGCGAAAATTCAAGCAGGGGCAAAAACAGGCGTTGTCGGCGCTCAAAAAGCAGAAGTTGCCAAGTTTGAAGCACAAGTGCAAAGGGAAACCGAAGGCGAAGCAGCGAATGTCGCCCGCTTAGAAGCTCAACTGCGAAGAGAAACCGAAGCCGAACAAGCTAACGTCGCCAAATTCGAGGCCGCGCTGCAAAGAGAAACCGAAGCTGAACAAGCTAATCTTGCCAAATTTGAGGCACAACTCCAAAGAGAAACAGAGGTGCAGCAATCCAAATTGGCTAGGCTAGAAGCTCAATTGCGCGGCGAAATTGCCTCTCAAAACGCTACAGTCGATCGGCTAAAAGCCGAATTAACCAACGCCGAAGCGGAGGAACAACGCAATAAAGAACTCTCCGAAACAGGCGCAATTTCTGCTTCCGCCTACGACACCAAACGCTTAGCAGCAGAGACGGCTCGCCAGAGAGTCAAAGAAGCGCAAGCTGTATTAAATAAAACCGTACAAACTTTAGAAGAGCAGATAGTTGAAACTCAAGCAACAATCAAACAAACAGTAGAAACGGGCAAGCAGGAAATTAACCAAGTTAGAGCCAATCTCAGACGCAAGTTAGAAACAGGCAGGGAGGAAATTAACCAAGCTAGAGCCACCTTAAATCAAAAGAGAGAAACGGGTATAGAAGAAATCAATCAAGCCGAAGCAATACTCAAACAGAAAGCAGAAACCGGCCAAGAAGAAATCAATCAAGCCAAAGCAAATCTCGACCAAATTGCCGAAGTCCGTCCCGAAGACGTGCAAGCCGCCCAAGCCGCAATTGAAAGTGCGATCGCCACCAAACAAAAAGCTCAAGTAGACTTAAACTTAAGCTACGTCAAAGCACCCGTACCCGGCTACATCCTCAAAGTTCACAGCCGACAAGGAGAAGGTGTCAACACTCAAGACGGCATCGTAGAACTAGGCGGCACCGATCAAATGTACGCCGTAGCAGAAGTTTACGAAACCGACATCGCCAAAGTGCGAAACGGTCAGCGCGCAACAGTCACCAGCCCTGTTTTTGCAGGCACTTTGGAAGGAACAGTCGATCGCATCGGCAAACAAATCAGCAAAAAAGATGTCCTTAATACAGACCCCGCCGCCGACACCGACGCGAGAGTTATCGAAGTAAGAATTCGCCTCGACCCGGAATCGAGCAAGAAAGTTGCAACCCTAACAAACTTGCAGGTTGAAGTTAAAATAGATATCTAAATTTTACATTGACAGGACTTACGCATGGGGACTCAAGCAACCGGGTTTTTAACCGAGATTAAGGGTGTGAATCAAATATAAGGGTAAAAAACCAGGTTTCTCAACACCCGTTCTTAAGTCCTAAAATTATTTACTCCCAAATCCCAAATCTAAAATCCCAAATCTAAAATCTAAAATCTAAAATCTAAAATAGACTCTTATGGCAAAAATTCCGCTAGCTTGGGCACAGTTAACCCGCGAAAGAATGCGATTAGTAATCGCGCTAGCCGGTATTGGATTTGCCGACTTGCTAATGTTTATGCAGTTCGGATTTAGAGACGCGCTCTTTGAAAGCTCCATTACCTTTCACTCGAAGTTAAAAGGGGATATTTTTATCACCAGCACTCAATCTACGGCTTTAATAGCCATGAAAAGTTTTCCCCAGCGTCGCTTGTATCAAGCCTTGAGCTTTAATGGCGTTACATCAATTAGTCCCGTATATTTAGGCTTTGGATTGTGGAAAAACCCCGACCCCAACCAGCGCAATACCCGCCAATTGATGGTAATCGGTTTTGACCCCGCTCATCCCATCTTTGATATGCCTGAAATCCAAAATAATTTGGACAAAATCAAAATTTCGGATGTGGTTTTATTTGACCAAGCTTCCCGCCCGGAGTTTGGGCCGGTAGCAGAAGATTTCAAACAGGGAAAAGTTGTTGAAACTGAAGTTGACAATCGCCGCGTTAGGGTAGATGGTTTATTTACTATAGGGGCCTCTTTCGGTGCCGACGGAAATCTTGTCACCAGCGATTTGAACTTTATGCGGATTTTTTCGACGCGGAGAACAAGAGGTTTAATCGATATAGGTATTGTTCACTTGCAGCCGGGAACAGATGTTAAGGCTGTTGTTGATAAAATGAGGGCAACTTTGCCGAATGATGTGAGAATTTCTTCTAAAGAAGAGTTTGTAGATTTTGAAAAAAAATATTGGCAGGAAAGTACCTCAATCGGATTTGTTTTCACTCTCGGCGCGGCAATGGGATTTATCGTTGGAATAGTGATTGTTTATCAAATTCTTTATACTGATGTTACCGATCATTTACCAGAATACGCTACGCTAAAGGCGATGGGATATAAGGACATTTACTTTTTGGGTGTGGTGTTTCAAGAGGCTTTGATTTTGGCAATTCTTGGTTATTTGCCGGGATTTGGGGTTTCTCTGCTGCTGTACCATTTAGGGAGAAGTGCTACGAGTTTGCCGATGTACATGACTTTGATGAAAGCTGGAACTGTTTTTGTAATGACAGTTGTCATGTGTTCTGTGTCGGGGGCGATCGCAGTTAGGAAGTTGCAGGCGGCTGACCCAGCGGATATTTTTTAAGGAAGGAAGAAGGAAGAAGAAAGAAGGAAGAAGGAAGAAGGAATTACCAATTACCAAGTACAAATTACCCATGAATACTTTACCAGTTGTCTCAATTAAAAATCTCAATCATTCCTTCGGCGAAGGACAACTTCGCAAACAGACATTATTTGACATCAACCTCGAAATTTATCCGGGCGAAATCGTACTGATGACAGGGCCTTCGGGGTCTGGTAAAACAACATTGTTAACCTTGATTGGAGCTTTGCGATCGATCCAAGAAGGTAGTCTGAAAATTCTCGACCAAGAATTGCGGGGAACGCCGAAAAATAAATTAGTTAAAGTCCGCCGCGACATCGGCTATATTTTCCAAGCTCACAATTTGCTCAAATGCTTGAGTGCTAGGCAAAATGTGCAAATGTCTTTAGAACTGCACAGCCATCTTTCTCCCCAAGAAACTAATGATAAAATAGAGGGAATGCTGCAAGCTGTAGGCTTGGGAGAAAGAATAGATTATTACCCGGACAGTCTTTCTGGTGGCCAGAAACAAAGAGTTGCGATCGCCCGGGCATTAGTCAGCCAGCCGAAATTAGTATTAGCAGACGAACCCACCGCAGCCCTAGACAGTAAATCAGGTCGAGATGTGGTAGAAATTATGCGAGGTTTGGCCAAAGAACAGCACTGTACTATTTTGCTTGTCACCCACGACAACCGCATTTTAGATATAGCCGATCGCATTATTCACATGGAAGACGGCTACCTCGCACAAGATACATCAACAACGGCGGCAACCGGCGTTCTTTCGGGAAAATAATATTAACCCACCTAAACTTATTTCCGAGAACCGGGACGCTTTGCTCCTACCTTGGCAGGACTTTTCGTTGCACCTTTGGCTGGAGTTTTAGAACTACTTTTGCCACTTTTTTGACCCTTAGCTCCTACTAATTGGCTATCATTGGCATTTGTAGGTCTGCCGGCAGGCGTTCTCGTAGTCCTAAAGGTAACATTCACCCCTTCATTCGACTGTTCCAACACCAACATCGGCGTCGGCTTGGCTTTTTGATCCCACTCAATATGAACGATGCGACCTTGAATTGTCGGCTGCCAACTGTCGTGGTCGTCTGAAGGACTCAGATAAGTTTCCAAACAGTCAATAATTTGATTAATTGTTGCTGATGTTGCCTGAGTCGGCAGTTTCATCAGCTTAATTTGAATCCGAAACAGCACACGTTTTTCTATTTTTATTGCCGGATCGCCAGTTTCGTATTCGATATCAAACATCGAATCCACTTGCCTGCCGCTGCCGGCATTCCCGTTTTTATCTCCCACTGCACCCTGAGTCGGACGCAGGGCAATACTAATTTTCTCTTTGACTTTTACCTTAATCTGGTTCACAATGGCAAAGTGAAATACTTCTTCCGCCATTCGCATTCTCAGGTAGTCTAAATTAAAGTCTCGCGAGTGGATAAGGTCGGGATTCTTTTCCATCTTTAACATGGTTTCCAGAGCCATTTTGTATTTTTTCTGGAGTTCTCGATTTCTAAACTCCTCAAATTTGAGCTTTTTGCTCAAATCGTCGAGTTTTAGCTTGGTAAACACTGCTAAACCGATAAGCAATAACAACAGTAATCCCGACGCTCCCATGAAGAGTTGGTCTGAGGACGGATCTCCGGGTTTAGCCTGTTTAGGTTTGGGAGAGGCTACTGCCAACCTTGGTTCTACAAGGATTATTTGGGTTGACATGGGCTTTTAAAGGGTAAAATTTGACGCTATATTTATACAGGACTCCAGAGTAGAGCTGGTAGTGCAACTGGATCAACCAACATTGACATCATTCCACCATCATCTTGGTACAACTGGATTTCTGCAACTGGAGCACGCACCCTCTAATTAATACTTTATCTTTAACTGCAAGCCGGTTTCCGAAATATCGGAAAATCGCGTGCTGGTACTGGCCAATAGAAATGGTGAATTGTCTGTAATATATTATACCAATATACCTAAAAAAAATGTTTGTTCGGCGGTCTCCGTTTCTAGAAAAATAAAAAGAAATACACATAAATTAATAGTAACTCTGGGAGCGAGCAGCGGAAAACATCAAGCAGAACAGTTGATCGCCCGGACGATCGAGCGGCGGACGTTGGAGAGCGCTAATTCCTACTGTTGGCTCACGGACGGCGTGTAAGCCCACCGGGCGGCTTGCTGTGAAAGTCGAGCTGTGGTGCGATCGAACAACGTCTCCTTAGCTAAGATTACAGCTAATACCACCAATATTCGATCGTGACCTACGAACCCCTGCACCACAAATATCGCCCTCAGACATTTGCCGAATTAGTCGGTCAAGAGGCGATCGCCCAAACCCTCACCAGCGCCATCCTACAAGAGCGCATAGCACCAGCATATCTATTCACCGGCCCCAGAGGCACCGGTAAAACCTCCAGTGCGAGAATTTTCGCCAAATCTCTCAACTGTATTTCTACGGTTGCCCCCACCCCCACACCCTGCGGCAAATGCAACGTTTGCCAAGAAATTGCCCGAGGTTCGACACTAGATGTCATAGAAATCGACGCCGCCAGCAACACCGGAGTAGATAACATTCGGGATTTGATCGAACGAGCTCAATTTTCCCCCGTACAGTGCCGCTATAAAGTATATGTAATCGACGAGTGTTTGATCGGTGATTCTCAGGTAAAAACTAGCGAAGGTCTGATGCGGATCGACAATCCCAACATCAAAGGAAAACAAGTTCTCAGCTATAACGAAACCTCAGAAGTTTGGGAATTTAAAAAAGTTTTGAGGTGGTTAGACAGAGGGGAAAAACAAACACTGGTGATTAAGACCGCCAACCGAGAAATCAGATGTACGGGCAATCATCCAATCAGGACAGAACAGGGATGGATACGAGCAAAAGACGTAAAAGAAGGAGTGAAGATACTATCCCCTGTGAATGTGGGTGCGGCACCGTCATTCACAAAACTCGGACAAAAAAACACTAATGGGTTGCAAACTTTAAACAGTATTCAATCCCTTCAATGGATTACAAGTTTGGAGACAGTCGAATCTGTAAAAGTCGCTGGGGTCGAGAGAGTTTATGATATTGAAGTAGAAGACAACCACAATTTTGTCGCTAACGGTCTTCTGGTTCATAATTGCCATATGCTAAGCACCCAGGCATTCAACTCTTTACTCAAAACCCTAGAAGAACCGCCCGATCGCGTTGTATTCGTCCTCGCCACAACCGATCCACAAAGAGTATTACCAACTATTATTTCTCGCTGCCAAAAGTTCGACTTTCGCCGCATCCCCCTCGAAGCAATGATTGCTCACTTGCACAAAATTGCCCAATTAGAAAATATCAATATTGCCAGTGATGCAGTACAAATGGTTGCTCAAATTGCCCAAGGAGGTCTGCGAGATGCCGAAAGTTTGCTCGACCAACTGAGCTTATTTCAGGGTGAAGTAACAGTCGAAAAAGTTTGGGATTTAGTCGGTGCAGTCCCTGAAAATGATTTAATGGATTTGCTACAAGCTATTGATACAGATAACGCTACAGCACTAATAGACATGACCCGCCACCTCATGGATCGCGGTCGGGAACCGCTAATCGTGCTGCAAAGTCTCGCGAGCTTTTACCGAGATTTGCTAATAGCTAAATCTGCACCGAAACGGTCAGATTTAGTAGCTTTAACCTCTGCAACTTGGGAAAAACTGGGGGATTTTGCCCGCCATTGGGATGCCGAGTTGATTTTGGCAGGTCAGAAACATTTGCAAACCCACGAAGTGCAAATTAAAAACACTACTCAGCCGCGTTTGTGGCTGGAAGTAACGCTGTTGGGATTGCTGCCCTCAGCAATTAGAACTCAGCAGCAACCAACAGCCGAACCAGCTAAAAATATTGCTCCATCACAAATTCACCCCCCCCAACCCAGGGCGGGCACGGGGGCACCGCCCCTACAATCGGGGGGAAGCCAGATATCTAATATTGAACAATCTTCAGTTCCCCATTCGCAAAATCCTCCGCCTCAGTCGCCGCCTGTGGCTAATCGAATAGAAAGCACACCTCCTGCACCGATTCCCGCACCTGTACCAACTACTGAAACGAATCAAACACATTATTCCCCGACTAATTCAGGCGATGAAATCGATTTAAATCGAGTGTGGGAACAGGTACTTGAGCGCGTGCGACCGCATGGAACTCAATCGCTGCTTCGCCAACATGGACAGCTAGTAATTTTTAGCAATAATACTGCTCATGTTAAGATTAGTTCGCAGCCGTTGCTCAATATGGTTAAAGACAAAGTAGCTAATATTGAAGAAGCTTTTTTGCAAATTTTTAACCGTCGAGTAACAGTAAAAGTGGGCTTGACAAATCCCGCTGAAACTAATAGTTCCCGCGCCAAGGATTTGCCTAGTTCTAACGGACGTGTTGGCGAAAATCCCCGGAATTCTCATCCTGCGAGTGATGCGGGCCAACAGGTGCAGAAGTCGGCGGATTCTGAGATTACAGATGATTTTTTGGGGAAGGGTGGAGAAGAACAAAAACACCCGCCAGCGGCTGAAAATACCGCCGTTAACGTGCCCCTAATTTCCGAAGCGCGATCGCAGCCAAACGGCTCTACAGACTCTCAGAATGACTCTAAAGCTCAGGCTGTAGCGGTGCGTGAGGACGCGCGAGATGTCGCAAATTCGGCTAGGAAGTTGGCTGATATGTTTGAGGGAGAAGTAGTCGATTTGTCCGATGACTTGGAGATTTGGGAGTCGGAAACTTTTAGATTGGAATCTGAACCGGATTTTTCCGAGTTATCTTCTGAGTTAAATGAGGATGATTTTATAGATTGGTAAGTAGATCACTAAAAAAACCGAGAAACCCGGTTTTTTTTAGTAGGGGCGCTGCTAAGAGTGGCCGCCCTTCCAGGTTTTTTAATACCCTAAAAGTTTTAGGTTGAATTAGAGTCACCTAGTAATTGTGAATATCTACTTTTAAGCTGACTCTGGCTTAGGTAAAGAAGAGGGAAGTACCAACAACTCAGCCGTCGATCGCTTCTCGACCATTTCCTTAGTAATCGTACACCGGGCAACATCCTTGCGCGACGGCAACTCGTACATCACATCCAACATCAATTCTTCGACAATTCCCCGCAGCGCCCGCGCTCCAGTTTTGCGGCGGTATGCTTCCTGGGCGATCGCCCGAATCGCCTCCGGCTTAAAGTCCAACTGCACATTATCCATCTTCAGCAGCTTTTGATACTGCTTAACCAAAGCATTGCGCGGTTCAGTCAAAATCGCCATCAGCGTTTCCTCATCCAGCGGTTCCAACACCGCCGCCACCGGCACCCGCCCAATAAACTCAGGAATCATCCCAAACTTCACCAAATCATCCGGTTCCAGTTGCTTGAGTACATCAGCAGCCCGCTTTTCCTTCGGCTGAGCTTCTCCGGGCTGAATAAAACCCATTGACTTTTTGCCAGTTCTCTGCTCTATCACTTTTTCCAAACCGACAAAAGCCCCGCCGCAAATAAACATGATATTGCTGGTATCAATTTGGATGCAGTCTTGGTAGGGATGCTTGCGGCCGCCTTGGGGAGGTACGTTCGCGATCGTCCCCTCCAGCATTTTCAACAGCGCCTGCTGCACGCCTTCTCCCGACACATCCCGCGTAATTGAAGGATTTTCGCTCTTGCGGGCAATTTTGTCAATTTCATCAATATAAATAATCCCGCGCTGCGCCTCTTCCACGTCCATATCTGCCACTTGCAGCAGCCGCAGCAAAATATTTTCCACATCTTCCCCGACATAGCCCGCTTCCGTCAGCGTCGTCGCGTCAGCCACCGCAAACGGCACGTCTAGCATATCCGCCAAAGTCTGAGCCAGCAGAGTTTTTCCGCAGCCCGTCGGCCCGATTAACAAAATATTCGATTTTTGCAGTTCTACTTCTTCCGGTGGGTGCTTGCCACTATTTTTGGCATGGATAAAGCTGAGGCGCTTGTAGTGGTTGTAAACAGCCACCGAGAGTACCTTTTTCGCCTCATCTTGCCCGATCGCATTTTCGTCGAGGTAATTTTTAATTTCCCTCGGCTTCGGAATTTGGCTCATCAACATACTTTTGCCCGAGCTAGCACGGCGCTTTGGCGTCGTTTCCTGCTTCGGGGCCACCGCCGCTGCGGGCACTGCACTCGAATCAAACAACTCCTCATCTAAAATTTCATTGCACAAGTCCACGCATTCGTCGCAGATATACACCCCGGGCCCTGCGATCAACTTGCGTACTTGCTCTTGAGACTTGCCACAAAACGAACATTTTAGATGGGAGTCGTACTTAGACATAACAGCCTCTTAATTCAGTGCAGTGACATTCTCTCCCGCCGCCGGAAGGTTTTCTTTAGCGATAACTCGATCGACCAAACCGTAATTTTTGGCTTCCTCGGCTGACATAAAAAAGTCGCGCTCTGTATCAGCCTCTAATTTCTCGATCGGTTGACCCGTGTGGTGCGCTAGCAGTTGATTCAGCTTACGCTTATGATAAAGGATTTCTTTGGCTTGAATCTCAATATCAACTGCTTGACCTTGAGCGCCTCCAAGCGGCTGGTGAATCATAATCCGGGAACTCGGAAGAGACATCCGCTTACCGTGGGCTCCTGCTGTCAGCAGAAATGCGCCCATACTCGCTGCCAAACCGTAACAAATCGTCACCACATCCGGGCGGATTTGCTGCATTGTGTCATAAATTGCCATGCCGGCCGTCACCGAGCCGCCGGGGGAATTTATGTACATTTGGACATCTTTTTCTGGGTCTTCGGCATCTAGATACAATAGCTGAGCCACTATCGAGTCAGCAACTTCGTCGGTTACGGGAGTTCCTAAAAACACAATTCGCTCCCGCAGCAAGCGCGAGTAAATGTCAAAAGCCCGCTCGCCCATCCCCGACTGTTCTAGTACCATCGGCACTACATTGCTGGGGCTGGAACTGACATCAAAATCGTTATAGCTTGTAATTAGGTAATTGGAAGATTGAGATACAACCATAAGACACCAGTCAAGGATTCTAGACAATTTGCTGCTGCTGATGAAAGCTTTAAATTAAGCCGCCAGCTTTTAACTATTATGCCTCTTCTGAACGGATATCGGGGGAATGGGGAGTTTTGATTGTGTGAGATTGCTTTCTGTGTTCGGCGTAACACGGGCGTGACTCGCAAGGCTCGCGGGGTGAATGAGTTAAAATACTCACTTATCAATCATCGCTGCTTCTAGTGGACACCCCGAGCTTTTAGTTAAGGATCAGGCGCACCCGGAGCTTGTAGTTAAGGATCAGGTGCGCCGTTAAAATCACGGTTGATTTCATGCCCGCCATTAGGACATTTGAAGACATTAAGTTCTATTCTTCGCCTACGACTTCCACTTCAACGCTCGTGGCTGCTTCTGCTGAATCTTCAGCGTCCGATTCTTCTGATTCTGCTGCTGCCGGAGTCAGTGAGCCTTCAGGTAGGAGTTCGATTGTTCCTTTTTCTTCCAACCATTTCAGGGTTTTTTGTTTGAGCAAGTCTTCTGCTACAAATTCCTGCAACCTTTGGGGGTCAAAATCTCCTTTGGGAAACTGCTTTCTGATTTTTGCTACTTCGGCTGCTACTTCTGCTGGTTCAACAGATAAGGATTCCAGCTTGGCTACTTCTGCCAGAGCTAAATTCTGCTTGAGGCGCTCGATTGCTTCCGGGCGCGAGCGTTCCCGCATCGGGCCCATATTTTCTTCGGTAAACAGTTGGTTGATATCTATGCCGTAATTTTTCAATTGGACGGCTTGTTGATTCAACAAATAATCGATTTCGCGATCGACCATTGTTTCAGGAATTTCCACATCTATTAGCTGCACGAGGGCTGCTGATATAGCTTTTTCCTTATTAGCTGATGTCTTGTTTTCTTGGTCTGCTTTAAACCGAGTTTCGAGCGATTCGCGCAGTTCTGCTAAAGTTTCAAACTCACTGACTTCTTGGGCGAAGTCGTCGTCCAACTCCGGCAATTCTTTTTCCTTAAGTTCTTTGAGGGTAATCGTAAAGACAGCCGGTTTTCCTGCTAGTTCTTCACTGCTATACTCATCTGGGAACTGCACCGAAACTTCTCTAGTTTCTCCCGGATTCATCCCGATCATGCCTTGGATAAAGCCCGGTACAAACTGATTTTCCGATAATTCTACTTGGAAGTCTTCTGCTTCGCCACCAGGAATTTCTGCGGGAGTTTCGCCTTCGGCTGCTTCCGCAAATCTACCGGAGAAATCCACCAAAGCCACGTCTCCCAACTGAGCCGGCCGGCCTTCTACGGGGATTAAAGTAGCTTTGTCCGATCGATATTTTGCCAGAACCTCATCTACCTGAGCCTCATCATACTTAGCTTCTTCTGCTTGAAGCTGCAAACCTGTGTACTGACCCATTTTCACTTCGGGTTGTACATCAACCTTCGCCGAAAAAATCAGAGGCTGTTCTGGATCGAACTTAGCTAGTAATTCTTCAAACTCGGTGCGAAGTTCAAAACTGCCAATTGCGGCAATTTTTTCTTGTTCGAGGGCTTTTTGCAGGGAATCATTAATCAAATTTTCCAAAGCCGTCGCCTTCAAGCGAGTCTGGCCTAGGCGCTGTAGCAAAACTTGACGGGGAACTTTGCCTTTGCGGAACCCAGGAATATTAACCTCGCGAGCAAATTGTTTAATTACTTGCTCGTAAGCTTGTTTTGACTTTTCTGACGGTACTTCGATTTCCAGACCAATTTGGCTAGCTGGAAGTTTTTCCTGGGTTACTTTCATCGGCTTTTGTGATATTTAACAATAGTGTCATAAAATACATACAAATCTGACTTTGCCTGCATTTTAATTTTGTACGCTTTGACTCGTAACGGCACAACTACAACACCTTTACCGGATGAGACTGTAAGTCATTGCCGGCTACTTTTTTGGCTCTTGCCAAATAGTTTTGGTTTGAGGATACTAGCTTTTGCTGCTAGGAATGTGGAGGTTAAGTCCACTAATTGCCGATGCACCATAGCACATATCGCCCTGTGATGTCAATCTTGCCGGCCTCTGCGGCTAGTTAAGGTCAATGGATGCGCCTGCGAAAATGCAGATATATCGCAAAACTTAACCGGATGCGGATTGGGCGTGGGCGAGCGGCAAAAGATGCTAAACTGGCATTGGGTACGATCGCACGGATCAATCGGGAAGTTGGATCGCCCTTTTAGGTTAACTGCACCATTGCTATCCTCTCATGCTCCTGATATCGCATAACATTAATTAAGTTTGATATTGAGAATTGCAGTTATTTAAATTTTTGATTTCGATCGTTTAGACTTTAATTTGTGGAGGAAACTAATTTGTCTCAATCCTATCGAGTTGCCATTTTAGGAGCTACCGGCGCAGTCGGTGCCGAGTTGCTAGAACTATTGCACAGCCGGAGTTTTCCGATTTCTAACTTGAAGCTGCTAGCTTCGGAACGTTCAGCAGGCACAACTTTGCCTTTTGGCGGTGAGATGCTGCCGGTCGAAGCAGTTTCGGCGCGATCTTTTGATAATGTAGATATGGTGCTCGCCTCTGCCGGCGGCTCTACTTCTAAGTTATGGGCTCCGCAAGCTGTGGCAGCCGGGGCAGTGGTAATTGACAATTCTAGCGCTTTCCGCATGGATGCGACGGTACCGCTAGTGGTTCCCGAAGTCAATCCCCAAGCAGCAGCAGCTCACCGAGGTATAATTGCTAATCCCAACTGCACGACTATTTTGATGGCGGTTGCCGTTTGGCCACTTCACAAAGTTAGGCCGATACAGCGCATAGTTGTAGCGACTTACCAGTCCGCCAGCGGGGCGGGGGCAAGGGCAATGGAGGAAATGAAAGCTCAAGCAAGAGCAATTTTGCAGGGGGAAACGCCCAAAACAGATATATTTCCATACCCTTTAGCATTTAATTTGTTTCCGCACAACACCCCGATTAACGATTTGGGGTATTGTGAAGAAGAGATGAAAATGGTAAACGAAACTCGGAAGATATTTGGTACGGACGAGATTAAAATTACGGCAACTTGTGTGCGGGTTCCCGTACTGCGGGCTCATTCGGAAGCGATTAATCTAGAGTTTGCAGAGCCTTTTAGCGCGATCGAGGCCAGGGAAATCTTAAAGCAGGCAAGCGGGGTTAAGCTGGTAGAAGACTGGCAAGCTAATTATTTCCCGATGCCCGCAGAAGCCAGCGGTAAGGATGAGGTGTTAGTTGGCAGGATTCGCCAAGATATTTCTCACCCCTGCGGGTTGGAGATGTGGCTGTCTGGCGATCAAATCCGCAAAGGGGCGGCTTTAAATGCGGTGCAGATAGCTGAGTTGCTGGCCCAAAAAGATTTGTTGCGAACCCAAGTGGCGGCGGCTTCTAAATAGGGGGAACCCTGGCAATTTGGAAATTGAAATTGGGGATTTTAGATAAACCTTTCATCTGAAATCAAAAATTTAAAATCAAAAATCAACAGTCTAAAATCGGAGAAAGTGTGGTAAAGTTTGGACGGGTTCTGACTGCAATGATTACGCCGTTTAAGGAAGACGGCAGTGTTAACTATGCGGTAGCAGAACAATTGGCAGTTCATTTAGCCGATCGCGGTACAGATAGCTTGGTAGTGTGCGGCACTACTGGCGAATCTCCCACTATGACCTGGGATGAAGAGTACGAATTATTTCAGGTGGTACAAAAGGCGGTGGCCGGTAAGGCGTTGGTAATCGCAGGAGCCGGATCGAATTCTACTTCAGAAGCAGTAGCAGCTACCCAAAAAGCAGCTAAACTCGGGTTAGATGGTTGTTTGCAGGTGGTTCCTTATTACAACAAACCCCCGCAAGAAGGTTTATATAATCATTTTCGGGCGATCGCGCAATCTGCTCCAGAATTGCCTATAATGTTATATAACATCCCCGGTCGCACTGGTCAGAATATGTTGCCGGAGACGGTGGCTCGATTGGCCCAAATCCCCAATATTGTGGCCGTAAAAGAAGCAAGTGGCAACTTGGATCAAGCAAGTCAAATTCGGTGCTTGACATCCCCTGAATTTGCCATCTATTCTGGAGATGATTCCCTAACTTTGCCAATGTTGGCGGTAGGAGGATCTGGTGTAGTTAGCGTAGCCAGCCATCTGGTAGGAGAGCAACTGCAACAGATGATCAAAGCTTTCGAGGCCGGTCAAGTTCAAGTCGCTACCCAGATTCACTTGCAACTTTTTGACCTGTTTAAAGCTCTTTTTCTCACCACAAATCCCATTCCCGTCAAGACAGCTCTCAAACTTCAAGGCTGGGATGTAGGCTCCACCCGTTCGCCCCTGTGCGATCCGCCCGTTGAGGTAACTCAAAAGTTAAAGGACGTACTGAGTCAGCTAGCAGCAGTATCAGCTAGCAAGACGAGCGAGAACGAGTTTTCAGACAACTGAATATTGGTTGTTATCAGTCATTAGTTCTGAATCATCAGTCATTAGTAATTAAGTGTTAGTAAGTAGCTAACAGTCAAGGATTAAAGACTGAAGATAGAAGAATGAAGACCCAAGACAACTGACTGTACGGGATAGTAAAACCCGCCAGGGATTTTTCCATAAATATTTGGAAAAATATCGCCCTACCAACGAACAGTAGACGAAAGACGAAAGACCACAGACCACAGACCACAGACCAATAACAAAAATAACTAACAAAGGATACGCATGATCAAAAATACAACTGCATCTGCTCTAAAAGTTATTCCCCTCGGCGGGCTGCACGAAATCGGTAAAAACACTTGTGTGTTCGAGTACGGCGACGAAATCATTCTTTTAGATGCCGGTTTAGCCTTCCCGACAGATGGAATGCACGGGGTAAATATTGTCCTTCCAGACATGACTTACCTGCGGGAAAACAGCCACAAAATTAAAGGTATGATCGTGACTCACGGTCACGAAGACCACATCGGAGGTATCCCTTATCACCTCAAACAATTTGAAATTCCGGTCATTTACGGCCCCCGTTTGGCGATGGCTTTGCTAGCCGGAAAATTAGAAGAAGCGGGAGTGTCTCACCGCACTGAATTGAGGACGGTTCGACCCAGGGATACTGTCAGAATTGGCAAGAATTTCTTAGTCGAATACATTCGCAACACTCACTCGATGGCCGACAGTTTTACGGTGGCAATTCACACTCCCGTCGGAATTGTGATCCACACCGGAGACTTTAAAATTGACCACACTCCTGTAGACGGCGAGCATTTTGATTTGCAAAAGCTGGCCGAGTACGGCGAGAAAGGCGTGCTGTGCTTGATCAGCGATTCTACTAACTCGGAAGTTCCCGGTTTTACCGCTTCGGAAAGTTCTGTGGCGCCGAATTTAGACCGAATTATCGCTCAAGCACCGGGACGGGTAATGCTGACGACTTTTGCTTCGTCGGTACACCGATTGCAAATTGTTTTGGACTTGGCTAAGAAAAACAATCGGTATGTGGGAGTGGTTGGCCGGTCGATGCTTAACGTCATCGCTCACTGCCGCAATCTCGGCTACATCAAATGCGAAGATAGTATTTTCAAACCGCTCAAAGAAATCCGCAATTTGGCTGAAGACAAGGTGCTGATTTTAACTACAGGTTCCCAAGGCGAACCGATGGCGGCGATGACTCGCATTGCTAACGGCGAACATCACGAACTGAAAATCAGAAAGGGCGATACAGTCATTTTCTCAGCTAATCCGATTCCGGGAAATACGATCGCAGTGGTAAACACGATCGATAAACTGATGATGCTGGGAGCCCACGTGGTTTACGGCCGCGACAAAGGCATTCACGTTTCCGGTCACGGTTGTCAAGAAGACCAAAAGTTAATGATTAACATGACTCGTCCCAAGTTCTTCTTGCCAGTGCACGGGGAACACCGGATGCTGATCCAGCACTCCAAGACGGCTCAAAGCATGGGCATTCCCGCTAGCAATATGGTGGTTATTGATAACGGCGATGTTGTAGAATTGACCGAAAATTCGATACGAGTTGCTGGCCAAGTGCCTTCAGGAATTGAATTGGTAGATGCTTCTCGATCGGGCGTTGTCAAAGCCAGCGTCCTCAAGGAACGTCAGCAGTTGGCCGGAGATGGCGTTGTAACTGTAGCGGCGGCTTTGAATTGGGAAGGCAAATTAGTTGCCAAACCAGAAGTTCACTTGAAAGGTGTAGTGACATCAGCCGATCGCGCGGAGGTGATCAAATTAATCACTCAAACGATTGAAACAGTTTTGAGCGATCGGTGGTCAGAATTTGTCAAACCCGCCACTGCTGACTCGCAAGTTGACATTGACTGGGTAGGAGTCCAAACCCAAATAGAAAAAGCAATTCAGCGGGTAATGCGCCGGGAACTGCAAAGCAATCCGTTGCTGGTATTCCTGATGCAGATTCCTGAAGAAGCAGTGCGATCGGAAAAAGCAGCAGTATCTCCGGGTTCCCTGGAAGCACCTAAGCTATTATCATCGTCATCATCGCCATCATCGCCATCATCGCCATCATCGCCACCCGTGCCATCTCCTGCCAATCAGGTGACGGGGCGGCGCCGTCCCCGGACTGCTGCAAGGGCAGCTTCTTAGGGCGATAATTCCCTGACGCACTGAGAACAAAGAAATAAGTTTTAGGTTTGTAGTTGCGCTTGAGTACCCAAACGCAACTACAAACCTAGATTTGATTTCATCACTAGCTCCCCCTCAAAAAACGTCAGTATAGATCGATGTAATATCAAATCCGTTAGCATCGGAATAGTAAATTCGAGTTAACTGTTCACTGTTGAGTGTTCACTGTTCACGGCGTCAACAGTCAACCGTCAACAGTCAACATCCTTCCGGTGTAACCGGAAATGATATAACTCCTGATATGAATTCCGGTTGTATTGGAATGATTACACCGCCTGACAGCTACTTACCAAATCCGGGATTTGGTAGGATTTTCTGGGGTAGCGAGGGAGTTGTTTTTTAACCGTAAATAAACGCAAGTGAACGCAGATAGATTTAAATAACTATCTGCGTTCACTTACGTTTATTTTAAAATTAATCAGCCACCAGCAACAGCAGGAACAATGCTGACTTCATCGCCATCTTGGAGGGCTGTTTTTGAGCCATCCAAAAAGCGGATGTCTTCGCTGTTGACGTAGAAGTTGAGAAATCTGCGGGGTTCTCCCTTTTCGTCGCACAGGCTTTTTTTGATGCCGGGACAATTGGTTTCCAGCGATTCAATTAGTTCGGAAATGTTATCGCCGGCGCATTCGATGGTGGCTTGATTGTTGGTAAATTTTTGCAGGGGAGTGGGAATTAAAACTTTGACGGTCATTTTTTTAGTCCTTAGTCCTTAGTCAGTAGTCAGTAGTCAGTAGTCAGTAGTCAGTAGTCAGTAGTCAGTAGTCCTTAGTCAGTAGTCAGCAGCTTAATAACTAATAACTAATGACTAATGACTGATGACTATTAATCAGTAGTCCTCAGTCATTAGTCAACAGCTTAATAACTAATAACTAATGACTCATGACTGATGACTAATGACTATTTATTAAACCGAAACTTGTTGCCATTCTAAGCGTTCGAGCGTGCGGGCGCGTTCTAGGGCGCGCTCGAAGGCTTCTAGTTTCGGTTCGAGGGTGATGGGTTCGCCGATGTAGCCTTGAACAGCTTCCTGCGTTTTCAAACCGTTGCCGGTAATGTAAGCGACGGTGGTTTCATCGGGATTGATTTTACCTGCTTCTACGAGTTTCTTCAAGACTGCGATGGTCGTGCCACCTGCAGTTTCTGTGAATATGCCTTCAGTTTCTGCTAGCAGTTTCATGCCTTCGATGATTTCGGTGTCGCTGACGGATTCAATGTTGCCGTTGGTTTTGCGGGCGATTTCCAAGGCGTACATACCGTCGGCTGGATTGCCGATCGCGATCGACTTAGCAATTGTATTCGGTTTCACCGGTTTCACGAAATCACGTTCTTCGCGGAATGCTTGGGCGATGGGGGAACAGCCGTCAGCTTGGGCGCCGCTGAACCGGACTTTCTTTTCATCAACTAAACCGACTTCGATGAATTCTTGAAAACCTTTGTAAATTTTTGTGAACAAAGAGCCGGAGGCGAGGGGAGCGACGATGTGATCGGGCAATTGCCAGCCTAGCTGTTCGGCAACTTCGTAGCCGAGGGTTTTTGAGCCTTCGGAATAGTAGGGACGCAAGTTGATATTGACAAATCCCCAGCCATGTGTATTGGCGACTTCGCAACAGAGGCGGTTCACTTGATCGTAGTTGCCGTGAACTGCCATGACAGTTGGATTGTAAATCAGAGTGCCGAGGACTTTGCCTGCTTCTAAGTCGGAGGGGATGAAGACTACGCAGTCGAGTCCGGCGTGGGCGGCGATCGCAGCCGTAGAGTTAGCTAAATTGCCGGTGCTGGCACAGGATACCGTTGTGAAACCCAATTCTCTCGCTCTGCTGAGGGCGACTGACACCACTCTGTCTTTAAAGCTGAGAGTGGGCATATTGACGGCATCGTTTTTAATATAAAGATTTTTTAGACCGAGGCGGCGCGCCAAGCGGTGGGATTTTAATAGAGGAGTCATCCCGGTGCCGACATCGATGACGTTATCTGTAGCGACTGGTAAAAATGCGCGGTAGCGCCAGATCGAGTTGGGGCCGGCTGCGATGGTTTGGCGAGTGACGCTGCGGCGGATGGCGTCGTAGTCGTACTTGACTTCAAGCGGGCCAAAACAGCAATCGCAGACGTGCTTGGCTTGGAGTTCGTACTCTTCGCCGCATTCTTTACATTTGAGGGCTGTGAAGGTTGCTGCTGTGGATTGGGTTCTGGTCGCCTGGGTCATAGCTCAACTCTCTAGTTTTGCGATGTTTGTTAATTCTTTTCGCAGAATACCACGCTCAAATTAGTGCGTCAACCATACCCGATTTTTTTAGTCGGGATTGATTTTTCAGTTAAACAGTGGTGTATTTAACTGGGATATTTGGGCGGGCGGGACGCTCACCCCACAAGGATTTGACTTGTTTTCAGGATCTGGCTGGGAATCCAGATTGTCAGGCCCGCACGCGAGCCCTATCGAGCTCAAGGATGATTTGCCGACGAAATTGTTACAAAACTTAATAAATCTTTTTTGGGCTAACAATTTGGGTAGTCGTGCGATCGAACACAACTACAAAACGTCGAATTTTTGATTAACTGAGATATTGCACCATTCTCGCTTAACAGGCTTTCCGGCCTGTTCCACAAAGAATTTTCTTGTGGAACAGGCCGGAAAGCCTGTTCATAAAAAGCTTATTGAGAATGGTGCAACATTTCAGATTAACCAACTTAGCCTAGCCGCCGCTGACTGGAGGGATGAGGACAACTTCGTCGCCGTCTTGGAGGATGGTGTCGGGGGAGACGAATTCCATGTTGACGCCGAAGCGGGTGCGCGATCGCCATTGTTCTAATTGAGGATATTGGGCGATCGAGCTTTCGAGCACTTGAGACACTGGGGTTTCGGGAGGAAGTTCTAATGTAAGTTCCGAAACGCCGTAGGCTTCACCGAAGGCGGCGAACAGTTTAACTGTGACGGTAATTGAAGAGTTAGACACGGCTGTTGAGTGCGATCGACGGTTTGGCAATTATCAACTACACCATACAATTAATTAGGAATTAGGCGCGCCGAGCCTTAGAATTGAAAGCGGCAACCTCTAGTTAAGTTTTACCCCATCGGGTAAAGATGATAGTTGATTGCAGCAAAAACTCTTAACAGGATTGTATGCCGATCGCTCTCACCAACCAGGCGTTAGAAGCAGTTGGCATCCACTTAGATGCAGCTAGCTAAGGTCTAGTTGGCTGCTGTTGAGGCTAATGCGAGAATAATTTTTGAGGATGCGGTATAGATACTTTACGGTAATTGTGGGAGAGTACAAAAAGAACCCACTAAATTTAGCAGGCAACAACGCAGACAAGGCCCTGTCAACCCGCTTCTCCTGACGAAAAATCAGGTTATCAAGTGCGGCTGGGAATGTTCAAACCTTTGCCGTGCTTAGCAAGCTAGCCTTTTTATCTAAGAACAATACTGAAGTTAACGCGATAGAGATATATGGCAAATAACGATTTTAAAGTGCTTCAAATTATTGAAGCTAAAGGCTGGTATGCCTTTGGGAGTACGAAGCAAAGCCAGCACGTTGAGAGATGGGTAAGACCTGTCGTGTGTTGGGTTTTAATAGAAGATAAAAAAAAGCGACGGGTTGTGACAGCTACCGCTAGCTATCAGATCCAGATTGACGACAAAGAAGTCGAGTTTTTTGCCCACGAAAGCGAAATTCAAGATCTGGAGAGTCTCCCGAAGTCTGTCTCGGTATCGGAATTTCTGAAAACAGAAGATTGAGAGAAGGGCAGAAGGAGATAATTTAACAAGTTATTAATTATTCCTTAGTGATTCCTTAAACTTGCTGTCGGATTCTATTGGAATTAGAGGCAGAATCTCTAGATTGGGGACAGGGGGAAACGAGGACAGGGGGAGAATTTATACTTTTGCCTTGCCTTCTGCATCTTGTCTCCAATGCCTTAAGTAGGGCTTGCTGGATAAGTGCAGAAAGGTTACACAGCCTGGTTATGTGATCGTGCGAGCGAGAAAAGTGTGCAAGATAAACAGGTAAAATAGTACAAAACCTTTGCATCACCCAGTGCGCTCGTGTACCGAAAAGCTGAGCTTGCTCCTCCCTCACCCTCTGACTTTGAACTCCCCTCATGTGGAAAGTTGTCACCAGATAACCGTTGGGTAAAAATGGCCCAACTAATCCCGTGGGATGAATTTGAATCAGAATATGCTAAAAACTTCCCCACAGAAATGGGGGCACCCGCCAAATCGTTTAGGATGGCATTGGGGGCATTAATCATCAAAGAAAAACTGGGAGTTAGCGATCGGGAAACAGTAGAACAGATCAGGGAAAACCCCTATCTACAATACTTTATTGGTCAATCAAGCTACAGTAACGAGCTACCCTTTGACCCATCTCTATTAGTTCATTTTCGGCAAAAAATTAGTCCGAACCTAATTAATAAAGTGAACGAACGAATGGTTGAAAAAATCCGCTCCATCACCCCAGTTAAACCAGAAAAAAAAAAGGATTCGGACGCCAAGAATGAGTCAGCCAATCGCGGAAAATTAATCATAGATGCTACCTGTGCCCCAGCCGACATTACCTATCCGACTGACTTAGGACTATTAAACAAAGCCAGAGTTCATACCGAAAAAATTATAGATATCCTATACAAACAGATCAAAGGTCAAACCAGTAAAAAACCAAGAACCTACCGTAATATCGCCCGAAAAGATTACTTATTAATAGCCAAACAAAGAAGACCATCCCGCAACAAAAAAAGACAGGCAATTAAAAAACAACTTCAATATATCAAAAGAAACCTCGCTCATATTGAACAGCTAATTGAGTCAGGTGCGACCCTCGAACGCCTGAGCAAAAAGCAATATAAAACCTTGCTAGTCCTCACAGAGGTCTAT
Source organism: Microcoleus vaginatus FACHB-2002 (assembly GCF_040004035.1). Taxonomy (GTDB): domain Bacteria; phylum Cyanobacteriota; class Cyanobacteriia; order Cyanobacteriales; family Microcoleaceae; genus Microcoleus; species Microcoleus vaginatus_C. The sequence continues at coordinate 218,075 of NZ_JAMPLN010000002.1, read as the reverse complement.
CGCCAACAGCAATGGTTATTTGATAACAATAAACAGAGCATTGAGGATAGAATAGTAAGTTTAAGCCAACCCCATATCCGTCCCATAGTCAGAGGAAAAGCCGGAAAAACTGTAGAGTTTGGAGCCAAACTATCAGCCAGTTGTTTTGAAGGATATGTATTTTTAAACCGAATGAGCTGGGATAATTTTAACGAATCAGGAGACTTAAAAGCACAAGTAGAAGCATATCAGAGGTTGACAGGATATTATCCAGAGTCAGTTCATGCAGATCGGATTTATCGAACAAGATCAAACCGAGCTTGGTGTCATGAAAAAGGCATTAGAATCAGTGGACCACCCCTAGGGAGACCCCCAGCAAATGTCAGCAAAGAAAAAAAGAGGCAAGCGTTGGAAGATGACAGAATTAGGAATGCGATTGAGGGTAAATTCGGGGAAGGTAAGCGAAGATTCGGTCTCAATCGTATCATGGCAAAACTTGATAATACTTCACAAACAACTATTGCTATCACTTTTTTAGTCATGAACCTTTCTACCTGGTGGCGCCGGGTTTTTTATGTGTTTTTATGTCGAGCGGATCAAACAATGCCTGTTTTTGGACTTAACATAAGCTGCGCTTATATTTCACTAAAAATAAGGCAGAAAAAACTCATATTTAACTCGGTTTGAATATATCGATCACTCCCGATCGCCAGAAAGCAATCGATTATTCAGCAAGCCCTAAGTAGCCCAAAAAATAAAGAGGCCGGAAGATTGCTGGCAATGCCAACACGCTTCCGACCTTGCTGAATAACAGGGTATGCATATGTTTTTAAAGTATGGCAGGGAGGCTTTTGAAATATCAAGAGGACTATTGCAATCACCCACTTTTGCTTTCAGGCTGTGTTTGCAAGGCTCCTATTATTTTAGACTGAGAATTTGAAAATTGAGAGGGGGGAGGCTTACAGGTTAAGGATTCTAGCTATTTATCTGTAGCGGGTGCTACAAAAAATGGTGGCATTGGCGGACGATCGCACATTCTCGCTAAATTGTTTGCACTCAAAGCTGAAAGTTCGATCGCCCCCTGCAACTGCTGCGACTTTAAACCCCACTAGCAACAGGTTCAGGTTTCTGCTGCGGCATCCGCCGCCCCAGCAGGGCCATCCGCACGCCGCCGGCCGGCCCTAAAGTCACCCCTCGGCGTTTGGCCTGTACGGGCTTTTTCTCGGCCAATACTAGGTCGAAATCCCGCAAAATGGTTGCCAGCACGAGTTTCATCTCCAACTGCGCCAACGCCAAGCCGATACAGCGGCGGCTGCCGCCTCCAAAGGGCAAATACTCATAAGGCGAGAATTGCCTCTCCAAAAACCGTTCCGGTTTAAATTGCAGCGGTTCTGGATACAAATCCTCCCGTCTGTGGGTCAAATAAATCGAGGCGATGACAACCGTGCCCGGTTCGAGTTGATGTCCCATCAGTTCCACGGGCGTGAGAACTTCTCGCGCAAACGTCAGCATTGCCACGGGGTAAATTCGCAGCGTCTCCTGACAAACTGCACTCAGGTAAGGTAAGCGGAAAATCTCCATCGGGTCGGGATTTTCCCCCAAACTGTCCAATTCTTGCAGCAACTTCTGCCGTACCGAGGGCAAGTGGTGAATCCAGTAAAACGCCCAAGCTAGGGCCGTTGCTGTGGTTTCGTGGCCTGCAAACAGCAGCGTCATCAACTCGTCGCGCAATTCTTCATTGGTCATTGGTTGCCCATTTTCGTCGCGCGCGGCCATCATTAAGCTGAGAATGTCGGTGCGGTTGGCGTCTGGTTGCTGTCTGCGTTCTTCAATTTCGGCATAGATTAGTTCGTCAATTTTCCGCTGCCGCTGTTTCATGCGTCCCCAAGGGCTCCACGAGCCCCAATCTTGCTGCATCCAGCCGAAAAACAGTATGCTCGATCGCAGGGGAGAGTTGGTCATATCGAGGACTGAGGCAAGTAGGGGCCTGATCTCTTCCAATCGCGGCCCGTCATCCATGCCGAAGACAGCTTGCAAGATTACTCGCATGGTGACTTCCTGCATCGCGCTGCGGGCCACAAAAGGTCGATCGACCGACCATTTGCTGGCAACATCTTGAGCGATATCGCAAATTAGTTGGCCGTAATTCCGCATCCGTTCCCCGTGAAATGGTGGCATCAATAATTGGCGCTGGCGTTTGTGCCTTTCTCCCGATAGCATAATCATGGATTGTTCTCCCATCAAGGGTTTTAGGATGCTGTTCAGGCGGCCTGGAGCGTGAAATGCGTTGCTGTTGAGCATCTCCTGGACAGCTTGCGGGTGGTGGATCATCACCAATGGTTTCCCGTTGTTCACTTGAGCTGTGAAAATGTCGCCGTATTGTTTGGCACATTTATCCATGAATGTCAGGGGATCGCCGATCCATTGAATTAGCTGCACAAAGGGTGGAGCTGTGGGGCCGTTAGGTAGTGTCATAGGAATTACCGGGGTTTGGGTCACAGGACTTAGCAGTATCAACAAATCTCAAAGAGTTTGAAGGTTTATTCAATCGCTCCCAACCCTTGTTTTTAAGGGGAGAATTGCGTAAGTCCCATATCCAATAATTTTAATAGCTTATTCTCGAACGGTGCTCAAAATATCCTCTCCAAGCTCTGTAAAACGAACAGTTTTGATTTGCCAAGGAGCATAACTGGTTAAAGTTTGGCGCACGCCCCCGAACAAACCTAACATCTGACAACTGGACAGATTTTGCAATTTCTGCCGCGAATTTCCGGAGGCTCGCAGATCCACGGTAGCTATTCCGAGGTCGCGATCGATCTTGAGGCGATAACCAGCCAAACCAAGACTATCGAAAATCTGCTGCTTTAACACTTCATTAACAGCCGATGACATTAACTGGTTTTCTGGGCCTGTCACTGTTTCCGGCTTCAGATTTTGACACAAATTATCTACCTTATAAACCGTAACGGTGGCAGTATTTTCTGAGAGGGTAGCACTGCCTAAAACTGAGGCAACAGAGTTAGAAGGCTGCGTTAATTGACTTGCTCGATCCTCAATTTGATTTCCCATTAGCTGTAGGTGTTGGAACTGACGGGCGCTTGCTGAGAGTTGCCTCTGGTTTTCGGTTGAGGTAGCTGCATCTGAGCTAGAACAACTGCTACCGCCTATCAAAATTAACCAAACGCCTAAATATCCTAACTGTTTGCAGATACGGTTCATAGTTTTTAATACTCTACTAAACGTCAGTGTATGGAGGGTAAATTTTGGTGGTAGAAAGCATTTAGACCCTGATTACACTCACTTAGAAGTATTTCCCGAAGTACGGAGATGAAAACAAGTTAAGAGTTCTTGTTAATACCTGGATTTTAGTGTTAGATCAGGTAAGAGGGGTGTTACCCCCCAGGGGTTTAACCCAGCAGTTTACCTGTCTCAGCAGATCAAGCTCGCGACCCAGCTCGTAAGTGATATCAAATACCTTGTCAGTGGTGTGATGTACCGTTGCAACTCGATCCCTTCCAAGGTCTGAGGTGAAAAGCCTCTTTCCGGTTGGTAAAAGCCTGAGTTTGATTAGTAGTAATGAGGACAGAATCCCGACTTGCGCGCGCATTTTAAGCTCGGCTTCGGAGCGCTTTTTTAACAGCGCCGAAATCGCGGTTAGAGGGAACGTGCAAGTCGCGAACAATATCAAAACTTACGCATCAAGAGCAAAAAAACCGGGTTTTTTAACCAGGCATAAGGGCTGCAACGAAGTGTTTGCGTAAAAAAACTGGTTTCTGGTCAAGTCGCGAATAACATTATTCCGAAGTCAGCGGATCTTTAATGAACAGTCGCGTCAAGAGGGTTATCTCAGCATTCGGTGATTTTTGTCCCGAATCCTCTAAATAAAGAGTGAAAATATCATGAAACAGCAATTATTGACAAAAGTTTTGGTGGCAACCGCGATCGCCCTCACCGGCCTGACGGTTGCTTCTCAACCGAGTTACGGTCGGCGAGTACAGGGGGAAAGTGGATTTTGGTGCAGTACCTCGACCGGTGCGCCGGTGACGGTGTACCAAAACGCTCAAGGTGCCGTAGAGTCTTGGATTGAGTGGACTTCCGATTATTTCTCCGGTTCTGGGTACGATCCGGCAACTCGGTGTCAATTAGTGAGTCAACGCCTCGAAACCTATCGCCGGCGACGAATGCTTAAGTACATTACTGCAGGTCAGATGAACGGCCAGAACGTCATCTGCACGGCGAATCAAGTCAATGGGCTGTGTCAAAATTTAATTTATACCCTCAGACCCGGCCAAGACCCGATCGGCTCTTTGTATAATTTGTTGGCTTGGCGCCAAGGATATGTCGGGATGCCGTCTTTTGATGAAAGCAGTAAAATTCCTTACATTGATGTCAGCGAAAAGCTAGGGGAAAACATGGATGATGAGGCGCAACTGCCCCCTTTTCCCCACCGTTCGGACAGCCTTAAAGATTGACAAATTTTCCATCCCATCACCAATTCCAAGGATTGAGGTGGAAAACTTGGCGCATCAAACAGCGGTACGCATCCCGACGGGGAAATCTTCTGGTTCCGGGACGATCGTCCCGGCAGCATGGCTAAACCTATACAGTGCTTACTAACTAGCAGGTTGTGGCGACCCCCACGAGCGATCAAATAATTGTCACCGACGACGGCCTCCTCCACCCACTGCTAGGAGTTCCGAGGCGGCTGGGCGATATAGATCTGGCGATCGTTCAGTTTCGCAGCGCGAGCGAGTATAAAATAGCACTATTCACCCTTGAACCCGGAGCGGTGTCTGAGCCAGTGTTGACAGTCGGCTTTCCTGCGGGTGCTGAGGTTGGGGGTTTGGCGGTGACGCTGGCTTCGTTTCGGTGTTGCTACCCAAATCTTTGCCTCAAGGTTATAGGTTGGGCTATACAAATGAGGTTAAAATCGGTAGGAGTGGCGACCCGATTTTTAATGGCAAAGGTTTCTTGGTTGGGATTAACGGTAGGGGCAAGTATCGAGATCCAAATTTTGGCGTCTATGCTTTTGAAGATGGAAGTGAACCAACAGCGGAATTATTGGAGAAAATAATTAAATCCAGTTGGGGAATTCCGATTAGTATATATTTGCAGTTCGCCTCGTCTCATCTAGGGAGTTATCGATGAATGTGTGGAGTTTGCGGTTTGACGCGCTGACAATCATCTTGACAGGTGCATTAACAGTGACGGCGGTTGTCAGCCAACAATATGCTGCCTGTGCCAAAACAGCCGAAGAAATTGCCCAGCTAGCGACGTTGACAACTGTGGAAGTCAACAATACACTGGGTTTTTTTGCTAGTGGATCGGGAGTAATTATTGCCAAACAGGGTAATATTTACACTGTTCTGACAGCTAATCATGTAGTGGCAAGCCTCGCTCAAAAATACAGCATTCGCACTCATTTGGAGAAGGACTATGCTGCGATTAGAATACAGCGACTACCGAAAAATGACAGGGATATAGACTTGGCATTGATACAGTTTCAGAGCCGAGAACAGTATCCAGTAGCACCAATGGGCCAGTCAGAACGTGCTGTTGTTGGTTCTGCTATTTACGTTTCTGGCTATCCGCTGCCAATTTCGGGATTTGAACGAAAACTTGAGTTTACTGCTGGTATCATCTCTTCTCGCTTGGGCAGCGCCTCATCGGGGTATCGTCTGCGCTACCAAGCTGTAACCAGGCGCGGGATGAGCGGCGGGCCTGTATTTGATGCTGATGGCAGGGTGGTAGGAATTCACGGCCAGGGCGATACTGTTGGCACAATTAGGAGCCAGTGGAACGGTCAGATTGAGGAGATAAAAACGGGGTTGAATGCGGCAGTCCCGATCGATGCTTTTAGGGAGTTGCTATCACAAAATAAGCATAACGGCTTTGATATTCTCAGCAATATTTCTATCACCAGCGACTCTGGTCAAAACCAACCGAATCGGGGTTATGGAGGATTTGTCTGCGATACCTCGACGGGCGAGCCGGTGACTGTGTATCAAAACCCGCAAGGGTTCAGGGAGCCTTGGATTCGCTGGAATTCTAATTTCTTTTCTAGTTCTGGCTACGATCCTCTAACTCGCTGCCAACAAGTGACTCAGCGCCTTGAAAATTATAACCGAAATAAACAGCTAAATTATGTCACGGTGGGTATTGTAAATAACCAGAAAGCGATTTGCACGACTAGCCGCGTTAATGGGCCTTGCGAAGGTTTGATCTACACGCTGCGCCGCGATCAAGACCCCACTCCTGCACTTAGCAGTTTTTTTGTTTGGCTGGGGAATCAAAAGGCTGTGCCTTCTCTTTCTGAAAGCGGTACTGCGCTTTATATCGATGTCCGGGAACGGCTGGAACAATTTTAGATTGGCGATTTGAGATTTTAGAGTGATTAGTAATGGGTAAACACAGAACCCCGACTTATTAAAAAAGTCTGGGTTCTCAAACAACTACTTATTAGCTGAAAATTTGAGATATTTTACTTATTTATCACTGACATAATAGAACTCATGATTTTTTGGAACACGGAAGCTATAAAATTACTCTTACATTAATCCAACTCAAATTTTTCCGGTATCAAGCATGACAGCAACTACCCCACAGGCAACGTCAACAACGCCCGCTTTTTGCGAAGGCATTCAATATTTTTCTGAAACAGTCCCTGGTTTTGATACTTATGGGAAAACACCTGCGATCGCCGAGGGGAGCAAGTCGATCGCCGATCCTGCCGATCCCGTCGCCGTCTTTCAAACGATGCTGGGAGCAGACGCCCTGCGCTACCTGACGCTGCAAGTTACCGCCAGCAAGGCATCGGGACATCCAGGGGGTTTTGCTAGCCAAGCTGAGGCTTATGCCGCTTTGGTGATGCTCGGACACAAGAACATTGTCACCGAAGTCGGCCATCACGCGCCGGGATTTTACAGTGCGATGTTTCTCGATCGATCTTTGGAGGATATGGGAATTGTTAACGTGCAGCAAGTGCGCGATAAATTCCGAGAAAAAGACGGTTTGTTAGGACATCTTTCCGGTTTCATTCCCGGCCTTTTAGCACCGGCCGGCCCCCTCGGACAAGGGCAGCATTTCGCAATGGCTGGAGCGCTTTTACACCGCGAAAAACTGTTTGCTTTCACAATCGGCGACGGCGGCATGGGCGAACCCTATCCGATGAGCAGCATGGCGCATTTCCACACTGCTTATCCCAGCGTTACTAACTTTTTGCCTGTGTTGGTTTGGAACGGATATTCTCAGGAACATCACAGCATGGTTTCGACTAAAACTAATGCTGAAATGATTGCTTATTGGCAAGGCAACGGTTTTGAAGAAGTTATCTTAGTTGATGCTAAGGAATTTGACGATAAAAATCAACCGGAAGATTATGTTGACAGCACTGCTTTTTCGCTCGAACAGCGCATGGCATTTACCAAAGCTGTTTTACAAGGAGTTGACAAAGCGGCAAAATCTGCTCTCGGCGGCAAATTAACTGCGTTTATTATCAAACAGTTGAAAGGTGCCGGCGTCCACGCGCGCGGAGCAAAATCTCACAACCTTTATCCGAAAGATACGCTGGATGCTCCGCACATTATCAGCGCTTTAAAAGAGCGCGCTTTGACTGCTGCTGCTTGGGAGTTGGTACGGACAAATTGCGAGCGTGCGGGCGGCGGGCCGGCGGCGAAAACAGTTGTTACTGAGTTTACATTGCCGCTGGCAGATTTAGGCGAATTGCCTTTAGAAGAATTTGCAGTTGGGGGAGAACCGAAAATTTCGACAACAGCAATGGGACGTTTGGTAGGGAAAGTCGGCGAGCGCGATCGTACTTTTCTTGTCACTAATGCTGACGGCAATGAAGCATCGGCAATTGCCAATATCAACCAAGCTCTTAAGATTATTCACCCGACGACAGATGACCTGTACAATCAATCGCCAAACGGTCAAGTTTACGAACCTTTGAGCGAAGATGCTTGCGCTGGTTTAGCCGTAGGTTTATCGCTATTCGGAGCGCGGAGTTTGTGGTGTTCCTACGAATCTTTTGCCATCAACGGTTTACCAATTTGGCAAACTGTAACCCAAGCAATGGCAGAATTGCGCCGTCCAACTCCGGCAACTGTCACCTTATTTACAGCGGGTGCATTGGAACAAGGCCGCAACGGTTGGACGCACCAGCGGCCGGAAATTGAGGCTTATTTTGCGGCGATGATGCGGAACGGAAATGTGTTTCCTTTGTTTCCACCGGATGCTAACAGCATTCAAGCTTGTTACGAGTGGGCTTTGACTGCTAAAAATAAGGGAGTTGTGATTACTGCAAGCAAGTCGCCACTGCCAATTCGCACTACTCTTGAACAGACTCGCCAAGCTTTGCAAGACGGTGCAATAGTGCTGCACGAAGTCGATTCCCCGCAAGCTTCCCAAAATCAAGGGGGGAGCAAGAAAGTTGTGTTTGCAGTTGTCGGCGACATGACGTTAATGCCAGTGTTTGAAGCGGCGGCATTTTTGGAAACAGAAGGGATTGGAGTGCGAATTGTTTCTGTTGTGAATCCTCGGCGTTTGTATCGTGCTAGCGATGTTGCTTGGGATACTTGTTCGGAAGCTGACGGCGGCTTTTTGAGCGATGAGAAATTTGCCGAAATGTTTGGCGGAGATGCCTTAATTGGCGTGACAGGCGGTGCTTCTGGGATGTTGGAACCTGTGATGCTCCGGAGCAATTGCAAGCGGGATACTTTCGCTTGGAAGCGGGGGGAAACTACTGCTAGTGCTGGTCAGTTGATGGCGTTTAATGGGTTGACTGCTGAGGCTTTGACTAAAAGGGCGATCGAGCTAGTTCATTAAGTTAGAATGTGAGTGAATGCCCCTGCCTGGTTTGTGCTGGGTAGGGGCTAGTAATATTTAAAATAGGATGGTGATACCTATGACAGCAAAAATTTTAGAAGAAATAGATACGCTTGCAGAACAGCGATTGATTCTCCCAGGTTATTATACTTGGGAGCAATTTGAGGATCTCGAATCTTTGATGGCCGACTCTCCGGGTTTACGGATAACTTATCTTGATGGGTGGATCGAGTTTATGACAGTGGGCGAAGAACATGAAAGCTTTAAAAAAGCGCTCGCTATATTACTGGAAGCATACTTTTTTGAACTTGGAATTGAATTCTTTCCTGTAGGGAGTGCAACTCGCAGAGACCGGGCAAGAGATGTATCCTTTGAACCAGATGAGTCTTATTATATAGGTTCCCGAAAAGAGCATCCCGATTTAGCCGTGGAAGTAACGATTACTAGCGGTAGCACAAATAAACTAGCTAAATATCTGCGACTTCGCATTGCTGAAGTGTGGTTTTGGGAAAATAATCGGCTTGCTGTTTATCGGCTGCGCGAGGATGATTACGAGCAAATTTCAAGAAGTGAGTTTTTGCCGGAGTTGGATTTAGAATTGTTGGTTCGCTGCGTTTTAATGCCTTCAATAATTGAGGCAAGGACAGAGTTTCTTAATGGGGTTCTGGAAGTGGGTTGAATGCTGAGGAGTTGGTAAAAAGTGCGATCGTCTACGAGTGTTTCGCTAACGGCTTGATTGGTTAAGCTAAAATGTGACAGACAACCATTGGCTCTCACAAGCAACCTTTGCGCGATCGGCTCTAACGATTGGTTAGACTTGTAGGTGTAAACTTACTCAGCTCAAAAATAGGAAAATTTATAACTTTGATATTAAATCTGTTAGGAGCGGAATTATTCCTATCTCTATTCTCTTCATCGGCGTGAATCTGCGTCAATCTCTTGTCATCTGCGGCCCGATAAATTCTCTTTTTTTAACCGCAGATGAGGGCAGATAAACACAGATTAACGCAGATGGATTATCTCAAGTCCGGTTGCACAATCCGTGATTTTTGCCTGTTGACTAGATTTAACTCCCGACGATGCTACCGGATTTGATTTGATACGATTCTAGAGCTATACGTGCAGCTTTAACCTCATGCTGAGGGAATAATTTATGCTGAATTTTTTCCTATTTTACTGTTAGATAAATTTGCTTTGTTAGCTGGAAATTTAGCGAGAGTGCTAGAGGTTTTGCGGTTGAATATCAATGTTGGGGGAAAAATTTGTTTTAATTTTATTGATTTTTTTCCCCGCACGCCATCAACCAAAAACTCATCATCGATCGATCGCCCGCAGCGTCAAACTCATCCCGCGAAACCAGATAGCTGGCTATTTCCGACTCTGAAATCAACCCCTGTTTGACCATTTGCAAAATGGGCCCGGAGTCAAGTAAAGGTTGAAACGCTTCAATTCCCATGATATCGCTGTGGCTGACAACCGCTTCTAAATCAACGCTAACAAACCCAGCTTCTTTGAGAATGTGGCACAGATTTCGCCCGACGCATAAATTGCCGCCCCGCGATGCTATCACCTGTTTGAATTTCTCCCTGACAATCTCGACTGACCAAGGTGGATTTGTCAGCCAAAACAGATCCGCATCGCTATCAATAATCACCAGTTTGCCCCCAGGCTTTAAGATGCGGAATATTTCTCTAGCTGCTGCGACGGGATCTGGGAGGTGAACGAACAGCAAACGGGCGATCGCAAAATCGAAAGTGTTAGCCGCCAAACCAGTATCCGCAACCGATGCTTGGATGCGCTCTACTCGATCGCCCCCTTTGTCCTGCAAATATGCTACTGCTTTTTCGTGCAGTAGCGGGTCAATTTCTACCGCTGTTACCGAACTGTTTGGCAGCAATTCTAATAGTTTTTCGGTGAAAAATCCCGGCCCGCTACCAGCTTCCAAAACTTTCATCCCGTCGGCTAAACCGAAGCACTTTAAAGTGCGCGCTTCCTTTTCCCAACTGAGGAGAACTTGAGCTTTTAACCGCTGAATTTCTCCCTCCAATTCCAGATTGAACGTACTTGCTTGATACGAACCTTCGGCTGCCATAAAATCATCCTTTTCCCTGCTTCGACACCTAGATTATAATAGAACTGCGCTTTAGCGCAATTCTCGTGGCGGACATCCACAACCCCAGTTGGCGGACAGATGCAGGACGGGAGCCAGGTAATTCCTCTATTGTAAGAAGATGACCGAGACGATTTTAGATTGGGGATTTGGGATTTTGAATGAGAATTTCAGCGGTTTAAAGCCCCTAGTTTCAACTAGGTCACAAATCGAAAATCGAAAATCCCAAATCTAAAATGGGTTGACGGATTACGTAAACTGACGATGTTGTGTGGCAACGAATCAACTATGCCCCAGACTTTACCTCAACCGCAGAAACGAACATTTTTACTTGTGGATGACCATGCGATGGTGTTAGGTGGCACGCTTAACATTCTGAAGCAAGAATATCCAGAGGCAGACATTCTGACGGCTCCGACGGCTCAGGCAGCCCTTGAGCAAATAGCGCAGACGACCCCGGATTTGGTGATTGTGGATCTGGTGATGCCGGAGACGAGTGGCGAAATAGCTCAAGCAAATTCAGGGCTTCAACTCCTCAAAACTTTGATGGAGCAGTATCCGAGTCTGAATATTGTGGTGCAGAGTGCCCATGTTCGGACTTTAGTTTGGCTGAAACCGTCGATCGACAATCACATGGGCGGCTTCACAGTTGTCGATAAGAGCCAGCCGATGAAAGACTTGCTGGCAATGGTTGATTGGGCGCTGCACGAGCGGATTTATACACCCAGAGAGATCCGCAATGGGCTGCAACTCAAACCCGCCTGGATGCAGGTGTTGCAATTTGCTTTTCACGAGAGCTTACAGGATACTGCGATCGCCAAACGGATGAATGTTTCTGAACGCACTGTGCAGTATTACTGGACTAAGATTCGAGATGTGCTAGAGGTGTATCCTGACGATGATAAGAATCTGCGGATTCAAACGGAAGTGCGAGCTAGGGAAGAAGGATTGATTGATTAGTGAAGCGCGATCGATGGCAAGCAGTGAAATCGGGCGTCACGACTTGGGGACGAGGAGCGCTTCCAGGGGTGATGGTGATTGTCGCTGTGACGATGGCTAGATTGAGCGGTGCGCTTCAGTTTTGGGAGTTGGTGGCGTTCGATCGATTTTTGCGGTTGCGTCCTCCTGAGCCAATGGATGAACGGATTGTAATTGTCGGCATCACTGAGGAGGATATTCAACGCGCTAGAACTTATCCGATTCCCGATCGCGATATTGCCGATTTACTCAAACGCTTGCAGGCCTATCAACCGATCGCGATCGGGCTGGATATTGTCCGCGATATTCCGGTTGAACCGGGTAATGCTGAACTGGCATCGGTGTTTCGCAGCAGCAAGAATGTGATCGGAGTGGAGATTGCACTGCCCGATCGCAGTGGCTTTACCGTCGCACCTCCGCCCGCGCTGCCACCCGAACAGGTTGGCTTTGCAGATTTCGTACTCGATGCGGATGGCTACCAGCGCCGCAGTTTATTGGGCACTAACAACGATCGACAGGAATACCGTTTTTCTTTCGCGCTCCGGCTGGCAGAACTCTATTTAGCAACCCGAGGAATTAAGCTAGGTAATGGAATTCGCGATCGGGAGGCGATGCGCTTTGGCAGCATTGAATTTACCAGAGTGCAGTCAAACTCTGGCGGATATTTGGGGGCGGATGCAGGCGGGAACCAAATTTTACTGAATGTTCGCAGCGGGACAATGCCATTTCGCGTGCTTTCCCTGGAGCAAATCAAGGCAGGACAAGTAGATCCGAACTCGATTCGAGGCAAAATTGTGCTGATTGGGATGATGTCTTTTAGCGCGAAGGATTTGGCAAGTTCGGGTGCGATCGCAGGTATCAATCCCGGACGGATTTACGGAGTCGAAATGCAAGCCCACGAAACCAGCCAGATGATTAGCGCGGTACTCGATCGGCGACCGTTGCTTCAGGTTTGGGGGGAGGGCTGGGAAACGCTCTGGATTGCGGTCTGGGGACTCTTGGGGATGAGTTTGGGACGATTTCTGCGATCGCCCTGGAAAATTTTGATCGGACTCTTAGTCGCCAGCATTAGCCCGATCGCGCTCTGTTACTGGCTGATTCTTTTGGGATGGTGGGTGCCGATCGTACCTGTATTGCTCGTACTCGTGTTGAATGGGGCTGGGTTGACGGCAGCGTTATTTTATCGCCACGAACAGGAACTCCGACTGCGGTTGGAGGAACGTCAATTTGCGATCGAGCAGACCTTTAATGCAATTCATAGCGGCCCGTTACAAACATTGGTTGGAATTTTGAGAACTGCTCAAGAACAAGCCACACCGCCGTTATTTCTACCGGAGTTGCAACGTTTGAATCAAGAATTGCGGGCAGTTTACGGCTCTGTGCAACGAGATGCGATCGCAGATGAACCGCATCTCCGCATGGGGAGTGCGATCGAATTGGCCCTGCAGGCTCCATTGCATGAATTGCTCTACAAGGTCTATTCCAACACGCTCGAACAAGAACTGCCTTACCTCAAAACGATCAAGTTCAAAATTGTGCAGTTCGATCCTTTGAACACCTCGCATCTGCGGTTGGAACACAAGCGAGCACTCTGCCGCTTTCTGGAAGAAGCGCTCTGCAATGTGGGGAAACACGCGATCGAAGCCACTCGCTTGACCGTAATTTGCACTCAAGAAGGCGATCGACAGGTGATTCGGGTGGCGGATAATGGTAGGGGGAAACCGTCTCAGTCAGAAACGCTTAGCTTGGCCCAAATCGATCGAGACAGGGAAACAACCGAAGAGTCAAACCCTAAACTTCAATCTTCAGGATTAGGAACCCAGCTTGCAAAGAACTTAGCCAAACAGTTAGGCGGAGCATTTCGGCGCTACCCGAATCAACCGAAGGGGACAGTGTGCGAGTTAACCTGGTCAGCGAAACGGCGGTGGTTCTGGTAATTGGTTGGGTTCACCCTTGTCAAATCGTTTATGAACGGGCAAGATGCCCGTTCCACAAGAAATTCACTCTTTGTGGAACGGGCAAGATGCCCGTTCTTGAGAATGGTCCAAGAGCTCAGGTATAACGATCGACAACACGGCCACTCTGGATACGGCAATGCCCAAAGCGTGTCAACTTAAGCTGTCAGTCCACCCAGTCCTCCCGCCCACCCGGCAGTCCGCCAGGGAATGAATTCCCTGTCTCATAGCGAAAGTCCTCTCAAAGAGGACTGAAGAACTCATTAGTCATCTTTGAGAGGACTGAAGAACTCATTAGTCGTCTGAAGACGACTTTCGCTTTGAGGCAGGGGTTTAAACCCCTGCCGGACTGCCGGACTGAGGGTTTGCCCTTAAGCTGACACCAATATCTTTGCACCTTCCCGCAAACAACGCTTGCGGGCAGTCCTCTATTGTGTTTGTGTATTGTTGATTACTGTAGAAATAGTTACAGAGGGGATTGCGATGATGACTCACGAGTTGAAGCGTCGAACCGTTTACTCTGCGGGCATTGCGAGTTTAATGCTGAGTGTTTCGTTCTGGATCGCTCCTGTAGCGCTGGCACAATACACTCCTCCTGAAAACCCTTCTAAACCGAAAGAAACGGGGACGAATACCACTCGCGGGGGCAGTTGCGAAGCTAATTCATCGGCGAGATTGACTGCCTTAGTGCCGTTTAGCCATGTGGGAGAGACGATTTCTGGGCATCCGACCTTTACCTGGTTTGTACCCGATCGCACTCCTCGTCCGCTGCAATTCCGGCTGTTTACTCGCACGGGACAACTGCTCTACAGAACCGAGATGCAGAGTCAACCAGGAATAATGTCGGTTGCTTTGCCCTCAAATCTGCCCCAACTGTCGATCGGACAATCCTATCAGTGGCAAGTGGTGTTGGTCTGCGATCCGAATGTTCCTTCGAGCAATGTGGTGGCGGCGGCAGAAATCCAAGTCGTTGGGCCGGAGGCGTCGTTGCAGACTAAACTTGCAGCCGCGCCAACTCCCCAACAGCGGATCGACCTGTATGCGGAGTCTGGGCTGTGGTATGACGCGATCGCCGAAGCGCGGAAAGCCTCTGAGACTTCTCAAAGCCAAGCGGCTGTGCTGGAATTGCTAGATGCTCTGGCTAGTTCGGAAGCCGAACCTTTGAAAGACTGGAGCGATCGATTGCGGCAAATTAGGGCGATCGAACAACAGCGACAATGACGGCGCTAACCCTCGCCATCCAAAGACTAAATCCTATGAAATCTTTCTCGCTAAAACTGCTTAAATCCAGCAATTGTAAAGTGCGATCGGGCTTTCTCTTTCCCCTAGCCTTTTGCCTTTTATCTGTTGCTTTTTATATTCCTGAGCACTCCCCACTCCCGGCTGCTGCTCAAACTACCGATGCTCGTGAAGCAGAGGGCGATCGGCTAATGCAGCAGGGGCTTCAACAGTTTCAGACTGACCAATTAATAGCTGCGCTGAATTCCTGGCAGCAGGCACTGCAAATTTATCGCGCCCTCAAAAACCGCCGGGGGGAGGGTGGGGCACTAGCCGCTTTGGGAGTCGCTTACCTCAAGCTGGGTAACTGGGCCAAAGTTATTGAATATTCACAGCAACTGTTAGTCATCGCCCGCGAAATTAAAAACCGTCAGGAGGAGGGTCGGGTACTAGGCTTTTTGGGACTCGCTTACAGCTCTCTGGGCGACCATGGCAAAGCCATTGAGTATTCACAGCAGTGGTTAGTCATCACCCGTGAAATTAAAGACCGCCAAGGGGAGGGTATTGCACTAGATTTTTTGGTAGATGCTTACCGCTCTCTGGGCGACTATGGCAAAGTCATTGAGTATTCACAGCAGTGGTTAGTCATCGCCCGCGAAATTAAAGACCGCCAGAGGGAGGGTCGGGTACTGGGCAATTTGGGAATCGCTTACCGCTCTTTGGGCAACTCGGCCAAAGCAATTGAGTATTCACAGCTCAGTTTAGTCATCGCCCGCGAAATTAAAGACCGCGAAGGGGAAGGGAATGCACTGGGAAATTTGGGAGTCGCTTACCGCTCTTTGGGCAACTCGGCCAAAGCAATTGAGTATTCACAGCTCAGTTTAGTCATCGCCCGCGAAATTAAAGACCGCGAAGGGGAAGGGAATGCACTGGGCGATTTGGGAGTCGCTTACCTCAAGCTGGGTAACTATACCAAAGCCATTGAGTATTCACAGCTCAGTTTAGCCATCGCCCGCTCCATTAAAGACCGCCAAAGTGAAGGTAGGGCACTGGGCAATTTGGGAGCCGTTTACCTCTATCTGGGCAACTATGGCAAAGCCATTGAGTATTCACAGCAACTGTTAGCGATCGCTCGCTCCATTAAAAACCGCCAAAGTGAAGGTGCAGCACTGGGCAATTTGGGAGTTGCTTACAACTCTCTGGGCAACTATGGCAAAGCCATTGAGTATTCACAGCTCAGTTTAGTCATCGCCCGCGAAATTAAAGACCGCCGAAGTGAAGGTATGGTACTGGGCAATTTCGGAATCGCTTACCTCAATCTGGGCAACTATGGCAAAGCCATTGAGTATTCACAGCTCAGTTTAGTCATCGCCCGCGAAATTAAAGACCGCAGTGGGGAAGGGAATGCACTGGGCAATTTGGGAATCGCTTACCGCTCTTTGGGCAACTATGCCAAAGCCATTGAGTATGTACAGCTCAGTTTAGTCATCGCCCGCGAAATTAAAGACCGCAGTGGGGAGGGTGCGGCACTGGGCAATTTGGGAGTCGCTTACTACTATCTGGGTAACTATACCAAAGCCATTGAGTATTCACAGCAGGGTTTAGCTATCGCCCGCTCCATTAAAGACCGCCAAAGGGAAGGGAATGCACTGGGCAATTTGGGAGCAGTTTACCACTCTCTGGGAAACTCGGCCAAAGCCATTGAGTATTCACAGCAGGGTTTAGCTATCGCCCGCTCCATTAAAGACCGCCAAAGTGAAGGTAGGGCACTGGGCAATTTGGGAGTCGATTACTTCAATCTGGGCAACTCGGCCCAAGCCATTGAGTATGTACAGCAATATTTAGCGATCACTCGCGAAATTAAAAACCGCCAGAGGGAGGGTATGGCACTGCGCATTTTGGGAGCCGTTTACCTCTATCTAGGCAACTATACCAAAGCGATTGAGTATTCACAGCTCAGTTTAGCCATCGCGCGCGAAATTAAAGACCGCCAAGAAGAAGGTGTGGCACTCAACAACCTCGGAGAAGCGTTCTTAAAGGCTGGCAGCCTAACAGAAGCTGAAAAGATGCTCGTGAATGCCATTCAAGTTTGGGAATCGATGCGTCAAATGCTCGGCTCTAACGACGCGAATAAAGTCTCCATCTTTGAAGGACAAGCTCGCACCTATCGGACTTTACAACAAGTTCGGGTGGCTCAGAATAACCCCAATGCCGCGTTAGAAATTGCGGAACGGGGACGCGCTCGTGCCTTTGTCGATCTCCTGACAGAGCGCTTATCAACTGGTGATGCCAATTCGGTCATCGCTTCTGCTCCCAACGGCGAGCAAATTCGCCAAATCGCGAAAGCACAGAATGCCACTTTGGTGCAGTATTCCATCATCTACGACAACTTTCAGATTGAGGGCAAACAAGTAGGGCGAGAATCCGCGCTCTACATTTGGGTGATTCAACCTACGAGCGAGATCGCGTTCCGCGAAGTAGACCTCAAACCCCTGTGGCAAAAACACAACGCCTCCCTAGCCAGCTTAATCGTTGGCCACCAAGAATTCCTAGCTGTCCGCAGTCGCAGCAGTCTTGGCTCCACCCAACCCCAACCCGACTTACCGACACTGCATCAACTGCTGATCGATCCCATTGCCCGCCTCCTACCCAAAGACCCCAATGCCCACGTCATTTTCATTCCCCAACGATCGCTTTTCCAGGTGCCATTTCCCGCCCTCCAAGATGAAGGCGGCACTTACTTAATCGAAAAACACACGATTCTCACCGCCCCTTCGATTCAAGTATTGGATTTGACTCGACAACAACGACAGAAGCTAGCGCAGAAGCAATCCAACAGTGGCAGCGCTCTAGTATTGGGCAATCCCACCATGCCTAGTGTGTCTGCCTATCTGGGAGCTCCCAAACAGCAATTGTCTCCTCTTCCGGGAGCCGAAGCCGAAGCTAGAGCGATTGCGCCTCTGCTCAAAACCCAAGCCATTACGGGCGCTCAAGGAACAAAATCTGCGATCGTCCAAAAAATGCCCCAAGCATCGATTATTCATCTGGCAACGCATGGATTGCTGGATAATGTGCGCGGATTGGGAAGTGCGATCGCTATGGCTCCTTCTGGTAGCGATGACGGCTTATTGACCGCAGAAGAGATTTTCGATATGAAACTGCAAGCAAGTTTAGTTGTTTTGAGTGCTTGCAACACCGGAGAAGGGAGGATTACCGGGGATGGGGTGATTGGTTTGTCGCGCGCTTTGATTTCGGCCGGAGTGCCGAGTGTGATTGTTTCTTTATGGGCGGTTCCTGATGCGCCGACATCGGAATTGATGCAGTCGTTTTATCAAAACTTGCAAAATAATCCTGACAAAGCACAGGCATTACGGCAGGCAATGTTAACCACGATGAAAACTCATCCCCAGCCGCGAAATTGGGCGGCATTTACTCTGGTTGGGGAGGCAGAGTAAGTTTTTATTAATAGCGAATTGGCTCAATGTTTTTTTCCTAAATTTTATCCTAAATTATCTCAATTCCGGTTGTACCGGAATGATGGAGCAGACGGCAGAGCCGTTTCCCTACCCAAAATAACATTGTAGGGAAACGGCTCTGCCGTCTCCTAATTTCGGATACTAATAATTCCGATGATATCGGAAACGATCTTTATTCTTTAGTCCGCGCAGACCGGCTTTGTTTGTGTAGACGCGGTTTCAAACGCCGAGTGATCTTCTTAATCTCAAACCTGATGGAAGTGAACCATCTGCTCTACAGATTCACATACTTTGCACTTTCCCGCAATCTATTTTGCACCTCATACTTAATCAAGTCTGTGGGTATAACGAATGATTTTCACATCTGGCTTGCTTAAGATTTAAGTCAAGTGTTAAGAGGATTTTTTTTATGTCTTTACAACCCGATCCGTCAGGCTCTCAACGATTAATTGGCGACAATACATCCGAATTTGTTACTTTGTCGATCGCAGATGCAACTAATTTTCCTTTGGGAGCTTGGATGCTTGCAGGTGACGATTTCGTCACTGGCTCAACAGCTAATGATTTGGTTTATGGCAATGAAGGAGAAGATGTTATCAGCGGGGATTTTGGCAACGATTCTTTATTCGGAGGAAAAGGTAAAGACTTGCTGACTGGAGATGAGGGAAATGACTCTCTCAGCGGCGGTCAAGATGCAGATCTTCTGATAGGTGGTGGGGGAAATGATATTCTCTTGGGCGGTAGAGGCAATGATTTTTTAGTCAGCGGTAACGGAAATGACACTCTGGTGGGAGGTTTGGGTCGCGACATTTTAGGAGCTTTGGATGATAATAATAGTTCACTCAAAATCGGGGGCAGCAATTTGTACGTCCTCCAAGCAGAACCCGGAGTTACAGATGTCAATAATGCCGATTTGATTGTAGGTTTCCGACCCGCTTTCGATCGAATTGGATTGGCAGGCGGTTTGACTGCTAGCGATGTAGACTTGCAATACGTGACAAACGTCACAGTTTTATTTGGGTATGATGCACCAGAAAGTTTCAAAATACTTACCCCGCCAGGTTCATTCGATCTTCAACCGATCCAGAGTCAAGGCACTCTAATTAAAGTTAGGAATTCCGGCGACATAGTAGGCTTTGTGTCAAATGTAAGAGTGGCCGATCTTCAAGGTAGTATTATCTCGGCTCAGGGATTATAATCACTTGTTATAGCTTCGGAGCGAGGAATAAATTCCTCATAAATGGCTCTTGAAAACTTCAGCGCCTAAAAGCGAAATTTATATCTAAAAGAGGACTAATGAGTTATATTCTTTAGTCCTCTTTTAGAGGACTTGTGCTATGAGACAGGGAATTAATTCCCTGGCGGACTGTGGAATGAATCTTTGTTGGCTGTCGCGTCTCAATCTCAAAACTGATGGAAGTGAACCATCTACTCTACATATTCACCTACATTGCACTTTCCCGCAATCTCTTTTGCACCCCGTACTCGATCAAGTCTGTGGGTAGAACGGATGATTTTTCGATCTGTGCTGCGTAAGATTTAAATCAAGAATGAATCTAAATATCTGAGGTTTTAAATTATGTTAGACATCACAACAAATCCTAACGATCGCCTTTATTTAAATCAACAGCAAAACGCGATAGCCCAATCCACATTTCCGGCTAACAGCGACTTGCTCAGCCGAGCGATCGATCCATTGAATATTCCTGGTTATAGTGCTGAATCTAGCTTGACTAATCCCACAGCATCTAGCTTCGACCAACACACACAGATAGCAGATTTTATTGTAGTT
Organism: Microcoleus vaginatus FACHB-2002; assembly: GCF_040004035.1. Classification (GTDB taxonomy): domain Bacteria; phylum Cyanobacteriota; class Cyanobacteriia; order Cyanobacteriales; family Microcoleaceae; genus Microcoleus; species Microcoleus vaginatus_C. The sequence goes on along the minus strand of NZ_JAMPLN010000002.1, from coordinate 197,741 downwards.
AATGCAGGCGCTGGCTTCAGTTACTCTGCGAGCGATCGAGTTAGTGGCGATGTCGCCGATGCTCAACTCAAACCACAGTCACAATCGGCGAATATAAACGCAGATCCGCTAACAGGAACGATATCTGCTTCCCAGTTGAATTTCGCCGATCCAGGGAACTCTCTTTCGATAGCTCGTAATATTGTTGGTGTTGAAAATGGTAGCATCAACTTAACTGATTTTGTCGGAGTTGGAGATTCCAACCATTTCTATCGATTCGATATCAACACTAAAAGCAATTTTAGCCTGCGTCTAGACGGTTTGAGAGCGGATGCTGACGTAAAGCTAATTCAAGATAGAAACCGCAACGGTGTAGTTGATTTTGGGGAAACTCTTGGCTACTCTCTTGAGAGTGGCATCGTCCCCGATGTCATTAATGTATCCAATCTGGCTCCAGGAACATACTATGTCCAAGTCTCTAGCTTCTTAAACAACTCTACCAATTACAACCTGAATCTTTCTGCAACCTCTATTCCTGAACTAAATATTCCCACACCTAGCGGCACTTTTAATAGTAATTACGGCTACGGTTTGGTGAATGCAAATGCAGCAGTTTCCATTACTTTAAACCGCTCCACTCCTTTCCCTGACCTTCCCGATTTGGGCGAGAATAATTGGGCGCTAGATGTCATACACGCACCGGAAGTTTGGAATCAAAACATTACAGGAAATGGGATTGTTGTAGCTGTCGTGGATAGTGGTGTTGACTACACCCATCCTGACTTAAATGACAATATTTGGCGGAACGCTGGTGAAATTGCTGGAAATGGCATCGATGACGATCGCAACGGATATATTGATGATATTCGGGGTTGGGATTTTGTGGCTAGCGACAACAACCCAATGGATCAGGATTTCGACGGTCACGGGACTCACATAGCAGGTGCGATCGCGGCCCAACGAAATGATTTTGGCATCACAGGAGTTGCGCCCAATGCTAAGATTATGCCTGTCAGAGTGTTAGACACCTTTGGTTACGGCGAGTTGAATAATGTTGCTGCTGGAATCCGGTATGCTGCTGATAATGGAGCCAATGTAATTAACCTCAGCTTGGGAAATGAGTTTTACCCTTCCAACCTGGTGAATGACGCAATTGAGTATGCAAATAACAAAGGCTCTGTTGTGGTGATAGCAGCGGGAAATTCGGGTGTTGACCAACCTGATTACCCAGCTCGTAATGCCGATCGCTTGGGAATTGCAGTTGGCAGCATTGATATAAACGGCAGGATGCCTGACACCTCGAACCGTGCGGGTTCCACACCTTTGGATTACGTAGTTGCTCCGGGAGTAGACATCTATTCTACAACTCCCTATAGCACCTATGACACCCTAACTGGCACATCTATGGCAACGCCACAAGTAGCGGGTGTAGCGGCTTTAGTTTTGAATGCCAATCCTACTTTAACTCCAGCTCAAGTTGAGCAAATTTTGACGACAACAGCTAATCGGAATGGGTTGACAGGATAGCATTGCAAATCCCGACTTAAGTCCTGCGGACATTAATCGAGCATTAGAGCAGACGGCTCTGGATATGGACGATCTAAACACCCCAGGTTTTGATTTTGGACTTGACTATGCCAGTGGGTAATGGTTTGATTCAAACCGATCGGGCGATCGCTAAAATTGTCGTCTAATTCAGATTAGAGTTCCCATCCCTCCGGCGAGATTGGGGGGGCAGAGTAAACTTCTATGAAGGTCGATCGTCTGTGGCAGATTGAGGCGATCGCACGACGACAGCAGAAAGAGCGATCGGGCTAATTCTCTAAATTCCAACTCTAGAATTCTATGCTGTATTCCCCATTTAAGCGACTCAAATCAACCAACTCTAGGCTCACTAATATTTTCCTAGCCTCCATTTCCCTGTTCCTGCTTGCCACTATCCCCCTATTAACTACTCCTGACTCTCTCTTCCCAGCGATCGCTCAAACTACGGATGCTCGTCAAGTAGAGGGCGATCGGCTAATGCAGCAGGGGCTTAAACAGCTTCAGACTAGCCAATTAAGAGCAGCGCTGAATTCCTGGCAACAGGCACTGGAAATTTATCGCGCCCTCAAAGACCGCCAGAGGGAGAGTATGGCACTGGGCATTTTGGGAATCGCTTACCGCGAGCTGGGAAACTCGGCCAAAGCCATTGAGTATACACAGCAGAGTTTAGTTATCGCTCGCGAAATTAAAAACCGCTACCTTGAAGGTATGGCACTGCGCGATTTGGGGATCGCTTACGACTCTCTGGGCAACTCGGCCAAAGCCATTGAGTATTCACAGCAGGGTTTAGCCATCGCTCGCTCCATTAAAGACCGCGAATTGGAAGGTAGGGCACTGGGCATTTTGGGAATCGCTTACCTCTCTTTGGGCAACTCGGTCAAAGCCATTGAGTATTCACAGCAACTGTTAGCCATCGCCCGCTCCATTAAAGACCGTCTAGGAGAAGGTGTGGCACTGGCCACTTTGGGAGGTGCTTACGACTCTCTGGGAAACTCGGCCAAAGCCATTGAGTATATACAGCAGAGTTTAGCGATCGCCCGCGAACTCAAAAACCGCGAATCGGAACGGGCAGCACTGGTCATTTTGGGAGGTGCTTACAAATCTCTGGGCAACTCGGCCAAAGCCATTGAGTATGGGCAGCAGAGTTTAGCCATCGCCCGCGAACTCAAAAACCGCGAAGGGGAAGGTACGGTATTAAACAGTTTGGGACTCGCTTACCTCTCTTTGGGCAACTATGCCAAAGCCATTGAGTATATACAGCAGAGTTTAGCCATCGCCCGCGAAATCAAAAATCGCCAAAGCGAGAGTATGGCACTGGGCAATTTGGGAATCGCTTACCGCTCTCTGGGCAACTTGGCTCAAGCCATTGATTATATACAGCAGAGTTTAGCCATCGCCCGCTCCATTAAAGACCGCAAAGTGGAATCGGCAGCACTGGGCGATTTGGGTGCCACTTACATCAAGCTGGGCAACTTGGTCAAAGCCATTGAGTATACACAGCAATATTTAGCCATCGCCCGCTCCATTAAAGACCGCAAAGGGGAATCGACAGCACTGGGCAATTTGGGTGCCGCTTACATCAAGCTGGGCAACTCGGCCACAGCCATTGAGTATATACAGCAGAGTTTAGCGATCGCCCGCGAAATTAAAGACCGCCGAGGGGAAGGGATGAGCCTGGGCATTTTGGGAAACGCTTACCGCTATCTGGGCAACTTGGTCAAAGCCATTGAGTATTTACAGCAATATTTAGCGATCACACGCGAAATTAAAGACCGCCAAGGAGAGGGTAATGCACTCAACAACCTCGGAGAGGCGTTCTTAAAGGCTGGCAACACAACAGAAGCTGAAAAAATGCTCGTGAATGGGATTCCAGTTTGGGAATCGATGCGTCAAATGCTCGGCTCCAACGACGCGAATAAAGTCTCCATCTTTGAAGAACAAACTCGCACCTATCGCCTTCTGCAAAGAGTCCGGGTGGCTCAGAATAACCCGATCGCCGCTTTAGAAATTGCGGAACGGGGACGTGCTCGTGCCTTTGTCGATCTCCTGACAGAGCGCTTATCAACTGGTAATGCCAATCCGGTCATCGCCTCTGCTCCCGATCAGGAGCAAATCCGCCAAATTGCCAAAGCACAGAATGCCACTTTGGTGCAGTATTCCATCATCTACGAAGGGTTTCAGATTCAGGGCAGAGAAGTAGGGCGAGAATCCGCGCTCTACATCTGGGTGATTCAACCGACAGGCGAGATCGCGTTCCGCGAGGTTGACCTCAAACCCCTCTGGCAACAGCACAACGCCTCTCTAACCGATCTAATTATTGGCAATCAGGAGTTTCTTGCCGTTCGCAGTCGCAGCAGTACGGGTTTTGTTCAACCGCAACCCAACTTACCGACACTGCATCAACTGCTGATTGACCCAATTGAAACGCTTTTGCCAAAAGATCCCAATGCCCATGTCATTTTCATTCCCCAAGGTTCGCTCTTTCAAGTACCCTTCCCCGCCCTGCAAGATGCCAGCGGCACTTACTTAATCCAAAAACACACGATTCTCACTGCCCCCTCGATTCAAGTATTGGATTTAACCCGACAGCAACGACAGAAGCTAGCACAGAAGCAATCCAACAGCGGCACGGGTCTAGTATTGGGCAATCCCACGATGCCTAGTGTATCTCTCTCTCTCGGAGCTCCCAAACGGCAATTGTCTCCTCTACCAGGGGCCGAAGCTGAAGCTAGAGCGATCGCGCCTCTGCTCAATACTCAAGCGATCTTAGGCGCTCAAGGGACAAAAGCTGCGATCGTCCAAAAAATGCCCCAAGCATCGATTATTCACTTAGCAACGCATGGATTGCTGGATGATGTGCGCGGATTGGGAAGTGCGATCGCCCTTGCTCCTTCTGGTAGCGATGACGGCTTATTGACCGCAGAAGAGATTTTCGATATGAAACTGCAAGCAAGCTTAGTCGTTTTGAGTGCCTGCAACACCGGAGAAGGAAGAATTACTGGGGATGGGGTGATTGGTTTGTCGCGCGCTTTGATTTCGGCAGGAGTGCCGAGTGTGATTGTTTCTTTATGGGCGGTTCCCGATGCGCCGACATCCGAATTGATGCAGTCGTTTTATCAAAATTTGCAAAATAATCCCGACAAAGCACAGGCATTACGGCAGGCAATGTTAACCACGATGAAAACTCATCCCCAGCCGCGAAATTGGGCGGCATTTACTTTGATTGGGGAGGCAGAGTAAGGACGATCGCGACAAGCAGATTACAGAGTACGATCGGGGATACTGCTCCTATCGCGAAACTGGCGGCTGCAAAATTTCAGCATCCTTTGCTATTTCCGCTGACTCCAAAACTTCCTCTAAAACCGGAGAAGGAATCGGGACTTTCTCAACTACCTGATGCTTTTCCAAAGTCAAACGAGACTGCGACGAACCCGACAATCTTTTCAACAATTTCGGTGTCGGATCGTACAGCAAATAAATTATGCGATCGCCTGCTTGCCAAATCTGGGTCGCCGACACTACTTGCAAGTATCCTTGCCTTTCCACCAGCAGCGGCGCCAACTCCCCGGCTTTAACCAAAGCTTGTAAGTGAGCAATCTGAAACTGCAATCCCTCACTTTTTAACTCAGTTTCCCCCAATTTCACTTCGCCGTCGCTCAAATATTCGTTCCAATCCTTCAGCGACAAATCTGACACAAAGGCTTGATTGATTTTAGTCTGATTTGCAGGCGTATTTGCTTGCGGATCTTTGGGGAATATTGCCAAAACCCTCGGCGGTGCAAACTCCTCGGCCGCTCGCTGAGCTAACACTAAGTTTACCTCGCCGTTGTTAGTCATTGCCAAAAAAGTTCCCATCGATTCCAGTCCGGCTTCTTCTAACACGCTGTGGTCTAGAGCACTGCTCAAAAACACCCGCAAACCCTCTCGTTCTGCTTGTGCACAAGCTTCCGGGTTGGTGTCGATAATTGCCACCGATTCTCCCCGTTCTTGAAACAAGCGAGCAATTAATCTGCTCAAAGCATTGGACCCCACAATTGCAGCACCGGTTGCCGATTTTGAGGTGATGCCCAAAAGTTGAGCCATCCGTCCGGCCGTTAGTCCCTGGACGAAAACTGTCATAATAATTGTTAGGAAAACTAAGGCTTTAATCGAGTCGCCGCCGTTGATTCCCCGCTGGGTGAGCAAAATTGCAAATAAAGATGCGATCGACGCTGAGACAATTCCCCTCGGCGCTACCCAACAAACAAATAATTTCTGCCGCCAATTCAGTCCGCTGTTCCAAGTACACACCCAAACGTTGATCGGCCGCACTACCCACATTAAAGCTAAAACTGTAAACAAACTTCCCCAACCGAGGGCGACCACACTAGCGAGCGATAAATCGGCCGCCAGCAGCACGAACAGCATGGAAATAGCCAGGACTGTCAGTTGACCTTTAAACCTCCTCAGCAGCCTTTCTTCCGGGACAGCAGCGGCTCTGAGGACGATGCCGGATAGGACTGTTGCCATCAGTCCCGATTCGCTGCGGATTTCTTCTGCTAAGCCAAAAAATCCCCACAAACTGGCTAACACTACTAAGTTTTTGAGGTCTTCTGATAGAAATTGCGATCGCTTGAGAATGAATCCCAGCAGCCAACCTCCCACAACTCCGACGAGTGCGCCAACGAAGAGTCGCACGATTAAATCTCGGAACAAAACCAGCAAATCAGCATTGCCGTTTAAAATAATATTCAGCACCAATACCGCCAGAATTGCTCCGACAGGATCGATTAAAACGCCTTCAGCTTCTAGCAAAGCGGCGACTTGTTTGTCAACAGATACTTGTTTGAGTAAAGGGCCGATTACTGTCGGGCCTGTGACGACTACTAGAGAAGCATACAGAAATGCGATCGGCCAGGGAAATTCCCCCAACCAGTGGGCGGCCATTCCGCCGCCTATTAGGGTAATTAAAGTGCCTACGGTAACTAAATTGCGGATGCTGCCGGAAAGTTTGCCCAAATCTCGCAATTCCAAATTCAAGCCGCCTTCAAACAGAATTAACGCTACGCAAAGGGATACCATAACTTCCAAACCGCTGCCCAGCAGATTCGGGTGCAGCACTCCCAAGCAGTCTGGGCCGGCTAAAATGCCAAACAACAGCAAAAAGACGATCGCCGGAACTTTCAGATAGGCGGCCAGAACTTGAGCGCTGATGCCACAGATGACGGTCATGACCATCAACAGGGTGATGTTAAAGGGGATTTCCATAGATATAATTGTTACAGGCTGCCCGCTTAGTTTTAAATGTTCGATCGCGGGTAATTGGAGTGCAGGCGCTATTTTCGGCGCAGCTTACAAACTCGGCACGGCCCTGGATTTTTCCCAATAAGATTAAAAAAACTTGATAGTCGCTATAACTTTATCAGATAATTCTCTTGGCGTCAAAGATGGGAGTAAGCTGTAGCTCAGCGAGAGATTGTCTGTTATGTTAGAGAGTCGGATGGGGATGCGAGCACAGAGGGAGAGGATTTGACGAATTTTGATGGGGAGTCAATCTCAAATCTCAAATAGCCAGATTTGCCAGCTTTTTCATTAATTATAGAGCCTTTCAACCCCAGATTCATCTGTGGAGTCAATCTCCAATTAAAAAGCTCACATCTCAAATCGATCGCCCCCAGACTCATCTTTAGAGTAGAGTTCCCATCAAAATTCGTCAAATCGCCAGATTCATCTGTAGAGTCAATCTAAAATCTATAATCGAGTGGCATTCTGCCACCTCCGAAAAAACTCCGATAGAATGGCCGGTGAAATTCGCCCTTCCAGCCAATCTAAAGCCTGGTTTTGCTGGGGTGCGGCCCGATAAAATTTGCACGCATCTATCAGCCGAATCGGAGAATTAGTGACAATAGATTGAGAGCGCCATTTTTGTGCAAACTCGGTAATAATAGCCGGAGAAATTTGTTTTTGCAGCCAATCTAAAGCTTGGTCTTGTTGTGCTAAACCGCGATAAAATTTGCCCACATCTATCAATCGCAAATTACTGTCTTGAGGTAAGGCAGTTGCCCGCCATTTTTGAGCAAATGCCCCTAAAACAGAGGGAGGAACCTGACTTTGCAGCCAAATTAAGGCAGTATCTTGGCTAGCCTTAGCTTGATAAGACGAAAATATCTGAGTCAGCCGCACGTCTGAGATGGGAGGAGGAGTCGGCTGCGGGGCGGGTGTCGGCGCTGGAGGGGGGACAACTACTTTGGGAGATTTTCGCATCAAAGCGGCCCAGGTTTTGAGGCTGGCAATACCGTCTGCATTCAGACCTTGAGATTTCTGAAACGAGATGAGCGCCGCTGTGGTGGTGGCTCCAAATTTACCATCCATCGCGCCTTGATAGAAACCTTTAATTCTTAATTCCCTCTGGATGTCTGCAACTTTATAACTTTGGGCGCCTTCTCGGACGCTTTCATAAATATTGGTGTCTACATTGCCCGAGACGCCGGAGACGCTGCCGGTGTCGCTGTACTGCCAAAAAGTCCAAGTTTTCCAGCCACCGGGCACCCAAGGTTTCTCAGCACTGGTATAGTGAGCAATCCACAGCGGGTAATCGGCAAACCGTTTTGTCCCCAGGTTGTCCCAGAAACCGGGGTAAGTGTAGATAATCGGCCGCATCAACGTGGCTTTTTCGACTGCTTCTAGCCAAATTGCGGCTCGATCGCACAATTGATCCGCACTCAAACCGCCTGTAGTTTCCACATCCAAGACTGGCGGCAAATCCCCCGGTTCGAGTTTTACAGTTTTCAAGAACAAATCTATTTGTCCTTGAATGCTGCTTGCAGGTCGAAAAAAGTGGTAAGCACCGCGTTGAATCCCCGCCGCTTTCATCGCCGCCCAATTGCGAGCGAAAGTTTGGGCAACTAACGTTGCACCCTCGGTCGATTTGACAAAACTAAAGGTAATACCATCCCGGGCAACTGCTTGCCAATTGACATTGGGCTGGTAGTCGGAAACATCTATACCGCGAATACTCATATTACGAAGAGTTGAGAAAAGCTGGTTTGCTCTGAAGCAGCGACTCGATTAAGGGTACATTAAATTGTAATGCTAGTCGCTAAGTGTTTTTTTGCAGGAGAGATGGTGCGAATGAACCTCGATCGAATAGAGCCCGGCCCTGGTGAAGAGTCTGTTTGGGATTACCCACGTCCCCCTCGACTTGAGGAATCGACCAAACACGTACAGATAATTTTTAATGGAGTGACGATCGCCGACACGCGCCGTCCTCAGCGGGTATTGGAGACCAGTCACCCTCCTGTCTACTATATCTGCCCCGATGACATCAAAATGGAATATTTGCACAAAACTTTACGGGGTTCTTGGTGCGAGTGGAAGGGACAAGCCGGTTATTACACTGTGACGGTAGAGTCGAAAGAAGTAGTAAATGCGGCTTGGTTTTATCCCAATCCTAATCAGGTTTTTGCAGCTATTAAAAATTATGTAGCTTTTTATCCGAGCAAGATGGATGCCTGTTATGTGGACGGGGAATTAGTGCAATGTCAACCAGGGGATTTTTACGGCGGCTGGATTACCAAAGATATTGTCGGCCCGTTTAAGGGAGGGCCAGGAACTTGGGGGTGGTGAGGGAAGGTTGAGTTTTGAATTTTGAGTTGAGAACAGGGGCAGAAACCACGTTTTTTTATGCAAAACCTCGTTACAGCCTCGAACCAGGTTTAAAAACCAGGTTTCTTGAGTTTGTGTGCACCGTCAATCATCGGATGACTGGCGCCGAAATCCTTTTTTTTACGCCGTAAAAAGCCCCTACTAAAAAATTGAGAATAATTCAATAAATCTATAATTGAGTGAGGATGAATCAATGCAATGCAGGTACGGTCGAAACTAACGCAGCAGCTTATCCCCTTAAATAAATAGTGTAGTAAAGAATACAGCGACTGGTAATAAATAAATAATTATATAATTTAATAGCTGACACTAGCTTTGTTGCTGGTTTATTGTTTATTCGGATCTGCGCTGTGTCTGTTGAATTTATTGAGCCGTCTAACTCGCAAGAAAACTCACCCAAAAATTTATCTTTAGAGTCTACTCTTAAGGATCTGGCTCTATTCAATTTTCAGGTTGACTCCTCATATCTCGCCAAAGAAGTAGCTCGGTTGTTTCAATCTCACCCACTGCTTCCGGGAGTTATCTTGACCGTAAATGGGGAATTTTTAGGGATGATATCCCGTCGGCGGTTTATGGAACGCATGAGCCGCCCTTACGGAGTAGATATATTTGCTTGCAGACCGATTATAGCCTTGTATCAAATAGCTCAAACAGATATTTTGGTTTTACCAGGAGTAGCCTTAATTGTTATGGCAGCTCAGCGCTCCGTGCAGCGACCACCGGAACTGCTTTACGAGCCGATTGTTGTGCAGTTAGAACCTCAAGTTTACCGACTTTTAGACGTGCATCAACTCTGGGTAGCTTTATCCCAAATTCACCAACAAGCTACTTGGTCTATGAGCGAACTTTATTACAATTTATCGCTCACGCAATCCGAGTTAGAAGCAGCTAATTCTCAATTAAAAGCAGCTAATTCCGAATTGTATCGCCTTGCTAACTTAGATGGCTTAACTCAGATTGCCAACCGCCACTGTTTTAACCAATACTTACAGAAAGAATGGCAAGAATTGGGAGAAGCAGCAGCAGAACTATCTTTGATTTTATGCGATGTTGACTTTTTTAAGACATACAACGATACTTACGGACATCAGGCGGGAGATGCTTGTTTGCAACAGGTAGCCAAAACTATTGTTGAGGCTGTACATTACTCAGCAGGCGCAGTTTCGGCTGAGACTCTGGTAGCTCGTTACGGAGGTGAAGAATTTGCGGTAATTTTACCCCGCACTTCTTCTGAAATAGCTGTTTGGATTGCAGAGCAAATTCGAGTTTGGGTAAAAGAACTACAAATCGAACACCTTAATTCAGCGGTGTGTTCTTTCGTGACGCTGAGTTTGGGGGTAGCGAGCACGTTTCCTCAGCCCGAAACTTCTCAGGAAAACCTACTTGCAGCGGCAGACCGTTCGCTTTATCAAGCTAAAGACCGAGGGCGCGATCGAGTAATTTTAGATTTTAGATTTTAGATTTTAGATTGGAAAAAGTGATCCACGGATCTATCCGTGGGCTTGTTTAATGGTTTCCATTACAGATTATCTGGCAAGTCGCCGATCGACCTGCCGATGCTAGCCAGCAATTTCTCCAAAGCTTTCATCTGCTTGACGGTGAACGTGGGTACGTTCTTCCCCAACTCCCAACGACTGATGGTTTGCGACGAAACGCCAAGCTCTCGCGCCAAATCTTCCTGACTCATCTCCAGTTCTTCCCTGAGCTTCTTCAAATGCGACTCTTCATTTTCTGGTCGCGGAACGGGCTTTTTCGGCATAACCTCGATCGCACATTTTTTCGATAAAATGCTTAAACATCTTGACTAAACCATAAATTGATTAGACAATTTTGGAAAGGAGCATGAATCGATTATGCCTTACCACCAGCGTCTAAATTCCTAGGTTATTGTTCGCCTGCTTCCCAATTGACAATAAAAGCGTCGTGGGTCGGTTTCGCAATTGGTCGGATTTGGACAAGAATTTAGCTTGAAGGTGTGCAATACTGCCTATAAAATTTTATCGGGCGATCGTCCCGTGCCTAAAAAGACTCGCACCAAGCACGTTCTGCCGTCCAGTGTCTGTCTGAAGATTCATAAATCCTCAACCCATCCAACCCGGCATTTTGGATCATCTCCTCAACTTCATCCAGCGTAAATGCTGCTTGCAACGAATCGCTGAATAACTGTTTCTGATGCGCGTTGCAATCTCCCGCATACAGATTGACTAAATTATCCCTGATTTCCGCTTTTTCCGGCCGCAGCAAATCCCGCAAAAAAATTGCTCCCTGCGGCTTCAACACCCGCTTGACTTCCTGCAAAAACGGCAGCGGATCGGGCAAATGGTGGATAATGCTGTTGGAAATCACCATGTCAAAATAACTGTCAGGGTAAGGCATGGCTTTAGCATCGATTAATTCGAGACTAATTTGCGATCGCACGCCCGCCTTTTCCACATTTTGGGCCCCGACTTTCAGCATATTTGCCGACAAATCGATGCCAGTCAATTTCCATGCTGGCCGGAGTTGACAAAGGGCGATCGGAATTCTCGCAGTACCCGTCCCCGCATCCAAAACGTTTCCAAAAACCGGTCCCAACGCCGCAGCACTTTGAGCAAAAGCAGCATTAACCTCAGTAAAGTCCATCGAATCGTATTCGATCGCCTCTTCCAAGGAATCCATCACTTCCGGTTCCAAAACTCGCTGCATAAAATTTATCTCGTTCTCTGGCATTTCCATATAGGGGTTCAGTTTTGCCTGCAAAAGCTCCACTAACTCCGGTTCCATATATTGGTAATTGTCCGGGATTTGCAGACAAATAACTTTCTTGCCTTCGAGACTTTCGGGAAATTTGCTGCGAAGTCGATCGCCATGCTTCTTCTCCATCACAAATATCAAATCTGCCCAACCGACAAGACCCTCAGTTACTCTAATTCTTGCACCTTTTTCCGTTCCTGCCGATCGCACACTGTAGCCGCTAACTTTTTGGCATATTTTCTCGGCAGTCAAACTCCTCCACTTATTCTGACTGCACACAAACAATATCTTGATTTTATCCATTCAGGCACAAATACCAAATGCTATGTTAATCGTGGCACGGGCGTCCCGCCTGTGCTTCCGAATCGGTTAAAAATTTCCTTCTAAATTTCCCCCCGATCGCACCTTCCATACCACAAATCATGTACTTTGTCAAACTGACCCCAATCTCCGTTACAATTCTTAAACCATCAAATGCGAATTTTGCATAAACAATTGTACTTGTTACATTTGCAGAGCTCGTTAATTTTACGATTTAAAAAGCTTTCAGCGTCAAAAATTTAAATTAGTCATAATGCCCCTGGATTGTGAAAATCGTACCACAAGCCTCAAAGCAAGTAAATAGGTAAAATAATTGAGAATGAAGTCAATAATTTGAGTTGTCTTTAGATTTTCTTAAGAATTGAGGACTCAAAATAGATCGAACATTTAAAACTAAATCAACTTTTAGATTGTTTTTGCTTATAAAACAAGTTGGAATTGCCCCTAAGACCGATCGACCCTCAACAATAGATACAGATGCTCGATCGCACAATGGCATCCAACCAAACTCGATCGAACTCTGCTAGAATTAGTAAAACGAAGTCGTTATGAGTTTAAGTAAATAACTATGACCAACGAAACCGTAGAAAACCTAGTAATTATCGGCTCAGGCCCTGCAGGCTACACAGCAGCAATCTACGCAGGTCGGGCAAATCTGAAACCCATAGTCTTTGAAGGCTACCAAGCCGGAGGCGTCCCCGGCGGTCAATTGATGACCACAACAGAGGTAGAAAACTTCCCCGGCTTTCCCGAAGGCATCACCGGGCCGCAACTGATGGATCGGATGAAAGCTCAAGCAGTGCGCTGGGGTGCCGAATTATACACAGAAGATGTAATTTCGGTGGATTTGACCAAGCGTCCGTTTACAGTGCGATCGGAAGACCGAGAAATAAAAACCCACACGATAGTAATCGCTACAGGCGCGACGGCGAAAAGGCTGGGGCTGCCTAGCGAACACGTATTTTGGAGTCACGGCATTTCGGCCTGTGCGATTTGCGACGGCGCTACCCCAATTTTTAAAGGAGTAGACTTAGCTGTAATCGGCGCAGGCGACACAGCAGCGGAAGAATCTATTTATTTGACAAAATACGGCTCTCACGTACATATGCTGGTGCGGCGCGATCAAATGCGCGCCAGCAAAGCCATGCAAGACCGAGTGCTGAGCAATCCCAAAATTACCGTGCACTGGAACACCGAAGCAGTGGATATCTTGGGCGAAGCGGGCGGCAAAATGGACGGGGTGAGAATTAGAAATATCGAGACCGGCGCCGAAAGCGATTTGCTGGTGAAAGGATTGTTTTACGCGATCGGTCACACCCCCAACACTCAACTGTTCCAAGGTCAGTTAGAACTCGACGAAGTAGGCTATATCGTTACCAAACACGGTTCGGTAGAAACCAGCGTTGATGGAGTTTACGCCGTCGGCGACGTGCAAGACCACGAGTTTCGCCAAGCCATCACCGCCGCCGGTAGCGGTTGTATGGGGGCGATGCTGGCAGAAAGGTGGTTGTCGTCCAATGGTTTAGCTCAGGAATTCCGCCAAACCGAGGAATCCGAGCAACCCGTCGCAGCGCCGGAAGCTCAAAAAGTACGCAAAACCAGCGCGAACTTTGATATCCAAGACACGCGCCACGAAGGAGGTTATGCTTTGCGGAAGTTGTTCCACGATAGCGATCGACTGATTGTGGTTAAATATGCCTCTCCGAGTTGTGGGCCTTGCCACAGCCTCAAGCCGATTTTGAGCAAAGTAGTAGATGAGTTCGAGGGCAAAATCCACTACGTGGAAATTGACATCGAAGAAGATCCAGAAATTGCTGAAAATGCAGGCGTGATTGGTACGCCGACGATTCAGTATTTCAAAGACAAAGATTTGGTGGCTGAGCTCAAAGGAGTTAAGCCGAAAAGCCAGTACCGCGAGTTAATTGCCAGTAATTTGTAGGAATTCCATCGATTTTAGATTTGAGGTTCGCCAAGAGAGATTTAACCTAAACTCGACTTGCGTCCCACCTGCCAAAAACCCGGTTTCTCCCCTGCGCGCCAGTCCCGTGCAGGGAAGAAACCGATTTTTTTTTAGCCCCATCGCGCGAAAAAACCCGGTTTGTCGCGAGTGTTTGGCGAATGAGAAAGAGGATTTTTGACTGTTCCGGGTTTTTTCGCCTGAGTGCTACTAAAATCGAAAAGTCTTATATAGGTCGATCGTCATTATGGCTCAAAGCCGCCTCCGACTGCCGCGATTTCTCAACAGTGCCTCGCCCTCAAGCCTGTCAATGAAAATGATGTGGGCAGGTTTGACAATAACTGCCGTGTTTGTATTGGTAGCCATCTTGTCTCCAGCTATGCAAGCTTGGGGATGGCTGCAAAATCCTACCGAGGCTTTGATTAACCCCATCCACGAACCACCGTCGGCGAATTATTGGTTTGGTACTAGCCGCAGCGGCTACGATGTTTTTTCCCGCACGCTGTTTGCTTCTCGCGCGGCTTGGCAAGTGGTAATTTTAGCCACTGCTTTGAGTTTGTTTATAGGTGTGCCGCTGGGTTTGGTTAGCGGTTATTTGGGCGGTAAGCTCGATCGAGTGTTGTTATTTTTAATGGATACAATTTATACTTTGCCGGGGCTGCTGCTTTCTTTGACGCTAGCGTTTGTAGTGGGAAAAGGAGTTTTGAATGCTGCGATCGCCCTGAGCATTTCCTACATCCCTCAATACTACCGCGTCGTCAGGAATCACACCGTCAGCGTCAAAACCGAATTGTTTGTTGAAGCCGCGCGAGCAATGGGGGCTGACACTTGGACAGTGCTTTCGCGCTACCTGTTTCTAAATGTGATTCAGAGCGTACCTGTGCTGTTTGCGCTCAACGCTGCCGATGCAATTTTAACATTAGGAGGTTTGGGATTTCTCGGATTAGGGCTTCCCGAAGCAACTCCTGAATGGGGACACGACTTGCGTTTAGCTTTAGATGCGCTACCTACTGGCATTTGGTGGACGGCTTTGTTTCCCGGTTTGGCGATGACTTTAATGGTGGTGGGACTGTCTTTGGTGGGGGAAGGATTAAACGAGTTTGTGAACCCTCGCCTGCGGAATCAGCAGTAATTTGTCTCGCGGTTAAATTAAGTTCGCAGTCAGGACTTTAGTGCTTATTCACAAATATACAAAAAACTGAAGTCCTGACTACAAACAGGCGCTATAAAGAGATCGTAATATCAGCCAGATTAATTACTAAATCTTTCTCTCAAGAAGGTGAATTCTTTCTAATAAACCTTCTTTGGGTTGTCTGTATAGACACGGATCTGAAATTTTTCTTGATAGCTTCATCCCCTAAAGGTCAAGCCACATAATTTAAACCAGAGTAGAGGATAAAGCAAGGCTCTGTGCTTTCTGATGACACGCTGTAAATAATAACAAAATTTTGAGCATTGCACCAACGTCCTACCGTTCGATTGCTTTAAGTGCATCCTGCAGCTCATGCCTTCTCTAACAATAACAAGCACATCGCTAACTGGGTAATTTTTTCTTCCCTGGCAGAGTTATCGTCGGCCGACTGTTGCAGCAACGCCCGCTGTGGCTTTTGTTTCGTCTGCTTGAAATTGTCAAGACAATTCGGGAATGCTACCTAAAATTGATTGAGGGGCTTTATCGGATCTTCACACGGTCACGATATATTTAAAGGAATCGTGAAGTTATACTTCCGGGAGATGGCGAATTGTGTTGTTTGTGAGAGTGTGCGATCGCGCAAGTGCGAACCGAAAGCAAAAAAAAATTAGAGAAATCCGCAGCCGAGAGTTGCGCGGCGGGTTAACTCTCAGTAGAATTTATCCTGGTGGTTTTTGCCATTGACGCGACAAACTCGTGTCGAACTGCTTAAATAAGAATGTGACGTTAAGAACTTAATGTGATTTAACGTAAAAATTAAACCCAATTTCTGAGATTTGAGCTAACTTAACAATGAAAGCCCCTGTTGCACTACTCAACCCGCAACGCTTCATTGGGGGTCAGAGTCGGTCTCTAATCCAGAGTTACCGACTTAAAACTAAAGCTACGAGCTTTATTCAATCGCAGATTGCGTATGATTCAATTCAGGGAAACAGGGTAATGATGGGTGTATCTACACGGATTGTATTGGTTCCAATTTGGGCAACTCAAAAATTGTCTGCTAACTGTCTGGCCAACTACGCCGCAGCCGTTCACCCAGATATACGCAGAAAACAGGGCCGTTCGATCGTGCCAAAGTTTTTGCGGGCCGTTCTCAGGATTTAGCAGAGCCGGACATGAGTTAGTATTGTCAAGCTAAGCTGACAGAGTTTTCCTAGTTCTTGACCAACAATGGAAAACAACTTCCATTTTTTGTGAGAAAGGCTACAATCGGGAAGGTCTTTGCAAGATCCGATTCTCCCCGTTTGGTGCTTCAACCCTCTGCTGTTGCATTTGAGGCAGCAGACCGGCATCGAAGGTGGCGAAAACTTGCCGTGCAACTGTCATGTCTGACAACCAGAGTGAAAGCAAGGCGAATCAAAAGTTCGACACCTCCAATACAAAAGTTAGAGGGTTCCGTGCGGGAAAACTTGTACGGGTAAAAGCTCGAAGTACCGAGTAAAAAAGCCAGTATTTTTGGAAGTGCGATCGATCGCACTTCATGGTTTGCTTCTCTGGGCAAGGTATTGCAGATGATGTGGTAACTCGCTCCGAAAGAAAAAGCCGCTAGCTCAATTTAAGGTCGCGATGTTAAAATCTGCGATCGATAGAATGCGCTGACTGCTTCAAACCAGAACTCGAACCGTGACTCATAAAACAGGTGCAGTTTCGGTAACAAATTCAGCTAGCAGACCAAAAATCCCACTATTTCTTCCTGCGGGAATGTCAATACTGGCTAACTTGTCTAAACTACAAACAGACACTATTCCACTGTTATTTATTCTTTAATTCAGGAGCATGAGGAAGACGGCATGATCCCAGCTAACACCGTACTCGAAACCACAATTACACCGGAAATGGAAACAATCGAGTTGCTTCGCAGCGCCGAAAGCGTTCTACCTGAGAACGAGTTAGAACTCTTTATCGACGAAGAAGACGATCGAGAAGAATTCTTAGACTCTCAATCGGAGGAAGATCCTAAATCTGGCAAAGGCGCCAAAGCCCGCCGTCGGGCACAGGCAAAGAAAAAGCATTATACTGAAGACTCTATTCGTCTTTACCTGCAAGAAATCGGTCGGATTCGACTGCTGCGAGCTGACGAAGAGATTGAACTAGCACGCAAGATTGCAGATTTGCTGGAATTAGAGCGAGTTCGAGAACAACTGCTCGAAGAGTATAACCGCGAACCTAAAGACAGCGAATGGGCTAATGCTGTAGATATGGCACTTCCTGCATTCCGTCACCGACTCCACGTCGGCCGTCGGGCAAAGGAAAAAATGGTGCAATCAAACCTGCGTTTGGTGGTGTCGATCGCCAAAAAATACATGAATCGCGGTTTGTCTTTCCAAGATTTGATTCAGGAAGGCTCTTTGGGTCTGATCCGGGCCGCTGAAAAATTCGATCACGAAAAAGGCTACAAGTTTTCTACCTACGCAACTTGGTGGATACGTCAAGCCATTACCCGGGCAATCGCCGACCAATCCCGCACTATCCGCCTACCCGTTCACCTTTACGAAACCATCTCGCGGATCAAGAAAACTACCAAGCTCCTGTCTCAGGAAATGGGTCGCAAGCCTACGGAAGAAGAAATTGCTACCCGCATGGAGATGACGATCGAGAAGTTGCGGTTCATTGCTAAGTCCGCACAGTTGCCCATCTCTCTAGAAACTCCGATCGGCAAAGAGGAAGACTCACGTCTGGGAGATTTTATTGAATCTGACGGGGAAACGCCAGAAGATCAAGTCTCGAAAAACTTGCTCAGGGAAGACTTGGAAAGCGTTTTGGATACTCTCAGCCCCCGAGAACGGGATGTACTGCGGCTGCGTTACGGCTTAGATGACGGACGGATGAAGACCTTGGAGGAAATTGGTCAAATCTTTAACGTCACTCGTGAGCGGATTCGCCAAATCGAGGCTAAAGCCCTGCGGAAGTTGCGCCATCCCAACCGCAACAGCATCTTAAAAGAATATATCCGCTAGAGTAATTTGCTAGCATCACCCAAAAGAGTGATTCGCACTCTTTTTTTTGGGGGGGAGACCCCCCGCCCCGGTTTGGGCTATAGCTGTTAAATTCTGTGCTGCTAACTGCCCGGAGCAAGTGGCTATTTGCTGCCCAAATCGCGCTGCCAAAATTTAGGGAGTCCGTTACCGAACTCCCAAGCTTTGCAGTGTCACAAAAGTCTTAACTAGAAAATTACATCAAGCCCCAAAAGTGAAGCAGGCCTTGACCGGAAACCAATTCGATGATGACAGCGGCAGAAAAACCAATCATAGCGAAACGACCGTTCCAATTTTCGGCACCTTCGCTGAAGCCCCAGTTCCAAGCGTTGCGTTTTTGTTCTTGCATAGTGCGAACTCCTTTCGTTAACTTGTGTAAGGCTTATGTGAATAAATATAACATTCCTTGATCAAAATGCAAGCTTGTGATTAGTGATATCGGTCATAACGGTCGCTCGACCTTGATGATTTTACCTAACAGGAAAAATAGCCAACTCGGTATCAGGGTCGAACAAGTGAATTTTGTCATGGGCGATGGCCAACCAAAGCTCCTCGCCAACTCGGATCGAGCGCTCAGGAGGAACCCGCACTTGCATCCGCACCGCCGGAGCATCCGTCAAACAAACCCCCAAATAAGTTTCGTGTCCCAAAGCCTCTACAATTTCCACTTGTACCGAAAGATTTTTGGTAGCCGGAGGGTTAATGCTCAGATGTTCCGGCCGAATGCCCAAAATTAGCCCTCGCCCGTCATATTGTTGTAGACTTTTTGCCCAAATATCGGGTAAAGTAAAGCGAAATTGCGGGTGAGAAATCAACAGTGGAGCACTAAATTCCACCAACAAGAAATTCATCGGCGGAGAACCGATAAACTCAGCAACAAACAGATTAGCCGGCTTGTTGTAAAGCTCTAGAGGTCGAGCTACTTGCTGAATCTGGCCGACCTTCATAATAGCAATCCGATCGCCCATAGTCATTGCCTCAGTTTGGTCGTGAGTTACATAAATAGTTGTAGTTCCCAACTGTCGCTGCAACTGCACAATTTGCGATCGAGTTTCCGCCCTCAATTTCGCATCCAGATTCGATAGCGGTTCGTCCATCAAAAAAACTTCCGGATTTCTAGCCATCGCCCTACCCAAAGCTACGCGCTGCTTTTGCCCTCCCGAAAGTTGTTTTGGCAAGCGATTTAAAAGAGATTCTATTTGCAATAATTCAGCTACCTCCCGCACTCGTTTCCCTACAGCCTTTTCCCGTTCCGACAAATAGCGCAAACCCGGAGGCAACTTGCGAGTCGCTCCTCCTAAAAAGTCCTCAAACAAAGGATAACTTAGAGGATCTTTAGAATAATTAGAAGCTAAATCATTAATAACCTCTTCTACCTTATTCCTAATTTTTTCTATCTTCTGGATGCTTCCTTCTTCTCCTTGTATCTTCCCCCTTCTTCCTTCTTCCTTCTTCCCTCTTCCTTCTTCCTTCTTCCTTCTTCCTTCTGCTTTCTCCCTTTCCGAGCGACGCAATCCAAAGGCGAGATTATCGTAAACTGTTAAGTGAGGATAGAGAGCATAATTTTGAAATACCATAGCGATATCTCGGTCTTTAGGAGGCAAATCGTTAACCAGCAGATCGCCAACCCAAATATTACCGGCAGTCAAAACTTCTAAACCGGCGATCGAGCGCAGCAAAGTGCTTTTTCCGCAGCCCGAAGGCCCCACCAGCACCATGAATTCCCCGTCTTCGACCGTCAGGTTAATGCGCCGCAAAACGCTGTTAGACGAAGGGCGATCGGCCGCAGGCGAGACACTTTCTGCGACGGTGTTTGCTTCTTTTTCCTGTTCTCCTTGGCGGAGAGGAAAACTTTTGTAGATATTTTCTAATACAACTTTCGCCATCAAACAATTTTAGATTTGAGATTTTAGATTGGGTATGGGGTATGGGGCATGGGGCATTGGTAATTGGGGTATTCAAGGAAGGAGGAAGTTCGGCAACCAGCAGTATACGGGATTTAAATGATTTAACGGATGGATGTTGAAGTCAGAAGTCAGAGGTCACAAATCAGATTAATGCCCAATGCCCAGTGCCCAATGCCCAATGCCCAATGCCCAATGCCCAATGACTATTGACTGCTGATAACTTTGATGATTCTTTCACCTGGATTCAGGTCAAAAACTCGATCGCCCGCAGCATCTTTCCCCCAAAAAGCTATAGCATCCATAGCCGATCGCAGCAGGCGGCCAGAATTAGTAAAAAGTTTGACATCCGTACCCGGAACAGCCTGCAGCAAGCCAACTAAAGCATCTTTAGGCTCTGAGAAACGAAAAGCTTGAGTGCCAATTTCGCCGCGGTTAGTAAGTCTGACAGAACCTGCAGGCATTCGTTTTGCCCAACCCAACTCGGAAAATAGCACCAGACTGTCGTTCGGGTCGAGAGTGATGCAGCCCACCAACTGTTCCTGCTTCCGCAACCTGGTTACTTGAGATCCCTGGGCCGCGCGGCCCATTGGTGGCAGTTGTTCGTCATCAATCTCAAACCGGAGGACTCGGCCTCCTGAAGTTGCGATCGCCACTTGCTCGCCGACTTTAGCCAGACTCGCACAGCGCAGCCGATCGTCCTCCTTGAGTTTAACAACAGTAACGCCACGATTAGTCAAATCAGCAAATTCCTGCATCGCCAAGCGCTTAATTTTTCCTTGCTGAGTCAGAGTTACTAAATCTGCGGCTTCCGAATTTTCCGGCAAAATAAAGTGTGCAACTGTGATTTCCGACAAAGCGCGATCGGCACTGTCTTTAGTAGCACTCGGCGACAACAAACTAACGATCGGCGTTCCCCGGTCTTTGGCGCTACTACTAGGAATATCGGCCACTTTCAGCGGGTAAGCTTTGCCGTTAGGAGTTAAGACGACCAAAGTGCGATCGGTTTTCGTCAGATTTGCCGTCACAATAAAATCTTCATTTTTTTCTAAAGCTGAAACCGATTTTTCGCGACTTTTCGAGCGTGGCTTTTCCCCAGTTGGCAAGCGCCGCACGTACTGCTTGTGCGAAAATTCAACAATAGTTTCCTCTGCCTCTAGAACGGGCAATAAGTTCGGCTGAATCGTTGCTGGCGACAATTGCTTCACCCCAGCATTTTTCTTACCAGAAAATTGTGATTCGGCGTTTGCTGCGCGTGCAGTTCCATTGGCGAATTTAGTGCGGCGGGGGTCGGCGTACTTGCGTTTGAGCGATCGAAATTCCTTCTTTAAAGCCTTCAAAAGTTCGCGTCTGTCGCTCAACAACCGCTGCAATTCTTGAATATTAGCCATCAACTCATCAAACTCAGACTGCAAATTTTGCCTTTCCAAACCCGTCAGCCTACGCATAGGCATCGCCAAAATCGCATCCGCTTGACTTTCGCTCAAATTGAGGCGAACTTGCAAAGTTTGCTTAGCAGTAGAGCCGTCAGGAGAATTTCTGAGAATGTCGATCGCTGTATCGAGATTTGTCAAAGCCAACATTAAGCCTTGGACAATATGACAGCGGCGTTCTGCAGCTTGCAACTCGTAATTGTAGCGGCGGGTAAGAGTCACTTCCCGGAAATCCAGAAATTCCTGCAACAATTGTCTGAGCGTCAACTGTCGCGGTTGACCGTTAACAATTGCCAGCAAAATCGCCCCAAAATTGGTTTGCAGGTCAGTTTGTTGGTAAAGGCGAGCGAGAACCGCTTCTGGGGTAAATTCCCGCTTGAGTTCAATCACAACTCGAATCCCTTCGCGATCGCTCTCGTCACGCAAATCAGAAATACCGTCGAGGCGGCCAGCATTGACCAACTCCGCCACCTTTTCAATCCAAGCCGCCTTATTTACCTGAAACGGAAACTCCGTCACCACGATCGCCGTTTTAGTACGCACCTTGCGATTACCAGGCACCTCTTCCACCCCTGCCACACCCCTGACCGCAATGCTGCCTCGACCCTTAGTGTAGGCGTCAACAATGCCCTCTGTAGCGACGATTTCCCCTCCAGTTGGAAAATCCGGGCCCGGAATCAGTTCTATCAACTTCTCGTCGGATAGTTCCGGGTTTTCAATCAAAGCAATTAAACCGTCTACCACCTCCCCCAAATTGTGCGGCGGGATATTAGTTGCCATCCCCACAGCAATGCCAGCACAGCCGTTGAGTAACAAAAACGGCAACTGAGCAGGCAGCGCCGTCGGTTCCTGCTGCGAACTGTCAAAGTTACCAGTAAAATCAACAGTTGCCTCGCCGACTTGGGTTAGCATAGCTTCGTGGGCGATCGGTGCCAGCCTAGTTTCCGTATAGCGCATAGCAGCCGCCGGATCGTTGTCCACCGAACCGAAATTGCCGTGACCCGCCAGTAAAGGATAGCGGCTCGAAAACTCCTGAACCATGCGTACCAGAGCGTCGTAAACCGATTGGTCGCCGTGGGGATGATATTTTCCCAAAACATCTCCAACTACCCGGGCGCACTTACGGTAAGGTCGGTCTGGCGTCAGACCGAGTTCGTGCATCGCATATAAAATTCGACGGTGAACTGGTTTTAAACCGTCGCGGACATCAGGCAAAGCTCGCCCGACGATCACACTCATGGCATATTCGAGGTACGATTGCTGCATCTCGGCGTGCAGAGGCGTAGAAATTACTTGCCCGGAAAGTAGGTTGAGTTGTTTAGCCATGAGTCCTTGTGTCCGTTAATTCCTGAGTGAAAACAGCCTCTGTCAATAATGCCGAGGTTCCCTGTCTCGATTTAAAAGCCTTTGCCGCAGGCGAACCGAAAGTTCGACCCAACCGCCCAGTTGAAGAATAAAAATAAACTTAACTTGTGAAAGCAGAATCAGAGTCCCGAAGACGGGCAACACTTGCCTCTTACTCTCCACTCTTACCCTAACCTCTATGTTGCCTTCATTTGCGCCTACCTGTCTATTTACCTTCTGCCGTGAGAAGGTTGATTCACAGAGAGAACACGGAATGCCAGAAACTCAGAACGTAGTGAGGCTGTAGCTCTTCCTAGGAAAGCATCACGAGGGACTTGAGTCCCCGTCAATCTATGATAGAATTTAATTGCAATTAGGAATAACCATCTACACGAAGAAATATTCTATTCAGGAGAAACCCCAGATTGATCTGGTCTCAGTACAGTCGTAGCGTGGATCAAGCAGCAATGGTAGACGATCGAGCTTACCGTATTTTGGCAAGCGTGATGGACTCCGAAACTATTAAAAAAGAAAAGTAAGGGCAATTGGAATACCCCTGGTAGTGGTACTTGTTCTGATCGTGTAGAGGCGACTGGACTATGAGTAAAGTCCAAGTTTTGGGCTTATTCAACAATAGAGCGTGGCCGTGACTCGCTGAGGGAGAATCTCAATGAAAGCACCCAAGCCCAAAATTGGAGGCAGGAGACAGGAGCCAGGAGGAAAGAGTCAGAAGGAAGGAGCCAGAAGAAGTGTTTGTACAAATTATCAGATGCTCCCCTCGCTGAAAGTGTCAAAAATGCCGATATCGATGAATTCATCATTCAAGAGCTTTCCTGGCGATATCTCCTAGTCTGGCATCCGCTTGAGCAAAGAAAGCGTCGATATTTTAAGCCGTTTTGATGGGTTAAAACTGAGAATTAGGAATCTCCAACAATCCCCGCTAGATTCGCTACTTCGACTGCTGTGGCGACGCGAGGAAGGAAATAATTATCCCACATTCCCGATTCTAATACCAGTTCCAAAAATAATGCAACTGTAGGCCCGTGCTCCAAACTGATATCCAGTCAATCAGTTCCCATATAAAATCTAAAATCTAAAATCTAAAATGGTAGAAGCCGGAGGCTTAACCGAAAGAGAGGATACTATAAGTCCAGGACGCACGGGTAGTCAGAAACCGGGTTTTTTCATAGCAATAGTTCGTTATAGCCCGCCAAAATGAGCAAAAACCCGGTTTCGAGGCGTCGTCCATGCGTCCTGGATTGTACTAGAAACCTGCTACCGGAGAATCTTGAGACTCTCACCAGTGCCAGGTCTAGTTATAAAAAACAACTAAACTGTCTGTGTGTAGTAGTCTAAATGATGGTACTGGATGCTTCTAGGCATCTGTAAACCCTCTCACAGCTAGTGGCTCAAGGATATACATACGGGTTTTGCAGGGTTCCCGGCTAATGGCGCTAAAAACTCTGCATTTTTGACGGGGAATGTACTCCCCGTGTCGTGTTCCTCTTTGGACTAAAGTCACAAAGTTTCTATACTTCCCATATTTATTTATGAAAACCGTTCTGATTGTAGAGGACGATTTGGTTAATGCTCGGGTTTTTTCCAAAATTCTGACTAAGCGGGGGGGCTTAGCCGTGAAACACACGGAAAATGTTGAAGAGGTGATGCAGATTGCTGCCAACGGCGAAGCTGATTTGATTTTAATGGATGTGTCTCTTTCGCGCAGCGTGTACCAGGGCAAATCTGTTGACGGCATTAAGATTACTCAACTGCTCAAAGCTGACCCGCAAACGGCCTCGCTGCCGATTATTTTGGTGACTGCTCACGCGATGGCTGGTGATAGAGAAACATTTCTGGATCAAAGCGGTGCCGACGGTTACATCTCTAAACCTGTGGTAGACCATCAAGAGTTTGTTAATCAAATCAAGGCTTTGCTGCCTGATTGAGTGAACCATACATGAAGAAAAAATAAGCAGGAAGAAGGAAAAAGGAAGCAGGAAGAAAGAATTGTTTGTTTGAATCAACAAGCAATTAAAACTCTAGAATTACAAAGTTTTCTTTAACTCTAAATCTTCCTTCTTCCTTCTTCCTTTCGATGTCCCATCGCACAATGCTATGAGTTCGGACTTGTAATTTGTGAGGAAAAATTTGAGAATTTTCAACTCATGAAATCGAAGTGTGCGTTGCGGCGAGGAACCAAATTATCCTCAGCGAGCGCAACGCTGTTCACTCATTCATGCCATCTCAAAACTATGATTAGTCTTCGTCCTCATCGAAGTCAAAACCGATATCATCGTCATCATCGTCAACATCCGGTCCCAAGGCATCATCCTCAGTCTCAGCGACAAAATCGTCCTCATCAACCTCAACTTCCTCAAAATCCTCATCAGGCTCAAGATCAGACGGGCGCCCGATCTCAAAACCGCTCTCGATCGTATAAGCACGGCGCGCCGTACGGTCATCAAGTACCACATCCTCCTGTAAATCGTGGATGTCGTCATCAAACACAGCACCATCAAAACCCGCATCCTGAACCCCAGCATCCTCATAGGCATTGAACCCAGTACCCGCAGGAATCAGGCGGCCGATAATCACATTTTCCTTGAGCCCGCGCAGCCAGTCAGACTTACCTTCGATCGCAGCCTCAGTCAACACCCGCGTCGTCTCCTGGAACGAAGCAGCGGAAATAAAGCTATCAGTATTCAGCGAAGCCTTAGTAATCCCCAGCAACACCGGAGTATAATCCGCCGGGGCTCCACCAGTAATTGACATCGCCTCATTCACCTGCTCAACCTGCCGCAATTCTACCAACTCGCCGGGGAGCATAGTAGTATCGCCGCCATCTTCCATCCTGACTTTGTTGGTCATCTGGCGGACAATCACCTCGATGTGCTTATCAGAAATATCCACGCCCTGAGACTGATAAACCGACTGCACCTCATTCACCAAAAACGTCTGCACCTGTTGGAAACTCTCCAAGGCAGCCTCAAAAGTAGACTGCCGCTCCTTGAGCACGTGGAAGAACACCTCCAGAATTTCGTGAGGGTTAGCAGGCCCGTCGGTCAAAGCTTCGGCGACGCCTACGCGCTGTCCGTCGGAAACGATCGGGTTTTGACCAGGCAACAAAGGATACTCCTCAATCCGGCCATCATCCTCAATCACCGCCAGTTCCACAACATCGTCATCCGTAACCACGCGAGCCGTCCCCGGCCGTTTGGCTAAAATACAAGCTTCCTTCGGCTTCCGCCCTTCAAGAAGTTCCTCAATCCGTGGCAAACCCTGAATGATATCCCCAGTCTTTGCCCGCTCAAACACCAGAATCACCAAATTGTCACCCCGTTGCACCAAGTCGCCGTCGTCTACGTGCAGCACCGCACCGGCCGAAACCCGGTAAGGACGAGCCACCCTGAGCAAGAGTTTCGCCGGTTCTGTCTCCGACGCAGGTACAACCTTCACAACTTGGCCGGACTCTTCGAGAACAACCCCCGGAGCTATTTCGGTACCAGCCACCAGCAGTTGACCCGGACTCACATCCGGCGTACCCGCCACAGAGATCGAAATAGAATCCGCATCTCGCATCACCAACAGTCGGCGCACTGGTTCACCATGCCCCTCACGGATGCCTCGAACGATACCCGCTTCTTTGCAGAGAATCTCTGTGCGGGCGACTACTGCCCCGGGCGCGATCGACTGCCCATCTTCGACCAACAGCCGCGTGTGAGTGCTGCCCTGAGTCGGATCAGCAGACACATCCCGCCGAATCACCAGCGATTCCAAAATCACTAACTGCAAGCGGAAAGTCTTTGAAGCTCGATCGCCCCCATCGGCTACTGTCATCGCCAATTCTTGCGACTCCGTACCGTCTTCAGCCCCTCCCCAAGCCGGGCCCGAACCATCCGCCCCAAAAGCCATAGCATCATCCTCATCCGGCAGCAGCTCGATATCCGCCGCCAGTTGCGGAGCTCCGGAACCTATTTCTAAAATAAGCTGAGTCCGCAGCAGTTCCAATCCCTCGACAGACTTGACGCGCTCCCCATCCTTATAAGGAAGTCGCTGCACCGCTTTCAAAGAGATCGACTCATTCAGCGCCGTCTGAGAAGGCACTGGTGGCTTATCCGGCACGGGAAACTCCACCACAGGCCGCAGCAGCAAAGCCGGACCTTCGGGAGTTTCGATATACTCCGCATAGCCCAGCTCTTCGGCAACCAAGCCAGGGAAAATTTCTTGACCGGCGTTGACGATTTGACCTTCCCCCAATGTTAGTGGCGGGCGGTCTACTACGTGGAGTGTGCCTGGTTTGATGACAATTTCCCGGAGGATGTCATTTTTCTGAGTGATTTCCACTGCCCCGCTGGTTTGGCAGAAAATATCCTTAACGACTTCTGTACCGGCCTCAACGTACTGGCCATCTTCCACCAGCAGCAGAGAAATATCCTTATTCACCTCGTGGCACTCTTCCGGTATCCAGAGCAGAGTGCCGCCTTTAACGACTTCGTAGCCAAGTTTAGCTTTGCCGCGCTTGTGGACTTCCACCCCGCCGTACTTGACAATGCCCCCTGTAGCTGTGCGGTAGCTGTCGTCTAGCAGTTCGGCGACGACTTCCCCGTTAATCACTTTGCTCCCAGGAGCCGTCTTCAGGGAAAACCGCTGCTTAGAAGATGTTTCGATCGTGTAGTGGTCTCGGCCGCCTGCACTTTCGGCCCGCACGACTGCTTGGTCGAGCAGGACTTGGGCGGTGATAATTTCAATTTCTCTGGGGTCAGCGATGCGGACTACGCCACCGTGTTCGGAGATGAGTTTAGTTTCGGCAATCACGCTTTCGGCCGGAATGCGATCGCCATTTTTCACTGCAGGTTCGGCGCCTGGGGGCAAGTTGTAGACCTCTCCTGAGAGAATCCAAATCAGCCCGCCTTTGCTGGCTGTGCGGGTTGTGTTCCCTTGGCGGTCGGTTTTTTCTTCAGGCACCAAATCAGCAAATTTGGCTTCTCCGGCTAAGTCGGAAGCCACGTCTGTAGTCACTTTTTCCGTAGTTTTGCGGGCGGCGCGACCGAGGATCGGCACTTCTGCCAAAACTTGACCGGGAATGGCGCGCTGTCCGTCTTTGACCATCAGAGTAGAACCCTGGACGATCGCCAATTCGATTTTCAGTTTTTGATTTTTGGCGCCGGATTTCCCTTCTTCAAATCCGTCGCCCTCAAATACAAGTTTGCCGTTGTTTTCTGCCACCAGTGCTTCTTCGCCGTGTCTGGTGCGGAACGAGCGAGTACGCAAGTTCTTGAATTTCACTACGCCGGGGAAGGGTGCGCGTTCTTGTTTCGCGACTTCTCCGGTGAATACGCCGCCGGTGTGGAAGGTACGCATGGTGAGCTGGGTTCCCGGTTCCCCGATCGACTGAGCCGCAATAATCCCGATCGCTT
The DNA here is from genome assembly GCF_040004035.1 of Microcoleus vaginatus FACHB-2002. Classification (GTDB taxonomy): domain Bacteria; phylum Cyanobacteriota; class Cyanobacteriia; order Cyanobacteriales; family Microcoleaceae; genus Microcoleus; species Microcoleus vaginatus_C. The sequence goes on along the minus strand of NZ_JAMPLN010000002.1, from coordinate 169,297 downwards.
CTCCCATGTCCACCATTTTCAAGTGGGCTAGACTCCAGCCGTAGCAGTGCTGACAAACCGATCGGGTAGATTCACAAGTCAGGGGCGATCGTAAATACACCTCTGCCACCCCAGCGTTACCAATTTCCGTCGCCAACTCATCGGTAATTGGCTGATTTCGGACGGCTTTTTCGCTGCCGTAAGACACGATTTCCCCGGTTTTGGGGTGCACCGCATCTCTAGCCAACACCCGCCCTAGCAGCCTGTCCTTGAGGGGAATCAACACTGTTGCTCCGTCCGTCATCGGCCGTACTCGAATTCCCCGCTGAGTGCCGCAGTCCACTTCCCGCACAATTACGTCTTGGGACACATCCACCAAACGACGAGTCAAATAGCCAGAGTCTGCCGTCCGCAACGCTGTATCTACCAAGCCTTTGCGCGCTCCGTAGGAAGAGATGATGTATTCGGTGACGGTGAGTCCTTCGCGGAAGTTGGTTTTAATTGGCAAGTCGATGATTTCGCCCTGGGGGTCAGCCATCAATCCGCGCATTCCGACTAGCTGCCGCACTTGAGAAATGTTTCCCCGCGCCCCGGAGAAGGCCATCATGTAGACCGAGTTTAGGGGGTCTGTGGCTCGGAAGTTTTTGACTACTTCGTCTTTGAGGTCTTCTGATGTGCTGTTCCAGGTATCGATTACTTTTTGGAAGCGTTCGACTTCGGTGATTTCGCCTCTGGTATATTTTTGTTCTGTGATGCGGATTTCTTCTTCTGCTGCATCTAGGAGCGATCGTTTTGACGGGGGCACTTGCAGGTCGTCTACGCTAATCGAAACTCCCGCTCGTGTCGCAAAGCGGAAACCCAAGTCTTTGAGTTTATCGGCCATTTGCGCTGTACGGGCCGTTCCGTAGTGCATGAAAGACCAAGAGATTAATTTTTTGAGCTGACCTTTGTCAACAACTCGATTGCGAAAAACAATTTCCTTATTTTCTGTCATTTTTCTGAGTAGTGGTAATTGGTAATTGGTAACTTTTACTGCCGTTCGACTTCGGTTCCCCTGAGCGAAACCCTTGGGTTCAGGAACCGCGTAGCCGAAGTATTGGTAATTGGTAATTGGTAATTGATAAGTAGATCGGTGGGAAAAAACACCAAGCATTTTGTAGGGTGGGTTTAGCGTATAAGGAAGAGAGCTAAGCTAAGAGATGAATGCACTCACCTGCTCTTCCCATAATCAAGTTTATGTTCACCTACCTACTTAATGGGTAATTGGTAACTTTTACTGCCATTCACCTGCGCTCAGTAACCGCGTAGCCGAAGTATTGGTAAGCATTAATGGGTAATTTTTCCTGCTGCAATCACTATTATTAGTTAGCGATTATTTGTCAGTTATTACCCATTACCCATTACCTGTTACCTCTTACCCATTACCTCTTACCGCTTCCCAATTTCTAATTGTTAATTACCGATTCGATGGTTTGGTGATAGATAATCCGGCCCGGAGTAGTGCGAATGAACTGATTGAGTACCTTGCCCTCTCCGTCTTCCCGAACCCGGCGGAACTTGTATTCTTTCGTCACTATACCGTCGGTCGAGCGTTCCACCTTCAGCGGTTCTCCCTCGGGTTCTGCGTTTTCTATGCCGCCTTGAAACCTCACCCACACATAAGAGTGCAAGTCAACGATTCCTTGTTCGTAAGCTACAACCGCGTCGGTGAGGTTGGAGAAATAGTGACCGGCTCCTTTTTGAGCGTCAGGATTTTCGGCTGTCAAGTAATAGCAACCGAGCACCATATCTTGAGAAGGAGTAACGATCGGTCTTCCGGTTGCCGGCGACATAATGTTGTTAGAAGCCAGCATCAGCAAGCGCGCTTCCGCCTGAGATTCCAGAGACAAAGGCACGTGCACGGCCATTTGGTCGCCGTCAAAGTCAGCGTTAAAAGCCGGACAGACTAGCGGGTGAAGCTGAATTGCCCTCCCGTCAACCAAAATCGGCTCAAAGGCTTGAATCCCCAAACGGTGCAGCGTCGGCGCCCGGTTCAGCATTACCGGGTGTCCTTCAATCACCTCCTGAAGCACGTCCCAAACGCTGGGATCGTTGCGCTGGATCAGTTTTTTGGCAGCTTTGATGTTGTTGACCAATCCTTGGCGGATCAAGCGGTGGATGACGAAAGGCTGGAAAAGCTCGATCGCCATTTCTCTCGGCAAACCGCACTGATGAATTTTCAGTTTTGGCCCCACCACAATCACCGAACGCCCGGAGTAGTCAACCCGTTTCCCCAGCAAGTTTTGCCGGAAACGACCTTGTTTCCCTTCAATGATGTCCGACAGCGACTTCAGCGGGCGGTTGTTTGCCCCTACAACCGTCCGGCCCCGGCGACCGTTGTCAATCAGCGCATCCACAGCTTCTTGTAGCATCCGCTTTTCGTTGCGGATGATAATCTCCGGCGCCAGAATTTCTTGCAGTCTCGCCAAGCGGTTATTCCGGTTGATTACTCTCCGATAGAGGTCGTTGAGGTCACTCGTTGCAAAACGCCCGCCGTCTAACTGCACCATCGGCCGCAAGTCGGGGGGAATCACTGGAATCACATTGAGCACCATCCAATCGGGTTGAGAACCCGTAGCGATGAAATTGTCAATAACCCGCAAGCGTTTAATTAACTTGGCCCGTTTTTGACCTTTAGCATTAGCAATATCTTCCCGCAGCTTTTCCGCTTCACTTTCTAGCGGAATATTTTGCAGCAAAACTTGCAAAGCTTCAGCACCTATGCCTACTTCTACACCTGTGAGTGTGGAATCTTCGCTGTAAAGTTCGTCTTCTATTTCCAGCCAAGCATCTTCCGTGAGCAATTGCTTGTATTGCAGCTTTTCTGCATTACCTGCATTTAGGACAACGTAGGCATTGAAATAAACAATTTGTTCGACATCTCGGAGCGGCATATCTAACAGAATTGCCATGTAACTCGGGATACCTTTTAGATACCAAACGTGAGCTACTGGAGCTGCTAATTTGATAAAGCCCATGCGATGACGCCGGACGCGAGATTCAGTGACTTCAACACCGCATCTTTCGCAAACAATGCCTCTATGGCGAACTCGTTTGTACTTCCCACAATGACATTCCCAATCTTTTGCAGGCCCAAAAATGCGCTCGCAAAACAAGCCATCCATTTCCGGTTTTAACGTGCGATAATTAATTGTTTCTGGTTTTGTCACCTCGCCAGTTATCTGACCGTTGGGTAAAGTTCTCTCTCCCCACTGTCGAATTCTTTCTGGTGAAGCTAACCCGATTTTGACGTAATCAAAGCGTTGTTCTATTTTTGCCATTCTTGACTCCAATTGATAATTTACAGGCGATTATTTGTGGTTGTTTATCTTTTTTGTTTGCTTGTTTTACGGCTTAAATCAATGTTAAACTCCTCTATATGTGACGTGGTTTTTAATATCAGAGATCACACTTGACGATACTCCAAAGTCATCAGCGATTTTAGAGATTGATTCTCTCGCTCTAATTCTTTTTCGTACCTCAAGAGCTTGCTCGAAAGTCAATTTTCGATCTAGATATCCACCCCTGCGAGGAACTGGAACCTCTTCGCCTGCTTCCTTCCAAGTGACGTGATATTTAATATCGTGTATGGTTTTGCGACCGACACTGTATTCCTGTGCTACATCCTTCATCCTCTGTCCTACTGCTAGCTTTTGTCGAATTTCTCGCACCTTTTCCCAATCTAATTTGGCATTGGAAAGAGGATGACTTTTTCCTTGAGTGCGTCCTTTCTGAGAAGCATCTAACAAATTTTGAGTGCGAGTACCAGCCCAAAGGTGTTGTGGATTGATGCAACTGGGATTGTCGCAGGTATGACAAGCATCCATCGAAGTCGGAAGTTCATATCCTAATTTCTCGGTTAAAACAGCACGGGTAACTGATTTTAATTTCCCATTTTTCCAGTATCTGCCATAACCTTGACCATCCTTTCCACCTAAGAAAATGATGCAGCCGCTGTCTTGAATTTCTCCTAAAAAATTGGGTGAAACTGTAGTGAAGTTATCGGGAATATTTGTCTGAAGTATCTTAGTAATAGTTTCATGTTGTACTCCATACTCTTTTGCTAGGTGGTTCTTGATGGTTCCAGATAAATATTTAGTCTGAATTTCCCGTAGTTGTGCGATCGACAATATGCCAATACCGGGAATACTTTTGCGTCTGGGAGTTTTGCGATCTCGCCCAATCATCTGCCCCGTATTCTCAGCAGCAGTACCTACTACCAGATGTGCCGGGTTGATGCAGCTTCGATTGTCGCAGGTATGGCAACCAAAATAACCGGAACCGAGGAACCCTGCTATTTTTGATTCGAGGACTAAGCGGTGGACTAAAACCGTTTTGCCATCGATCCACTTGCGCCCGTAACCGTTGCCAAACTTGCTCCCTTGCCAATTAATACAGCCCGTCGCCCGGTCAACTTCTCCTTGAATTCCTGGGACAACTGTTACAATAGTCATGTCAGCGTCTCTCCTGTTTAGAGCGTTGATTCGCCTCACCAGTGTTCGTACCACTGCTGAGGCATTTTAATTTGAGATTGTCGATTAAAGATTAAAGAATTGAATCCGGTCAAAAAATCTTTAATCTTTAATCTTTAATGCCTAATCCTCGTCAAGTTCATCACGAGAAAGCGATTCGTAAGTAGGCCGGGAGGGCGATCGCTTGCCCCCAGCATCTGCCATCAAATCCACCTCAACGTGCTCGCTGCCCTCGTCGGACGTATTCACCTTGTGCACAGCAATATCCAAGCACAAAGACTGCAACTCCCGCATCAGCACCTTGAAAGATTCCGGCGTACCGGGGCGCGGAATAGCTTTGCCTTTGACGATCGCATTCAGCGCTTCATTCCGCCCCTGCATATCGTCCGACTTCACAGTCAGCAACTCTTGCAAAGTATAAGCTGCGCCGAACGCTTCCAGAGCCCAGACTTCCATTTCTCCGAACCGCTGACCCCCCTGCTGCGCTTTGCCGCCCAAAGGCTGCTGCGTTACCAGCGAGTAAGGGCCTGTGCTGCGGGCGTGGATCTTATCGTCTACCAAGTGAACCAGCTTCAGCATATAGGCGATGCCGACTGTGATGGGGCGATCGAACGGTTCCCCAGTTCGGCCATCGTAGACGATAGTCTTGCCGGGGTGCTTTTCATTAAACACCCAAGGCTTGCCGGTTTTTTCGCGTGCCTCCTGTAGCTTGCCGTGTACGGTTTCGCGAGACTTTTCAGCGCCGTGCATTTCATCAAAAGGCACCATCTTGAACCGCATCGACAGATTTTCGCCCGCCCATCCCAGCAAGCACTCAAAAATCTGACCCACGTTCATCCGCGACGGTACGCCCAAGGGATTGAGCACTATGTCAACGGGAGTCCCGTCGGGCAAATAAGGCATATCCTCCATCGGCAGAATCCGGGACACAATACCCTTATTTCCGTGGCGGCCGGCCATTTTGTCGCCGACTTGAATCTTCCGCTTTTGAGCCACGTAGACGCGGACGACCATGTTAGCGCCGGGGGGCAGTTCGTCGCCCTGTTCGCGGGTAAACACCCGCACGTCCACCACGCGGCCTTTTTCGCCGTTAGGGACGCGCAGGGAATTGTCGCGCACATCGCGGGCTTTTTCGCCGAAGATTGCCCTCAGCAGTTTTTCTTCCGGCGGTTGGTCGGATTCGCCTTTGGGGGTGACTTTGCCGACTAGGATGTCGCTGGCTTCTACCCAAGCACCTTTGCGGATAATCCCCTGTTCGTCTAGCTGGCGCAGCGCGTCTTCGCCGACGTTAGGAATTTCGCGGGTGATTTCTTCGGGGCCGAGTTTGGTTTGGCGGGCTTCGATTTCGTATTTTTCAATGTGGATCGAAGTGTAGACATCTTCGTACACCAAACGCTCGCTAATTAGCATCGCGTCTTCGTAGTTGTAGCCTTCCCAAGGCATATAAGCTACGAGGATATTGTGACCCAGAGCGAGTTCTGCCCCTTCGGTGGAGGAACCGTCGGCGAGCACTTGACCTGCTACGACGCGATCGCCCTCATAAATCAACGGACGCTGGTTTAAACAAGTATCTTGGTTAGAACGCTGATATTTTTGCAGTTCGTGTTCGATGCAGCCAGCATATTTTTGCTTCCAAACCGAGGGCTGTTTGACTTTGAGATCGTCGTATTCCTTAATCAGGAAATGTTCTTCGCTGGAATTCGATTCGGCATCCTCAGCCAGGGGTTTGACAATAATCCGGGTAGCGTCAATGTAAATCACCTCGCCGTCGATCCGGGAAACCACAACCATCCCGGAATCTCGGGCCGCCTGAGCTTCCAAGCCCGTACCGACTAGCGGCCGTTCTGGTTTCAGTAGCGGCACAGCTTGCCGCTGCATATTCGATCCCATCAGAGCTCGGTTGGCGTCGTCGTGTTCCAAGAACGGAATCAGCGATGTCGCTACGGAGACGATTTGCACGGGCGAAATCGCCATGTAGTCCACCTGCATCGGAGTGGTGGTAGTAAATTCTTGGCGGTAGCGGACTGCTACGGTTTCGCCCAAGAGGTTGTTGTTTTCGTCGAGGCTGATGTCTCCAGGGGCCACGCGCAAATCGTCTTCTTCGTCGGCTGTCATGTAAACAGGCGCTTTGTCGCGCAGCACCCGTCCTTTTTCTACTGGATAAAAAGGAGTTTCGATGAAGCCGTAGGGGTTGACGCGGGCGTGGGTTGCTAAGGAACCGATCAGACCTGCGTTGGGGCCTTCTGGTGTTTCGATCGGGCAAATCCGGCCGTAGTGGGACGGGTGAATGTCTCGCACTGCAAACCCGGCGCGTTCCCGAGTCAGACCTCCTGGACCCAAGGCGGAAAGCCGACGTTTGTGCGTCAGTTCTGCCAGAGGGTTGGTTTGATCCATGAACTGCGATAGCTGGGAGGAACCGAAGAATTCCTTGATTGCTGCTACCAGCGGTTTGGGGTTGACCAGAGAAGCGGGGCTGAGGGAGTCGGCATCCGAGACGGTCATTCTTTCGCGGATGATCCGTTCTAAGCGGTTGAGTCCTACTCGGACTTGGTTTTGCAGCAGTTCTCCGACACTGCGGACGCGACGGTTGCCTAAGTGGTCGATGTCGTCGGTGGAGCCAATGTCGAATTCGAGGTTAATTAAATAGTCGATCGCTGTCAAGATATCTTGCGATGTCAGCACCCGCATGGTATCGGGGACTGTCAAGCGCAATTTTTTGTTGAGTTTGTAGCGGCCGACTCGGCCCAAATCGTAGCGTTTGGGGTCGAAAAAGCGCGAGTTGAGGAGCTGTTCGCCGCCCGCCACGGTGGGGGGTTCCCCTGGACGGAGTTTGCGGTAGAGCTCCATCAAAGCTTCTTCTTCGCCGAATTGTCCTTCTTTCTCGATCGTTTTTTGGAAGTATTCTGGGTGCCGTAGGGAGTCGTAGATTTCGCCGTCTGTGAGTCCGAGGGCTTTGAGCAGCACCTGGGCTGAGAGTTTGCGGGTTTTGTCGATTCTGACCCAGACTAAATCGTTTTTGTCTGTCTCAAATTTCAGCCAAGCGCCTCGGTTGGGGATGAGCGAGGCGTTGTAGGAACGGCGACCGTTTTTGTCGGTTTCCGATTTGTAGTAGACGCCTGGGGAACGCACGATTTGGTTGACTATCACCCGTTCCGCGCCGTTGATGATGAAAGTGCCGCGCTCGGTCATCAAGGGCAAGTCGCCGATGAAGACTTCTTGTTCTTTGATTTCCCCTGTTTCTTTGTTAATCAGGCGGGTGGGTACATACATTTGCACCGAGTAGGTGCTGTCCCTGCGCTTGGCTTCGTCCACGTCGTATTTCGGGCGCTTGAGTTTGAAGTCTTTGCCCATGAAGTGGAGTTCCAGCTTCCCCGTGTAGTCTGTAATCGGGGAGAAGCTGTCGAGTTCTTCGATCAGCCCGGCTTCTAGGAACCAGCGAAAACTTGCCCGCTGGATTTCGATCAAATCGGGCAAGGTGAAGGCGAATTCTGTGTAATCTTTAGTGGTCATGGGGGTCCTTTTTCCGCAGTGGCTCTAGCTTTTTACATGGCGCCAAGGCTGGGCTTTTTTACCTTGTTGCGTTTTTTTGATTGATTGTGTGAGAGAATTTATATGATGTTTTCGATCGCCTGCCAACTGCTGCAACGGTTATTTTTGCTGGTGGCTCGCAGTATTTTTGTGCGAATTTTAGTTTCGATCCCGATGCTTTTAGCTCCGATATCGTGGTATCCCGGGGTAAATTCCCTACACTTTTGACTCCTAAAATTGACTTGACAGCTATTGCCAAATTGCTGAGGTTCCAAGTTTCTTCTGATGTGTAAGTTTGAGTGTGTAAGTTTGAGGTATTGCGTGAATTTTTTGCCGCTCCCGAAGGTTAGCGTACTCGCGTTGTGTTGGCATTTCCGGGGCGACATCGCAGTCGCGGATACTAAGCCAACGCCCGATCGGGCGGTTCTTTTTATTATAGGACGCAAATCCGATCGCAGCAGGCAACGCCAAAAGAATCTCCAATAAAGGATGAATCCGGTTTTTCCGGCAGGATAGAAATGAAATTGTCCCGATCGCTGGCTCCTAAATCGACCTGTTTTCCTCGTTTCTCTGTTCTGCTATAACTAAACTGAAAAGCCGAATAGCTGACAGGCATTTTCGGTTGTCTGCTGGGACAAAGTTAAGAGAGAAACTCCTCTCAATTTAGCAACTTGCTCGGCTACGTAGTAGACGTAGGCTGGTTCGTTGCGTTTTCCCCGCTGGGGTACGGGGGCGAGAAAAGGGCAATCTGTCTCGACTAGGATGCGATCGCTATTTACCATACAAGCTGATTCTTGTATTTGCAAGGCTTTTTTAAAGGTTACTGTTCCGCTAAAACTGATGTAGAAACCTAGGTCTAAAAACCACTGGGTTTCTTCTGGCGTGCCTCCCCAGCAGTGCATGACCCCGCGCACTCGCCCGCGTGTTTGCCAAAAGTTCCTCAGCATTTCGGCCATTGGGGCGGCGGCGTCGCGACAGTGGATAATGACTGGTTTGTCAAGTTCCTGGGCGATTTCAAGCTGTGCCTCAAACACTTTAAACTGGTGTTCTCGATCGTCAGCTTTATAAAAGTCCAGTCCGGTTTCGCCGATCGCCACTACCCTAGAGTCCGAATTCGCTAATTCCCTAATCTGGCTCGCCGTCTCGTCTGTCCACTTCTCGGCATCTAGGGGGTGGAGTCCAACCGCAAACGAGACTTCGGCAAACTGATTGGCGATTGCTTGAATGCCGGCAAACTCTTCTGGCTCTACACAAGAATGAACCAGCCGAACTACACCAGCTTCGCGCCAGCGTTCTCGAATGGCTTCTAACTCAGATTTGTAGGTCTCAAAGTTGATATGAACGTGAGTGTCGATGAGCTGCATGGGGGAAGCAGATTAGAGGTGATACGGGAGAGTCCAGGTGGGATAGGGCGAGGGCGAGTGAGAGAGTCTGGGAGTGGGAGTGGCAGAGAGTGCGTGGGAAAAATCTTCCGTCTTCTTTCTTCCTTCTTCCTTCTTCACCCTCGACTTCTTCACCCTTGACTTCTTCCCTCAACATCCATCCCTTCAATCTTGTACACTGCTTCGTTGCCGAACTTTCTGCTTCCTTAAGATGCTACCGATACTTCGTGTGGCTTGAGAGTTCTTGCCAAGCGGGACTTTTTGCGAGCGCCGTTGTTGCGGTGGAGTACACCTTTTTTGACCGCTTTGTCAATTTTGCTGTAGGCCTCAGACATTCGCTGCTGCACTTCTTGCATTAATTCCGGGCTGGGAGCTGCGGCGTACTTGTCTACGGCAGCGAAATACTTCTTCATCAAAGTTTTGACCGCTGACTTGTAAGATTTGTTGTACAAGCGGTTACGTTCGGCGATTTTGACTCGTTTGACGGCGGACTTAATATTTGCCATAGTTCAGTTGCTGGAAGTAGGTATTCATTGATACACCCTAGTCTCAAGAGAGTCCCAAGACACGGGGATTTTGAAGGACAACCTTTTCGGGATCGATCCGCAAAAAGCTTGATTTTTAAAGGCGGAGTGAGACAGCCAATTTTCAAATAGCTCAGATTGAGCTGAGTCTGTGGCTACTTTTTGGCGACGCCCGCGCAATAATTTTTTATTGACTCATTTAACTGCCTGTTTTTTACCCCTGACAATACCCATAAGGTAGGACATGGGTGTTACATAGGCGTTTTGCGGTGTTTCCACCGTCACGAGTTAAAGTCACGGTTTCTTGCGCGCAATTTTCAAGTATACAATAATTTGGCGTTTTTTTATAAAAAAATTATCAGGTGTTGGAAAAACTAATATAGCACCTATTCTGCTTAAAATCCAATTCTCTGAAAAATCCAAGTTAAGCTATAACAAAGAATACGGGTTATTTGGGCTTCGGCAAGAAGCACTTACCGAAGGTAGAAGGTAAAAAGCTGAAGGTAGAAGGTAGAAGACAGCCGGATCGGAAGGTAGAAGGTAGAAGGCAGAATCAAAATTCTCCCGATCGAACACTCTCCCTCTCGGATATTATCGGCGTCGGACACTCTCCCCCTCTGCGTTCCAACCCTCTCCCTCCGCAACCGGTTCTCTGGCGGGCAATTCAAGAGAGAAGGTTGTGACTTGTCCTCAGTGTTGCAAAATCTTCGACAGAGATTTAAACGCTGCACTGAAGCCTTGGAAAATGCCGCGACTATCGCGGTTTAAGCTTGTGGACTGGTGGTGGCATACTTCTCTAGGAGATCCCCACAAAAATCCCCAATTGTCAAGCAAATGTTAGTGAAGTTATAGACGGCATTCCTAATCTCCATGCTGCGAATCATTACTCAGTGGGTTGAGGCACAAGCTGAACTGCGACGGATCTGCGATCGCACCCATGACGAACTTGTCGTTCACAAAGAAGCCACCGTGCGGGAGGTGCTGCAAGCTGTAAGGCGCAGAGGCGATCAGGCTGTGCTGCACTACACTGCTGAATTTGACCGCATGACCCTAAATGTGGAAGATTTACGGGTGACCGGCGCCGAATTGGATGCTGCTTACCAGCAGGTGTCGAAAGAATTATTAAATGCCATCCGGCTGGCTTGCAAACAGGTAGAGGCGTTTCACCGACAGCGCGTACCCAAGTCTTGGGTGCAGTTTGGTGATGACGAGATTGTTTTGGGCAAACGCTACACGCCGGTCGATCGAGCGGGAATCTACATTCCTGGCGGTCAGGCGTCCTATCCAAGCTCGGTGATCATGAATGCGGTTCCTGCGAAGGTCGCCAAGGTTCCGAGACTGGTGATGTGTACTCCCCCCGGACAGGAGAAGAAAATGAATCCTGCGGTGCTGGTAGCGGCTCAGGAAGCGGGAGTTGATGAGATTTATCGGGTAGGCGGGGCGCAGGCGATCGCGGCTTTGGCCTACGGTACGGAAACTATTCCGAAGGTGGATTTAATTACTGGGCCGGGGAATATTTACGTCACCCTAGCTAAAAAGCTGGTTTACGGGACTGTGGGGATCGATTCTCTGGCTGGCCCGTCGGAGGTGCTGATTATTGCGGATGGTTCGGCGAATCCCGTGCACGTGGCTGCGGATATGTTGGCTCAAGCTGAGCACGATTCGATGGCGTCGGCAATTTTGCTGACGGCGGATTCGGTGCTGGCTAGGAAGGTGGTGGCTGAGGTAGACAGACAGTTGGCAAATCACCCGCGCCGAACTTTAACAGAAAAGGCGATCGTCAACTATGGTTTAGTCGTGGTAGTTGACTCGCTCAAAGCGGCGGCGGAACTCTCTAACGAGTTTGCCCCGGAACACTTGGAATTGCAAGTTGCAGATCCTTGGGCTTTGCTTGACCAAATTCGCCACGCTGGGGCGATTTTCTTGGGCTGCTCGACGCCGGAAGCTGTAGGTGATTATTTGGCTGGCCCGAATCACACTTTGCCGACTTCTGGGGCTCCGCGCTATGCGTCGCCGCTGGGTGTCGAAACTTTTATGAAGCATTCGAGTTTGATTCAATATTCGCCTGCTGCACTTAAGAAGGTGGGTAAAGCGATTAATGTTTTGGCCGAAGCAGAGGGGCTTCCTTCTCACGCTGATTCGGTGCGGCTGCGGACTGAAAATGAGGGAAAGGGTGAGTTTTAGATGGAAGATTTAAGTAGATGATCGGCAAAATACAGAGGTAGTCAAAAGCGAGTGAAATGCAATGAAAGGAAGCAATTCTCTTGCGATTATGGTAGCTTTACATTCTGTGACAAGTGGCAAAGCTTATTTGCACCTATCTACTTACCAACTCCGGGCTTAAGAAAGCCGGTTTCTTCAAGTATCTTGCTTAAATAACGCCATTATGTTAAGAAACCGGGTTTCTGGGTAGGTAATAATGATGTTGGTGGGAAGCGCGAAATTGTGGACAGTAGGCGACAATCAACGAAAAATTTAAACGAAAAATTTAAAGGTGCATGGTATTGAATACTGTTTTGGTAGCGATCGACAATTCAGAGCTTGCAGAACGGGTTTTGCAAGTTGTAGGACAATTTCAGCTAGAACCGACGGCAAAGGTGATTCTAGTTCATGTTGTCAGTTCTGGTATGTCGGATTTTGACGCGGTTGTCGATCGACCTCACGCTCAGGGAGATGAGATTGCTTACCGAGAGGTGGAGAAGTTACTGCAATCTTATCAGGAAAAGTTGCCTTGCCAGAGCGAATTGGAGATTGTTTCGGGACAACCTGCAGAAGAAATTGTCCGTTTGGCTCATATCTATAAGGCGGATTTAATTGCGATCGGCTGTCGGGGTTTGACTGGTTTAAAGCGGATTTTGGAGGGTTCGGTGAGTGCTGAGGTAGTGGCTGAGGCTCCTTGTTCGGTGTTGGTGGTGCGCGCCAAATGACCGGGAAAACCCCATAACTGCTGCAAGGGGTAGAGTAGATATCAACCAAATTGCTGCAATCCCTTACTGTGCAAATTCTCCTCGATGTGCTGCATTTCCTTCATATCCTCACCCGCAACTATCCCGTAAATTTCCGTGTAGATTTTTCCGTATTTAACCTTCTCTAAAGCCGACAGGATTATCAAGTCCTTGCGATAGAGTTCGGATTTCAGCGTGACAAGAATCGATTCCAAAGTCCCGTCCATTCGCCAGTTACTGGAATATTGAGCCACCTCCTTTCCCAGCCCCAGTAAGGTATGGCGCTGCACACAAAGCGGAGTCGAGCCATTAACTCGGAAATTGGCATCAATGGCATACAACTGTCCCTCAGAGTCTTCCAGCACGTCGAAGCCAATAACCCCGAAATAACCCTGTTGGTGAGCATATTTACCAATAGCGGCAATCATCTCAAAAAACCTACTCATGTCGGTTTCGCGGTAGTGAATTAGTCCCCCTAAATAGCTGCCCTCTGGAGTGACAAGTTGGCTGGTAGTGCCGATAAGCGTGATATTTCCCGTTTTGCTTACATAGAACTGCACGCAATAGTTCTGCACTTCATTCTTGACGAATTCCGAGACAATAATCGTATCCAGCAACTTGATATCGAGATATTTCCTCACTTCCTGCAAGCAGTAGTTCAGATCGCTGGCGCTTTTGATAATATAAGTGCCTTCTCCAGAAAGTCCGTGGGATGTTTTAATCAAGTAGGGGAATTGCTCTGGTAACTGAATGCTTTCGAGATGGACTTCGTGCAGATTGTAGGTTTGGTATTTCGGACATTGCACGCCTAATTCTGCTAGCGTGGCTTTGCTGAGCAAGTGGTAGTGGATGTCGGGATGGACGGCGTGTTTTTCAGGTTTGAGATTGTCGAAGGGAAATAGACTGAGGAGTTTGTCAAAGCGATCGCTTACGCTGAGATCTTCGAGATAAGTTGAGCAGTCTATCATCTCCATACTGCTGTAGCTGAAGCCAAAATGCTCCCGCCAATAGTCCATCAGCGAGTTCGGCGGCTGATTAATCACAATCCCTGGGATGGCATCGCCTAACACAGCCAGATTTTTCCAAGGTTCCTTCTGACCAATCTTGTCGAAAGAAGTTTTGGTGGCTTCACTGCTGCCGTCTTGAATAAAGTATTTTTTTCTGTTGGGGTAAGCAGCCCAACTGGCAGTTGCAGGGTAATTTAGGATGAACGCATAACGTGCATCTGTGATGTCTGCTGCAAACAAATCGGAAAGAGAATTACCCTGAAAGTAAGGAAAGTCGTATGTTGAGTTCATAGAAACATCCAAGTCGAGTTTGAATTGAACTGTTTTCCCGGCCACTAAGTAGCTCGACACAATTAAAAGTAGGGTGGGCAAGGCCCGCCCTACAAATTGAAAAAATGTTTATTGATGTCCAGCTAGTTAATACCTAGGAAACAAGATATTAGTTGCGGAATTTTAACACTCTCCAACTGGAGAGAATGCAACCTCAATAATTTCAATGATGGACGAGTTGTTTTTTCTTAGTGAACACAGCCACCTTGTCCATTTCTGAGGTTCTATAAGCACAAGCCATGTCGGTTGAGTTATGCGCCCAGCCAACCCGCCCTTGAGGGTCTATGAGGATGCACCCAGCTTCTCCTGCCACCTTAGATGCCAGAGTCTCAATTGCCATCTTCGCTGCTTCGTCTGGGTGCTTGCCGGACGCTAGAATGTCGATCGCCGTCTTAGCCAGAACTACTGGTATAATCGACTCGCCATCGCCTGTGGTCGAGCAACCGCCCTGTTGACTGTCAGCAAACAAGCCTGAGCCGATAATCGCGCTGTCGCCGACGCGACCGGCGGGCTTATTCATAGTGCCCCCTGTTGAGGTACCGGCAACTAAGGTGCCACTGCTATCTAAAGCTACACAACCAACTGTATTGGGGCGGTCAATAACTTCTTTTTCCTCCTCCCACTCTTCCTGTTGCTCATCCGCGATTAAGTCTTCTTTTGTACACATCTCGGCTCCAATTTCTGCAGCAAAATTTTCTGCATGATCCGCTACTAAGAACATGGGTTTTTTATCCATAATCTTTCGCGCCACAGAGATGGGATGGCACACGCCTTGAACATTTGCGAGGGCTCCCCAAGCTAAGGAACCGCCTTCCATCATCGCTGCATCTAGCTCTACTTCTCCCTTACTGTTGAGAACCGATCCAAAGCCTGCGTTAAATGTCTGGTCAGCTTCCAGAACCCGGATAGCTGCCTCAACAGCTTCTGCTGCGGAACCCCCGCTTGCGAGCACTGCCCAACCCGCTTCTGCTGCTGCGGTACAGCCTGCATTGTTGGCTGCAACCTTGTCTTCTGTGATGGTTTTTGCTCCACCGTGAACAATAATACTCAATACCATAAATTTCCTTTTTTTAATCTTAAGCTCTACTTAAAATTTCCTTATATTAATCAATTTATTATAAGTAATTTTTAAGTAGTTTATTTGATGCTAGTTATATAGCCTAGCTGTGTTTAAGTGAGAATTCGTCTATCTTCAGATATAATTATTTTTGTCGAGATTGGTACTCCTCCCGACCTAGCTATTTACGAATTATTAATATATATGTTGCCAAAGTTAGGTCAATAGTTTGAGGAAATTTACAGGCGAGTTAGTTAAAAAAATTGAAATATTTAGGGAGTAAAGAGGGGGTAAAAGTTAAGGCGATGCACTACACCTTAACAGGCAAAATCGGTAAACGTGAAGAATGAGACTTTGAGAGAAAATAAGTGCGATCGCGCTTCACATCACTCTTAGCCTTTCTGCTGACCCGCCAAAAACCCGCGCACCCGCAACAAACTAGCCGTTTGACCCAAATTCAGCCGTAGCCGCGCCACTCCCGTGCGATCGCTAATTCGGCGGTACTGTTATTGCTGTGCCAAAATCGCTATTTTTACTGTTAACAAAAGTTGCATTTTTTTTATTAAAACCGCAAGTAAAGGCAAATAAACGCATATGCAAATTACAAATTACCATTAATTCATTTAGCTTACTTTCCTGAAAGTAAGGTTAATTCTTGGTTCAGTAACTTTGGCTGCTTTTGGGATTTGGTGTTGCCAAAAATGCTGGGTTACTCCTTTCATCAGCAGCAAGCTTCCCGGAGTTAATTGAATTTCTAATTTCATTTCTTTTTGGTATTTGTGCCTGAGCATAAAACGACGAGTAGTCCCAAAACTTACAGAAGCGATCGCTGGGTTTTCACCAAGTTCTGATTCATCATCACTGTGCCAAGCTACACTATCTTTGCCGTCGCGATATAGATTAAGCAACACGCTGTTAAACAATGTACCTGCTATTGCTTCTATTTTAGATTTGATTATTATGAGTGTAGGTGTCCATAGATTAGGCTCCATTTTTATTTGGGAGTAAGTGTAAGATTTACCTGGATCTCCGTACCATGCGCTAAGTCGCGGTATAGCGACTTGCTTGCCAAAAAGCAGAGCCACCTCTTGCTTCCAATTAATAGTGCCGTACAATTCCGCAAATATCTGGTTGCTCTCATTGTTATTGAAGAAGTCGCGGTACATGATTATTTCTGCATCAGGCAGAGATAATTGCTGACCATGCTTCTGGCTTTCTGCTTTTGGCTCTTCCCACAATGAAAGTTGAGTATACATAAATCTGCTCGCTGATTACCTTTTACTGAAATTCATAAATATACAGTTGTTGACACAAGCATTGCCCAGCTTTACCATTAATCATGTAAAGCTAATCTTAGCATTTTAACAAGACAAGGATAATTACTTTTTGTAACCTACATAAGTTTTTATGTATTCACCAACCAAATCCTGAATCGTGATTTAAGATTTGGTTGGTGTCAATTAGCTATATACTATGAATTGGTTTCAAATAATTAAATCTTTTCTTGATGAAGCTTATGTTTAAATTCCAGGAGATGAAGCTAAAAAGGATTAGGTAATTAATAACGCACTAGAATACCTGCGAGGAGAATATTCTCACCTATCGCAGGAATGTAACATAGATTCTAGCGACCCGAGGTTGACGGGGTTGTCACCCCGTCAAATGAAAATGAGCTCCCCCTCCAACCATGTAGCGATCGAGCTTTGGACTTTTATGATTAATCTAAATTGTGTGACCGATGTTTGATTTTTGTGCGATTTCTTAAAGTAGACTGACAGCGTTCCCAATAAATTTTAGAGACGGCATCGCCCGGATTCTGACGCCCACACTCGGCAAACAGCCGCCCCGCCTCAGCGAACTTCCCTTCCAAGTAATTTGCCCTCGCTTCTGCAAACAATTCCAGCGTAGCTAACTTGCCCGCTTTGATTTCTGGGCGATCGCAATCAAACACCTCATAAACCGTCACCGCTTCAGATTTTCCCTTGACTTTTACCGTATCGAGGGTGCGGATTGCGTACTGGGATAGATTTTCTAAACGCGAGTAAGTTTCCTGAGTGATTAACAGCGACACCCCATAATTTTTCGTCAAACTTTCCACGCGAGAAGCTAAATTCACCGCATCGGAAATTACTGTGCCCTCCATGCGATTTTGACCGCCCACCGTTCCCAGCATCAAAGTTCCAGTATTGATGCCAATCCCAATCTGAATCGGCGCACAGCCAGATTTAGCGCGATGTTGATTGTATTCAACGAGGCGATGTAGCATGGCAATTCCGGCTTTCACCGCATGATCCGCCTTGCCGTTAAACAGCGCCATAATCGCATCGCCAATATATTTATCAATAAACCCATTATTTTCATTAATGACGGGTTCCATGCGAGAAAGATAGGAATTGATAAATCTGAAGTTTTCCTCCGGTGTCATCGTTTCCGAAAGCGTGGTGAAGTCGCGAATGTCGGAAAATAGCACCGACATTTCTAACTGCACTTGATCCCCCAATTCCACATCAATGATGCTTGATTTCTCAAGAAAATGGAGGAATTGATTGGGGACGAAACGCTCGTAAGCTTTGTTGAGTTGGAACAGTTCATTGGTAAACCTTATTCGCTCAGTTTCTGCTTTTTTGCGCTCCGTTATATCTTGAAATGCTGCTAGGCCGTAGACAATATTGCTCTGATTATCATAGATAGGCGTTCCCCAAACTTCGATGGGTACAACCTTGTCAGTCTGGTAGATTTCTACATCATTAACAGTGGAACTTTCACCCTTTAAGGCCCGCACTCCAGGCATTTTTTCAACAGGATAGGGTTCGGAAGTGTCAGCGGTATACACTTGATAAACCTCTGCCAATTGTTCGCGCGCGGCATCAGCCGCAACTCCTTTTCCCAGAAGCTGCTGCCCCTTCTGATTAACGTAGTAAGGTGTACCACTGGGTTTGAGTACAAGTATCCCTACTGGCATCGCTTCTAGGAATTGAGTCAACCTCGTTTCATTTTCGCGGACTTCTGTATAGAGTTGAGAATTTTGAATCGAGATCGCCGCCTGTCCAGATAACACTTTTAATAGTTGCACTCTTTCTGGCGTAAAAGCTCCTGCTGTCAGATTATTTTCTAGGTAAACAATACTAATGATTTGAGATTGATTAATCAGCGGCACACATAAAATTGATTTGGGCTGATGCTTTTGAATGTAGGGGTCGTTGGTAAATTGTCCCTCTCGGACACCATCATCTAGTACCACGCTTTCTTGAGTGCGGGCCACATAGTTGACAATTGCGGAGGAAAGTTCTTGACAATCTTCAACGGGGATTGACTGCAAAACGGTAACGCGAGCGTCATCAATTGTCCCTTCAGCTTCAATTAATAGCTTTCCCTGGCTTGACAAAATCAGATAGCCTTTTTGTGCCCCCGCATTTTCCATCAAAATTTTCATCAAGCTAGACAGTAGCTTATCTAGCATAATTTCGCCAGAAATTGCCTGATACGCCTTCATTACTGTGGCAATATCTAAATTTGAGCCTGAGCCAGTTGTGGTAGTTTTGGTATCTTTAATAATTGATTGACTGGCCATGAATAGGTGGGGATAGCGCTTTTCTAAATCTTTGACTTTTGCCGCCGCACCCCACAGTTGATAGCAGTAACGTGCTTCTTGCATATAGGCTTTGGCTGTCAGTTCTTTGCCTTTGGATAAATAAAACTTGGCGGCTAGTTCGTAGGCGAGGGCGGCTTCATGGATGTATTCGTTTTCTTTGGCAAGGGCAATTGCTTTGTCATAATAATCCATGGCTAAAGAATCTTTACGCAGAACTCGACAAAGTTCTGCCTCAATCAGTGTACATTTGTGTGAGTTATTCATCGGGGCGTGATGGGCCCAGTTTTTCATTTTTCTTTGATGGCTTTGCACTGTTTGCAAAAGTCTTTTTTGTTGGTTTTTTGGAGTTGAATAATAATTAGATAGCAGAGCAAGTGCATCATACAAGTAAAACATAGAAATATTCAGAGAGCCTAATACAGCATTTAAATACTTTTTAGCTTGTACCGCATTATTCAGCGCTTCTTGATAATTTTGAAAGAGGTAATGCAACATCAACTTATAAATGTAGAAGTAAAAAATTGCCGTGCGATCATTTGTTTGGATATCGTTTCTAAGTGCTTTTCTTTCATCGTAAACTTCTCCAATTAAGCAACATGGATTGTCATAACTACCCATTAAATTTAAAGCTACCTGCAAAGTGCAAGAAAAGTCTCGCTCTTGCTGCAATTCCTGGATAGCCTTACGGTATTTTACTATCTCTCCTTCAACAATAGCTAATTCCTGTCCTGACATAAATAAATAGCAGCAGTAAGCTGCTGCAGAATAACCAGCATATTCAAAGTCTCCCGTTTCTATACCCCTAGAATAGCCTTCAAGTAAAGGCTGTAATACCTGCTTTATATGTTTCTGCCAAGGCCTAATAAAATAATTAACCAGCAAAATTGTTTGAGAGCTTAATTCTAGGGAATCTATTTTATTTAATAAACTAATAGCTAAGTTTCCAAACTGATAACCTGATTCAATTTCTCCTAATAACCCACAAAGAATTACCCCGTAACTAGCATAGGCAAAAGGAGATGACGCTGCATGACCGTACTTAATTGATAAGCTTACTTGTTTCAGGACTATTATTGGCATTAACTTATGACCAGCAAGATATGTGGCAGGTGCTATTCTGGATAGAATAGCCATTGCTGCTAATTTGTCAGGATCAGTCATTTTTGGTAAATTTAATAAGTTTTCAATTTTTTGACCCATCAAAGCTAATTTGATATTTAACAGATAAAATAAAATATCTAACTTACTTGGATTGCCCGGTAAATTTACGCTTAATAATTTTAAGACTTGTATCCCTGTATTGATGGCATCTAAAAGCCTTTGTTGGGCTTTATAAGCAGAGATTTGGATTTCGTATGCCTTGACCTTATCCAGTAAAATCTTAGTGTTTTTAAGCACTGCTTCTACTAATTTTTCCATCTCGTCGAAGTAGCCGCACAGGTACGCTGCTTCTGCGGCTTCTACATACAGAGCAAGTGTTATTTGGTACTGAGACTGCCACCTATCCGTCGCTAAAAGTTTTAAACCATGAGTTAGGTAAGCTAATGCGACTTGATAAGCAGCCGATGCTTTTGCTTTCTTACCAGCAATGAGATTTAACTGTGCCAGTTCATCTTTTTTTTGCGGAATATAAATCATTTCAATGGCGAAATTGAGGTGATTAACAATGTCAAATATTTTTTCTTCTAGTTTGTCAATAGGAGTATTTTTCAATATCATTTCGCCGATTTTTTGGTGAATATTTACTTTGTAGCTTTCGGTAATTAAAGAATAAGCGGCTTGCTGAATTCTGTCATGAACAAATTTGTATTCTAGGCACTGGGTATTGGAGAATTCTCCATTAGCCGCTAATAGCAAATCGCCCATATTTCCCAGAGGTACAACTAAGCTCTCAGCCACCGCAAATTGCAAATCATTAATTGTATCTGTAAGGCTTTTTTCACTGGTAATAGCTAAGGTGGATAGGTCAAAGTTATTGCCGATGCAGGCTGCTACCTTTAACCTCAGTTGCGTATTTTTTGGCAGCTTTTGAATTTTGGTTGCCATCAGTTCGACTACGTTATCAGTAAAATCCCTGGCTTGAATTTGGGCTAATCCCCACTGCCACTCTAAGGTCTGAAAGTTAAACTCTAAGAGTCCTTCTGTATAAAGTGATTTCAAAAACTCATTCATAAAAAAGGGATTGCCTCCGGTTTTGAAATGCACTAACTCGGCAATAGAGTTGGCTTTTTCTTTAGAACACTTGAGAGTTTCCGAAATGATTTGAGTGACTGTAGGTAATGCCAAAGGCGAGAGAAAAACGCGATTGATAATTGCTCCAGTTTTGGCAATTTCATCTAGTGTTAACATTAACAAATGCCCGGAGGTTATCTCGTTATCTCGATACGCGCCAATTACAAACAGTGCGGGTGAGGAAGAACTCATCAGCAATTTTATCAGTTTCAGAGATGCGCCATCTGCCCAGTGTAAATCATCAATAAATATTGCTAAAGGATGTTCGGGTTTAGTAAAGACTTTTATAAAATTCTGAAATACTAAATTAAAGCGATTATGGGACTCATGGGAACCGAGTGCAGGCACCGCCGGCTGTTTGCCAATTATCAACTCTACTTCAGGAATTACCTCGATAATCACTTGACCATTGCTCCCCAAGGCAGATTGAAGTTTCTCCCGCCACTGGTTCAGTTGCGCTTCAGATTCGCTTAAAAGTTGTTTCACTAATTCTCGAAAAGCCGTAACGATTGCGCTGTAGGGAATGTTGCGCTGGTACTGGTCAAATTTACCCGAAATAAAATAGCCGCGCTTTTGGGTGATGGGTTTGTAGAGTTCTTGCACTAATGCTGACTTCCCGATTCCCGAATAACCTGCTACCAGCATTAATTCGCTTTTGTCCCCGCTCGCACGCTCGAAGGCGCTCAATAAAGTTTCAATTTCTCGCTCTCTGCCGTAAAGTTTCTGCGGCAGTTGAAATTTATCGGAAATATCCTGACTGGCTAATGGGAAAGATTCGATGCTGCCCATGTGTTGCAATTGCTTCAAACACACTTCTAAGTCCGCTTGAATTCCCCACCCGCTTTGGTATCGCTCCTCTGCAGTTTTGGCTAAGAGTTTCATCACAATATCTGAGACGGCTTTAGGAATTTCTGGATGGATTTCGCAGGGTGGCACTGGCACCTTTGCGATATGGCAGTGAACTAACTCTAAAGCGTCTGATGTCTCGAATGGCAGTTTCCCTGTCAGCAGTTCGTAAAACGTGACGCCGAGCGAGTAAAAATCCGTCCGGTAATCCAAACTTCGATTCATCCTACCCGTTTGTTCTGGCGAAATATACGCAAGCGTGCCTTCCAAAACTCCGGGCGTTTTCAGTACCGGATTTTCCCGCGTTAGCTGGGTGGAAATGCCAAAATCAATAATTTTTAACTGTCCTGTCTCGCGGTTATAAACAATATTTGAAGGGTTGATATCTTTGTGAATGACGTTAGCAGCGTGAATCTGACTCAAACTGCGGGCCGTTTCAATCGTGAGGAGTAAGACCTCTTCCAGGCGGAACCGACACTGCTGCATCCAAAGTGCCAGTGACTCCCCGCCAAAATCCTCCACAAACATGACGAGGGTGTTTTGGTATTTTTGCAAGTCATAAACCTGCACGACTCCTGGCTCTTTCAACTCTTGGGTTATGCGGTATTCGGTGCGGTAACGCACCAATTCTTGAGGTGTGGGGTAGCTTTCTTTGAGCAGTTTGAGGATAATCGGCTGGCGATCGGCTTCCCGAATCGCCCGGTAAACCAGAGAGTTGGCGCTTTCATAGAGAAGTGTCACAACGGTAACGCCTGGAATCGAGAGCATATTGATTTTTTTGCTAAAAATTAACGCGAAGTCAAAACGCACCAGCTTGGTTTATAGAATACCACGTTAGAAAGGTAATTTTTTTGTTTTTGGAACAAATGTTGAGTTGTTAATGTACCGATCGAGCTTTGGACTTTTATGATTAATCTAAATTGTGTGGCCGATCTTTGATTTTTGTGCGATTTCTTAAAGTAGACTGACAGCGTTCCCAATAAATTTTGGAGACGGCATCGCCCGGATTCTGACGCCAACACTCGGCAAACAGCCGCCCCGCTTCAGCAAACTTCCTTTCCCAGTAAATTGCCCTAGCTTCTGCAAACAATTCCAGCGTAGCTAACTTGCCCGCTTTGATTTCTGGCGGATCGGCATCAAACACCTCATAAACTGTTACTAATTCAGATTTTCCCTTGACTTTTACCGTATCGAGGGTGCGGATTGCGTACTGGGATAGATTTTCTAAACGCGAGTAAGTTTCCTGAGTGATTAACAGCGACACCCCATAATTTTTTGTCAATCCCTCCACGCGAGAAGCTAAATTCACCGCATCGGAAATTACTGTGCCCTCCATGCGATTTTGTCCTCCCACCGTTCCCAGCATCAAAGTTCCAGTATTGATGCCAATCCCAATCTGAATCGGTAGATAACCACAATTGGCGCGATTTTGATTGTATTCAACCAGGCAGTGCAGCATAGCAATTGCCGCTTTCACAGCATTATCAGCTTCCCCACTAAACAGCGCCATAATCGCATCGCCAATATATTTATCAATAAAGCCCTTATTTTCATTAATAACAGGTTCCATACGAGAAAGATAGGAATTGATAAATTTGAAATTATCCTCCGGCGTCATACTTTCCGAAAGCGTAGTAAAATCGCGTATATCGGAAAATAGCACCGACATTTCTAACTGCACTTGGTCGCCCAATTCCACATCTATAATGCTTGCTTTCTCTAGAAAATGGAGGAATTGATTGGGGACGAAACGCTCGTAAGCTTTGTTGAGTTGGAACAGTTCATTGGTAAACCTGATTCGCTCAGTTTCGGCTTTTTTGCGCTCTGTGATATCTTGAAAGGCTACAATTGCATAAGAAATATTGTCGTTTTCATCATAAATTGGTGTACCCCAAGCTTCGATCGGAATAATCTTGTTGCCTTGGTGAATTTCCATATCATCTACAGTGGAACTTTCGCCACTCAACGCCCGCGTAGTTGGCAATTCGGCAGAGGGATATTCCTCCTCTGTTCCAGCTTGATAGATTTGATAAACGTCTGGTATTTGCTCGGTGGTGACTTCAGTAATAACTCCTTTACCCAATAATTGAATAGCAGCGCGATTACTATAGTAAAGTTTGCCAGAAGCATCCAGCACTGACACCCCCACTGGAATTGCTTCTAAAAATTGAGCGAGTCGGTTCTCACTTTCGCGGACTTCTGTATAAAGCTTAGAATTTTGGATCGAGATCGCCGCTTGTCCAGATAACACTTTTAATAGTTCCACTCTTTCTGGTGTAAAAGCTCCGGCTGTCAGATTATTTTCTAGGTAAACAATACTAATGATTTGAGCTTGGTTAATCAGCGGCACGCATAAAATTGATTTGGGCTGATGCTTTTGGATGTAGGGGTCGTTGGTAAATTGTCCCTCTCGAACCGCATCATCTAGTACCACGCTTTCTTGAGTGCGGGCCACATAATTAACAATTGGTTCCGAAAGTTCCTGACAATGTTCAACGGGGATTGACTGCAACACGGTGACTTGTTGGGAATTTATTGTCCCTTCAGCTTCAACTAATAGCTTACCCCGGCTTGGTAAAATTAGATATCCTCTGTGCGCGCCTGCACTTTCAATCAAAATTTTCATTAAGCTAGACAGTAACTTATCCAGCAGTATCTCGCCAGAAATTGCCTGAGAGGCCTTCATTACTGTGGTGATATCTAAGTTATTACCTGAACCAGTGAGCGTCACTCTTGCAGTATTTTTAGTGTTTTTATTTCCCGGTTGAATTGGTTTTAATAACTGGGGATATCGCGTTTCTAAATCTTTTACCTTAGCAGTGGCTCCCCATTGAACATAACAATAATATGCCTCAATCATGTAGGTTTGAGCAAGTTTTTCTTTGCTCCATTCCCAGTAGAATTTGGCTGCTAGTTCGTTAGCTAGTGCTTCTTCGTTGAGGAATTTATTTTCTTTGGCTCCAGAAATGGCGCGATCGTACATTTCAATCGCCTCAGCTTTATTGCCCAACACCCGTTGCCGCTCTGCCTCAACTAAATACCATTTATGCAGATGATTCATGGGAGCATTTTTCGCCCACTGTTGCAGCGTGCTTTGATGGGTTTCCACTAAGGCGAGAATGGAAGCTTGCTCCTGCTCTGACTGTGTGGATAAAAGTGCTAGGTGTGTCAGGGCTGCATAGAGATAAAAAATGGGAGCAAAAATTTGTCCTGATATTGCCATCAAATACGGCTTGGCTTGCACAATATGGTCTAGGGCAGCCGTGTAATTACCCCATGAGTACGCAAGCAGCAGTTTATAGATGTAAGCAAGGGCGATCGCTGTCAGATCATTGTTCTGATGGTGCTTAGGAATCATCACCGTTTCATCGTAGGCAGAGCCTATTAAGCAATCCGAGAGAGTACTAGCTTCCCTCAAATTCTTCACCGTCTGCTGCGTCATATCCAACAAACCCTGGGCAGAATATTGCTTTACCTGAGCCAAGGCAGCGCTGTAACTTACTATTTCGGTTTCCCAAGTATCTAGTTCTACCCCACCGAAGAAATGGGCATAAAAGTAACCCATTATGTTGTAGCCAGCGTATAGAAAGTCGCCACTTTCCATGCCAGCCGTATAGCCATTTTTGCTCGTCGGTATCGTTGCCAAGAGAGGTTCTTGGTGATGCTGAATACAGGCCCCAAACATCAGTAAAATTATGGACTTGAATTCCTGCACATTGAAGCGATCTAGCAATGAGAGTGCCAATTTACCAAAGCCATAGCCCGTTTCTACATCTCCCAAAAAGCCGCACAAGACCATGCCGTGAATCGCGTACCCCACCGTCGATGCGTGTGCATTCCCAAATTCGAGCGATAAACTCACCATCGTAGAGCTAAGTAGGGGTAGCAAACCGGGCATTCCCTGGAAAATTGCTACAGGTAATATTCCTAACAGTTGCATAGCTGCCTGAGTCTGTGGATTGGTCATCATAGGCAGGTCAACCAGTTCTTCAATTTTCCTGTTCTGGAGTTGGCTGGTCAAGGTTTTTAGCGCTTTACTAATTAAAGCTTCGTCAACGTTGGTGGGGAGTTCAACACCCAACTGCCCCAAGGCATTTCTCCCCACGGCGATCGCTTCTAGCATCTGGCTCTGGACTGTATGGGCGACGATTTTAATTTCGTAAATTTTAACTTTGTCTAAAATTGTTTGGGCTTTTTGCAAAACCTGTGCTGCCATCTGTTCCATACCATCAAGGTCAGCATTCAAATAGGCGGCTTCGGCAGCAGCAATATAGAGATTCAGGGTCAACTCATACTGACTTTGCCAGCAGTTGGCCCTCAGTAGCTCAATCCCTGTTTGCAGATAGATATTTGCCGCAGCGTAGGCGGTAGAACTTCTTGCCTTACCTCCCGCTTCTAAGTTGAGTTTGGCTAAGGCTTCTCGTTCGCTTAATCGATCAATCGACTCAATTCCTTGATTTAAATGCCCCACAATATCAAATAGTTTTTCCTCTCTTTCTATGTCAGAATATTTCTGTAATAGTAAATTTCCTATTTTTAAATGAGTGGCTTTCTTTTGATTTTCTGGTATTAGAAAATAAGCAGCTTGCTGTACGCGATCGTGCAGAAACTTATAAGTGGGATTAGTAATAGAATCTATATTAGATTGATCCTGTATTGAACTGAAGCAGCTATAGCCTTCTGCAATCATTAAAATAAGTCCTTCTTGCAAGGCTTTCCATAGCCATGATGCCGTTTTTTCTGCTAGTTCTTCGCTAACGACTGCCAATGTCTCTAAATCAAACTGCGCCCCAATGCAAGCCGCCAATTTTAGAATATCCTGAGTTTCTTTCGGCAACTTCTGCAATTGCACCGCCATAAAATCTACCACATCCGAGGCTTCGGCAAATGTAACTTGAGTAATATCGCACTGCCACCCCCCTTTACTTCCCCCCTTAGTAAGGGGGGACATAGGGGGGTCAAAAATAATCAGCCCATCTTCATACAAAGACTTGAGGAATTGAGTCGAGAAAAAGGGATTACCTTTAGTTTTTTCATAAACCAATTCTGTCAAAGGTTGAGCTAAGGATAAATCGCAAATCAGCGTATCTGCTACCAACTGATTGAGATCTGCTAAACTCAACGGTTGCAGGGTAATAGTATTCACCACTGCCCCAGACTTCACAATCTCATCCACCGTCAACATAAACGGGTGAGTAGGTGACACCTCATTATCCCGATAAGCACCTAACACTAACAGATGCCCGGTATCCTGCATTAACAGTGGTAATAACTTCAAAGATGCGCCATCCGCCCACTGCAAATCGTCCAAAAACATCACTAACGGATGTTCAGCTTGGGTAAATACTTGCACAAACTTTTGCATCAGCAGATTGAAGCGATTTTGTGCCGCACTCCCGGACAATTCTAATGCAGCAGGTTGAGCGCCAATGATGTGTTCTAATTCAGGAATCACGTCAATCAAGACTTGCCCGCTATCACCGACTGCTGTCACAATATTGGTTTTCCATGTGTGTAATTGAGCATCACTTTCTGATAATAATTGCCCCATTAATTCCCGAAATGCTTGCACAAATGCACTAAAGGGAATATTGCGCTGGAATTGGTCGTATTTGCCTTTTATAAAATAGCCACGCTGTCTGGCTATCGGCTTATGGACTTCGTTCACTACTGCGGTTTTACCAATCCCAGAAAAGCCAGCCACCAGCATCATTTCGGCGCTACCTGTACTGACTCGCTCAAAGCCTGCTAATAGATGATCGACTTCAGTTTCTCTGCCGTATAGTTTTTCGGGAATCAGAAAATGGTCTGTAATATCCTGCGTTCCTAAGTCAAATTCTGCTATGCTATCGGTTTCTTGTAATTGAACCAGACACATTTCTAAATCGTGCTTTATTCCCAAGGCAGTTTGATAGCGATTTTCGGCATTTTTTGCCATCAATTTACTGACAATTTGCGAGACAATTAGGGGAATTACTGGCTCTATTTCGTGCGGAGGAACTGGTTGTCTGGCAATGTGGCAGTGAACCAACTCTAAAGCATCTTCTGTCTCAAAAGGCAGTTTTCGTGTCAGCAATTCGTAGAAGGTGACGCCGAGCGAGTAAAAGTCAGTGCGGTAATCAAGAGTGCGATTCATCCTGCCAGTTTGTTCGGGCGAGATGTAAGCGAGGGTTCCTTCTAAAACGTTAGGGTTTTTCAGGCTCGGTGTTTCTCGCGTTAGCTGAGTGGAAATGCCAAAGTCGATAATTTTTAATTGTTCCGTTTGGGGGTTGTAAACAATATTAGAAGGGTTGATATCTTTGTGGATGATGTTGGTGCTGTGAATTTGTCCTAAAATTTTAGTGGTTTTGATAGCAATTTGCAGAAACTCCTTGAGGCTAAACTTTCGCTGCTGCATCCATATTTTCAAGGATTCGCCCCCAAAGTCCTCTACAAACATTACGAGGCTGTTTTGGTATTTTTGCAAGTCATAGACTCGCACGACTCCCGCCTCTTTCAACTCTTGGGTGATGCGGTATTCGGTGCGGTAGCGCACTAATTCTTGAGGAGTGGGGTAGCTCTCTTTGAGCAGTTTAAGGATGATTGGTTGGTTATCTGCTTCCCGAATGGCCCGGTAAACCAGAGAGTTGGCACTTTCATAGAGAAGTGTCTGGGCGGCAACGCCTGCAATAGAGAGCATATTGATTTTTATGGTATAAATTAACGCGCAGTCAAAATGCACCAGCTTTGTGTAGAGAATAGCGCGTTATAAAGGCAAAAAAAAGGTTTGTTAACAAATGTTTAGTTTTTCGGGTGCCAGCCTGCAAATACTTTCTGGTTGCCCCGATCGCGATCGCCTAATTTGTAGGATGCCTCAACAGTCGATCGCACTTTTGCTTTGATTTTCAGCCCACATTACGCAGCCTGGGGTGTGACACAGCATAATTACGCAGAAAAATCTATTTTTAAAATAATAAATTATGGCTTTAAAACGTTTTTTATCAGTCAATGTACGGTATAAAACTATAAATTATAGCTTTATTAGTGGCTAAAAATAAGTAAAAACCGAGCGTGACATTTGAGGGTGCAGAATTGGGGTTTCAGGTAAAGCAACCGCCCTGATGGTGACGAGGTTCTTAATCGCTAAGTCTACGTCGCAGTTGACCGCACTGAGCAGCCACTACCTTAAAGTTATAATTGTCAGATACGTGCTCTGCCAGCTCAAAGCTAATGAAACTAGCCTTCTTTTCTATACATGGTGCTGCAATGCTAGCGATCGCAGCCACTATTGTCAGTACAGGGGTTCTACAAGCACAACCCATTGTTCCCGCACCCGATCGCACTGGCACTACTGTCACCCCTAGCGGCGATCGCTTGAATATTACAGGCGGCCAAACTTCGAGAGATGGAGCGAATCTTTTCCACAGTTTTCAACAGTTTGGGCTTAGCGAAGGGCAGATTGCTAATTTTATCTCTAATCCCGCTATTCGCAACATTCTCGGTCGGGTAGTAGGCGGCAATCCTTCTATCATTAACGGTTTAATTCAAGTAAGTGGCGGCAATTCCAATCTATTTTTAATAAATCCTTCGGGCATTATCTTTGGCCCTAATGCTAGCTTGAATCTTCCGGCTGCCTTTACAGCTACTACTGCTACTAACATCGGTTTTGATTCCGGTTTGTTCAATGTGGCTGGAGCGAACGATTACATTACGCTGATAGGAACTCCGAACACTTTTTACTTTAATCTCAGCCAACCGGGAAGTATTATTAATGCAGGTAATTTAGCTGTTTTGCCGGGACAAAGTATAAGTTTAATTGGCGGCACTGTTGTCAGCACTGGTTCCCTCTATGCTCCCCAAGGTAATATTATTCTCGCTGCTGTTCCCGGTAAAAATGCTATACGGCTTAGTCAAGAAGGACATTTATTAAGTTTAGAAATAGGGGTTGTTGACGGGGGATTGTTGGCACAGAATGGGCAATTATCTCTGCCTTTGTCTCTTCCACAATTGCTTGCGGGCGCAGGTAGGGACTCTGCTACTGGTATCTCGGTTAACGGTGCAGGAGAAGTGGTTTTGACGGCGGGTTTGAGGGTGGAAAGCGGAGATGTGGCGATCGCTAATTCTACTGTTAATAGTCAGAATGCTACACTCTCGGCAGCACGTAATCTCACTTTGGTAGAAAGCCAGCTACTTACTGAGAACAATTTGTATCTGTTGGCAGGAGATACGCTGCGGGTGCGGGATGGCAGTTATCCTTTCAGGGCGATCGCAGGTGGCAATCTTACTATACAAGGTAATCAAAATATTGATATCTTCGCCCTAAATTACCCTAGCCCTGCATTCCAATCCGCAGGGGATATCACATTATTGAGCAATGGCACTGTTTCCGGTGATGCTCACTTCGCTGCGCGTGGTAATTTTTCTATTCTCACATTGTCTGGCAACGGCGGCAGTTTTCTGAGTTTGTACGACCCGATTATTAGCTCCGAGGGAGATGTGAGATTTGGGGATTATACTGGAACCTCACTTAAGGTAGAAGCAAAAGGCGCGATCGCGGCGGGAGATATTACTATCACTGGGCCAGATACTACTTTGTCAAGTTCCGCCGATCCAGATGCGGCGGTGCTTTCAGGTAGTGCAGCTTTAATTTTGCGATCGGGCGTTTCGACTCTGGCGAATGCTGCGAATCTGCCGCCGAATGTCACCGCAGGGGAGACATTTTTTGCTTCTCCGGGTGTTGCTTCGGGCAATAGCATCGGAGTGGGAGCGATTTCGACAGCAGGCGGGCCTGTGATTTTGGAATCAGCAGGGGACATTGCGCTGGATGCGATCGCCACTTCTGGGGGTAATATTACTCTCAAAGCTGCCAACGACATCGCCGTTACAGGCACTCTTCAGTCTACTGGCGGCAGTATTGACCTCACGGCTGGCAATCTTCTCACAGTCAGCGGCACTTTTACAGATAGTAACGGTGTAAATGCGAGCATTTCCAGCGCTAATGGCACGGGTGGCGGCGCGATTACTATTCGCCATGCGGGGGGCACTAGTATACCTTTTATTGTCGGCGATGCGACAACGAATGGGACGACGGGAGCCATTACATCAGGTTCCGATACTATTTCGCCACAATTCCCGGTGCCGGTGCCGCCAAGCACTTACACTCAGGGCAATATTGCGATCGTTACTTCCGTGCCATCTCCAACACCAACACCAAATACTCCAACACCAACACCAAATACTCCAACACCAACACCAAATACTCCCACACCAACACCAAATACTCCCACACCAACACCAAATACTTCAACACCAACACCAAATACTCCCACACCAACACCAAATACTTCAACACCAACACCAAATACTTCAACACCAACACCAAATACTCCCACACCAACACCAAATACTCCCACACCAACACCAAATACTCCCACACCAACACCAAATACTCCCACACCAACACCAAATACTCCCACACCAACACCAAATACTCCCACACCAACACCAAATACTCCCACACCAACACCAAATACTCCCACACCAACACCAAATACTCCCACACCAACACCAAATACTCCCACACCACTACCGGATATCTCAATTACCAATGCGCTCGCCCAATCTGGCAAGCTGAATAGCATTAATAGAATTGAATCTCTTTTTAACTACAGATCCGATTGGGAAAGCGAAGTTGTCCAAACGGCATCGCCTCTAAATATAGTTAGCGCCAGCGATATCACACGACTGATCGATAAAGGCGATATCCCACAAGCCAGTTTCTTTATCGATATCTTCTATAGCGAACAAGTAGGGTCATACATCAACCAGGAAATCAGGCGGGACTTGCAATCTTTTACCGCCATACAGCAAAGAATGAGACTGATCGCCAGCCAAACTGGTAAAAAACCAGCTATTATCTACGCCTTCTCCCGCCCTGAACAATTAGACCTGATCATCGTCCCCCCTACTGGCCTCCCCATTCATAAAGCCATCCCCGCCGCCCGGCGCGAAACTTTGATGCAAGTCGTCGCCAATTTGAGGGATGAACTCCTTAATCTCAGAAACATAAATACTGAGAGCTATTTGCCAGCATCCCAACAACTTTACCAGTGGATAATTGCTCCCTTGGAAGCTGATTTGAAAGCTCAGGGCATCGATACGCTAGTTTTTAGTATGGATGCGGGGTTGCGATTGCTCCCCTTAGCCGCCCTCCATGACGGTTCTCAATTTGTAGTAGAAAAGTACAGAATCGGACTCATTCCCAGCGTCAACTTAACCGATACTAGCTATGCAAGTGTTAAAAATGCTGAAGTTTTAGCAATGGGAGCCTCACAATTTACTAATAACCCACCCTTGCTAGCAGTGCCCGCAGAACTTAATGCTATTGCCTCCGAATGGAAAGGCGAATCCTTCCTCAACCAAACCTTTACTCTCAACAATCTTAGGTCACAGCGCAAAGACAGACCCTATCGGATTATTCACCTGGCCACTCACGGATACTTTAAGCCAGGAGCACCGAGCAATTCTTATATTCAGTTATCAGATAGCAGGTTAACACTCGATCGCGTGCGCGAACTAGGGTGGAATCAGCCACCTAAAGTTGAGTTATTGGTGTTGAGCGCTTGCAAAACTGCTGTGGGTGATGATGGCACCGAATTAGGTTTTGCGGGGTTAGCTGTGCAAGCAGGAGTGAAGTCAGTTTTAGCGACCCTTTGGAACGTCAGCGATGAAGGTACTTTAGGGTTAATGGCTGAATTTTACGATCGGTTAAAAGTCGCGCCTATTAAAGCTGAAGCTTTACGGCAAGCTCAAATCGCCATGCTCAAAGGTCAAGTTCGCATTCAAAATGGCCGTTTAATTTTGTCAAACTCAAATAAGGAGTTAGAATTGCCGTCCGAATTAGCTAAACTGACTAATGAAAATCTATCCCATCCTTATTATTGGTCGGGCTTTACGATGATTGGAAGTCCTTGGTAATGTCATTGCGAGGAACAAAGCAATCGTAAGGACTTTAGGCGTAGCGCGCAATCAGATGCTAGTGAGTGCATAAGTTCTATTTGAGTGAGACCTATAAAGCTTAAAAAGTAAAGAGGTTGCATAATGATACAGGAAAAAATTGTTTCAACTCTAGTTTTTATTGACTCAAATGTTGAAGATTACCATAGTTTAATTAGCGGCATTTCCCCAAATGCGGAAGTAATTATCCTAGATGAAACGCGGGATGGCATTGAGCAAATCACCGAAAGGCTAGCAATTGAACAAAATATAGAAGCAATCCACATCATATCTCACGGCAGTCCAGGCGCAGTACAACTCGGTGTAAATACACTCAACAGCATCAACATAGAAAGCTTCGCCCCTCAACTCAAACAGTGGCGCAAAGCATTAACAAATGGTGCAGATATTCTCCTTTATGGGTGTAATGTCGCTGCCGATGTATCGGTGAAAATTGACAGCCCCGACATTTCCCACATTTCCCACATTCCCCACGTCCGCCAGGGGTTAAAACCCCTGTCTCATAGCTTAAGTCGGTTGAAATCGACTGAAGACAATCAAGACAATTCATTTATTCAGTCCTCGATCGAGGACTTTCCCTATCAGACGGGGGTTTTAACCCCCGGCGGGACTGGTGTTAAACCGACTGGTTTTAAGCCTACAAAACCCAACCAATTCCTCCAAAGCCTGAGTGAATTAACGGGTGCTGACATCGCCGCCTCCGCCAACCTTACCGGCAATGCGGCACTGGGCGGAGACTGGGAACTGGAAGTACAAACAGGCCGTATAGATACACCAATACCATTTAACGCCAACACCCTCAAAACATACAGGGGCGTACTGGGCTTTGCCCCCCAAGTTGCCTTCCCTACTGGCAGTGTCCCCTACTCGGTCAGCATCGGCGACTTCAACGGCGATGGCAAACCTGATTTAGCTGTGGCGAACTTCAACAGCAACACCGCCTCCATTCTGCTCAACACCACCGCCACCAACGCCGCCACCCCCACTTTCGCCACCAAAGTTGACTTCGCTAGTGGCGCTCTGCCCAGCGACCTCAGCATTGGCGACTTCAACGGCGACGGGAAACCCGACTTAGCTGTGGCGAACGATACCAGCAGCGGCAGCGCCTCCGTCCTGCTCAACACCACCCCCACCGGCGCCGCCACCCCCACTTTCGCCACCCAAGCCTCCTTCCCTGTTGGCAGTTATCCCAGAGAGGTCAGCATCGGCGACTTCAACGGCGACGGAAGACCAGACTTAGCTGTGGCGAACAGTAACAGCAACACCGTTTCCATCCTGCTCAACACCACCGCCACCAACGCCGCCACCCCCACTTTTGCCCCCAAAGTAGACTTCTCTAGTGGCATTAGCCCCAGATCCGTCAGCATCGGCGACTTCAACGGCGACGGCTTCCTTGATTTAGCTGTGGCGAACTTCAACAGCAACACCGCCTCGATCCTGCTCAACACCACCCCCACCAACGCCGCCACCCCCACTTTTGCCACCCAAGTCTCCTTCCCTATCCCTAATGGTTACCCACAATCCATCAGCATCGGCGACATCAACGGCGACGGCCTCCCTGATTTAGCAACGGCGAACTCGGTCAGCAACACCGCCTCGATCCTGCTCAACACCACCGCCACCGGAGCCGCCACCCCCACTTTTGCCCCCAAAGTTGACTTTGCTACTGACCCTGCCCCCTACTCTGTCAGCATCGGCGACATCAACGGCGACGGGAAACCAGATTTAGCAACAGCGAACAGAAATAGCAACACCGCCTCGATCCTGCTCAACACCACCCCTACCGGAGCCACCACCCCCACTTTTGCCCCCAAATTAGACTTGGCTACCGGCACTACCGCTTTATCCGTCAGCATCGGCGACATCAACGGCGACGGGAAACCCGACTTAGCTGTAGCCAACAGAAGCAGCAACACCGCCTCCATCCTGCTCAACACTACCCCCAAAGTTACCGCTGTCACCGCCACCACCGCTGACGGCAGCTACAAAGCAGGTGATACCATCGCCATCACCGTCACCTTCGATGCTGCTGTCAACGTAGATACCACAGGTGGCACACCCCAACTGCAACTAGAAACAGGTACTACTGACCGCTTTGCCACCTATGCCAGCGGTAGCGGCGGTACTGTACTCACCTTCAACTATGTAGTCCAAGCAGGAGACACCTCGGGTGACTTAGAATACCTCGCCACCACCGCCCTCACCCTCAACGGCGGCATCATTAAAGAAACTGTGGGTACAGCATTTGACGCTTTCTTAACCCTCCCCACTACCCCCTCAGTTAGCTCTCTCGGTGGTAGTAAAGCCATAGTTATTGATACCCTTGCACCCACCATTGCCAGCGTCACCTCTACCACCACTGACGGCAGTTACAACACAACTGGTAACGTCAACGTTACCGTCAACTTCAGCGAAGCCGTTACTTTAGCAGGCGGTGAGATGAGTGTCGCCTTAGACACAGGCGGCACAGTGACTATTGCACCTTTCACCGGTACATCTGCTGTCGGCACTTATACTCCAGCCGCCGGACAAAATAGCCTCGACCTTAATTCAAATAGTATAACTTTAGCGACTGGTGCAACCTTAAGAGATACTGCTGGAAATGATGCAACTTTAACTATTCCTACGGGACAATCTTTAGCGGATAGCAGAGCCATAATTGTAGACACCATTGTACCCACAGTTGCCTTAACATCCGCATCAGCAACAACAGTAAATGGTTTATTTAGCGTCACAGCAACATTCAGCGAAAATGTTGCTGGGTTTGATAATACTGATCTTACCGTAGCCAATGCGACTGTCAGTAACTTTGTCACAGTTGATGCCAAAACCTATACCTTTGATGTCACACCGAATGCTGATGGCCCCGTCACAGTTGATGTACCTGCCGCCACAGCTACGGATACTGCGAGTAATAACAATACCGCAGCCACTCAACTGACTCGTACTGCTGATGTTACCGCACCAACAGTTGCCTTAACATCCACATCACCCACAACAATAAATGCACCATTTTTAGTCACAGCCACTTTCAGTGAAAATGTGACAGGATTTAGTTCTAGTGGCATTAATGTTACTAACGGTACGGTTAGCGGTTTTACAGGTAGCGGCACGACTTATAATTTTACAGTCACACCGAATGCTGATGGCCCCGTCACAGTTGATGTACCGGCTGCAACAGCTACTGATACTGCCAGTAATAACAATACCGCTGCAACTCAACTGGTTCGTACTGCTGATGTTACACCGCCAACAGTTGCCTTAACATCCGCATCAGCAACAACAGTAAATGGTTTATTTAGCGTCACAGCAACATTCAGCGAAAATGTTGCTGGGTTTGATAATACTGATCTTACCGTAGCCAATGCGACTGTCAGTAACTTTGTCACAGTTGATGCCAAAACCTATACCTTTGATGTCACACCGAATGCTGATGGCCCCGTCACAGTTGATGTACCTGCCGCCACAGCTACGGATACTGCGAGTAATAACAATACCGCAGCCACTCAACTGACTCGTACTGCTGATGTTACCGCACCAACAGTTGCCTTAACATCCACATCACCCACAACAATAAATGCACCATTTTTAGTCACAGCCACTTTCAGTGAAAATGTGACAGGATTTAGTGCCAGTGGCATTAATGTTACTAACGGTACGGTTAGCGGTTTTACAGGTAGCGGCACGACTTATAATTTTACAGTCACACCGAATGCTGATGGCCCCGTCACAGTTGATGTACCGGAGGCAACAGCTACGGATACAGCGAGTAATAACAATACCGCAGCCACTCAACTGGTTCGTACTGCTGATTTTACAGCACCTAGTGCTAGCTTGGGTACAATTTCTAATATTACTACAGCGGGCGGCACAAGTCAGACATTGACAGTTACTTTCACTGATAGCAGGGGAGTTGATGTTAGCAGTTTAGATAATTCTGATCTGGTAGTAAACTGGTCAGGTGGTGCAATTCCCGCTACATTTGTCAGTGCCGATACTAATAGTAATGGCACACCTCGCACGGCAACTTATTCTCTAACTCCGCCTGGGGGAAGTTGGGATGACACAGATAATGGCAATTACGCTGTTAATTTGCAAGCATCGCAAGTAAAAGATACTTTTGGCAATCAAGTTGTAGGTAGCAATTTAGGCAGTTTTACTGTTAACATTGCCACGCCAACTCCCACACCAACTCCAACTCCCACACCAACTCCAACTCCAACTCCCACACCAACTCCAACTCCCACACCAACTCCAACTCCCACACCAACTCCCACACCAACTCCAACTCCAACTCCCACACCAACTCCAACTCCCACACCAACTCCAACTCCCACACCAACTCCAACTCCCACACCAACTCCCACACCAACTCCAACAACAACGCCTACTCCGACAACAACTCCTACTCCAACAACAACTCCTACTCCAACAACAACACCGACTCCAACAACAACTCCTACTCCAACAACAACACCGACTCCAACAACAACACCGACTCCGACAACAACACCGACTCCGACAACAACTCCAGGTACTCCCGCTGTCCTTTTCCTTGAACCACTTGGCAGTACCAACGTACTCGAAAGCTTGGGCAGCGATATATACAAAGTGCGACTAAATACTCAGCCAACTGCTAATGTCACCGTCGCCATTACCCCTGGAACCCAAGTTACTGTCAGCCTACCTGCACTTACTTTTACTTCCGCCAATTGGAATATCGCCCAAACAGTAACGGTGACTGCGGTTGACGATGCGGTTGTTGAGGGCAATCATCTAAGTCCAATTAGCCACGCCACTACCAGCACAGACACATTGTATAATAATCTCGCCGCCCCTCTCACAGTCAATATCAGCGATAACGATAACTTAGGCGATGTCAAAACCTTGTCCCAACAGTCAGTAATCGGTTTGACAGACTCCGACGATCGCGTCACAGGATCGGCATTAAACGACATTATCCACGCACGCCCCGGCAATGACTATCTTCATGGCAAAGCAGGCGATGACTTGCTTTACGGACAAAAAGGGGATGACGGCATCAGGGGCGGTGATGGCAATGACATTATTTTTGGTGGTAAGGGGATTGATTTTATTCAGGGCGATCGCGCCATTGACTTGATTTACTCAGGTAAGGGAAGCGATCGCATTTACGGGGGCAAGGGCGACGATATATTGTTTGGCGACGCGGGCAATGACTACTTATTTGGAGAAAGGGGTGCCGACACTCTCACCGGCGGATTGGGTTTTGATGTGTTTGCGATCGCGATCGATACTGGTGGAACAGACTTAGCCGCCGCTGATGTGATTACTGACTTTACCCTCAATCAAGACAAAATTGATTTAATTAGCCCCCTTGCTTTTAGCGAGTTAAATATTTTTCAAGGAACAGGGGCGAATGTTAGCGATACTATAATTCAGTATCAGGTAACAGGGGAATATTTAGCTGTCTTGAAAGGAGTCACTGCCAGCAGTATAGTTCAGGCAGTAACTTTTTAGACTGCGTAGGTTGTTGCGCTTTAGCGCTAAAGCGCAACAACCTACCTACCCGATCGCGATCGCCTAGTTTGTAGGGTGTCTCAGCAGTCGATCGTACTTTTGCTGTAATTTTCAGGTATAGCAACCGCTTAATTTAAATTGTGTAGCCTGTCTTTGATTTTTGTGCGAGTCAACAATGCAGACTCACAGCGTTCCCAGTAAATTTTAGCAACGCGATCGCCCGGATTCTGACGCCAACACTCTTCAAAAAGCCGCGCCGCTTCAAATAACTTCCCTCCCGAGTAAAGTGCCCTAGCTTCTGCAAACAATTCCAGCGTAGCTAACTTAGCCTGTTTAATTTCTGGCGGATCTGCATCAAACACCTCATAAATCGTCACAGCTTCGGATTTTCCCTTGACTTTTACCGTATCGAGAGTGCGAATTGCGTACTGGGATGGATTTTTCAGGCGCGTATAAGTTGGCTGGGTAATTAATAGCGCCACCCCATAATTTTTCGTCAAACTTTCTACACGAGAAGCTAAATTCACCGCATCGCTGATTACCGTCCCGTCCATGCGATTTGGTCCTCCCACAGTTCCCAGCATCAAAGAACCCGTATTAATCCCAATCCCAATCTGAATCGCCGCACAGCCAGCGTTAGCGCAGTATTCATTGTATTCAGCGAGGCGGTGCAGCATAGCAATTCCCGCTTTCACCGCATTATCCGCCTCGCCGCTAAACAGCGCCATAATCGCATCGCCAATATATTTGTCGATAAACCCCTTATTTTCATTAATAACGGGTTCCATGCGAGAAAGATAAGAATTGATAAATTTGAAATTATCCTCCGGCGTCATAGTTTCCGAAAGCGTCGTGAAGTCGCGAATGTCGGAAAACAACACCGACATTTCTAACTGCACTTGGTCGCCCAATTCCACATCAATGATGCTTGATTTCTCTAAAAACTGGAGGAATTGATGGGGAATAAATCGCTCGTAAGCTTTATTGAGTTGAGCCAGCCTGCTTTCATTTTTGCGTACTTCTGTATAAAGCTTAGAATTTTGAATTGAGATCGCCGCTTGTCCAGATAAAACTTTCAATATTTCCACTCTTTCAGGGGTAAAAGCTCCCGCTGTCAAGTTATTTTCTAGGTAAACAATACTAATGATTTGAGATTGATTAATCAGCGGCACACATAAAATTGATTTGGGCTGATACTTTCGGATGTGGCGGTCGTTGGTAAATTGTCCCGATCGCGCAGCATCATCGAGTACCACACTTTCTTGAGTGCGACTCACATAATTGACAATTGCGGAGGAAAGTTCTTGACAGGTTTCAACGGGGATTGACTGCAACACGGTGACGAGTTCCTCATCGATTTTCCCTTCAGCTTCAATGAACAGTTTTCCCTGGCTTAACAAAATTAGATAGCCTCGTTGCGCCCCTGCATTTTCCATCAAAATTTTCATCAAGCTAGACAGTAGCTTATCTAGCATAATTTCTCCCGAAATCGCCTGAGAAGCCTTCATGACTGCGGTGATATCTAGGTGATTCCCCGAACCAGTCGTTGTCATTGCTACGGTAGTTTGAGTATTTTTCCTTCCTGGTTGAGTTACCGCGAATAAGTGGGGATATCGCGTTTCTAAATCCGTTACCTTAGCAGTAGCTCCCCATTCAACATAACAATAATACGCCTCAAATATGTAGGCTTGAGCAACTTTTGTTTTGCCCCATTCCGAGTAGAATTTGGCTGCGATTTCGTTTGCTAGGGCTTCGTCATTAACATATGTGTTTTCTTTGGCTCCAGAAATAGCGCGATCGTACATTTCAATCGCCTCGGCTTTATTGCCCAACACCCGTTGCCGTTCTGCTTCCACTAAATACCATTTATGCAGATAATTCATGGGAGCATTTTGTGCCCACTGTTGCAGCGTGGTTTGATGGGTTTCCACTAAGGCAATAGTTTCAGTTTGCTCAATTGCTGGCTGTGCGGGAAAAAGTGCCAAGTGCGTCAGGGCGGCATAAAAATGAAAAATTGGAACAAAAGCCGAGCCCGATACTCCCATCAAATACTGTTTGACTTGGGTAATGTGGTCTAGGGCAGCCGTGTAATTGCCATAGCAGTAAGCAAGCAGCAGTTTGTAGATGCAGGCACAGGCGATCGCCGTAAATTCATTATCCTGATAGTGCTTGGGAATCATCACCGTTTCATCGTAGGCAGAGCCTATTAACAAATCCGGCCGAATATGGGTTTCCCTCAAGTTTTGCACCGTCTGCTGAATCATATCCAAATAAACCCGCGCAGAATATTGTTTCAACTGCGCCATTACCGCCCTATAACTTGCTATTTCTGGTTCCCAAGTGTCTAGTTCTACACCAGCGAATAAATGAGTATAAAAACAAATATATATGTTGTAGCCAGCGTCTACAAAGTCGCCCGTTTCCATACCAAACCTATAGCCCTCTTTCAGCGTCGGTATCGTTGCCAAAAGAGATTCTTGGCGATGCTGAATCCAGCCACCAAACAAAAGTAGAACTGTGGACTTGAATTCCGGTACATTCAACCTATCAAGCAATGAAAGTGCCAATTGCCCAAAGCCATAGCCCGTTTCCACCTCTTGTAAAAAGGCACAGAAAACCATCCCGTGCATCGCATAACCCACTGTCGAGGCGGGTGCATTCCCAAAGGAGAGCGATAAACTCACCATCGTGGAGCTCAGCAGGGGCAGCAAACCGGGCATTCCCTGGAAAATGGGTGGAAACAACATACCAGACAGTTGCATAGCTGCCTGAGTCTGCGGATTTGTCATCACAGGTAGGTCAACCAATTCCTCAATCTTTCTGTCGCCGAGGAGGGCCGCAAGGGCTTGTAGCGCTTTGCCAATCTTGGCTTGATCGGGTTCGGCAGGCAGTTCAATCCCCAATTGTAAGAGTGCTTCTCTTGCTACTGCGATCGTTTCTAACACCTTGCTCTGGGCTGTCTGAGCGGCAATTTTAATTTCGTAAATTTTAACTCGATCTAAAATTGTTTGGGCTTCTTGCAAAACCAGTGCTGCCATCTGTTCCATACCATCAAACTCACCATTTAAATAGGCAATTTCAGCAGCAGCAACATAAAGATTTAGCGCCAATTCATATTGAGTTTGCCAGCATTGAGGTGTCAGTAGCTCAATTCCCGTTTGTAGATAGATATTTGCCGCAGCGTAGGCGGTAGAATTTCTAGCCTTACGTCCAGCTTCTAAGTTGAGTTTGGCTAAGTCTGATCGTTCACTTAATTGATTGATTAACTCAATTCCTTGATTTAAATGCCCCACAATATCAAAGATTTTTTCTTCGGTTTCTATCTCAGAAGAACTTTGTAGCAGTAACTGTCCTATTTTCAGATGAGTGGCTTGTTTTTGGTCGTCAGGAATCAATGAATAAGCCGCTTGCTGGACGCGATCGTGCAGGAACTTATAAGTGGGATTAGCAACAGACTGATTCGGGGATTGAGCATCTGCTTGAATGAAGTTATAGCCTTCTGAAATCACTAAAATGAGTCCTTCTTGCAAGGCTTTCCACAGCGCTGATTCCGTTTGTTCTGGTAATTCTTCGCTGACTACTGCCACTGTCTCTAAATCAAATTGCGCCCCAATGCAAGCCGCCAACTTGAGAACATCCTGAGTTTTGGCAGGCAACTTCTGCAATTGCGCCGCCATAAACTCCACCACATCCGAGGCGCCGGCCAATTTAAGTTGATTAATATCGCACTGCCACCCCCCTTTACTGCCCCCCTTACTAAGAGGGGATTGAGGGGGGTTAAAAATAATTTGACCATCTTCATACAAGGCTTTGAGGAATTGAGTCGAGAAAAAGGGATTACCTTGGGTTTTTTGATAAACCAATTCTGTCAGGGGCCCGGCTAAAGATAAATCGCAAATCAGCGTATCTGCTACCAACTGATTGAGATCTGCTAAACTCAACGGTTGCAGGGTAATCGTATTCACCACTGCCCCAGACTTCACAATCTCATCCACAGTCAACATAAACGGATGAGCCGGTGATACCTCATTATCCCGATAAGCACCCAATACTAACAGATGCCCCGTATCCTCCATCAATAGTTGTAATAACTTCAAAGATGCCGAATCTGCCCACTGCAAATCGTCCAGAAACATCACTAAGGGATGTTCTGCTTGGGTAAATACTTGCACAAATTTCTGCATCAGCAGATTGAAGCGGTTTTGTGCTGCACTCCCGGACAATTCTAGTGCAGGACTTTGAGCGCCAATGATGTGTTCTAATTCAGGAATTACGTCAATCAACACTTGCCCACTCTCGCCTACTGCGGTGAGAATTAGGGTTTTCCATCTGTGTAACTGAGCGTCACTTTCTGATAATAATTGTCCCATCAATTCCCGAAATGCTTGCACAAATGCACTAAAGGGGATATTGCGCTGGAATTGGTCGTATTTGCCTTTGATAAAATAGCCACGCTGTCGGGCGATCGGCTTGTGGACTTCGTTCACGACGGCGGTTTTACCAATCCCCGAAAAGCCAGCTACTAGCATCATTTCGGCATTAGCATTACGAACTCTTTCAAAGGCCGCTAATA
This sequence comes from Microcoleus vaginatus FACHB-2002, assembly GCF_040004035.1. GTDB lineage: Bacteria > Cyanobacteriota > Cyanobacteriia > Cyanobacteriales > Microcoleaceae > Microcoleus > Microcoleus vaginatus_C. Next base: position 126,297 of record NZ_JAMPLN010000002.1, on the reverse strand, counting down.
GATGATTAACTTCAGTTTTTCGGCCGTATAACTTTTCGGGAATCAGGAAATGATCTGTAAGATCCAGCATTCCCAAGTCAAATTCTTCTATGCTATCGGTTTCTTGTAATTGAACCAGACACATTTCTAAATCCTGCTTGAGACCCAATGCAGTTTGATAGCGATTTTCGGCATTCTTCGCCATCAATTTACTGACAATTTGAGAGACAATTACCGGAAGTTCTGGCTTGATTTCGTGCGGGGGAACTGGTTGTCTGGCAATGTGGCAGTGAACTAGCTCTAAAGCGTCTTCTGTCTCAAAAGGCAGTTTTCCTGTCAGCAATTCGTAGAAGGTGACGCCGAGCGAGTAAAAGTCAGTGCGGTAATCGATAGAGCGATTCATTCTACCAGTTTGTTCCGGCGAGATGTAAGCGAGGGTTCCTTCTAAAACGTTGGGATTTTTCAGGGTTGGCATTTCTCGCGTTAGCTGAGTGGAAATGCCAAAGTCGATAATTTTTAATTGTTCCGTTTCGGGGTTATAAACAATATTTGAGGGGTTAATATCTTTGTGGATGATATTGGCGCTGTGAATTTGTCCTAAAGTTTCAGTGGCTGCAATCGCCAGGAGCAGAAATTCCTTGAGGCTAAACTTTCGCTGCTGCATCCATATTTTCAAGGATTCCCCGCCAAAGTCCTCCACAAAAATCACGAGGCTGTTTTGGTATTTTTGCAAGTCATAAACTTGCACGACTCCCGCCTCTTTCAGCTCTCGGGTGATACGGTATTCGGTGCGGTAGCGTAGCAATTCTTGAGGTGTGGGGTAGCTTTCTTTGAGCAGTTTGAGGATGAGCGGTTGGTGATCCGCTTCCCGTATCGCCCGGTACACCAGAGAGTTAGCACTTTCGTAAAGCAGCTTCTGGACGGCAATGCCTGGAATGGACAGCATATTTATTTTTCGGGTAAAAATTAACGCGCAGTCAAAACACACCTGGTTCGTTGTGTCAACAATAGCGCTTTAGAAAGGAACAAATTATGTTTTTATAACACACTCTTAGTTTTTCGGCAGGGAAGTGGCTTTCAGGTGGTCTGACAGAGTAAGGGTAAGGAGTTATCATGCGATGTACCTAAGCCTTGTTAATTCTCCACTCCATGAATTGTCACCGTTTCGGTTATCCAAACATCGTTAAAAATTGTCCCACCCCCAGTGCTAAGCAAAACTTTAAATGTATATATTGTCACAGGCAGTTTCTTTAAAACCCCAGACATCCAAGGATTTCAGAAGAAACAAAAAAATTGAGAGCTCAGCTTTTATTAGAAAAAATATCTTGAGTCGCGATTTTCAAAGTCACGAGGGTGTCCCCCCGCTGGTTCCAATACTATGTGTTTTTCAACAATTAGCATCAGTCCCCCGGAAAGTTCAAGTAAAGTCAAAAAACCAAGGCAAGCTAACGATCCAACGTGAGGAAATGTAGTCGTTTTTAGGCAATAAGGGGAACAAGCAGTGGAAAGAGCGGCCAATTGATACCTTAAGCAAAGAAATTCTAGGGATGTATATAGGAAGTCGAGTTGAAATGGGTGCTAAAGGTTTTTGGGATTCCCTCCCAGCAGTTGACAGACAATGTGCAGTCTATTATACAGATTTTTTGGTCGCATATAAAAAAGTTTTGCCTCGCCAGCGACACAAATCTGTCGGAAAGATACGGGCAAAACTTCTGATATCGAAAGATGCAAGAACTCCCTGATTTACAGGATATCTCGATATTGTTGTAAGAAAGAGTCTTTCCTAATCTAAAAAGCTTTCCAATAATGTGGGGCCCTCTGGTATTTTATCCATGATTACAACACTTCTTGACCCCTAAAAGTGTTTAGGATTTTTCGTTGCTATGCAGGACTACCAGACTTTGTTCTAAGGATTTTGGAGAGTCATTTATCTACTTCCCCTTCCGGGCTACAAACTCTCGCAGCCGCAACAAACTAGCCGTTTGTCCCAAATTCAGCGGCAGCAGCGACACTCCCTCCAGCCGAGACTGCACCCAACCATCGCCCCAATACCACTCGTGAAATCCGTCAATTCCCTGACTCAATAACAGCCGCAGACAATTGTGCTCAACAATATTAACGTGATGCTGAACTGCCACGGGGCCCAGCCAACTTGTAAAGGTCAAACCTTGAGCAAATTCTTCCGGCAAACCGCTAGACAACTGCTGCGGCCACATCCACTGCTGCAATTGACTCGGACGCAACAAGCTGTCTCTAATCGCTGTTTCGGAAGCTTCAAGCTCAATCCGCAGGTTGCTTTGTTGAAAGTTACCGAGCATAAGAATTTTAGATATAAGTGCAAGTAACTTTAATGTAACTTATTGGACTGGTTCTAACCTATTCCGGGCGGGCTAGGAGCAACGGCCCACAAAAACCAAATGCACTCTTTGTGGAACAGGCCGGACAGCCTGTTCATGTCCGGGCGGGCTAGAAGCCCACCCCACAAGCAGAAAATTCATTCTTTGTGGAACAGGCCGGAAAGCCTGTTCTTAGAAAATAGGGCAAAATGTTCGATCACACACCAGGACACACTGCACATGAGCGCACATCCGCGTTCATCTGCCGTTAAAGATTTAAGATATTCGATCGCACCTACTGCCGGAAACCCGATTTTCGTATCGAACTGTTAAGCTCTGTTTCATTTCATTGAAATCTACCCTGCTTCACGCCCCCGCATCCAAAGTCCGTGATACCATCACACCTGAGTAATGCCTATAGAAAAAAACTGGAGAGAAAAGCTTTGACACTAAGGGTTGCAGTAGTAGGTTCAGGCCCTGCGGGTTCTTCCGCCGCCGAAACATTGGTAAAAGCAGGCATCGAAACATACCTATTCGAGCGTAAATTAGACAACGCCAAACCCTGCGGTGGGGCGATTCCCCTGTGCATGGTCAGCGAATTTGACTTGCCGCAAAGTATTATTGACCGCCAAGTCAGAAAAATGAAAATGATCTCCCCCTCCAACGTCGAGGTGGACATCAATATTGAAAACGCACATGAATACATCGGTATGTGCCGCCGCGAAGTGCTCGACGGCTTCCTGCGCGATCGCGCCGCTTCGTTGGGTGCAAAGCTGATTAACGGCACCGTTCACAAATTAGACATTCCTTCAAACAACACCGACCCCTACACCTTGCATTATGCCGACCACTCCGACGGCAGCGCAATGGGAATTCAGAAAACTCTGAAGGTGGATTTGGTAATTGGGGCTGACGGCGCTAACTCCCGCGTAGCAAAGGCGATCGATGCTGGTGATTACAATTATGCGATCGCCTTCCAAGAGCGCATCCGCCTGCCAGAAGATAAAATGGCTTACTACGAAGACTTAGCCGAAATGTACGTCGGCGACGACGTATCTACCGACTTCTACGCTTGGGTGTTCCCCAAATACGACCACGTAGCCGTCGGTACCGGCACGATGAAAGTCAATCAAGCCAGCATCAAAAAGCTGCAAGCAGGAGTCCGCGCTCGCGCTGCCAAAAAACTGATGGGCGGTGAGATTATTAAAGTGGAAGCTCACCCCATCCCGGAACATCCGCGTCCCCGCCGGGTTGTCGGCCGAGTTGCTCTCGTAGGCGACGCCGCAGGTTATGTTACCAAGTCTTCCGGCGAAGGTATCTATTTTGCCGCCAAGTCTGGCCGGATGTGCGCCGAAACTATTGTTGAGATTTCCAATAAAGGCGCGCGCATTCCGACTGAAGAGGAAATTAAGATTTACCTGAAGCGGTGGGATAAAGCCTACGGCATTACTTACAAAGTTCTGGACATTTTGCAGCGCGTGTTTTACCGTTCCGATGCTACCCGCGAAGCTTTTGTGGAAATGTGTGCCGATCGCGATGTGCAGAAACTCACATTCGATAGCTACTTGTATAAGACAGTAGTACCGGCTAATCCTTTCATCCAGATGAAGATTACCGCCAAAACCATTGGTAGCTTGTTGCGCGGCAATGCTTTAGCGCCTTAATTCCCTGCGGGTCAAACGCACTTTGTATAAAAAAAGCGGGCAGTGACAAAACTGCTCGCTTTTTTTTTGTTTGATCTAAGATAACGAACCGCGAAGGCGCAAAGGGCGCGAAGGAAGAGGAAGAAGAAGAATTGTTAGTTCAAGTTCAACTGCACTAAGGTATCGGGGGCGAGGAAGTGGGAAATGTGATAGGCTCGCTCTTCTGTTTTTAGCAGGATTTTTTCGTAGAGGTAGCGGGTAGCTCGATCGCCCAAACTTTCTGCTTGTCCTGCTTGACGCCGCAGCAAACCAAGGATAGCTTGCTCTGCTGCCAAATCATGCTCTAGCATTTGGCGGCAGGAATATACGCCGTCGGCTTCCGGATCAAAACAGCACAGCTCGGCTAACTTGCTAAAGCTAGCTGCCGGTATGCCGCCCAACCCGTTTAACCGTTCGCCCAACTCGTGGACGCTATCTTGAGCTTCTCCGTAGCTTTCTTCAAAGAATTTGTGCAAGGAGTAAAATTCTGCCCCTTCCACCACAAAATGATGTTTTTGATATTGCAGGTATAGAGCCTGAAAACTGGCCAGCAGCGCGTTCATCCCTTCACAAATCGGTGCTGTGACTGAATGTTCCAGTAGAACTGGGTTTTCGGCTATGTGCCCAAACGGTCTCAATGCACTCTGAGTCTCAGCCATGTGTGTTCTCCTCTCAATAGGCAGTTTTGTTGCCAATAGAGTCAGTCTAGCACCGTAAATTTACCAGTCAAGCAGCGTCTGCCTCGATAGTAGAAGATTTTATAGAGTAGGAAATTTTTTTTGTAAACCTATTGAGAATTATTAGCAGTTGGGTTATGCTTGAACAAGATCCTCGTTCTGAAGGCTTCCTGAAAGTGGGGCGAACCTTCTGAAGTCAGAAGGCAGAGGACAAAAGGCAGAATTTTTCAGGAAGGGCTTTTGAACATCTTTGATGTTCTCCTGAAATCTGGCTTTTAACTTCTACCCGCTACCATTCAGGGTAAAAATTAATGCAAATTATTACTGTTGTTAAAAAATGAATCCAGCAGATCCAGAATTAGAAGTTTGTGACATTGTGCAAGTTAGTTGGCTAGATAGGTGGCAAGTTTACAAACGCTTGCAAGAACTAGAAATTCCCTGCTGGTGTGCGGTTGACCAACCTTTGCGGGCAAAAGTCAACACAGCTAAACAAGCGGCTCAGTTAATGAGCGTGTTGAGGCAAGTCAGTGCCCCTCGGGACGAACTGGTGGAATGGCTGGAGTGCTGCTGGCAACGGGGCTAAAGGTAGAACGAAGTTCGGCAACGAGCAATGTACAAGATGTAACGGATGTAACGGATTTAAAGGAGTCATAACAATGTATAAATCTGGCAAGCAAGTTTCCGAATTCAGTTTAGAGGGAGAAATCCTCGGCCTGATTATTGAAGATGGCTGCAAACTTAAATATTTGCGAATTAGCAATGCTCGGGGAGTAGAATATCTTGTTAAACTGTGCAAGGAATTGCGGTCATTTCTGTTACCTGTTTTGACGCCCGGTTTGAAAGTTGAAGTTGTAGGTGAGAAAGAAATCAACTTGAAAAACGGTAAAATAAAACTTAAAGCTCGCAGCCTCAAGCTGGCTCAAGGTCAAAACGATCGATCGCCAGAACTGCTTGACTCCACCAATGGGCCTGTTGCGGTATTGACATCCGACGATCGCGCGATCGGCAAAAGCGAATTCAGCTCTCCCACAGCCGCTCAAACTGTAAAAGCTCCGGCCAAAACCCAAACCAAAATATTAGTATGTCAAAAATCAGACTGCCTGAAGCGGGGCGCTGGAGGAGTCTGTAAAGCTTTAGAAAATGCTTTGAATGCGCGCGGTTTAGAAGACAAAGTGACAGTACAGGGAACCGGATGTCTCAAACAGTGTAAAGCGGGCCCAAATATAGTTGTGATGCCGGACAAAACTCGCTACAGCCGCATTGCACCGGCAGAAGTTCCAGCAATCATTGACAAACATTGTGCAGTTGTTAAAGCTTAGGCGATCGCACGCATACCGAAACAGTGCGTTAGACATCAAGAAAAATTATTTTGATAGGACTCTGGACCCACAACTCACGTCTGTAGGGTGCTCCTAGGCGCATATTACGCCTGAATTTGAGTTCGGGTTGTAGTTCGATCGCGCGAATCGATTCAGAGACGATTGTCCGAAAAAACAGAAAAAATGCCAAAAACTATCACTGAGGGGCTTCCTTCGGGAGAATATCTAAGGATAGACTGTATCTGAGACCCTGTGAGTATTGGGATAAAAAGCCATGTCAGAAGCTGATCTTCGAGCCCATCAGCACCAACCGTACCCTGCTGTTCCATCCGATACCGAACCATTGCAGTCAGATTTTGCTGCTGCTGGGGGTTTTGAGCCGCTCGCCCCCTATGCGACAGACACTCCCGCAATGGTTCCCCAACAGCCAGAAGAAGACTGGCAAACAGTAGATTTTCCCAACGCCATCAGCGTAGATGCAATTCCCACAAAACCGGAAACAAAAAATTCGCAATCTCCGACACAGCCGGCGGAGGCGGGCTCGCCCCCGATTTCAGAGAATCTAAAAAATATGCTTGGGAATGCCGAACAGGCCAAGGGCAAAGGATCAACCCCAGTCACCCTCATGCAAGCGCTGCACGAATGCAACCGCGACCTTTTACAGCGCATCGCCCAGCTAGAAACAGCTCTTGAAGAGTCCCAAAAAACCTTGCAGAATCGCGAAACTTTGCTAGAACAGCGGACTGCAGAACTCGAAAATACTCAAGAACAATTGACGCGGCTGTTTGGCAAAGTGGAAGTTTCCCATCAAACCCTCCAAAGTCAAGAAATTTTAGTCGAAAATTTAAGAAGTCAGTTGGCAACCAGCCAAGTCAGGCTAGCGACTGTTGAGCGAGAATGTGCGTCTACTGTGCAGCGCTACAACGAACAGTTACAGCAGTTAGTAGCCACAGAAAATATTTGCAGGGAATTGCGAGCCCGCTTGCACCGCCAGCAGCGCCACACTCTGCAATTCAAAGCTGCCTTGGAAAGAAGTTTGGACAGGCCGCAGGTAAAGTCGCCGAGGATCGAGCCGCCTGACAATAATCTGGACACCGCCAGCGCACAATTAGAATCTTTGCTCGCGGCGGTCAAAAGCTCTCAGATGCCGGTGCCGCCAGCCTTCAACGCTTCCCCTGTCCAACCTTGGTCGGAACCAGAAGAGCTTCCAGAGGTAGCGACTGCTGCCGAGGCGATCGAGCCTGAATCCCCAGCTCCTCTAGAACTCAACAAATTAGCCCAAGTATCCGCCATTCAATTACAGGAGACCGAAACCTACCAGCCTCATGAGCCTGCACCTGACTCGGCCGAACCGGTTGCGGAACCTGAACTGCCGGTGGCGGAGTCTGAACCCGAAACTGCTACCAATGTGGACACGCAAGAATTAGCCAGGGCTTTTCAAATTTTGAACTCCGTTGAAACCTTTGGCATTCAAGAAGTGCGATCGAGTGTGGCAAAACCTACAGCAGTCGCCCAACCAGACTGGCTAAGCTTGATTGCCAGTCCGCTGCGGGCTTCTAAAAAACGGCGTTCGCTAGCTGAAATTGAATTGCCGAGTTTTCGATAGCGAACTGAAGTTGCTAGTTTTGAGTTAAAACTCAAAACTCAACACTCAACACTCTTTTCTCCCCTTTCCCATGCCGTAGGTGAGAGCATAGCTGGTAGCCAACAGCCACAGCCAAACAGCCGGATACCGGGGCTCCAACCAAGGTTGTACTCTGCGGGCGAAGCTGGGAAGCCATCCGAACAGCAAAGTGGCAAAAGCCAGCAGAGTAAAATTCAAGTAACTTCCCAGCCAGCGCCAAATATCCCTCAAGGTGACAAAATCTAAAATCCACATTAGGAGAGAAGGGTTTTTTCCGGCTGCTTCGATCGCCAGCCGATTGAAAGTTAGCCAGTCGGTTCTGTCTTTGATAAAAGTTTCGGCTACGGCGAGTTTTTGGGCTGCCAAAATACCGAAAAAGGTATTGAGAATTGAATTAATTCTTTGAGGTGGCAAACTGCTCCCGGTAGGAACCATCATGCCTTTAGAAAATAGCCAAGTTACTGAAACATTGCTCTGGTAGGCGCGAATTTGGTTTAAGTGATTTGCCGTCAGCAAATTGTGCTTTAAAGCTGTATCCAAAAGGTCTGTTAAGCGGAAAAGATTGCGGACAAGAGAGCCGAACCCTGTGAAAACGAGGGGAGATTGCAATGATGCTGCGTCGCCGATCGAGATTAGGCGATCGATCGCCACGGAGCGATCGCTGCTGTTGCTGCTAAAATGCCCCGGAATATAACCAAAGGTCGGTTTTTTCCACACCAATTTATCGACATCGCAGCGGCGGTATTCCGGCAAAATTGCGAAAAAATCCTCGTACATTTCCAGCAAAGAACCGGGATTATCGGGATGTACTTGGTGGTAGTGAAATAGATAAACTGTCAATTCTGTGCCGGCGCCGGGAAACAACTCCCAAATGAGCTGGCGGCCACGGGAAATGTCCCCGTGAGTGTAGAGCACATCCCCGTACTCGGAATCCCACACTCCCGGCTCAAATCCTGCGTCGATGACTGCTCCCACTGTCGGACAAACGCTGTCAAAAGTCCGCCCTTCGTTCAATTGCCAAGCGATGGGAGAAGCCGAACCCATTGCATCCACCAACAGCCGTCCTAATGCAGTGCGATCGGCTTTTGTCGGCAAGTGGCGACCCTGAACTACTACTTTTTCGGCTTCAACATCGGCTCGGAGAAACTCTGTTTCGTCCCAGATTTCTCCACCAGCTTCTGTTAGCTTCACTCCCGCTAAATTCAGCAATTTCTCGCCGTCCAAAGCTACATTGAGTACCTTTGGTGTGTGCAGAATTGGCGCTTGAGCCACGGGCGGATTGTTAGCATCAAAAAACTTGTTGTAGCCATCTTTGTATTCTCTGGCAATCAAAGTTTCGATTTCCGCAGCAGTAAATAAACCCAAATCAATTAAGCTTTGAATTTCGTCCCGCGAAATATTCCACTCGCGATTCATCCGCCCGAAAGGCATTCGCTCAACTAGCAGCACCCGGTAGCCCAATCTCGCCATGACTGCGGCGTGAATCACTCCCAAGGCCCCGCCAATATAAATTAAGTCATAAAAAGTATCACCAGAATCAGACACCGAAATTGTACCCTCTTCCTTCTTCCCTCTTCCTTCTTCCTTCTTCCCTGTTCCCTCTTCCTTCAAAAACACTACTTGTTTTGGCTTTTGAGGATTGCGAGTGCCTTCGCGCCAACGTTGCTCCCACCAGTAGACGCGCTTGAGGTCGTATTCGCCTTGAGGCATTTTTTGGAAGTATTTGACGGTCAGGGGGTAATAGGGGGCAAGAGCGTCAAAAATTGACTGTTTGGAGAGGTCTATGACAGGGGGTTCAGGGTAGCGATCGGGAAACTTGTTTCTCACAGCAAGATTCAGAGCTTCCAGGAACTTTTTTTCTCCCGCAGGCGCCTCTTCTAGACGAAAGACTTTTAAATAAGTGGTGCGTTGCAGTGACCAGACAAAGGTGGAAAGTTCTGTCGATCGCCAATTTGGGTTTCCTGAATTGGGGTCAGCGAAGGGGGGTTTGGGATTGGCATTTTGAGTTCCAGACTTGAGAACCTCGGCTGTTGTGGCTGGTGAAAGCAGTCGAAAGCCGTCAGCAGTAATAATTTTTTCTCCGATTCCGGGATCGAATTCGTGCTGCAACCAAGTGCAGACGGCTGCTGTATCCGGCGTCGGGACTTCTAGATAAAGAATTTCTTGCATGATTAGGCTCTCAATTCTGAATAAATTAATAAAGATGGGGGAGTTGACAAGGGAGCAAAGTAGGCTATACTCCCGAATACTTATTGAGTTTTAAATAAGTTTACAATGTTCTCAGATTTTTAGGTTTTCGATCGCTCTTGCTGTCGGTGGGGGCGCAGTGGCTGAATATCTACTCCTTTCGGTATGCACTTCTATGAATTATCCCATTCCTACGAATCCTCAAGAAATGATTGCTTTGCGACAGCAGCCGCTGAATGAAGAATTGGTGGCGTCGGCGATCGCGGGTGTGATTCAAATAGCTCGATCGCGATCTCAGTCTTTGGATGAATTGAAGGCTGAGGTACTCGCGGACGACAATTTGCTCGATTTTGCTCAGAGGCTATGGCTGAGCGACATTGTGGCTCAAGCTTGGAACAATTTGCCCTAAATTGTCCCCATCCAAACCACGCTCCCGAACGCTCGCGTTCGACGGGGAAAAACGAGTGATCGAGCCGGTGACAACAAGCTGATGAAAGCTACATTGTCCCGGAGAATTTGTGATCTTGTAAAAATTATGGTTAAGTTATTGTTAAATTTATCTATATTGAGCAAATTTCATAAATTGGCTCCCAGTTTCATAGGTTAGTGGCATCGATCAAATATTTTAAGATCCCAATAATTTTACTAATATTATCAATAAAATAATCATTTAAATCAACTTCCATAAGTTGATTACTAAGGCGTAAAAATTTCCAATTTGTTCCTGTTGTGACCACTCCAAATATTTCAGAAATATTATTGTTTCTTCTTTCATTAAAAATTTGAGCAGCAATCATTTCTGCCATACATTGTGGAAGCCCAGCTTGGATATTATCATTTTTAGCTTCTACTAAGGCGACTACGGGGGCTTTGATTAGCAGTTGTTCGGGAGAACGACTAATCATAAAATCACAGAAACCCGTTAAGCCTTTTTCTAAATCTACATTAAACTCTTTTCCTGAAAAAAAGCTAATTTGATACTTAAACTGCTTTCTAAGTTCTACTAAAATAGGTGTGACAATTAATTCGGAGCGAGCTTTTTCGGTATTAATTGCTAAAGCTAAAGAAATGTTTTCTTGCAGAGTTTGGCTGAGAAGATCGCTATACTCGGCGTCGGGTAAATCGGCAAAAATACCAACTTTGTCAGCAATGGTTATGCCAAAGTTGGTTTCAATCATTTCTAGGTTGGTGAAGTGGCTGTATGGCACTTTTATTACGAGGCAAGGAAAACTTGACCCTCAAAAATGAAAAAATATTGTTGTTATTTTAACATATTTCATTCTCGTTTTCAAAGGAATTTGGTATGAGTAACTTGGCGACTAACGCAACTCTACTTCTCGCTTGACTTCTGTCAAAACTCGATCGCCCCGCATCAATCGGTATTCGGCCCGCCAAACTCCGGGAGTTAGAGGAGAATTTGTACTGTTTCTTTTGCCGACATAACCCAACCAAGTAAGGCTAGGGGCTTTAATTTCATTGGTCGGGGCAGCGATAGTTGTGCCGTTGGGTGCAAATAATTTGTATTGTTCGCGATCGCCCTTGAGCACTCCGTAACTTTGCACCCAAAACAACAAAGCTGGACTGTTTGCAGGGAGTTGAGTCTCGGAAAATTGTCCGGCCCAAACAGTGTTTTCGTCTGGCGGCTTATTGGCAAAACCAGCGCGGATTAAACCTGTGGAAATATAGTCTAGAGGCTTGTCCCAAATTGGATTGCGGGCGATGTTGCAGCCTAACTTCGCGTCGGGGCCGACAAACGGATCTACGGGTTTGCCTTGATAGCTAAAAGTTACGTGCACGTGGGGGAAAGATGCCTCCCCAGAGTTTCCCACCATACCCAAAACCGCGCCTTTTTCTACCTGCGTCCCCGGTTTGACGGCAACGCTGCCTTTGCGGAGGTGGCAATATTGGGCTTCCCAGCCTGCGCCGTGGTCGATTACGATGCCGTTGCCGCATTCTGTGCCTGCGACGCTGGCTTTGTCTGTCTCGTTTTGTAAACGCCGATCGACCACACCATCTAGTGTTCGCAAAACTTTGCCTGCTGCGGAGGCAATCACTGGAACTCCTTTTGCCATTGCTTTGGCGTCGGGAATGGCAAAATCTGTGCCGTCGTGCCCGTCGTAGGTTTGGCGCCCGCAGCCAAAATCGACGGCGGTGGGGCCGGGTTCTCGATCGAAATACAGCATTACAAAACAGTCTTTGCCTAGGGTACAGTCGATCGGCTGGCCGAATTGCGGGTGGTTCGGCTTTTGCGCGACTGCGGTCGAGACGAGACGCTGGGCGATCGTGTGGGCTTCGGCGATCGGCGCACTTACTCCGCTGTTGGTAGCACAGCTAGAAAGACTTGTCAACCCCAAGGTCAACAAAATTGCAGAAATGTATTTTGTGGAGAGTATAGTCATTCGCCGATTGGATGTAAAAGCTGAGGTGGGTAGTGAAAAATCAATTAATGGTTCAGAATATAGTTGCTTAAGAATCTAGACGATGGGTAAGGCGTTTTCGTTTCCTATCTTTGTTGTATTATTTTAAGTTGGAAATTTTAAAATTTTAATTAGTTCAAGAATGGGTTCTAAAATTCGATCGCTCATTTCGATAATTCGGCTTACCGGGCTTGCTGTTGCGGCTTTGGCGATGTGGGGATTTGCCACTATTGCCGAAGACGTGTTGGAAAAAGAAAGTTACGCTTTCGATACCTCTATTTTACTAGCTCTGAGGCAATTGCACACTCCCCTGCGCGATCAAATAATGCTGGGCTTTACCTTTTTGGGAGAGCCGAATTTGCTGCTAGTGATTTGTCTGACGTTGGGTATTGTTTTGCTAGCGCGCAATCACCGCTCGGAAGCTGCAACTATTGCGCTCGCGGGTGGTGGGGCGATCGGTTTAAATTTACTGTTAAAAAAACTTTTTGCCCGCGATCGACCTCAACTTTGGGAGCGCGTTGTTGACGTTCGCTTTTACAGTTTTCCTAGCGGACACGCGATGATTTCAATGGTTATTTACGGTTTGCTAGGATATTTCTTGGCTACCCGCTTTCCCAAACAGCGCTGGTTTATTTACAGCTTGACAGTTGTATTAGTTGCTGGTATTGGTTTGAGCCGGCTTTACCTAGGAGTTCACTGGCCTACCGATGTTATTGCTGGTTATACGGCGGGTTTGGTGTGGCTGATTACCTGTATTATCACTTTGGAAATATGGAAGGAATTGCGTTCTTTTACTACAGCTTCTAAAGAGGAGTTTATGTCGCCTGAAAATTCTCAATAATAATTTTTAAATTTCTACTCAAGACTGACTATTAGCTTTTGGGTAAAACACATGGCAATTCCTTTTTCGTAGTAAGCAGCCTCGTTAATGAAAATGGGATAAACGGTTGATTTACCTTCATACAACACCGAGTCACCATCCAAGGTCAAAAACATCGGATCGCCGGGATTTAGGGCTTGATAATCTCTGGATTGCAGATGAGGATGAATCATTGCCTGAATTTCTCTGTTCTCGTTTCTGGGATAGTCGATCGCCCCAATGGTGTGATAAATAGTCAGGGGATTCTTTGCAGCAGGCAGGGTGCCTTGATTGTAGGCTTCTACGCAGTCTAAAATTCCGCAGACAAGTTGCTCAGTTTGCTGAAATAAAGACGCATCTAATACCCCTTGCGACACTGCACCAACTTCCAGCGTACCGCCTAATACCGAAAGCGATCGCAGCAAAGGACTCTCATGATTCTTGGTTGTAGAAGCGAGTACCTTGAGGTGGGGATACACTGATGTTAAATAAGCTGCTAGTTGCAGGTTAAATGGATGATGGCTGGCGAGAATAAAAGTTAGCCCCATGTTGGATGTGGTGCTGTGCAAATCGATAATTACGTTGGGCAGATGAGTGTTTTTTGAGCTAAAAATGCGGTAGATTTCTTTCGCCCGCTGTGCTTCATAGCTGGAGAGATGGGGATTTTCTAAATCTTGCTTTCTAAAGCAGCGGTTGAGGTCAATATCGATGTAGCGTGTCCCGATTTCGCAAGCTTTGGGATTGGCCAGCAGGGTGATAGTTTCAAAAGTCGCTCGCCCAATTAACTCTGGCGCGCGAGCGAATTTCTTCACGAGGTAAATTCCTGTGAGTTCGTTTCCGTGGGTTCCTCCCACTATGGCAACACGTTTAATTTGGTTCATAAACAAATAACTTCCTATTCCAACTGCAGCAATATCTCTCGAAGTCTGTTGACTTGAGATTAATAACGTCTTACTATCCAGATTAGCTAAGGTGGTAGTATATGTCCAATATTTAATTCAGTTGTAAGCTATATTTAAAAGATATAGTAGAGGCTAATTAATGGAACTTCGACATTTGCGATATTTCATTGCAGTAGCAGAAGAGTTGAACTTCAGTCGCGCTGCAGAGCGTTTACACATGGCGCAACCTCCTCTCAGCCAGCAAATTATGGCACTGGAAGAGGAAATTGAGGTGCAGTTGTTCGATCGCACTAAACGACCCCTTCAGTTAACTTGGGCAGGACAGGTTTTTTTAGAAGAAACTCGTTTGATCCTCGCGCAGGTGGACAATGCTGTCAAAACCGCAAAACGCGCCAGTCGCGGAGAAATCGGGCGTTTGATTGTCGGTTTTAACAGTTCAATGGCTAACTGTTTGTTGCCTGATATTTTACGAGTTTTTCGCGATCGATTTCCCAAAGTGGAACTGACTTGGCGGGAGTTAGCAACATCGCTGCAATTGCAAGCACTGCGCGATCGGCATTTGGATGTTGGGTTTTTCCATTTAATGTCATCAATGATTCAAGAATCAGATTTATGTTCCGTGACGATTTGGCAAGAACCTTTGATTGTGGCACTACCAGAAAATCATCGGTTAGTTAACGAAATTCAAGTTTCTTTAAAAGAACTTGCACAGGAAGCCTTTATTCTTCCCTCTCGTCGATTTGCGCCCGGTTTGTCCGAGCAAATAGAACATTTATGCCAACAATTTGGTTTCTCTCCTAATGTTATTCAAGAAGGGACAATGATGCTGACCATACTCGGCTTAGTCGCGGGCGGCGTGGGAATTGCCTTGCTGCCGGCCAATGCTCAAAATATTCAACGGAAGGGCGTTATTTATAAAAGTATTGCGGAATCTACGCCAACTGTTCCGATGGCAGCGGTATGGAGGGCCGACGATAATTCGCCGATTTTGCGCGAGTTTTTGGAAGTGACAAGGGCGATGGCGAAATAGGTGGGATACAGCCGATAAATTACAAATTATCAAAACGTACTTCCCGACTACTGAAAGCGCCTATAGTATTATAAAGTATCTGTAGAGCATTTATCTAGGTGTTGCCATGCGTAAAATTGTACTCTTCATTGCATCTAGTCTGGACGGTTATATCGCTCGCTCGAATGGCGATATTGACTGGCTGTTTACAGACCAAAATTACGGTTATACTAAATTCTTAGATAGCATCGATACGGTTCTCATGGGTCGAAAGACTTACGAACAAGTTCTAACTTTTGGCGAGTATCCGTACCAGGAAAAAAAGAGTTATGTTTTTACGAAAAATCTAGATTTTCAAGCCACTTCGGATGTGGAAGTGGTAACAGACTTAGAGAGTTTTGTCAATGATTTGCTCTTGCTTGAGGGCAAGAATATTTGGTTGGTGGGAGGTTCTCTGCTGATTCGCGATTTCCTGAATCAAAACTTTGTCAACGAATTGATTCTTTCGGTGCACCCGATTATTTTAGGCGAGGGAATCCCTTTATTTGTTAATCCGATAAATACTACAACTTTGCAGTTAACTGGATGTCAGACATACAGTTCTGGTATGGTTCAGCTATCTTATGATGTCGCGACTTGAGGGCGCGCCCAATTGCTAAGTCGCTTGCAAAATACTGTCAGTTAATTATCAAAAAACGTAATATAGGACTTAGTAATTTGGCTGATGATGAAATGTGTTTGCTGCTTGTTGCTATTAATATCTTTTTTCGGGAAGGCCCTTCCTGCTGAGGCCTCTGTATGCCGCAATTATCAAGGGCGCGAGATTTGCATTGTCGATATCAAACGCAGTGCGAAAAACTATTGGGAATACAGGGTAATTCTTAGTGTGGGCGGAGTTAAACAGCCTCTGGAAGTCTACAATTGCCGCGATCGCACTACAGTTAAGAAAGATGGAACTGTTTTGGCGTTTGGACAAAACAACCCTGGTGAAATCGTCTGCCGTTTTTTTAATCAGAAATAAGTAAATGAAATTATTGTAGGGTGCGCTTCGGGCTGAATGTGGCAACCACAAACTCAAGATTTTTTCCCGAAGCGCACCCTACATTAGAATTTGCCGTCTACTGCTGAAACGCAGCGTTCGCAAATTAGCGGATGTTCGATCGACTCTCCGACGTGAGTAGAGTAGTTCCAGCAGCGATCGCACTTTTCCCCGTCTGCTTTCACTACACCAATCGCCAACTCTGGAGACTGATAACTGTACGGCAATTCCTGGATCGCTGCATTCGATTCAACCAGTTCCACTTCCGAAGTAATGAACAAATACCGCAGTTCATCTACACCCTTGCCGGTCATTGTAGAATCGTGCGTTACAGCTATTTCAGCAGGAATTTCAGGTTTGGGTTCGATCGCAACTAATTCTGCTTCCGGGACTTCCGGTGTGGCTACAAGCGCCGTTTCTACTGAGGCTGTTGGTACGATCGCCTGTGTTTCTACAAGCACAAGCGCTGTATCTACTGGCGGTGCGAGGACGATCGCCTCTGTTTCTACAAGCACAAGCGTGTTTGTCCGCCCCACCACATCTGCTGTCATGAAATCAATCTTTTGAGCCAGTTGTTGACGGTTGGCGGCAAACAGCAAGTGACGGAAAACAAACCAGATTGTAAATAAGATGCCGATGACTTCTAATAAGCCTCCCAAAAGCGGAATCTGATTCATCGTATCCAAAATCGCCAGCGTTACTCTGCCCGTTATCACCACAGAAGCTAACAGCCCAAGTGTTACCAGCGCTTTTTGGTATTCTGTGAAAAAGTTGCCCGCGTATTCAGGCAAATTAGCCACAAACTGGGCGGCTTGATCTAAGATTGGCTGCGAATCTGAAGCCGACAGTTCAGGGGCGGAATACTGTACGATCTCAGAAGTTCGATCGCCCTTTTCTGCGCTCGTTTCCGCCTCCACATAAATTGTGTTTTCTGTCAAGACTTTGGCAACTTTTGCCGCCTGTTCTTCCTGTCGATCTTGTGCTGCTTTTGCTTTCTCCTCTGCGGCTAACTCTATGACTGAATTTTGCGATCGCACATAATCCACCAATTCTTCGCTGCTGGGATTCAAAGCTTGCAATTGCTCTCTTTTCTCAACATCGGGAACGTACAATAAAACCTTAGCTTCCAAAGAAGAACCGATCGCCTTTTCAATCCGGGCTTTTTCCAAAACCTTGTTAACTTCGCCGCGCACTTGTCGCAAATACTGCCAGCGAGTAGCCAATTCTGGATTATGCCATGAAGCATCAATTTGCACCCAGCCGGCTTCAAACACGGACTTGTAAGGAGTTGGATAGGGAAGGTACTGCCAAATATCCTCAGCCATGTGACACAAAACAGGTGCGATCGCCCTTGCTAAATTTTCCACAGCAATTGCAATCACCGTCTGACAACTGCGGCGGCGAAGGGTATCTGTCGCGCTGATGTAAAGTCTGTCTTTGGCAATATCCAAGTAAAAATTCGACAAATCCACCGTGCAGAAATTCTGCACAGTTTGGAAAAATCGGGAAAATTGGAAGCTTTCAAAAGCCTCTTGGACTTCCGCAAAAACCTCGCCCATTCTGTGCAGCATATAGCGATCGAGTTCCGGCAATTCCTCGTAAGCAACGGCATCTTTTGCCGGATCGAAGTCGTGCAAATTGCCCAGCAAAAACTTAGCTGTATTGCGAATTTTGCGGTAAACATCCGACTGCTGTTTGAGAATGTTTTTGCCCAAAGGCACGTCTGCCGAGTAGTCTACCGAAGACACCCACAACCGCAAAACATCGGCTCCATATTCATTAATTACGACTGCCGGATCGACGACATTGCCTAGAGATTTGCTTTGCTTCCGGCCTTTTTCATCCAGCACAAAACCGTGAGTCAAAACTGTTTTATAAGGAGCAACGCCGTTAGTTGCTACACTGGTAAGCAAGCTCGATTGAAACCAGCCGCGGTGCTGGTCTGAACCTTCCAAATAGATATCAGCAGGATAGTTTAATTCCGATCGACCTTGGGCAACTGCGGCCCACGAAGAACCTGAGTCAAACCACACATCCATCGTGTCGGTTCCCTTGCGGTAAGTGCGGCCGTTATTGCGGTAAGATTCCGGCAGCAATTCATCGATCGACAATTCCCACCAAGCATCGGAACCTTTCTCGGCAAAAATGGCTTGCACGTGGGCGATCGTTTCTTCATTTAACAGCGGTTCGTTGGTTTCTTCGTCGTAGAATACGGGAATGGGAACGCCCCAAGTCCGCTGGCGAGAAATACACCAATCCGATCGATCGCCCACCATTGCAGTAATCCGATTTTCCCCTTGGGCGGGAATCCAATTCACCTCGGCGATCGCTTTTAAGGCTTCATCTCGGAACCCTTCAACCGAGGCAAACCACTGTTCCGTCGCCCGAAAAATAGTCGGCTTTTTCGTGCGCCAATCGTAAGGATAAGAGTGAGCGTAACTTTCCTCTTTAATCAAACAATTTACTTCGGCAAGGGCATCAATCACTGCGGCATTACCATTTCCGAGGACATTTAAACCTGCGAACTGTCCGGCTTCTGCGGTGAAATTTCCGTTCTCGTCTACGGGTGTTAAAACTGGCAAACCGCAGCGTTTTCCTACTATAAAGTCTTCTTGTCCGTGGCCGGGTGCGGTATGCACCAATCCCGTCCCGGAATCAGCGGTAATGTAGTCGCCGCCGGCAACAATTGGACTTTCGCGATCGAACAGCGGGTGTTTGTAACTGCAACCTTCTAATTCTTTGCCTTTGAAGGTGGCAAGTATTTTTAATTGAGTGTTAAAAGTTGCCGACAGCCGATCGACCGCATCGACAGCTACTAACATAAATTGTTGGGCGATGTGGGAATTTGCCGGCGGTTCCACCACCGCATAAGTCAGTTCGGGATTGACGGCGATCGCCAAGTTGGCCGGAATCGTCCAGGGGGTAGTCGTCCAAATCGCGGCCCAGAGGCTCGGCATATAGCGCTTGAGCTTCGTTTGCAGGGATTTTGACAATTTTTTCACATGGAAGCCCACGTAGATGCTACGCGAGGTGTGGCCTTCGGGATATTCCAATTCCGCTTCGGCGAGGGCTGTTTTCGAGCTCGGGCTCCAGTGAACAGGTTTGAAGCCGCGGTAGATGTAGCCTTTGAGCACCATTTGACCGAAAACGCCGATTTGGGCGGCTTCGTATTCGGGTTTCATGGTTAAATACGGATGTTCCCAGTCGCCCCAAACGCCGTAGCGCTGGAAGGATTCGCGCTGCTGTTCCATTGTTTGCTGCGCGAAGGCGGAGGCTTTGTGGCGGAGTTCGATCGGGGTAAGATTTAGCCGCTCCTCCGATTTCATGTTCTGCAATACTTTAAGTTCGATCGGCAATCCGTGACAATCCCAACCGGGCACGTAGCGGACTTTTTTGCCGCGCAGCATTTGGTAGCGGTTGATAAAGTCTTTGAGGATTTTGTTGAGGGCGTGGCCGATGTGGAGTTGTCCGTTGGCGTAGGGTGGCCCGTCGTGCAGGATGAACAAATCGCCTGGGTTATTTTCCGAAAGGCGATCGTAGATTTCTTGATCGGCCCAAAATTGTTGCAATTCTGGTTCCCGTTTGACGGCGTTGGCGCGCATATCAAACTTGGTTTTGGGCAGGTTTACCGTGTCTTTGTAAGATTTAGCTTCCATTTTTGAGAAACGTTTTATGTAGTTAGTTGTTAGTAGTTAGCGGTTATTTGAGTGATGATATCAAGTCCGGTTAAATAATCATAATTAAGTTTGTAGTGACAACTTTAGTCATCTCTCGTCATTGAAGAGCTGACAACCAGATATTTTAGTATAAGCGATCGACCGCACATTTGATCGAAGCAAATCCGTAGGGTACTCTCTCTTATCCCTCCTCCGCGCCCTCTGCGCCCTCTGCGGTTAAATCATTCATAAACCGAGGTGGCGCTAATCAGTCAGCCAACTCAACATTTCATCGACGGTGAGATTGAAGGATTCGGCAAAGGTTGGAACGGGGATGCGATCGCCCGGTTCTTCAAAAACTGCTATGGTGCGATCGGCAAAATAGACAAATACCAGTTCTTCTTCCGGGTCAATCAGCCAGCCCATCTGGGTTCCGTGGCCGAGACTGTGGAGAATGTTGCGGACGACTTTAGTTTGACTTTGGTCGGGGGAAAGAATTTCGATTGTCCAGTCGGGGGCGATGGCGAAAGTGTTGGCTACTTCGCCGTTTTCGTCGCGGGGAATGCGTTCCCAGGTAAAGACTGCAAGATCGGGTACTGTCGATCGACCGCCAAAGGTACAGCGTAATTCAGAATAGGCGCGGGCGATGCGTTGGGGTTTGAGTACCCGGTTGATGTCAGCACCCAAATCGCTTTGAATTGTGCTGTGTTTTCCTTGGGGCATAGGTTTCTGGATAATTTGACCATCAATGAATTCACTGGCGGGTTTGGTTTCCGACAGTTGGAGAAATTCGGCGAGAGTCAAAGGTTTAGAAGCGGTTTGAACCATTATTTTTATTTAATTTAAGTTTAATTTGTATTAGTTAAGCGATCGGGCATTTAATTTATCAAGAAAATGGGTCTAAAACCCCCTCCTTCGCTTGACGGCTTTAAGGGGTCTAACTCGTTTGACGGCGAGTCCGACAGGGATTGAAATCCCTGTCTCATAGCGCAAGTCCTCTGCAAGAGGACTGAGGAGGTTGATTAAGGTGAAATGCGACACTCAACCTCAATTTGAATTTAGACTTGCAGTCGGTTTTAGGCGAAACTCAACATCGAATTGAATTGACACTTGCAGTCGGTTTTAACCGACTTTCGCTATGAGACAGGGAATTCATTCCCTGTCGGACTGTCGGACTAAGGCAAGTGAAAACCCCTCATAGAAATACTCCCAATCCGCGGCTAAAAGCATTACCAATACGATCGCACAATGACGCCGCCGGCACTCCCTGTCCTTCCTGTTCCCATTTTTCCACGAGTTGGCGGCCCAGGGGCGTGAGGCGAAAACTGTCGGTAATCCCTTGTCCGTCTACTTCCCGCCGCAGGACGCCGACTTGGATCAGCCAGAGTAGGGAGTTTTCGGCTACGAGTTCGGATACGGGCGATCGGGTGTAGCCGCTTTCGACACCGGAATTTGAGGCGATCGCACTTAGGAAAACACTGTTATCGCGGATTGTCTGGAAGAAGTGTAATTGAAAAGGGCTGCACCGGACGGCGCGATCGGCTCTTTTGACAGTGCGGCCCGGATAACTAATAGATTTAAACGCTTCGGATGGAATAAAAGTCATTGAGAGAACTTTTGAGTAGCTACTACTTTTATCATCACCTATTTATAGTCAAGAAAGTAGATTTCTCACAAATCTACCTAAATTATGATGGAGGCTCAACAGAGTCCCAACTGGCTTATAATTAATACTCAGGGTGCAAATGCTTATCGTCACTGCACGAGCGCCTATTTTTACAAATACTCCAAATGATTGTTCATTTCTTCAGCATTGAGTACCTCCCAAATTAAGACTAATCCTTGCAAAATTCCCCCAATTGATTTATTGCTTTGCAGACAGTAAACAATACCCGCGTGAGACAAACCTGCATGATGCAGTCTTAAAAAATCCGTATCTTGGGTAAAAATTACTCGCTCTTGAGACAGGGAAAATGCTAATTGTTGTTCGTCGGATTGCCCGAGCATTCCTTGTTCTGGAGTTGTGGTGACATCAATTCCCCGTCTTCGCAATCCATTCCCTATGGCAAGAGTTATATTTTCGTCAAGATGAAATTTAATCTTAGCCATGCTGGCGATTTTTTAATTTTTGTTGCAATAGCGATGGGGTTTGAGCTTTCAATTTGCTGGCAAATTCTGCATCTGCTTCGATTGCCGAGCGAATTTCATCTCGACGATCGTGATAATAGGCTAAAGCTGCATAGATGTCAGATAAAGTAATACTTGGATAGTGATACAGAATTTCGTCTGGTGACATTCCCATTTGTTCGTGCCAAACAACTATATCCTGAACTCGGATGCGATGTCCGGCGATACGGGGTTTTCCCCCACAGATTCCTGGGGTGATTTCGATATGTTCTTTAATGACGGCGATCGACATGGTAGGGAATTAATATAGGATGTCTCTTATATTTTAGGACAGGTTAGACGAGTTTGGCTGTAAAAGGCATTTTAAGCTATGGTATTTTTGATGGATATTGCGAATTTCCGCCGTCGCCAATCGACTTGAGTCAAGGTGATTGCTTGAACTGGAACTCGAATAACGAGCGTAGCATATTCGAGTTCCAGTTCAAAAAAAGCGATTTCAATCGCCGATACCTTTTTCAATCGCCGAAGCACAAAGTCAATTAAAATACATTTATAAATC
Organism: Microcoleus vaginatus FACHB-2002; assembly: GCF_040004035.1. GTDB lineage: Bacteria > Cyanobacteriota > Cyanobacteriia > Cyanobacteriales > Microcoleaceae > Microcoleus > Microcoleus vaginatus_C. The sequence continues at coordinate 103,925 of NZ_JAMPLN010000002.1, read as the reverse complement.
GCAAGGGAAACAAAACTATGACATTACCAGTTGGGTGCGCTGCCCCTCAGTTTACCGCCAAAGACACCAACGGCAACACCGTCTCCCTGTCCCAATTCGCCGGTAAAACCGTAATCCTGTATTTCTACCCGAAAGATGACACCCCCGGCTGCACCAGACAAGCCCAAAGCTTCAAAGCAGCTTATGAAGAATACAAGGGCAAAGATCTTGTAATTCTCGGTGTCAGCCGAGACAACGAGGAATCGCACCAAAAGTTCACAGAAAAATACGGTTTGCCTTTCCAGCTATTAGCAGATGTTGATGGCACGATTACCAAAGCTTACGATGTCGAGAAAGGCGATTATGCCAAGCGCGTTACTTTCGTCATCGACGGTACCGGCAAAATCATTCAAGTTTATGAGGGCGAAACCATGAAAGTTGACACTCACGCTCAAGATATTCTCGTCACCATAGTTTAGTCGAAGTTTAGCCGATCGCACTAACCTTCCTTGACGCACCAAACGGCTAAAAACCCGGTTTCTTCCTAGATGCCTCGTTGCTATAGGCAATATTCTGGTAGAAACCGGGTTTTTTTCGTAAGTCCTGACCGAAAGCATCCAGGATACAAGCCCCCGGATTCATCCGTGGGGTCAATGCTTCAATTCTAAAATCTAAAATCTAAAATCTAAAATCTAAAATCGATTGACTCAGCAAGCGAGGGGTCAAGGGTACAGGGGGAAACAACCTACTCGAATTAAATTCCTTCCCTTAAAACTTCCACCACAAATCCGCTCAACCAGGCATATATTCGGTTAAGGTGCTTATGGTACGTCTAAAGTTAGATTTGTGGCGCAACTCTCGCAAATAGTTAAAAACTTATACTGGAAAAGGCATTAACCGCCCGTAGGCTGAATCTAGGGGCGATTTTTTCCTGGTTCGGGTCATTGTGTTTGATAAAATCAGAAGTTATCCTTGCTTTAGCTGAATAACTAAGTAGGTAGAGGGATATATAATGACAACTAACAACATTATTTTGAGTTACTTAGGCCCGCGAGAAATTGAGGTCAATAGAGCCGCTGTCTTAGTTGGCACTTTTGACAAAAATCTAGTGGCAGCGATTTCAGCAGCAGAAGGCTCAAATGCGCTGAATGTGGGGATCAATCTCTCTAGAGGCTTTTGGAACATCAGTTTAGAAAAAGGATTCGATAGCGCAGGAACTCGCACACTGCAGGTGAGGGCAACTGATAAAACCGGCAAAGTTATCGGCCAACAAACAATTAACATCAAAGTTAATCCTGCTTCTGGGTCACCCGCTCAATTATTCACGTTAATTACTCTCACAGATACCAAGTTCAAAGTCGGAACACTGCCCGCAAGCAATCTTAACAACCTGCAAAAAGCGGACATACCAGCAGGTAAAACTTATCAAATTAGGGACTACGAGTTTGAAGACGGACACCTGAATGTTCAACTAAATAATCCAATTGCTCCGGTGGGAACCTCTGGCTTTTTCTACGAAAAACACGTACTTATAACCAAAGGCGCCAAAATTCTCATATTCGATCGTGCCGAGTTGCCGACCCCGCCGCCTGGAATGCAGTTACTGTGGGTGATCAAAAAGACCTGGTTAAAGCTCAACCCCACAGATTCTGCTACTTTAGGACCAACTCAGAAATTACAATTTAACGCGGGAGAAACTTTCAATCTTCTGGGCTACGCTTGCGTGGAAAACCATTTCCGAGTCGCTTTTGCTCGTGCAGTTCCTAACTTAGGAACTTCGGGATTTCTGTACTGGCAGCACGTCCAAATTTTGCGAGACGGCAGGGGAATTGAGTATGATAGAAATGCAGTTACGATGACAATCATCAAAACGACTGTGTTTAAAAAGCGGCCGATAAATGCGGCTAGCCTGCCACCCCAAGAAAAAATTACTTTGCCGGCGGGAATGATTTACGGAATTGCCGGATTCTCGATCGAACAAAGCCACATAAAAGTCTCGCTGACCGAGAATTTGCCGCAATTTGGCAATACGGGTTTCATTTATCCCGATTTTGTGCAATTCAGCCGCGGTGGCAAATCTTTTAATCCCGCTGTGAATTTAACTTATCAAGGGCCGTCAGAAGTTTTAGTAAATCAGCCGATCGTCCTTCGGGGTACTTTTGACCGGCAACAAGCAGCAAAAATTGACGTGATAGCTGAGGATAAATTTCCCCTAAGCGTCACGCTAAACCAAGAGGCCAGCACTTGGCAAGTTAATTTGTCTAAAGGATTTAGCGTAGCAGGAGCTCGGTGGCTCAGGTTGCGGGCAACTGACAGCAAAGGCAACGTTACTGGCAGCCAAATAATTTACATTACCGTAACTTCCGATCCGCTAACTGTCGGACGAGGTTTGACCTTAAAGATAGTTTCTGACACTTTGTTTAAGGTAGGTCCCCTGGATTCTTCCCGGCTCAACAATCAGCAAAAAGTTTTTGTCAAAGCAGGCCAGACTTTGGCGGTGAGCAAATACGGATTTATGGACGGGCATCTCAAGGTGGTTCTGGATTCAGCAATTTGGCCGATCGGCACTTTTGGCTATTTTTACGAACCCGACGTTCAGTTGGCCAAAGGTACTCAAATCCTAAGATTTAACCTGGCTGACGTACCGAATAGCAACGTCAGCGCTCAACTGTTGGTAACTCAAACAACTCAGATTAAAGCTAAACCCGAAGATTCATCGAAACTGCCTGCCGATCAAATTGCTCAAATAACTTTAGGCAGCACCTATGCCATTACTGGTTATGCCTGCATTTTGGGGCATTTCCGAGTAACTCTCGCCCAACCAATTCCCGGTTTCGGCAATATCGGATTTATTTATTGGCAGGACGTTAAAATTAAAAAAGACGGCAAAGAAGTTCCCTTTGACCCCGGTGCTTTGACGATGACAATCTTGCAAGCAACTGTGTTTAAAAAACGGCCGGTAGATTCTGCTAGCCTGAGCAGTACCGAGAAAACTACGTTGCCTTTAGGTCGAGTTTACGGCGTGAACAGCTACGGTGCGGAAGGATCTCACCTGAAAGTTTCCCTGACTGAAGAATTGCCGAATTTGGGCAATACAGGTTATGTTTTTCCTAGTTTTGTTCAGTTCAAGCGGGGAGATAAAATTTTCGATCCGGTTCCGAACAATGTGGAATTGAACGTGCCGTATTTTTCGCAGCGCGACAATCCGCGTTTTGACTGGTCTACTTGCAACGTAACTTCGATCGCCATGGTGCTTTATTATTACGGCCTTCGTTCTCAGTGGGGCGGACAGTTGGAGGATGAGTTGTTGCAGTGGTGTTTCGACTATGCCGGCCAGGGTTCTCAAACGGATCACAGCGTGCTTTCGGCGCTGATTCAGGCCTACGGGTTTAAGACGAGTTTTAGTACGACTCGCACGTGGGCCCAGGTGCGATCGGAATTGCTGAATCGGCGGCCAGTAGTTTTAGCCGGAGATTTTACTGCTGCCGGTCACATTCTTACTGTCATTGGCTACAATTCTCAGGGTTATATCGTGCAAGATCCTTGGGGAGATGCACTCACTGGTTACAGCAATACTGAGGGGAGAAAGTTGATGTATCCCTACAGTTATGTCAATCAAGTTGCTGGGCCAGATGGGAATGTTTGGGCGCATTTTATCTATCCATAATCTACTCTACTGTTTGCAAGTAGTGTGAGGCACTACGGCTATTAGTAAGGTGTGCATAACAGCTATTCGTAAGGTACTGAATGCACACCCTACCTAACTTAGGAAATCTTCTTGCGCTTAGTTTTGCGTTTTGCTGCGCCAATACCTAAAAAGCTCAATCCTACTAAAGTACCAAACCAAGTAGAAGGTTCGGGTACAGCCTCAAACGATCCCTGAACGGCGATCGCATCGTTAGCGCACTCGGCAAAAAAGTTAGCAATATAGTTCCCCGAAGGCATTGAGGATTTATTAAAACTGAATCCAATTGTTTGAGAACCCACGGCATTAAACTGAGCGAAATTAAGACCGAGGACACTCAAAGTTGCTGGCGTTAAAAAATTGATTTCTCCTACTTTTGTACCCGTAGCTATGGAGTTGAGAATAGTCGAGTTTCCTGTTTGTTGAAAATATGGGTCTGTGGCCGCTAAATCGCCCATTGATGGGGTTCCACCTTGAGATGCCACTACCGTATTGAATTGATTTAAATTGCTAAAGCCAGAGTTAGTTTGGGTGACGTTTTTCGCTGTAACATTTCTGTAAACGCCTGTTGTCGCCACGCCGGAGTCATTTCCGGCAGCAAAGCGGATACCAAACAAGCTGCCGTTTGCGTTAGCTGTATTGAAGTTTTGACCGGAAAAATTGAAGAATAAATCGCCGTAGTTGATGTTGCCTCTTTGAGCTAGTGGGTCGGCATATCCTGCTAAACTTAGATTAGAATTGATGGCGATGAAAGCTGTATCTGATGTTTCTTTGATGGCGATGCCGTAAAATTCAAATTCCCCGCCGCCGATTTGGGGCCCTGTCACGCCGTCGTTGAAGGAATCGATCGCATAATTCCAGCCGTTAGATAGGGTTGCTGCTGTAGCTTTTTGTTGCTGTAGTGCGAAAATGGCACAGAAAATAGCCACTGAGTAAGTCCAGTGGATGCTGTTTTTAGCAATGGATTTCATAAAATGCTCCCTGGGAATCATTGTTAAATTGTCAAGTCTGCTCGACTGTTTTTAATTTTCAGTCAATCATATATTTCGCCTGAAAATATTAAAATATTGCTAAAACTTTGGTCGGGCGATCGCATTATATCAACTATATTGGTTAAAAAAACTAACCAATGGCAGTAGCTAAATACAGGATTTATGCAGGCACAGTATAAAGTATGGCTGCATAAGTCTTGTATAGGTGCAAATAAACGGACTAGCGGGTTTAGGCGGTTGAGTGCAGCAATAAACTGTTTGCGAGTCAATATCTAGGCTTGAGTGGCCCCTACAAGATATTATTGTTTTTTCCGGCCGCTCGACTTAATTGATTTTTTATCAATTACCAATGAATTTTGACAAAAGTGGGCGTGATGTTGTAGATGCCGATGTCGGATTCTGTTAATATTTGGATTTTTTGATTAATAATTTTCATAAATTGTCTTTCATTTCCAGCCCTGTTCAAGAGACCTCTCCAATAATTATTGTGGAACAGGCATCCTGCCTGTTCAAGACAGGCTTTTCTGGAGATGTTGAATAATTATAATTACGTTTGTTGTGATGACTTCATTCCTCAAAGTCCTCAAATGCCGATCGCGCACAGCAGTTTTACTAATTTTACCATCAGCGTTCCACCCAACAGGCTCTCAATTGAGCGTCAAAACTGTGAATCAGCACTTTTTCTGTAAGTGCCGCCCAAAGCGAGAATTGGATAATCAAAAAAAATCATACGGCAAGAGCGATCGCACGTTTTTACAACACCCAATAAACTTCCGGCCCTACATCCGGTGCAGCCATCGTGGGTTCCTTCTAACTCGACCCGTGGTTTATGCACTTGCAGCGCTGCATAAATCAATCAAATTTTTAAATGCTGTTAATATATCGCCGACAGTTCGTTGACAATCTTGACTCTTCCCTTGATCACAGAACGCAGCAGGCGGTTGATCGAATGTCTGTATTCATCGTCGAGAGAGTCGTCCAAAACAGCGGCCATTAAGCCGTAGCGATCGGCTAGAGTCAAACAACCCGTATCCGTAACAGAAGCAAGCATTTCGGAAATAGCGCCGGGGAGAAGTTGAACTAAAAACATGAGACGTTCCCTGAATTCGATGCTTATATCATCTCTCGTTCTCCGAAAATTAATAGTGACGCTGGCGTAGCACATAATGTGATGTTTTGAGGCAAACTCTGTGACAGCGACCGTTGTAATTGTGTGACGATCTCGTTTTAAGTCTGCGATCGCACTCACAACATTAATTTTAGATATTCCAATTTCCCCCTCTTCCCTCCTAAATCTAAAGATTTAGAGAGATTTTTCCGTTTTGGGGGTGTCTTGACCCATTACCCATGTATAAAACGCATGAGCTCTATGCGAAATATTCATAAAACTCAATCTTTTGTAAAAATAGCTACGAATATTTACAATCGTGGGCTTTACATTAGCTCATAACAAAGGTGCATCGAAACAGAGCGATCGACCGAATCCTCGGTAGCAACTATAACCATAAATAGTTTGGCGACGTTCGAGCCAGCGCCCAGTCAAACTCAAGTTTACAGAAGACCAACCATGCTTAAAAGAAATTCCATCTAGTAACTAAATATACAGTTTTAAATCCATACAGTCACTAAGGTTAGCAGGAAACACACACTTTATGCTCCAAGTCAATACCTCCCCACACAAGCCAGCAGCGAGGGTAAACCGATGACCCAAACAGTAGAACCCAAAGCCCAAGCGAGCCTGAACAAGTTTGAAAAACTCAAAGCCGAAAAAGATGGCTTAGCATTAAAAGCCGAACTCGACCACTTCGCAGCCATCGGCTGGGAAGCAATGAACGAAACAGATCGCGAGCACCGCCTCAAATGGCTCGGCATCTTCTTTCGGCCAGTAACTCCCGGCAAATTCATGATGCGGCTGCGCTTGCCCAACGGCATCATTACTAGCAATCAAACCAGAACGCTAGCAGAAATCGTCCAACGCTACGGCGACGACGGCAGCGCCGACATCACCACCCGACAAAACCTGCAATTGCGCGGAATTCGCATCGAAGACGTACCCGACATCTTCCGCCGCCTCAAAGAAGCGGGCATGACCAGCATCCAGTCTGGCATGGACAACGTGCGTAACATCACGGGTTCCCCAGTCGCGGGGCTGGACGCCGACGAACTGATTGATACGCGGGAACTGGCGAACGAAGTCCAAGACATGATTACGAACAGCGGCGAAGGCAACCCCGCGTTTTCAAATTTGCCGAGAAAGTTTAATATTGCGATCGCAGGCTGCCGGGACAACTCAGTCCACGCAGAAATCAACGACATCGCCTTCGTACCCGCTTACAAAGACGGCAACATCGGCTTTAACGTTTTAGTCGGCGGTTTGTTCTCCGCCAAACGCTGCGAAGCTGCAATTCCTCTCAACGCATGGGCAAGTCCCAGCGACGTTGTAGATTTGTGCAAAGCAATTTTAACTGTGTTTCGCGATCAAGGCCCGAGAGCAAACCGCCAAAAATCGCGGCTGATGTGGCTGATTGACGAACTCGGAATCGAACAATTCCGAGCCGAAGTCGAACAAGAATTAGGTCGCACTTTGCCCGCCGCCGCACCCAAAGATGAAATCACCTGGGAGAAACGCGACCACATCGGCATCTACCCCCAAAAACAATCAGGGCTCAACTATGTAGGGCTGCACGTTCCCGTCGGACGGCTGCAGGCATCGGATTTGTTCGATTTGGCCAGAATTGCCGAGGTTTACGGCAGCGGCGAGCTCAGGCTCACTGTGGAAGAAAACGTGATTATTCCCAACGTTCCCGACTCGCGGATTGAATCGCTGGTCAAAGAACCGCTGTTGCAGCGTTTTTCTATCGAGCCAGCACCGCTGATGCGAGCCTTGGTTTCCTGCACCGGCGCCAAGTTTTGCAACTTCGCCCTCATCGAAACCAAAAGCCGCGCCGTGGCCATGATTGAGGAACTCGATGTCGAACTTTCACTTCCCAAACCGGTCAGAATTCACTGGACGGGTTGCCCCAATTCCTGCGGTCAACCCCAAGTAGCAGACATCGGTTTGATGGGAACAAAAGTTCGCAAGAACGGCAAAACCCTCGAAGGTGTAGACATTTACATGGGAGGCACAGTTGGCAAAGACGCTCATTTGGGTGCTTGCGTCCAAAAAGGCATCGCTTGCGAAGACCTCAAACCGCTGCTGTATCAACTGTTAGTCGAGCAGTTTGGGGCAGTTCCCAAAGAGATTACAGGGGATGTAGCTGTGCTGCAGCGGCAACTGCAATTGACGGTTGAGGAGGGCGAAGCAGCAGCCCAGGCACCCAAACCTCAGACATCTACTGTCATTTTCGCTCGATCGGGCAAAGAAGTTGCTTGCAGCGAAGATGAGTACATTCTCGACGTTGCCGAACGGGCCGGGGTCGAACTTGACAGCGATTGCCGAAAGGGAGTTTGTGGCACTTGCAAGCAGAAACTCCTAGAAGGTAATATTGCCGCCTACGACAGCCACCCCGAAGCGGCCGCCGGCTTAGAACCAGGGTTCATTTTAACTTGCAGCGCGCGGGCTCTGGGCAAAGTGACGATCGACGCCTAATCTCATAATGTGAGATGCGATGCGAAGGTCGCGAATTAATCTCACATCTCACATTTCCACCATCTCAAAGTACAACAACAATTCAAGACAAATGAGCAACCTTTCGAGAAGAAAATTCATCATCACCGCTGGAGCAACAGCAGCCGGCACCCTCCTAGCCCACGGTTGCAGTTCCGGTCCCACCACATCTAACGCCACTCCCGGCGGCGCTTCGCCCACCGCCGCCCCAGCAGTCAACATCAACCCCGCCGACGCCCCAGAAGTTACCGCAGCCAAACTCGGATTCATTGCCCTCACCGACGCAGCACCCTTAATCATCGCCCAAGAAAAAGGGTTATTTGCCAAGTACGGCATGAAAGACGTACAAATTACCAAACAAGCATCTTGGCCAGTTACTCGCGACAACTTAGAACTCGGTTCCGACAAAGGCGGCATTGACGGAGCCCACATCTTATCCCCGATGCCTTACCAAATGACATTAGGCACTATTACCAAAGGCAATCAGCCAGTGCCGATGTACATTCTCGCCCGGTTAAATACTAACGGTCAGGCAATTTCGCTCAGCAAAAAATACCTAGATTTAAAAGTAGGTACAGACAGCGCACCCCTGAAAGCAGCTTTTGGCAATCAAAACCTTCCTGTTGCTATGACTTTTCCCGGCGGCACCCACGACTTGTGGATACGCTACTGGCTAGCAGCCGGCGGTATTAATCCAGATACAGATGTTTCCGTGATTCCCATACCGCCACCCCAAATGGTAGCGAACATGAAATCTGGCAGCATGGAAGCCTTTTGCGTAGGGGAACCTTGGAATGCTCAGCTAGTTAGTCAAAAGGTAGGATACACCGCCTTAGTAACTGGAGAAATGTGGAAAGATCATCCTGAAAAAGCTTTAGGTTTAAGAGGAGATTGGGTTGACAAAAACCCCAAAGCTGCAAAAGCAATTACAATGGCCGTACTGGAAGCCCAGCAGTGGTGCGACAAGCCAGAAAATCACGATGAAATGTGCCAAATCATCTCTCAAGATAGGTGGTTAAAAGTTCCAGTAGCAGATATTATCGGTCGCTCTAAAGCTCAAATTGACTACGGGACCGGCCGCATTGAAGCCGCCAGCCCTGTGGCGATGAAATTCTGGGCTGATAATGCTTCTTATCCCTACAAGAGTCACGATGCTTGGTTCTTAGCTGAAAATATTCGCTGGGGTTATATCCCGGCAACTACCGACATCAAAGCCACGGTTGATAAAGTTAACCGCGAAGATATTTGGAAAGCAGCAGCGACAACACTTGGCGTCCCCGCCGCGCAAATTCCTACTACCACTTCTCGCGGTGTCGAAACCTTCTTTGACGGTGTGAAGTTTGACCCAGAAAAACCAGAAGAATATCTGAAGAGTCTGGCAATCAAAAAAGCATAATTAGTTGGTTGACAGTTGACAGTTGACAGTTGACTGCTGACAGTTGACAAACCCCTAAAAGTGATGGTGTTGGACAGAGTGAAACGGAGGGTGCGTTCGACGAACCAAACCTGCTGAACTCTGTTCAAAGTATCTACAAATAATCGATTATTCACAATACTGCAAAAAGAAAAATGGCAACAAACCTCGCTGTTACTAAAAGCAAAAATCCAGTAACTTTCGTTCTGGATCAGGTTCAAAGAAACCGCCGAAAAATCATCCGCCCGCTGGTAGCAATTACAGTTCTGCTGATAATCTGGCAAATCCTCTGCAACAGTCCAGACTCCAGCTTGCCGGGGCCCATCAAAACTGTCCAAGAAAGCTGGAATCTGATTATCAATCCTTTCTTCGACAACGGCGGTACAGACAAAGGCTTGTTCTGGCAAATTTTGGCTAGCTTGCAGCGGGTGGCGATCGGCTTTACTTTGGCAACAGTTCTCGGCATCAGTTTAGGAATCCTGATCGGCACAAACTCCCTAATGTTCGATGCTTTAGACCCGCTGTTTCAAGTATTCAGAACTATCCCGCCCCTGGCTTGGCTGCCGATCGCCCTGGCCGTATTTCAACAGTTCAATCCCTTTGAAGGCATGGGGGTGAAAGCTAACGAAGTTTCAGCACTTTTCGTAATCTTAATTACAGCAATTTGGCCGATTCTAATTAACACCACAGTAGGCGTTCAACAAATACCCCAAGACTACAGAAACGTCGCCCGCGTCTTGCGTCTCCCTAACCAAAAATACTTCTGGAAAATCCTGCTTCCCTCTTCTGTTCCTTACATCTTCACTGGCTTGAGAATTGGGATCGGTTTGTCTTGGCTGGCGATCGTAGCTGCGGAAATGTTAGTCGGCGGCGTCGGCATCGGCTTCTTCATCTGGGACGCTTACAACAGTTCTCGACTAAGTGCAGTGATTATAGCAGTGCTTTATGTAGGAATCGTCGGTTTAATTTTAGACAGAATCGTTGGTTTCATCGCGTCCAAAGTTGTTCCCGAAGAACAGAAATAGGATTTGGGAATGGGGAATGGGGAATGGGTGATTAGTTATTAGGAAGCGGGAATAATTATATATGCCCAATGCCCAATGCCCAATGCCCAATGCCCAATTTCCCATTAATAATTAGCATCTAGAAATTACCAACTAACCTAAAATAGCCATGTCAGTATTTGTTGAAGTAGACCACGTTGACCGCGTATTTAACTTGCCCAATGGAGAGCAATACATCGCTCTTAAAAATATCGAACTGAAAATTAAAAAAGGAGAATTCATCACCTTAATTGGGCACTCTGGCTGCGGCAAATCTACGCTGCTAAATATCATCGCCGGCCTCGACAAAGCAAGTCAGGGCGGGATTACTTTAGAAGGACGCGAAGTCCGCGATCCAGGCCCCGACAGAATGGTGGTGTTTCAAAATTACTCGCTGCTACCTTGGCTGACGGTGCGCGAAAATATTGCTCTAGCAGTAAATGAAATTTACAGCGGTAACTCTCAAGAAGATCGCGAGTTGGTGATCGAACACCACATTAAATTGGTCGGACTCGGGCACGCCGCCGACAAACGCCCAGGCGAAATTTCAGGGGGGATGAAACAAAGAGTTGCGATCGCCCGCGCCCTGGCGATTCGCCCGAAATTGCTGCTGCTAGACGAACCCTTCGGAGCACTTGATGCTTTAACTCGCGGTGGTTTGCAAGACCAGTTGATGAAAATTTGCGAAGAAAGTAAAGTCACCAGCGTGATGGTAACTCACGACGTGGATGAGGCTTTATTACTGAGCGATCGCATTGTGATGCTCACCAACGGCCCGGAAGCGCAAATCGGGCAAATCCTCGAAGTGAACATTCCCCGCCCCCGCAAGCGCATGGAAGTTGTCAACCATCCGAGTTACTACGCCCTGCGTAACGAAATGGTTTACTTCCTCAACCAGCAAAAGCGGGTCAAACAGCGCCGGGCCAAACAACAACCCGCTGTCATCGCCCGCAACGGCCTGGAAAAAATCAACCTCGACATCGGCTTTATTCCCCTCACCGACTGCGCCCCCTTAGTAGTAGCGAAAGAAAAAGGATTCTTCAAAGAGCACGGCTTGGAAGAAGTTACTCTCAGCCGCGAACCTGGTTGGAAAGCGATTGCCCAGGGAGTCGCCGAAGGACGGCTGGACGCAGCGCAAATGGTCGCAGGAATGCCGATCGCCATGCTGTTGGGCATGGACGGTCAAGCCCCTGTGCCCGTCTGTAGCGCCATGACGCTCTCTCGCAACGGCAATTCAATTGTTTTCAGCAAAGACCTTTACAAACAAGGCATTCGGACATTAGAGGATTTCAAAGCTGCGATCGCCAAGAGTCCCGATAAAGCTCACACCTTGGGCATGGTACACTCCGCCTCCATGCACAATCTGCTGTTCCGCTACTGGCTGGCCGCCGGCGGCATTGACCCCGACCTCGACGTGGGCTTGACAGTGATTCCGCCCCCGCAGATGGTATCGAATTTAAAAGCAGGCAACATTGACGGCTACTGCTCAGGCGACCCCTGGAACTCCCACGCAGTCAACAGCGGTACGGGTTTTGTCATGGCCCGTTCCCTCGATATCTTGCCCGGACACATCGAAAAAGTTCTCGGTGTTAGCGAAGATTGGGCTCAGAAATATCCTCAAACCCACCTCGCCCTCGTCAAAGCGCTTTTGGAAGCCTGCGACTACTGCGACGATCGCCGCAACCGCGAAGAAGTCCTAGGATTGATTAGCCAAGAACAATACATCGGCGCCGATCCCAAAGACATCCGTCCGGGGTTCATCGATCCGTACAACTCCGGTACGGAGGCAGAACCAGAAATGCTCTACAATTTCAACCAGTTCTATGTTGACAAAACCAATTTTCCAGACCGCCTAGAAATGGTGTGGGTGATGGCGCAGATGGCTCGCTGGGGACTGATCCCGTTCCCGAAAAACTGGGTGGAAGTGGTCGATCGAGTTTTGCGGCCTGATGTTTTCGGTCAAGCAGTGCGTGAATTGGGCTTGCCGGATATCGCCAGAGATCGCCGGACGATCGAGCTATTTGACGGCACTGTGTTTAATCTCGACGACCCGATCCAGTATCTTCACAATGTCAAAATTAAGCGTGCCGTCCGCATTGAAGAAATCTTAATTGAACAAATAGGCAGTCAATGTTCCATCAAACTGCCAGCATAACCAGCAAATAGGAAGAGGGAATCAGGAGCAAGAAATCAGGAAACAAGACTCCACATTTCCCGCTTCCTAACTCCATAATTTCAAATTCTCAATCGAAAGTTGTCATGTCTAATTCCCCGATCCAAAATCCAAATCCTGAAAATATGCAAACTCTAAAAACCCCCCAAACAACTCTAATTCAAACCCCCAAGCAAGACTTTCTTACTATTAAAGACGTATCGAAAGTCTACGAAACTCCTAAAGGCCCTTACGTGGTTCTCGACGGTGTAAACCTGACTATTAATGAAGGCGAATTTATTTGTTTGATCGGTCACTCTGGCTGCGGCAAATCAACTTTGCTAAATATGATTGCGGGATTCAACGGGCCGACAAACGGAGAAGTAACCCTGGAAGGTTCGCAGATTACTGAACCAGGCCCCGATCGCATGGTGGTGTTTCAAAACTACTCGCTGCTACCGTGGCTGACTGCTACTGAAAACATTCACCTCGGCGTTGAAAATGTTTACCCGGAAAAGTCCGCAGACGAACACCATACGATCGTCAAGGAACACTTGGAATTAGTGGGGCTGACCGAAGCTTGTAACAAAAGACCGGGCCAATTGTCCGGGGGGATGAAACAGCGGGTGGCGATCGCCAGAGCTCTGGCAACTCGTCCGAAACTGTTGATTTTGGACGAACCTTTCGGAGCTCTAGACCCGATTACGCGAGAAGAGTTGCAGGAAGAATTGCTGAAAATTTGGCGGAAGGAAAAAATTACCGTCATTATGATTACTCACGATATTGATGAGGCTTTGTTTTTGGCCGATCGCATCGTGATGATGACCAACGGGCCTGCTGCTTCCATCGGCGAAGATATGCACGTTCCGTTCAGCCGTCCCCGCAACCGGGCGCGGATTATGGAAGACCCGAAATACTACGAACTTCGCAACTTTGCTTTGGAGTTCCTGTTTTCTCGCTACGCCCACCACGAAGAAGGTGAAGCAACGGACTCGGAGACAGAAGCCGTCGCGCTACCGATGCCATTACCTGCTAGCAAAAAGCCTGCGGTTGCTGACAGGCCGATCGCACCTGCACCTTTTGTGTCTCACGCTGCCGAACCCCCAGAAGCTTCGCCGATCAAACGCGGCATCTTGGCAGCCTCGTGGTTCGTAGCAATGTTTACTTTAGCTGCCGTCAATATGTCTGTTGTTTCCAGCCAGCTAAAGCAAGCGAAACTAGAAGAAACAGCAGCGCAGGCGCCGACTGCTGCAGCGATTGTGAGTTCTCCCCCCAGCCCGCAAATCGCAGCAAGTTCGATCGCACCGACTGCTAGCCCTGCACCAATCGCTGCTGCTGCAAGTCCTGCACCCATTGCTGCTGCTAACAGCGCCGCGCCCAATGCAGCCACCACTGCCACATCAGTGATTTCTGACCAAGCCGAACTCGATGCGATCGGAAAGCAGTTATATGCACAAATCGACCAAAAATGGAGAACAACTCCGACATTTACCGAAAGCTTGACTTATCGGGTCAAAGTAAAACAAAACGGCGATATCCTACAGTTCGATCCCACAAATAAAGCAGCTAAAGATTTCGTCAAAGAAACTCCTCTGCCGGTTTTGCAAACTCCTGCTGGTGCGGCAGCAGGCGCTGAAAAAACTGCTGAATTCCAAGTAACTTTTAGCCCCAGCAACGGCGGTGTATTAGAAGTTAAAACAGAGAAGTAGGCGACATAATACTCCCGCACTAAATCTCTGTTGGTATTAACAACCCGGTCAAAAGTAGGACCTGCGCGCTATTTGAGCCATGCAAAATTCTTCCTCGCTCCCCTAGGTGGGGGTGACAAGATTTAGGGCTGGAGTACCTCTGTTTGAGAGGAATTTAGGAGCAGCGAACCACTGGCGAAAAACCAGATGGCTCGCGAGTTTTAGTAAGATAGCGGTTAATTTTAAATCAGGGTATTGTCCGTTGCTGTGAAGCATTTTTGCGGTAAGTTAGTAATGATTAACACATTATTTGCCGGAGCCCTCAGTTCCGACTATAATGACGAATTACCAATTACCCATTAGCTTTCAAAAATTAGCATCTAAAATCACCAGATGGAAACTATAAAAACTCTTTGCCCATACTGCGGTGTAGGTTGCGGTCTAGAAGTTGTTCCCGACAAAAAACAAAGTTGGAAAGTGCGGGGCGATCGCAATCACCCATCGAGTCAGGGCATGGTTTGTATTAAGGGAGCAACCGTAGCAGAGTCCATTCGGAGCGATCGGCTACTGTATCCGATGATGCGAGATACTCTCGACGAACCGTTTCGCCGCGCTAGCTGGGACGAAGCTCTCGATGCAATTGTTAATCGCATCCAAACAATTCGCAGCACCAGCGGCCCCGATGCTTTGTGCGTTTACGGTTCGGGTCAATTCGCAACAGAAGATTATTATATTGCCCAGAAACTAATGAAAGGTTGTCTGGGTACTAATAATTTTGATGCTAATTCTCGCTTGTGTATGTCTTCAGCAGTCTCTGGATACGTTCAAAGCTTTGGCTCGGACGGGCCACCTTGCTGTTACGACGATTTAGAATTAACAGATTGCGCTTTTATTATCGGCAGCAATACAGCGGAATGCCATCCGATCGTATTTAATCGATTAGCAAAGTACCACAAAAAGCATCCAAATGTCAAGATGATTGTGGTAGATCCAAGGCGGACTCCGACTGCTGAAGCGGCGGATTTGCACTTAGCAATTAAACCAGGTACGGATATAGATTTGCTTAACGGAATTGCATATTTGCTGTTACGTAGGCAAGCAATAGATTCTGAGTTTATTGAAGAATGCACGGAGAATTTTTCAGCTTTTGCTGAGGTTATTAGCAGCTACACGCCGGAGTTTGTAGCCTCGCGCTGCGGCATTACTGTCAGCGAGTTAGAAACGGCGGCAAACTACTGGGAACAGTCGCAGCGGGTTTTGTCTCTGTGGTCGATGGGAATAAACCAGTCGTCGGAAGGCACGGCAAAGGTGCGATCGCTGATTAATTTGCACTTGATGACCGGTCAAATCGGCAAACCGGGAAGCGGCCCGTTTTCCCTCACCGGGCAGCCAAACGCGATGGGAGGGCGGGAAGCCGGAGGACTGTCTCACTTGCTCCCAGGCTACCGTTTTGTGAAAAATGCTGAACACAGAACCCAAGTCGAGGAGTTTTGGGGAATCGCACCGGGAAGCATTTCCCCGAATCCGGGCCGCACAGCTTGGGAGATGATTACCGGTTTGGAAAGTGGCGAAGTCGATTTGCTGTGGATTGCAGCTACTAATCCGGTAGTTAGTATGCCGGATTTGGAACGCACTAAAGCCGCTTTGCTGCGATCGCCCTTTACTATTTATCAAGAAGCTTACTTTCCCACTGAAACCTCCGCCTACGCTCACATCCTGCTGCCGGCAACGCAGTGGAGCGAAAAAACCGGAGTAATGACGAATTCCGAACGCCGGGTGACGCTTTGTCCCGGTTTCGACACTCCCTCCGGGGAAGCCCGCGACGACTGGAGGATTTTCGCCGAGGTGGGACGGCGGTTGGGTTTTGCCGAACACTTTGCTTTCGAGAACAGTGCGGAGGTTTTTACAGAGTACGCGCAGTTGACGCGCGGCCAGCCTTGCGACATGACCGGTCTGAGCCACGAATACATCCGCCAACAAGGCCCCCAGCAGTGGCCTTGCCGGGAAAACGAGGGTGTGCATCCAGCGAACGAAGCGAAACGGCTGTATACTGACAGGCGTTTTCACACTCCTGACGCGCGGGCGAGATTTTCGGCCTATCACTCGCGGGGACTGGCAGAACCTCCCGATCCGAATTATCCGTTTGTGTTGACCACAGGAAGAGTTTACGGACACTGGCACACGATGACGCGGACGGGTAGAACAGAAAAAATTAATCAATTGCACCCCGATCCGTTTTTGGAAATTCACCCCCGTGATGCTGCCAAATTGCAGATTAAGGAGGGTGATTTGCTGGAAGTTCGATCGCGCCGCGGCAAGGCGCAGTTTCCCGCAAAAGTCACAAAGGCGATCGCCCCTGGTACGCTATTTGTACCCATGCACTGGGGTTCTCTGTGGGCCGAAGCGGCTGAAGCCAATGCCATGACTCATGCTGCAAGCTGTCCAGATTCCAAACAGCCTGAGTTAAAAGCTTGTGCGGTGCAGTTGGTGCTGGTTGGGGCAGAAACTGCGGGGGAAGTTGGATCAGAAGTTGCCGCAGAAGTTGGGGAATTTAATTGGGCAAAATCCACTCTCGCCGTCACTTCTTGAGCTGCCGTCCAACTACGAGATGTTACAAATCACCGAAGAACGAGCGGGAAGCTCCGGGGGATAGACATGGAAACGAGAGGAACTTAGTTGACCTTCGGCGAGCGCTCAGTCAATCACGCTCAGTCGAACGATCGAAGATTTACTCCAAAGATAAATCTGGGATCTTGAACAAGAGTCGAAAATTTTGCACTCTTCCCGACAGCAGTACGTGGCATGGTATCCGTTTTTTGGGGTAACAACCTCTCTCGATCGAGCAATTTTGAACCCGGACATACCCTACACATAAATCTTAAATCCCAAATCCCAGATCTAAAACCTAAAATCGTTATGCCATTACGCAGCCTAAAAACTGCGTTTCCCCGGCAGAGCCCGGGAATAAGGAAAATTAAATTTATTTATTGTGAGTTGTTCTTTCTTGATTGGGGGTTTTTCCTTGGGGAGAATGTCTTCTGGCAAATGCTTTCTGCCTTCTTTTTAATTAATCGAGTCAGACAATTGCAGTTTGCACCTATAGGTGCTATGATGTTTTTACAAGGCTTTATTTTCGGCAGTACAGTTCGTTCGATCGGCGTTCCTCCGGATTTAAATCTCTACACCCTCTGATTCTGGAGAATGTTCAATGTCAATCTATGTCGGCAATTTATCCTACGAAGTAACGCAGGAGCACCTCAACCAAACTTTTGGAGAGTACGGTACAGTAAAGCGCGTTCAGTTGCCTGCTGACCGGGAAACAGGTCGGATGCGGGGCTTCGCTTTTGTAGAAATGTCTACTGAAGCAGAAGAAGCCGCAGCCATTGAGGCTCTTGACGGTGCTGAGTGGATGGGTCGCGACCTCAAGGTCAATAAGGCAAAACCCCGCGAAGAACGTGGTTCTTCTAACAGCGGTAACTGGGGTAACAACGATCGCGGTGGCAATTCTCGTCGCTACTAAACCACCGGAGCTAAATTTTTAGCTATCTTATATATTGCGTCGGAGCAAGCTGGGAGTCAACAATCATTCTCTGTTGAGAATAGATAGTTAGTTCAGTGTTAGCACCGCGCCTTGAAGTCCTCAAAATATTGCTAGACAATAGTTTGAGGTTTTTTTATGGCAAAAATTATTAATCAGGAGTTCGATCGCGTGCGATCGATTCCTAGCTGACACGAAAAACTATAAAATATAACAGGCCCAGAGAGTCACCTTCCCCCGCAACCGGTTGCCGCCGTGAAACCAAGCACTCTCACAGTTTTGCGCTTGCAAAGTGTACTGAACAATGACAAAATCATTAATTAAGAATGATGACTAAATCACTGGTATGCTGAAAAAAATATTCAGGCAAATTCGCAAGTCAAACACAGATGAAAACTTTCTGCATTTTACAGAAAGTGTAGAAGTAGCAGTAGCGAAAATTTTATCACTGGCGATGATTTGGGTAATTCTCGTCAGCGTTTGCGATTTGCTAATTTTTTTAGGGAGAACATGGCTAAGCGACCCGCAGCATTTGTTCAAAGACAGCTTGTTTGTCATCTTTGGGTTGTTTTTAAATGTTTTAATTGCTCTGGAAATATTGGAAAATATTACAGCTTATTTGAAAAAGCACGTAATTCAAGTAGAGCTAGTTATTGTAACTTCTTTGATAGCAGTATCTCGAAAAATCATCATTCTTGACCTGGAAAAAAAAACCGCAGCCGACTTGATGGGTTTGGCGACTGCAATTTTCGCGCTTTCCATCAGTTACTTGATAGTGCGAGTCACAAATAGAGGAAATGATTAATATTGGGAATTGGTAATTGTTAATAACTAATAAGCTGTCGCGCATTTAAATTGCATATTCAGGGCGGGCGGGACGCGCACCCCACAAGAGTTGGAGGGTTTTTTGACAGACAATTTAAATGCCGCAACAGCTTATCATGTCCGGTCGCTCGACCAGAAATGATATTATTCCAATAAACCAGGAGGAGGCACAATTTCAATTCTGCCTTGTTCTAAGTCAACAACTGGCACAATCTCTTCCACAAAAGGAATCAATATTTTTGTCGATTTAGGCTCTTTAACGCGAATTTTCCGTGGTTTGCGGGTATTTCTGGGGTCAGCGTTGGCTTTGGGAGTTTCAGGCTGTTTTGGCTTTTCTAATTCTGCAGCGACAGTTTCCGGCGGCGTTAGATTCGTTTCTACTTCTAAAAGGTCGTTACCTGCGGGAATAATATCACTTACCTTGCCTAGGATTTCCCCGGTTAACTGGTTAAAAACTTCCATACCGATCAAATCTTGGACGTAAAACTCATCAGATTCGAGGTAAGGTCGATCGGTCTTTTCAACAAACAACTTGCAGCCCCGCAGCGCCTCAGCACTATCGCGGTCTTCCACACCCTCTACCTCTACAGCATACAGCCCTTTGCCCGGAATGTAGCGACCGCCCAAAAACTCGATCGGTTCCGGTTCACTTTTGTTAGGGCGCAAAATCCACCGCTTCCCCGGTTCGATAAACCTTTCCGGGAAATCCGAATCGGGATAGACTCGCACTTCCCCGTCCAAACCTTGAGCTGCTACAATTTTACCAATTTCTATCCACTCAGACATAGATTATATCACTCAAATTGCTAGTAATTGATAATGGGAATTGGGTGTTGGGAATTGGGAATCCGCAATTGGGAATTGGGAATTGGCAACTGAAAAATGTTGAATTATTTTTATTCCTTCTTCCCTCGGATCTTCTCCCTCTTCCTTCTTCCCTCTTCCTTCTTCCCTCTTCCTTCTTCCCTCTTCCTTCTTCCCTCTTCCTTCTTTACACCAATCCAGTTCTAAGGGCTACAACTGCTGCTTGCACGCGGTCATCCACTGCCAACTTATTCATAATACCGCGAACGTGAGTTTTAATAGTATTTGGGCTCAAGTAAAGCGCCGCTGCTATCTCCGGATTGCTGTTACCTTCCACCATTAATTTTAACACCTCCAATTCCCGCTGCGACAACTGACCAAAAGTAGTTGTAGAGGCAGGTGTCGGGGGTTTGAGGTGTTCGATGACAGTCCGGGCAATTTGAGGATCAAGATATGTAGCGCCCTCTGCTGCGGCTGCAATCGCTGCTAATAGCCTGTCTACAGAAGCACCTTTAATACAATAAGCATCAGCCCCACTAGAAAGGGCAGCAATAATTTCAGTTTCTGCCGTGTGAGAAGTTAACATTACTACTCGAACTTCTGGCAGTTGTGCTTTAATTTGCTGTGTCGCTGCGATGCCGTCGAGTCGCGGCAAACCGATATCCATTACAATAATATCAGGTTTGAGTTTCAGTGCGGCTGCTACGCCTAAATACCCGTCTTCTGCTTGTCCTACTATTTCTATTTCTGGGGAATCGGCTAAAACTTGCTCTAATCCCAGTTGCATCATCGGGTCATCTTCAACAATTAAAATTCTCATAATACGAAGGAAGTTCGGCAACGGATTGTGTAACGGATGTAAAGGATAGAAGGAAGAAGGAAGTTCGGCAACGGATTGTGTAACGGATGTAACGGATAGAAGGAAGTTCGGCAACGGATTGTGTAAAGGATAGAAGGAAGAAGGAAGTTCGGCAACGGATTGTGTAACGGATGTAAAGGATAGAAGGAAGAAGGAAGATTACTTAGTTGTTAATATTTTACATGAACTTATACCGAAACAATAACAAATAACCCATAACAACTAACTAATGACTAACTTTTAAAACTTCCACGAATTCGCCCGGTACAATCCAGGTGTCCCCCGGTGGCAAAACTGCTAAACCACTTGTATTGGCGAGGTTAATTAAATTTGCTGAATTTTGGCTGCCGCTAGCAGGTTCAAATTCCCACACTCCCGCAACTAAATGTAGTTTACCCCAAACATAAGTTTCGCGCCGACCAGGCGATCGCAATTCAGCATTACACCTAGCTTTGACAAACTCCGGCCCCCAAGCATCCGCGCCAAGCCCAGAAATCTTTCTCAAAGCAGGCACAACAAACCGCCAACAGCAGACTAAAGCCGAAACCGGATTTCCCGGCAAACCAAAATATAGACAATCCGAACTCAAACTGGGAGAATCATCATTTTTTTCACCTCGTTTAAACTCAGCAACTGTTAAAGGTTTCCCCGGCTTAATCGCCACAGAACTAATGTGAACTTTTCCTCCCAAATCTGCCAAAATTTTCTCGACATAATCGTAGTCTCCTACCGAGACGCCCCCCGTAGAAAGTACCACATCCGCCGTCGCAACAGCCCCGGATATCGCATTATTTAACGCCTCTTCATTATCAGGAACAATGCCCAATCGAATCGGTTCAAATCCCATTTGTGCCAACAAAACTGTCAAAGCATACTGATTCGAGTCTACCAGTTTCCCCGGTGCCAAAGCTTCGTCAGGCGATACCAATTCGTCACCCGTAGAAAAAATTGCCACCCGCAGCCGCCGATAAACGGGAACTTGAATGCACTGGGCAGTTGCTAACACCGCCATTTCAGGGGCATTGATAACTGTACCGGGAGTTAGCAAAGTTGTTCCTGCTTGATAAAAAGCGCCTTTATGCCTGACAAATGCTTGCGGTTTTTCAGGAGAAACTAAGATAAAAATACGATCGCCCTCACGCCTTGTTTCTTCCTGCATTACCACCGTATCAGCACCGGCAGGCATCACCCCACCCGTAAAAATTCGTGCCGCTTGCCCCGATTGAACGGTATTTTGAGGCTGATATCCGGCTGGAATCTCTTCAACTACTTCTAGTACCACTGGTTTTTCCGCACTACAATTTTCCACATCAGCAAACCGCACCGCGTACCCATCCATTGCTGAATTATCCCAATAAGGAAAATCTAGGGAACCAGTGACGGGTGCAGCCAAAATCCGCCCCGATGCTGCCAGCAAGTCTACAGTTTCTACATCCCGCTGACTGTCGAGGGGTTGCGCCAAATTTAGAACGATCGATTCTGCTTCTTTCACTGACAGCATGACTGTCTCCTGGTTTTGATTACACTCCTAATTAAGTTTAGCAAAATATCCAGAGATATTGGTGATATAATTTTTTTGTATTTGGGCAGTAAACCTAATTTTTGGTGTTAATTGCTTATGACTATTTCTCGCTTTGTTGTTCGACTCAATTGTTTATCCTTATTATTGGTGGCGATACTGATAATTTTTACTCAACTTTCAGGGTTAAAAGTCAGCGATTTATTCTTTCAGCCTTATTTTTCTCCCAATCCCAATGTCGCCTTATTAACTCGGAGTTTCCAAATTTTATGTTCTGTACCAGTCGTTGTTTGTACTTTTACCTATGGATTAGCTAAAACTATTCAACCGTGTCATGAAGAAAATCGCTTTATTTTATTTTCGGCTCTTTTAACAGGTGGATTTCTGCTTAATCAAGTTTACAGAATTCATATATATATGATAGCCGTAGGAATTCCCAAGCTAGGAGTAAGTCTTTTGTACGCAGTTGTTTTGTTTTCCTACGGATGGTTTTTTCGGCGAGAACTACAGTTAACTCCCTACCAAATATTGTTAGCGGGTTTAGGATTGTTGTTTTTTGCGATCGGCGTAGATTCCCTGCATTTAAAAAACAAAATATTCTCCAGTTTACTAGAGGGAGTCCCTAAATTGTTTAGTGAAATCAACATTGCATTTTATTATTGGTATGTCTGTAAGTCTTTTCTCCAAAAAGCTTTTTATAAAACTAGGGATATCTAGTTGTAAGTAGGTGATATAATGATATCACAAGTGCCTCCAAAAAACTACGACTCAAATCCTCCTTCCCACATCAATAATATTTACAGCATCTGCATCGCTCGGCATTTATCCGCATTCAGATACATTATGTGGCTGAAAAAACCCAACGCATCCTGATAAAATACCATGATAGCAGTTACCATCAACTTCAACTCCATAGTTAAACTAACCGACGACCAATTTTATCAACTGTGTCGCGAAAACCCAGATGTCAAATTTGAACGCAACGCCAAAGGAGAAATAATCATCATGCCACCTACCGGAGGAGAAACAGGAAATTACAACTTTGAAATAGCTACTGATTTGGGAATTTGGAACCGACAAACCAAACTGGGAATTTGTTTCGATTCTTCAACTTGCTTCAAACTGCCCAGCGGTGCAAATCGTTCTCCCGATGTCTCTTGGATAAAAAAGGAAAGATGGGACGCACTTACTTCCGAACAAAAACAAAAATTTCCTCCCATCGCCCCAGATTTTGTCTTGGAATTAATGTCGCCCACCGATAGTTTAAAAGATACCCAAGACAAAATGCAAGAATACATGAACAACCAAGTAAAACTAGGTTGGTTAATTAACCGCAAAACCCGCAGAGTCGAAATCTATCGCCAAGGACAAGAAGTCGAAATACTGGAATCTCCCGCAGAACTTTCAGGAGAAGATGTTTTGCCCGGTTTCGTGCTAAACTTGTAGCTAGTCTGGCAATAACTAAAAAGTCTGCATCCATCAGCGTCTATTGGCGTTCATCTGCGGTTAAAAAAAAATCTAATGGAAACTAAAGAAACCACTGGCTTAACAGCCGAACAGCACAAACAGAAAATGCAGCGCCGCCAAGAAGTGCAATCACAGCGAATCGCTAACTCTTCCAAAGAAAAAGGTTTAATTATAGTCAATACCGGTAACGGTAAAGGCAAAACTACAGCCGCTTTGGGAATGGTTGTGCGATCGCTCGGTCACGGATACCGCGTCGCTATAGTACAATTTATCAAGGGAGCTTGGGAACCCGCAGAGAAAGCCGTTTTTCAACTCTGGGAAAAACAGCTAGAATTCCACGCAATGGGAGAAGGCTTTACCTGGGACACGCAAGACCGTGATCGAGATATCGAAACAGCTCAAAAAGCCTGGGAAAAATCCCTAACTTTCATCTGCAATCCCGAATTTAAATTAGTTCTTCTAGATGAAGTCAATATAGCCTTAAAACTAGGTTATTTGCAAGTCGAGCAAGTGCTTTCCGGGTTAGAACAAAAACCAGAAGAAACCCACATTATTTTAACAGGCAGAGGCGCTCCGCCAGCGCTAATTGAACGGGCAGACTTAGTGACAGAAATGACATTAGTTAAGCATCCATTTCGAGAACAAGGGATTAAAGCTCAAGCAGGTATTGAGTATTAATGTTGTTGGTAGTCAAGACTTTTTCGCCCCTCTCAAATTTTAAAAAGAGCTATGCTGGCAACATCAAAGTAAAAGTTGACCCCTTGCCAAACTCGCTAATCACAGTAATTTCTCCCCCCAGCATCTGAGAGTATTTCTGCGCTATTGCCAAACCCAAACCCGTACCTCCGTACTTGCGGGTAGTCGAGGCATCAGCTTGCGTAAAAGGTTGAAATAACTTTTGTAGCTGTTCAGGAGTAATCCCAATTCCCGTATCCGTACACTTAATAATTAACTGTTCCGAATTCCTACTTTTCTCGTCATTTTTAATTCTTTCAACGCTGAGTGTAACTGTTCCTTTATGAGTAAACTTAGCTGCATTACTGAGCAAATTAAACAAAATTTGAGTAAACTTAATTTGATCGGAATACAATGCGCCAATATTATTAGGACATTCCACATTCAGGTGATTAGTGTTTCGCAAAAATAGCGGTTCAACAGTTCTGGCTACATCTTGAACAGCCTCCGACACGTCAAAAGTTTCTAATTCAAGTTCCGCGTGACCGGCTTCAATCTTCGACAAGTCCAGAATATCATTAATTAAGGAAAGTAAAAGCTGGCCTGAATTGTGAATTCTCTCCAAATCCGACACAAAATTTTCTTCGCCCAAATCTAAAGCCTCTTCTTGCAGAATCTCGCTGTAACCGATAATCGCATTCAGAGGAGTTCGCAGTTCGTGGCTCATGTTAGCCAAAAACTGACTTTTAGCCAAACTAGCTGCTTCTGCGGCTTCCTTTGCCTTGTAGAGTTCTGCCTCGGCTTGCAAGCGGTCGGTCACGTCGTGAGCCAGCACTAATTCAGCATTTCTGCTATCAAATACCAGAGCATAAGAAGTAATTTCTACATCAATAATTGTCCCGTCTTTTTTCTGGTGCTGCCACACACCTGCAAACTCAATACCGGCATCTACTTGGAAGATATTTTCTAGCAATCTCGGCAGCTCTTCGGGAGGACGAATGTCCGCAACGGTCATGTTGAGAAATTCGTCGCGAGTGTAGCCGTAGTGTTTGACAGCAGCCTGATTGACGGCTATAAATTCCAGAGTTTCTAAATCGTAAACCCACATCGGATGGGGGTTATTTTTAAACAAAAGTCTGTAGCGTTCTTCCGAGGCTCGCAGTTGGGCTTCGGCTTGTTTGCGCTCGGTAATGTCGCGGACAACCGTGCAAATAATCTCGCGGCCGCCGTAGGAAATCACGCTCCCGCTCACTTCCACATCCACGCAGGAACCGTCTCGGCGACGGTAGAGAACTTCGCCAATTCTAAATTGTTTGTCCGTCAGCAGCAACTCGATATTGTTGTCAATTATGTCTTTAGAGTAAGCGATGATATCGTAAATAGTCAGTTGCGAAATCGCATCAGGACTGTAATCGAGCAAGTTTCTAAACGCTGTATTGGCTTCTAACAGGCGTTTGGTTTGAGCGTCCCACAGGAAAATGCAATCTGTAGCTTGCTCGACTACGGCTCGGTAGCGGGCTTTTTCCTCAAGTTGTTCGCTGTCGGCTTGGGCGATCGCACTCAACATTCCGTTGATAGTATGGGCAAGGTCGGACAACTCGTCTTCGCCCGTAACCGGCAGTCGCACCGAGAGGTCTTGGCTGCTGCTGACGTGGTTCACTGCTTTCGCCAAACCGCTCAACCGAGACAGCACCAGACGCTCTAGCAGTAGCAGAGTGCAGCCGACCAACCCAACTCCCGCTAACGCTACAGACCCCAGCAGGTACAGCAAACTAATTTGACCTTGCCGATATATTTCTCTGGGGATATCAACCCGCAATAGCAGCGCAGGTTTGTTGTAAATATCGCGGATGAGAGCGTAACCCGCGATCGACTCTTCGCTTAAAGGACGCACCAAAATCGGTTTTTTTTCCGACAGTTTCTCCCGCATTTGCTGAAAGTCAGCAGGCAAATTAGCCTCATTCACGCTGTGTACGATCAGCGGCAAGCGAGTAATTTTAGAAACCTTCGCAATGCCTGCAGCATCCAAATTGCGCCCGAATATCAGCGTACCTCGGATCGGGCCGGTGCTTTTAGTCGTGAGAATAGGTCGGGAAGTAATCAGTATTGGCCCTGACGGTAGCAGCAGGATACCAGCGAGGCTGCTTTTGGTGTTAGGGTGCTGCAACAGCGGGTCACTGAGAGAAATGCGCCGTTTTAATGCTTCTGGAACAGGCGTTAGTTTCAGCTTTTCGCTGTCTAAACCCGTACCGTAAACTATTTTGCCAGAAGTATTGACAAATACGGCTATATTAACTCTTATATTAGCCAGCCCTTCTGGAATTAAATTAGAGGCAATGTATTCTGAGTTGCGGTTTTGGATAAAGTCGTAGGTGTCGTCCCAGGACGACCAGTCGGCAAAGCGCGAGTTGAATTCGTCTGCGGTTTGCCCGAACACGCTGAGCACTCCCTTGACAACCTGTGTGGCTTCTTGTTCCTCTGCTTTGATCATGCTGCCCAAGAGGATGCTTGAGGAGGCGACATACAGAATGCCAGTCAATCCAGCGATGGTAATGCCAATGATCGATAGTGTTTTCCGACGCAGTTTCATCTTGCCATGTGTGTGGTGTCCGTCCGAAATTCTCAACTCAGGAGCAATTTTACTACTGTTTCCTGAACCCTGAGCGAAAGCAATGTGGTCCGGGGGCCCCCGATGTATCAGTAGGGTTGCTTTCTTCAATTCTAAAATCTAAAATCTAAAATCTAAAATCTATTGACGAGTGGCGCAGCGCGTGTTTCCTACTTTTCCCACACCTGCTGCTTGTGAGATTCTTTGCAAGTACCCAAGATGCGCCGATCGTTCTCGCTGATCGTAGAAATTGGGTAATATTGTTGCAGGTTTACGGAGTAGGGAGAGCGACTGCCGTCGTAACTATCCACTACTATTAAATTTAACTGAGTTCGATCGCTTGTGCCGTAAAAACAGTAAAAAGCAGACCGAGGCAGGTAAAAAGCGCCGACTACCTTACTCTGCCGCATTTCAAATACAAAATATTCTTGTTTAATTTCCTCTGGCTGGCTCGACTGGCCGTAGAGGTAAATGCCATCTGCTAAACCTGTGCTAGCTGTATCTAGCCCAGGATTTGGCTGAGATTGCGAGCTTAAAACGCCGGATTTGATGTCCGAGTCGTGTGCTCGGCGTGCGGGGAATGCGATGCTGAAGTTACCGGGCGAGAGAGCAAGCACGATCGCGATCGCTTCTAAACTTCCTGTCAATATCAAATAAGTCAAAACCACTCCAGACCCCTAAATTTAAAATAGCTGGTTCCAAGCGCCTCTTGTACCAGTTTCACAAAAATTGTAGAGAAACCGGGTATTTGGCTTAATGTTGGCTATAAACTTAAAGGAACGATCGCCCGCCCGGTTCCTGAACTTAAATCTAAGATTAGTTTTGACAAATTTTGCGTCCGCCCTGATTGGGCAATCCACCCGTCAAATAATACCATTTTAGATTTTAAGTTTTATAGTCCTGGACGCACATACTACGATTTTCTGTCCGAAGACTACGTAGTGAAGCAATCTCAAACCCTTGATTTAAGATCGATAGTGCGTAACTCCTGTTTTAGATTAAAGAATGGAATAATTAGCAATGACCTATTGCCTAATTGTGTGAATCACGGGCTTACAGTCACATTCTTTTTTCAAACTGGTATAGACGTAAAAAAAGTTGAGATTTTGGGAAATCTCAACTTTTTTAGTGACTAACTAGCCAAGTATTCTCGGACTTGAGATTGGCGGCGCCGCAGGTGGGCAAGGGCTTGATGTTCTAGCTGCCGCACCCGTTCCCGGCTGAGATTTAACCGTTCTCCCACTTTCGCCAGAGACATTTCTGTGCCGTCTTCCAAACCGAAGCGCAGAATTATCACATCTCGCTGCTGGGGAGTCAGTTCTGATATTAAAGTATCGAGGTCTTGCCGCAGCAATTCCGAGGTAATGTAGTTGTCGGGAGATGCAGTTTCGTCTTCTAAGAGTTCTTGCAGTTCGGTATCTTGGTTGTCTCCTACCCGCAAGTCCAAAGAAACTGGATGTCTTGCCATCAGCAGGTATTCCCGAATTTGGGAAGGGTGCAGTTCCAAGGCTGCAGCAATTTCCCCGGGGGAGGGAGACCGGCCCAACTGCTGGGTAAGTTCCCGCTGTACTTTTTTGATTTTGTTGAGTTTTTCGGTGATGTGAATTGGCAATCGAATTGTGCGGGCGTGTTGAGCGATCGCGCGGGTAATTGCTTGCCGAATCCACCAGTAGGCATAGGTAGAAAATTTGTATCCCCGCATCGGGTCAAATTTTTCGACTCCTCGTTCTAAACCAAGGGTGCCTTCTTGAATTAAATCCAAGAATTCCATATTGCGTTTCTGGTATTTTTTGGCGATCGCCACTACTAGCCGCAAATTCGCTTCAATCATCTTTTGCTTAGCCCGCCGCCCTATGTGTAAGATGCGGCTAAGTTCAGGTTCGGTCAACTCCATTTCGGCAGCCCACTCTTGATTCGTCAGATCCCGCTGCCATTCTTTAGCAAGTGCTTGTTTTGCTTCGATTAATTTCATCATTTGCTGCACCTGCTTCCCGAAAACAATTTCTTCTTCTCGGGTTAGCAGGGGTACGCGACCGATCTCGTGCAGATAGGTACGAACCGTATCCGTTGAGGAGTATGGCCGGCTGCCCATGCGATCGGCTTTCACTGTTTTGTTTTTGGGGGTTGTGGTGGACATGGGTGAGTATTGCACTCCTTGTAACAACAGATAAAAAGTTGGTGATACCCTGTCCCACTTTTGCAAGTGGGATAAAGACTGCGACAAAGGGGATGTTTCCCCTCATGTTTATCGGTGACGATCGGTAGAAGCTTTTTGTTTGGGATTACTTTTGTGCTGGATTTTCCAGTAATCCCCGTCGATTTTCGGTAGCTCGCTAGCTTTAACGGCTAGTTCAAGGCGAAGTGAAGCAAGAGTTTAGTTTTCTCAATATTATTCCCAATTTTGAGGATCGTAAAGGGTAAAAACCTCTGTCTTAAGGTCAAGATTCTACATTTTTCCTTAAGGTTTTGAATTCCCTGTTAGTTTTAACTGCCACTTAACTTCACAATACTCATGCAAACAGACTCATGCAATTCGAGGGCTTTGTTTTGCTCTCTGTTCCATCATCGCTTGAAATTTTCTCGCTGCCTAGATGGTGGGATGCGAGATAACCGAACTCGATCGCCGTATTAGATGGGAGTAACTGTTTAAAATATTTCTTGACATTTTTATTTAAATATGCTAAAGCAATTCTGCTACGAGTAACGACAAGGTGTATAAAGGCTGGCTGTTGCCCTGTTTGACTTTCATTGTGCCCCTAGGCTCCATCATCTCCATCATGTTTAAGCTTAGGCAAATTTTGGGCAGTTAGGGATGAGGGGTGAGGGGGTGAAAGGGGAAAAGCTTCTGACGGAAAGCTGGGGGCTAATTTTTTTGAGGTTCGATCGCACTTTTGCGTTTATAACTGAGGCAAAAATCTGATATTTCTGTCATTGCCAGCGATCGCCAATTGTTCGCCAAGACTAATTTACAGTAACATTTGCCTAATTTCTGTAATGAATCTAGCAGTTTTCAATCTAGAACCCCAGATCCATTTTAGCAGCTTCTGCCTCGGCAAATACTTGTTCATCCGGCATTTCTTGCCAGTCAATATCCCCGATTTCTCTGTAGAATTGCTCATCGTAGGGGCGAGTTTGCACGACTACGGGCATCGGTACGGCGTGCCCCAAAACTAATGCTTGCTGTTTGGAGTCGAGTTTTGCCAAAACTGAACGCAAACTCTGCCCTCCTGAAACGCCGGTGAAAATAGCATCGATGTCTTTATCGTCGTTTAACAAGGCTGTAATGCGGGTGCCTACTTGCGACATGACTTCGGCATCGATGCCGGAAGGACGCTGGTCTACAATCAGCAAGGTTACGAAGTATTTTCGCATTTCTCTGGCGATCGTACCGAAAATAGTCGATCGCACGATCGCCGGATCGAGAAAGCGGTGAGCTTCTTCAATGGTAATCACCAATGGCTGCGGGCGATCGCACGGATTTTTGCTCTGCAAAAACTTTTCAGCTTTCCGCACGTAAGCTTGGTGAATGCGGCGAGTAATCACGTTTGCAGCCAACATATAGGACAGCAAATCAGAGTGGGAACCGAACTCAATTACTACATTCTTCCCTCCATCCAAACACTGCAAAACTTCAGTTACATAATTTTTTGGACAGCGTTTGCGAATGTATTTCAAATCATTCAGGCGCTCTAATTTCCGCTGCAAAGCCATAATCGAAGACTTATTTCCCCGCTTTTCTTCGCAAAACATTTGGATATCTTCGTTGGTCATTTCCAGCAACTGGTTGATCCAACCACTTCCCAACTCATTTCGCAAAATAATCGCATTTTCGATACTAGCTTCCGACAAATTTAACTCACGCTGCACTAGCGCGATGTCTTCCACTTCAATTTGATCAAAACTCAAAAACAACTCTTGAGCGTCGCGGACTCCCCGGCGTTTGGTCGATTCTGGATCGAGGGTATAAATCTGCATTTTATCGGGAAACAACTGCCGCAAACCTTTAACAGTGCTGAACTGTTTGCCTTCCGAAACTGCTTCCCACCCGTACTCCGAGTGCATATCAAAAATTAGATTAACAGCAGCTTGCTTGCGAATAATTCCCGACAATAGCAAGCGCGTCAGAAAAGATTTTCCCGTTCCCGACTTCCCAAAAACTCCGTTGCTGCGTTCCACAAATCGGTCTAAATCCAAGCACACAGCAACGTCCATGTCAATCGGTTTGCCGATCGCAAAATTGCGGCGGTACGGGTCATCTTCCCAGCCAAAAACTGCCCGAAAGTCTGTTTCTTTGGCATCAAACACCTGGGAAAAGTGGCTGGGAATAGTTTTGACCGGCAGCAACTCAATATCCGCACCGGTTTGTGACTCAAAAGAAGCCAAATTTCCTAACGCCAGCTTATTCTCGCGAACTCCGCCGTTTTGCGTCGGGTCGAAAATTGCCTGCTGTTTTTCTCGTTCTGCAGTCAACATCAACATCGGCGACAGTTCGATCGTACCGTAGGTGCTGCTACCGGCTAGCACTGCCAGAAGAAAATCGTCGTCGGGATTGGGAGGATTCGATAAAATGCGGGCGCTAGAAGTTCCGAGAGACACGTCGGTGAGCATACAGAAAAAGTGCGATCGTACCCCCCGCACTACTAGAAATTTCCCCACCCTCATATCTTCCACCGAAACGTCGGCGTGCAGTCGCACTTCTAATCCCTTGCTCAGGGAGCCTTGAATAACAGAGCCTAACGGTCGATCCATTTTAGATTTTAGATTTTAGATTTTAGATTGTTAATAATCGAGCAATTTTCGATGGGCGATTTTTTATTTTAGATTTTCGATTGTTAACAGTCAACTAATTACCATTCCGATTCTAGTGGCAATTCAAAAAAACTCGGACTCAGATGTATATCGGCCAAATCGGTTTCGCTCAAATAAGCATCGGTCAAAAATACCCCTTTTAAACTTGCGCCTTTGAGGTTAGTACCTTTCAGGTTAGCACCTCTGAGATTAACTCGGAATAAATGAGCATCGCTCAAGTCTGCCTCAGTTAAATCTGCTCCCTCCAAATTTACTCTCATCAAATCTGCTTTTCTGAGGTCAGCTTCGTTTAACTTAGCGCCGCTGAGGTCAGCTTTTGTCAAGTCTACACCTCTCAAGTCTGCCCCGCTCAAGTTAGCGAACAGCAAAGTAGCTCCCGTGAAATCTGTCTCCCTCAAATCTGCATCGCTTAAATTAGCGCCGCTGAGGTCAGCCCTTGTTAAGTCTACACCCCGGAGGTCAGCAGAACTCAAGTTTACTTGGTGTAAAATTGCGCCGCTTAAATCGGCTCCTCTCAAATCTGTTTGCTCCAAGTTTGCACCTTTGAGGTAAGCTTTTTTTAAGCTAGCTCTGCTGAGGTCTACATTTTTGAGATTGACCGAAGTTAAGTTAGAACCGCTCAAATTAGCTCCGCTTAAATCTGACCCGTTTAAGTCGGCTCCGGTTAAGTTTACCCCTTGCAGCGATACATTGGGAGCAATTAAATAAGCTCCGCCCAGACTGGGGTCGATACCTTCTGAAAACAATGTTTTGTTGCTGTAAACAGCTTTCTCCAAAATCGTGCCGCTCAAACTAGCTTCCCTCAAGTCCGCTGCGCTGAGGTTGGCTCCTGCTAAGTTTGCCCGATCGAGTTTTGCGCCAAATAAAATAGCTTTGTATAAGTTTGTCCGCCGCAAATCGGCTCCTTTTAAATCGGCTTCGGTCAAATCTACCATAGCCAGATTTAAGCCAGGGAGCGAAGCATTGGGAGCTAGCAAAAATGCTCCCATTGCACCCGGATCAATATCTTCGGGAAAGATAGTCCGGTTGTTGTATACGGCCTTGTCTAAAATGGCGCCGCTCAACTGAGAACCGCGTAAATCCGCCCCGCTAAGGTTGGCTCTGGTTAAGTTGGCTTCGTGGAGATTTGCTCCAACTAAATTAGCCTTGATCAAACTTGCTTGTTTGAGGTTGGCGCCCGTGAATTCGGCTCCTACGAGATTAGCTTCTCGGAGGACAGCACCAGTCAAATCAGCTCTAGTGAGGTTAGCTAAATTAAGAAATGATTCAGCTAAATCCGCCCCGCTGAGATTAGCACCGCTGAGGTCGGCTTCAATCAGGTCTGCATACCTGAGCATAGCGCCGCTGAGGTTGGTTTCTCGGAGATCCGTGCCTCGGAGGTTGGCTCCCCGGAGTTCCGCACCGCCAAGGTTGGTGCCTTTAAGTGCTTGTCCCCTGAGATCGAGTCGGTGCAGAAAGTCACCAACGTTCATTTCCATGTCAAATTCACCCTCTCTATTCCGATACTTTTTTCCTAACCTTTGAAATCAAGTTAGATATTCTGAAAGTACCTTTGCTGAGTTCTGGTCAAAACCATTGTAATCATCAATAGCCACAACTGGTGCATCTGGCGGATAGTGTTCTGGAATATCGTCAATGGCTACCCAAGGTGAGTTTTCTGCTTGATTTTGTCGAATATACTCAAGAACTTCCTGGTGTCGTAAATATTTGTGTTGGGGAATATTTTTGGGGTTGAGAAAAGGGGTGAATCCGATAATACGGATAGCGATATCTGGTGAAAATAATGGCGGGATTACCTCGAAGGGGAATATTTCACGCCAGGATGATGAAATTACTACTCGTACATTAGGATAGGAACGAAGGACATTTTCAAAGTGATTAAGGCAAACTGAATTAAATTTCATTATATCTGTTTGCAAACTCGCTCCATTTCTTCTGTCAGGAATAAGTACACCATCAATGTCTAAAAAAATTAACATTAACTAAAAGTCCTAGTGAATAATTTAATGAGTATTAATACTGCTTAATAATATAAATGTGCAGCGACGCTTCTTTCTCAAGTGTTCGCTATATCGATTTGTTAGACTGCAATCAACTTAGTTATTCACTGTTTTTATTGGTGGCTGCTTTCTGACGAAAGGAAGATGCTGGTATCAACAAGTATCCTTCTGAAATTCACAGTTTTTCTTGGCTTCTGCCTTCCCCCCTGCTGGGGTAGGGGGGTTGGCTTCTACCTTCTGCCTTCAGGCAAGAGGAGCAAAACTGTAGATTTTTTGAGGTTCGAGCCGATCGCAAATTCCGGTTAATTCCGACAAAAGGAATGTCTCGCGATCGAGCTGGACTTGCAGGGTTTTGAGCGGATCTGCACCGGAGGAAACCATGAATTCTAATGTTTGCAAATTCGCCTCAGTGCTGATTTCGCCCAAAATTTGGCCGATCGCCCTGACATAAGGATGGTTTGGATCTTTGTACCAATCGGGGGCTGCGAGTCCGGCTTGATCGAAGCCTAGATGAACGATGAGGGAGCCTTCTCCGAAAAGGGCTATTCCCACCGGCCGCGCTTCTTCTTGCAGCAGCAAGTGCTGGTTAGCCGCCAAATGCCGCAGCTTTTCGAGGTGTTCGTACCGATTTTGAATGGCAGAATCTTCCTCTTTCCCTTCTGCTTTCTGGCTTCTACCTTCTTCCTTCGTTTCGTTCCACTGAATCGCCACTGTTACTAAATAAGTTTGCAGTAGCATATGACCGAGTTTTTCGGCTTTTGTTGCCAAATAGATCGAGTTGTAATCTGTGGCTTCAATTAGTAAGGGGACGCGATCGGCTACTTCAATCCCGTAACCTTTCAAACCCGCAATTTTGCGCGGGTTGTTGGTAATCAACCGAATTTTTTTAACTCCCAAATCGTTGAGCATTTGTGCTCCGACGCCGTAGTTCCGCAAGTCGGCGGGAAATCCCAACCGTTCGTTGGCTTCTACAGTATCCAATCCCAAGTCTTGCAGCGAGTAAGCTTTTAGTTTATTTACCAATCCAATACCCCGGCCTTCTTGGCGCAAGTAAACGATGACGCCAGAACCGACATTTTCGATCATTTTCAGTGCCGCTTGCAGTTGCATCC
Source organism: Microcoleus vaginatus FACHB-2002 (assembly GCF_040004035.1). GTDB lineage: Bacteria > Cyanobacteriota > Cyanobacteriia > Cyanobacteriales > Microcoleaceae > Microcoleus > Microcoleus vaginatus_C. Next base: position 69,149 of record NZ_JAMPLN010000002.1, on the reverse strand, counting down.
GGCAGTCGCAGCGCAGGGAACCCAAAGCATCGCCGGTCAGGCATTCGGAATGCACCCGCACCATCACGGGTTTGTCTTTAAATTCTGCCGGGTCGCCCTTGACAATAGCAACGTGTTCTGAATTGTCTTGGGTGTCGCGGTAGGCGTAAATCATAAACTCGCCGAATTGAGTGGGCAATTTGGCGACGGTTTCGCGGCGGACGAATCGATCGTGCTTGAGTCGGTAGCTAATTAAGTCGGCAATACTAATTATTTTGAGGTTGTGGAGTTTAGCGTACTCGATTAATTCGGGCAACCTCGCCATCGAACCGTCGGGGTTTTGAATTTCGCAGATGACGCCGCTGGGATACAGGCCGGCGAGTCTGGCGAGGTCAACGGAGGCCTCGGTGTGACCGGCGCGTTTGAGGACGCCACCGTCGATCGCCCGCAGGGGGAAAATGTGACCGGGACGGCGCAAGTCTTGAGGTTTGGTGTCCGGGTGGATGGCTACTTGGATAGTGCGCGCCCGGTCTTCGGCGGAAATGCCGGTACTGACACCGTTGACTGCATCGATGCTGACGGTGAAGGCAGTTTGGTTGTTGTCAGTATTTTTGCTGACCATCAGGGGCAGTTCTAGGCGATCGAGCCTTTCGCCGCTCAATGCCAGACAAATCAAACCCCGCGCGTTCACGGCCATGAAATTGATGTTGTCGGGGGTGGCGAATTGGGCGGCACAAATCACGTCGCCTTCGTTTTCGCGATTTTCGTCATCGACTACTACCACCATGCGACCTGCTTTGAGGTCTGCGAGGGCGCTGTCGATCGAGTCAAATTGAAAGGATTGTGTTGAGGAGTTGTTATTTGGCACTGAGGAGTTCAAGCTATAAACAGTAATGTTATGGAAATAGAATGTATTTGTGATTGTAACCTTTTGTTTCCGACAGGGCGATTCCCCAGTCCAGATGAGTTTGACAATATTTCTAAACTCACTTACTATAAATTTTACACTTTGTCAACAAAATATCTCCCCAATATTTCATGAGCTTGACTGATATCGCGAAGATTTTAGGTAAACCGTACTTTCAAGCTCCTAATTGCTTAATTTATAACATGGATTGCTTGGAAGCATTGAAGCTGCTGCCCGATCAATTTGTAGATTTAACCGTTACCAGCCCGCCTTATAACATCGGCAAAGAGTACGAAAAATCCTTGGTGTTAGATGAGTATTTAAACTGGTGCGAGCAGTGGATAGCGGAGGTTTACCGGGTAACGCTCGATCGAGGAGCGTTTTGGCTGAATTTAGGTTATTTCTCAATTCGCGATCGGGCAAAAGCAATTCCGATTTCCTACCTGCTTTGGGACAAAGTGCCTTTTTATCTAATTCAAGAAGTTGTCTGGAACTACGGCGCAGGAGTTGCGGGCAGCAAGTTCTTTTCACCCCGCAATGAAAAGTTTCTCTGGTATGTGAAAAATCAAGACAAGTATACATTTAACTTGGATGAAGTGCGCGACCCAAATGTGAAATATCCGAATCAGAAAAAGAACGGCAAGATTAAAGTAAACTTAAAAGGCAAAAATCCGACGGATGTTTGGCAGTTCCCAAAAGTTACGTCGGGGAAAAACCGAGCTTCAAAAGAACGCACGCCTCACCCCGCTCAATTTCCTGTTGCTGTTGTCGATCGCATCATCAAGTCTGCATCAAATTTAAACGAAATTGTTTTAGATCCCTTTATGGGTTCCGGGACGACAGCAATTGTGGCTCTGGGTTTGCAGCGTCAAGTTATTGGATTTGAAATTAGGGCTGATTACTGTGAGATTGTGGCTACTAGAATAGATGATTTTTTGAGGGATAAGGAACTCCCAGAAGCACAGTTATCTTTATTCTAAAGTTGGTAATTGCAGCAATTTATAACGTTCAACAGCAGGACTTAATTTCGCTTGTTGCCCAGTTGCAGCGGCTTGACCTTGCCAATCTTCTCGGTCTAACCATCCAAATCTGACTAAATTAATCTGCGGAAGTTGTGAGCCGGGAATGTTTTTGTTTAATTTCTGGAAATTAACAACAAGATAATAGCCCGATTTATTCTTCTTTCCTTCTATACCAGTAGTGCTTAGTTGAGTATAACTGCGATTTCCATATGTATTACGATTACTTGAAGAAGTTTTAATCTCGATCGAGAAGCAATCATCTAGAAGACAGACCAGATCTTTTTCAGTAGCCTTTTCTTCGCGACGCCAAACTTCTGGGTATCGCCTAGTCAATTCTAATGGGATGAGTTCGTGCAAAAAGTATCCCATAATTTGGGGACGGGGAAATAAATCTACACCTATTTTATAGTTTTTGCTGGTAAAATTAGATTCAAATATTTCTCGCCAGACTTGAATTACTACTTCATATATTTCGTTGGGGGTAAGTGGATGTATCTCTATCAGTTCCCGCGTTTTTAGTGCCCAATCTTCTGTGGCAAGCCCCGCATAAGGTGAAGTCATTGACTCTATCCCCTCCAACAATTTGCTTAGCGGTACTTCCAAAGCTTTAGCTAGACGCACAATATTCAGAAGAGCGACATTTCTCTCGCCACGTTCTATGCCGCCAATGTAATTTCGATGCAGTTCTGCTAGTTCAGCTAACTCCTCTTGGCCTAGCCCCCTAGCTTTTCTTAATTTCCGAACCTGTTCGCCAAATATTTTAAGCTGATAATTTTCTGTCACGCCAAAAATATAAAGCTTATAAGTGTTTCACATCTACACACTATGAGTGTTAACTTGAAAAAACGCTTTAAATCTACACACTATGAGTGTTAATTAAAAAAAAGGCAGAAATATTTGGATTCTCCGAGGAGCAAATGCCTAAACAAAAAAAAGCCCTCAACTTTGTGAGGGCTTTGCGATGCCAGGAACGAGACTTGAACTCGTGACACGTGGATTTTCAGTCCACTGCTCTACCAACTGAGCTATCCCGGCTTGTTTTTTCGCGCTTTACTATCTTAGCAGACACATACAGAATTTAGCAAGCACTTTTCTCAATTAATTTTTCGATCGCCCGGAACCGCCCGCCTGTAAGCTAAAAGCTGCAACCTAAAATCCAAGAATCGCAATGGCACAGCAACATCGGGACAGCGAGGGCAAGAGTCTGCTTGTCTTAGGCATAATTTGGCTGCTGGGGGCAATTAGCGATCGCCTCTGGTTTGCCCTCGATCGATCTGTCCCGGCGTGGGATCAAGCAGACTACCTGACTAGCACCCTGAAATACTTGCAGGCGTTGCAGCATCCTCAGTGGCTTTCCGGGGAGTGGTGGACAAACTTCTGGCTGCTTTCGACGAAAATTCCCCCCTTGGTATACATCTTAACGGTTCCGTTTCTTCAGGTTTTTGGTACCGGGGGCGATCGGGCAACCCTCGTTCATCTATTATTTAGTGCAATTCTCCTTGCCTCAGTCTACAGTCTGGGCGTCCAATTATTTAATCGGCAAGTCGGTTTGTGGGCCGCTGCAATTTGCGTTTTGTTACCGGGGCTTTATCGGTTCCGCTTGCAATTTTTACTCGACTATCCCCTCACTGCAGCGATTACTTTTGCTTTCTATTGTTTGACTATGTGGAAGGCTTCTGAAGGAAGAAGGAAGTTCGGCAACGGATTCTGTAACGGATGTAACGGATGTCAGGAAGAAGGAAGTTCGGCAACGGATTTAACGGATGTAACCGATAGAACTCAGTTGGAGGAACCAACAAAGAAAAAGTATAAATTCTCCCCCTCCCCCACTCCCCCACTCTCCGCGTCATCTTTCTTTTGGGCGATCGCCTTTGGAATTTCTCTCGGCTTATCAATATTAGTTAAACACACTACTGTATTATTTCTGTTTACCCCGATTGTGTGGTTGGCTGTTGGTGCTGTGCGGCAAAAAGCTTGGGGGAGATTAGGTCAATTAACTGGTGCTTTGTTGCTGTCTGCGGCTGTGTTTGGCCCGTGGGCGAAAACCAATTGGCTGTTAATTTTGACCGGGGGAAAACGGGCAACGCTGGATTCTGCGATCGCCGAAGGAGATCCGGCCATCAATACGATCGACGCTTGGATTTACTACGGCCAACACTTACCCGAACACATTTCTTGGCCTCTGTTACTTATTCCCTTAGTAGGATTGATACTTTATTGGCGTCGTCGGCAAGATAGTTCGTCAATCTTGCATATTAACTCCTGTCGCTGGCTGGCTGTTTTCTGGGGAGGAGCTTATTTAATTAATTCTCTAAATATCAACAAAGATGACCGATATGTGATACCTTATTTGCCAGTTTTATCTATTTTCTTAGCCTACTGTTTAACGCTGTGGCCTTCTCGGTGGGGACGACAAATTCGCTGGGGTACAATTGGCTTGGCAATTCTGGCGATGCTGTTCCATATCTTGCCACTGGGAGGTGCTCTGGGACATAGCTTAGTCCAAATTATCAGTCCCGGCAATTCTAACTATCCTTACTTGGGGAAAGAGTGGCCGCACCGAGAGGTAATTGCAGAAATTATTGATAGGGAACCTTATTTGCAATCTACTTTAGGCGTGTTGCCTTCGACGCCGGAAATTAACCAGCATAATTTTAATTTTTACGGTGCTTTGGCTAATTTTCAGGTTTACGGGCGGCAGGTGGGAACGAATTTAAAACAAGTCCCGCAAGATGTGCGATCGCTCTCTTGGTTCGTAACTAAAAGCGGCCCCCAAGGTTCGATTCGCGAACGTATTAAACAAGCTCAAAATGCAGCAGTTACGGCAATTGAAAAAGGGGATAAATTTGAGTTAGATAAAACTTGGGTTTTGCCAGATTATACTAATTTAAATCTTTATCGCAAGCGAGTTCAGCCTGTCGAAATACAGCCGTTGAATGAAGGGCGAGCGCAAGTACAATTAGATCGAGTTACTGTCGCTGCAAAAGCAGTTCCCGGAGTCGCGCTGCCGGTTACTTATACTTGGTCTGGCCCTTGGCAGCAGTTGCAGTCTGGTTTAGTGTTGGTAACGTGGCAAAATCAGCAGTCTGGCGATATTCCACCGGGACAGACTTTCAGGATTTTACACGATCGCGCGATCGCCCAGGCGACTTTGCATCCGGGGATTCTGGAAGCGGATAAATTTGCTGTGGGGTTTCGAGTTGTCGATCGCACGGCGATGCTTCCTCCTGCTAATATTGCACCGGGAACTTACAATCTGCAAGCTACTTATCTAAATCGGAAAACCGGCGAAACTTATCCGATTAATGTGCCGGCAGTTAGTGTTAAAATCGAGGCAGAGCCTTTGGATATGCGTTTCCAGGCAGAGCGTGGAAACGAGAATAATACAGATAAGCCTGAGTTAGATTTGGTGACTCAATTGCGGGCGATGGCGGTTAATTTACCCAAAGGATTGCCCGGTTTAGAACCTGTGTTCGAGCAGATTGGGCGCATCAATCAGTACGATCCAATTCAAGATTATACCGTGCAAGCGGAACAAGCGTTAGAATATCGGTTGCAGCAGGAACCAAATAATCTAGAATTGGCTTATGCTTTGGCATTTTCTCGGGTATTGCAGCAGAATGTCGAAAGTGCGATCGCAGCCTTAGAAAAAGTCACTCAACTCGACTCTCAAAACCCTTACGCTTATGCTTATCTCGCTTTTGTACACCTGTACGGCTGGCATCCCAAAGCCGCTCAAACAGCCTTAAAACCTGCTCTCGCTCTCAACTCCAATCTACCGGAAATTAGAATTTTAAACGGTGTAGCGGCTCTGATGCAAGGTAATCTCATTCAAGGATGGCAAGATTTGCAATACTTAAAAAAACTCAAAATTTAACAACCCCTTTTTTTGTGGCACGGGCGTCCCGCCTGTGCTTATAAATCTGTTACGCCTGTGCTTCTAAATCTGTAAAAAACAGAAAATCAATGAACCAACTCAGAATAGTTTCTCTAATTCCCAGTGCCACCGAAATTGTAGCACTTTTAGGATTAACCGATGCAATTGTGGGTCGTTCCCACGAATGCGACTATCCCCCAGAAATCCAAAATTTACCTGTTTGCACTCAACCTAAATTCAATCCCGAAGGAACTAGCAGCGAAATTCACAACCGCGTGACAGAATTGTTGCAAAATGCGCTGAGTGTCTATAAAGTAGAAATAGATACTTTGGAAAAATTGCAGCCGACTCACATTATTACTCAAGCTCAATGTGAAGTCTGCGCTTGTTCTCTGACAGAGGTTGAACAAGCAGTAAGCACGCTAGTAAATAGCCAGCCGGAAATTATTTCTTTGCAGCCGAATCTGCTAGCAGAAATCTGGACGGATATTCAACGAGTTGCTGATGCTTTGGGCGTAGATGGCAAAAGTGCGATCGACCTTTTGCAATCCCGCATCGATGCTATTATCTCCCAAACACAAGCATCATCTATTCTTAACACAAAAGAGAGAGTTCCCAAAGTAGCTTGCATCGAGTGGATTGAGCCTTTGATGGCTGCAGGTAACTGGATTCCCGAATTAGTGGCAATGGCGGGAGGCAATTCGCTATTTGGAATTGTCGGCGAACATTCCCCTTGGTTAAAATGGGAATCGCTAGTAGAAGCTAATCCCGATGTAATTATTTTCATGCCTTGCGGCTTTGATTTAAACCGCACTCGCAGCGAAGCAATGCAGATAACTAAATACGCAGAATGGCCTAATTTGCAAGCAGTAAAAACAGGGAAAGTTTACATAACTGACGGCAATTCTTACTTTAATCGGCCGGGGCCGAGATTGGTTGATTCGTTAGAAATTTTAGCAGAAATTCTCCATCCCGAAATCTTCGATTTTGGCTATCGGGGTAAGGGTTGGCAGCCCTTTTTGTAAGTACCCGCAGCTAGCTAAAGCTTTATGTATATTAATTCTGAATTGCCTGCCATACAAATAAGGACACAACAATGTTGTGTCCTTATTTCGCTTTCATTTAACCGAATCTAACATCAATTGATGCAAAAACCGCTAGTCTTACTTCGCATCAGGGGGCATCAGCACCTTGTCAATTACGTGAATAACGCCGTTGCTAGCTTTGATATCAGCCGTCACAACCTTAGCGTCGCCGACAGTAACTTTGCCTGCGTTAACTCCCACCTTCAGCGAGCTGCCTTCAACACTTTTCACATCGCCGGATTTCAGGCTAGTAGATACAACCGAACCAGGAACAACGTGGTAAGCTAAAATCTTAGTAAGTTGGGCTTTGTTTTCCGGTTTGAGCAAATTCTCCACAGTTCCTTCTGGCAAAGCCGCAAATGCCGCGTCTGTCGGTGCAAAAACAGTGAAAGGGCCTTTTCTTTGTAAAGTGGCAACCAAGTCTGCTGCTCCCAAAGCCTTTGTCAGCGTCTTGAATTGAGGGTCGCCCGATGCAATAGCAACAATATCCTTAGCAGCGGAAGTTGGCGCTGGTGAAGCAGCGGTTTTCACTTTTCCTGCAACTTGTGAAATTTGAGTTGAATTAGCAACATTGGTGTTGGAGGTGATGTGAGCCCAAGCCGGGAAACCGATTAACGCGCTAGCGCCGATTATTCCTGCGAAACCTGTCAGTTGTTTCATCCAGCTAGGTAAATTTTGATTTTTCATTGCGCTTGCATTTCCTTAGGAGATAAAACAGTGAACATGAATTGTTATGTTAGCCAAATCTCGACAAAAGGCAAGGTTGCCAGAGGCTAAGGTAGAGAGAAAATTCTCTTGCATCCCTGATCGACCAAAACTTCCTTAATATAACGCAACCTAAGAAATCTGGCATTAACCGCTAAATCTGTAACTCAAAACCTCAATCACCGAACCAGTTTGAGGTAAGTCAGCAGCTTTGATCGAAATCGTGTCATTATTCAATCGCCGCACCGGCGTACCATCCATCAGCGCCAAGAATTCATCTAGTGGCACTAAATCGCACGCAGCAGGATCGGCGGCTTGGGTTTTGAAATGTGTCGGAATCACCATCTTTGGTTTGAGAAGTTGCAAAGTTTGCTTCGCTTCCGCCGGAGTGTAAGCTTTGGGCCCGCCGCCCACGGGAATCAGCACTACATCGGGCCGCCCGATCAAGATTTGCTCTTCAATGCCGATCGGGCCAGCAACTCCGCCCAAGTGTAAAATCTTAACGCCCGCTTGCTGCCACAGCCAAGCCACATTGACCCCAAATCGTCGTCCTCCCTCACGGTCTTTTTCCGTCCGAATCCCTTGAATCCGCAGCCCGTTAGACCTGTAAGCCCCTGGCTCGTACAAAAGGCCGGGATTGCCCGCAAATCCGTCGATCGCCCCTTCATCGAGCAACCGACTGCTAATCAGAATCAAATCTGTTGGCACTTTAGGAGAGCGATAGCCTGCGGTACAGCCCAGGGGGCGAAAAGGATTCACCAGCACCCTCGCACCGCCTCCGGCAAACAAGAAGCAAGTGTGGCCCAACCACTGAACCGACAAAGAATCAGCAGTTTGAGCTTGATAGCTTTCCCATCCAGATGGTAAACCAGTGAAGAAAGCTGCTAGCAAACCCGTCTGTGCGTAACGTATTAATTGTCGCCGTTTCATCTTGTGGTTGGGGTTGTCGGGTGTTGGTCGTTTGTTGTTATACCACAAAACACCGTCAGTCGATTTTAGATTTTAGATTTTAGATTTTAGATTTACTTGCAGCATTGAATCTGGAATCTCGAACAGGAGTCTAAAATTTGGGGTTCACCACGACAGGAGTGGGGGGCTTGTATCCCTTTTGGGGCGGTTCAGGTGCGAAAATGTGTACCTTACTCTCACCGTAAGGTGCTATAAGACAATAGTCCGGACAGTTTTTATATAGCCCAATAGCTTATGCTCGCTTGACTTTGAGCCAGTGTGGATAATTAAATCAATGTCAGCTCCACCCCTGACTTACATTTAATTCGACTTTTTTATGCTCCTTGCCCCGTAAAGCTTGTAGAATCGTTCCAAAAACTGTCCGGAGTATTGATAAGAGCGAACCCTACAAATTCAGAGAAATTCAACTAAAGCCGTTCCAAGAAATTTCGCAATAATTGCTTTCCGGCAGTCGTCAAAATACTTTCCGGGTGAAACTGTACACCTTCAATGTGCGGATATTCCCGGTGCCGCACGCCCATAATAGTTCCGTCTTCAACCCAAGCGGTAATTTCCAAAACTTCTGGACAACTCTGCTTTTCAATTACCAAACTGTGATAGCGAGTTGCAATCATCGGCGATTCCACGCCCTGAAAAACTCCGACTCCTGTGTGTTCTACCTGAGAAGTTTTGCCGTGCATCAACAGGGGTGCAGAAACAATTTTGCCGCCGAATACTTGACCGATACTTTGATGTCCGAGGCACACGCCTAAAATTGGCAGAGTCGGCCCCAACTCTTTGATTAATTCCAGAGAAATTCCCGCATCTTCCGGTCGCCCCGGGCCTGGAGAAATCACCACGGCGGCAGGCTGTAATTGGCGAATTTCTGCTAAAGAAATTTGGTCGTTGCGGTAGACTTGCACTTCGCTTGCTACGGGCAACTCAGCACCGAGTTCTCCTAGATACTGTACCAAATTGTATGTAAAACTGTCGTAGTTATCGATGACTATAATCACGGGTTAAGTTAGATTTTAGGTTTTAGATTTTAGATTTTAGGTTAACTCGCTGTCTGAAAGCAAGGGTTTCAAGATTTTAGATAGATGCCGAAGATAAAAATAGCTGCAATATAGACGAATAAAACTAAAAATCTCAAATTGGTCATCTAAAACCTAAAATTTGCTGAGTCCAATAAGTTACTGACCGGCGATCGCAATTTGAACGACTGCCCACAAAGGAGGCAGCAGAAGTGCAGCACCGACTATGATCGCAGCCATTGCTGATACCAGAACGGCTCCGGCACCGCAGTCTTTGGCAATTTTGGCTAGTTCGTGGTAAGATTGACCGACTGTCAAGTCTACCACGGATTCGATCGCCGTATTCAACAGTTCCATGGCTAAAACTATGCCAATGGTGACACCGATCACAGATATTTCTACAGGTTTCAGTTGCAAAAATAGGCCGAGTCCGATCGCCAAAGTGCCAATAACAGTGTGAATCCGAAAATTGCGCTGAGTTTCAAAAGCATAACTCAGACCCCCCCAAGCGTATCTAAAACTCGTAGCTAAGCTAGATGCGATTTTCCAGGACAGCTCTCGGTTGTATTTCAAGGCTTTTTTAGGCTCGTGGACTGTCTGGCTAGAAGAGTCTTGAGGCATGGGCAGAAACTGTGCGATTTGTGATGAAATTGAGGGTCTATCTAGTGTCATAAAGAACCAACTTTAATTTACAGAGATGAATGAAAGCTAAACTTTTCAAATTAACTTCATCAAGTCTAGGTAACTTTTCTAAGTTTTTACTAAAGTTTTGGTTTAATTTCAGAAAGTTATGTTGGGCTTGACATGATTTGTTAAATCACCATCAACTTAAGTTATGCTGTTTGGATCGTAAGACCGATCGCCCGCAGCAATGTTTCTTGTCGATCGAGCATTTGAGTCAGACTTTCTTCATCCGGGTGATCCCAGCCCAAAAGATGTAGAAAACCGTGGGCTGCCAGCCAAGCTAGTTCGGTCTTCAGGGGATGTCCTTGCTGCTGGGCTTGTCGGTTAGCTGTATCGATCGAGATGACGATATCACCCAAGTATAAAGGTTCAGATGACTGCATTTCCTCTAGTTGAGGACAGTCTACCTCTAAAGCTGCGAAAGCTAATACATCGGTCGATCGATCGAGCTGGCGGTACTGGAGGTTGAGGGCTTGCATTTCCGTATCGGCGGTTAAACGCAGACTGACTTCGTAGCCCGGGGCCACTGGCACATCCGCCGCCTGGTTTTCCAGCCAAACGCTAAACCAATTTTCCCAGGTTTCGGCCCAAATCTCCCCGCTGGCTGCACTCTCAGGGAGGTTGGAAGCGTCGGCTGACTGCTGGGCGATCCCGTAACAGTCTTCGACGTTCACCTCAATTAACATTTTTTTGCTCTCCTGTCAAGGGATGATATATTCAATTTTTTTACAAATTCCAATTGCGCGATCGAACGGCAGGGGATTTTGCTGTTGCTGGAAAGATACAGTAATCTGTTAGAGATTGCAACAGGCAGGCAGAACAATCAGCTTAACTCCCGATTAAGAAAGATCAAAAACATCACCAGAAATTAGAGGCTGATTGTTGGAATCCCCGATTAAGAATTGAAATAGCGATCGAGAAAAGCCAAACCGACGAGTACGCCTAAAAGTCCGATCGCTGTCAAGGCAAAATGAAACAGAGAAGTCGCCCTCTTGCGAACCATGTTCCGCATCGCCAGCTTGACATAACTCGGTGGAGGTGCATTGTTTGTCGGCGCTGTGGGGGTTTCGGCGGACTCTTCGGAGGCGGGAATTGCTGAGGGAGGTTGACTCATAGTCGTTAGTTTAGAAGGTTAACAGAGGGACTGTTGAGGACAGACTCGTCCCGATGGTAACAAATATGTAACGTTTTGTGTAGGAGTTTTTAGATTTCAGATTGCCGCAGGCTGGTTTCGCGCAGCAGAGAATCGGGCTAAACTTTCTTCAGCCATCAGCCATCCGCTGAACTTCAGCAATAATTCGCCTCACTGTCTTCGCGTCGGGCGATCGCAAATGCTGCAAAATGTCCAAAGATTCCTGTAAATAATTCAAGGCTTTGTCAAAATCTCCCTTCTTATCTGCTAACAACTGTCCTAACATTGCGAAACTAGCCGCTTTCCCTTGAAAATCGCCAATCTTTTCCTTAAGTTCGAGAGATTGTTCATAAAATGCGATCGCCTTTGCTACTTCCCCTTGATCCGCATAAATTCCTGCTAGTTGGTGCAAAGTAGCAGCTTTCCCTTTAACATTCCCAATCTTTTCCTGGCGTTGTTGAATTGAGGTACGATAGAGCGAGTGAGCGATTCACAAAAACCAATTAACTTAATGTCAAAGCCAATGAAATTTCCTGAAGATAAGTCTACTCATGTTAATAAAAATGCGCCAATAAAGGCAAGCAAAATTATATTTGTGTTGACTGTGGCAGGCAATTTAGAGATTGCTATCAAACCCACCAGTGTTACGCGCAAGAAGTTAAATATCAATACCTAAAAATATATGTCAATGGGATGGGTTTTCGTGCGAGTAAGAGAGTCAAAGACCTGCATCACACGACAATAATTAATTGGCTCAAGCAAGTTGGAAAGCTGCTACCATACGCTTACGATCTAGAGACAATTCCCGAAGTAGGAGAACTAGATGAGCTACAAACCTTTGTCGGATAAAAAAACACAATCTGGGTGTGGACAGCAGTAGATTACTTTAGACCAGGTATTCTAGGATGGGTATTAGGAGACCGAGCGTCCTAAAACGTTTGAACCTTTGTGGGATGTAGTTAGTAGATGGGGATGCTATTTTTATGTGACGGATGGCCCGAAAGTTTATGCCATGTTTATTCCAGAGAGAAACCAAATTATGTGCCGAACTTACATGGCTTGCGGTTGAAGGTGAAAACACAAGATTAAGACACTATCTGGCTCGCTTAAAACGAAAGACTTTTTGTTATTCTGGCAGCCGAACAAATGCTCAGATATCCAATTAAACTACTTATTCATTATCTCAAGTTTAATGATGTTCCCCTTCCCTATTCAATTAATTATTTCGAGCGAGCATTAGTCACCGCACGCGATCGCTAAACCCTACCCCAATTCCGCAACGCCATATCAGAAATTATACCAGCATGAAGGTGTGTAAAAGCTTTGAAGCTTCTGACTTCTGAAAACAGATTTCTGTAATAGCGACAATACTCATCAATCAATTTCCAGGTTGAATTAGCTTGGCGAGGGTTAACCATAGACCTAGCTCTGGTTTGAGAGATTTTGTTCTATTATACTCTGCCGCTTAGTGACAGAAGAGGGGGAAGCAAGTGGGTTAGCAACAGCGTATTCCATCGCAGCTTGGAATTTGGGTAGAGAACGCGAAATCATTTCTTCGTTGGCAGTAAGGGAAATTCGGAAGTAACCGGGTATTTCCTGGGGAGTTCCTGGTAAAACAAATATATCTTGACTTGCTAATAACTCGGCAAAAGCAAGGTCATCATCCCAAGGTGATTTCACCAAGAGGAAGAACGTCCCATCAGGGTTATACAGGTTGTAACCCATATCCCGCAGTGCGTTCACCATCCCATCTCGCTTGTTTTGTAAATGCTCGATATTTATGTTTAGTTGCTCTAAGTCTCCTAATGCATACTGCATGAGCACACTAGGATAACACCAACCAAAAGGAGTTTGTTGTAGGAAAGCAATGATTCGTCTTATTTCTTCCCGATTAGGCATAGTGGGAGGTAAAGCAATATACCCTATACGTTGACCGGGTGCCATTAAAGTCTTACTATAACCATATACTAAGAAAGAAAATGGGTAAAACTGAGTAGGGCTGGGACAAGTTTGGTTGTCGAAAACAATGCGGCTGAAGGTTTCATCGGAAATAATATAAATAGGCTTGCCATAGTGCTTAGAAGCCTCGTTAAGTATACCGCTCAAACCCTCTAGAGTACTAGCTGAAAAAATCTTACCTGTAGGGTTGTGGGGTGAATTGATAATGATTGCTCGAGTCCGTTCTGTAATTGCAGATGCGATCGCCTGCAAATCCATATCAAAGGTGTTTGTATCCACAGGCACACCAACCGGAACGGCACCGGTAAAATGCACCATACTCCTATAACCTAACCAGGGTGGAGTCAAAATAATTACCTCATCTCCCTCACCAGCTAACATTTGCAGACAAATCGCCAAACCAACTACAGTACCATTGGTCATAAAAATATCTTCAGGCAATATAGAAAGTCCGCGTTTATCCTCAAGAGCAGCGGATACAGTGATCCGTGATTGTGGAATATTTCCCTTGTAGCCATACCACCCTTGATTTTGCGGTACACTCCAACGCTGTAAGGCTTCTACAAACCCTGGAGGTGGTATTTCATGGGCATCACCGATAGTAAAATCAATACTTCCCGGCTCAGTTCGGCGACTCATATAGGTCGCTTGGGTAAAGAATTGTCTTATAGGGGTCTGGTAACTTAATAACTTTAGTAACCGTGGTGAGATAAAGTGAGTCTTCCCTTCACTTGTTGGATCTGGCATGAGCTTATTTGGATTATTTTTGTCGTACATAGTAATTGGGTAGTAGTGTATAGTAATTGCAGGTCACGGAACTCGCCTTAACGAGAAATTATACTCATGGACAAAATACCGTCGCCCACATTCTTGACATTTATATCCTTGTTTACCACTTGTTTACCATAACTATGAGCGTATTTAATAATTTTCCCCGAAGGACATCTTAAACAAGTGATACTCATATATACTCAGGAGTATTGATATTATTTTATTAGTTTAACATGATAATGCACCACTACCAACTATCTCACTCTTTACTGCATTACGGCATCATTTTGCAACAATTTGTAACGCATCAGCCGTAGAACCCAGTACCCTACACCGTCCACACAAACCAATCCCGGCGTTGCTGAATTGGGGTATGGTTTAGCAATCGCGTGCGGTGACTAATGCTCGCTCGAAATAATTAATTGAATAGGGAAGGCGAACATCATTAAACGTGAGATAATGAATAAGTAGTTTAATGGGATATCTGAGCATTTGTTCGGCTGCCAGAATAACAAAAAGTCTTTCGTTTGAAGCGAGCCAGATAGTGTCTTAATCTTGTGTTTTCACCTTCAACCGCAAGTCATGTAAGTTGGGCACAGAATTTGGTTTCTCTCTGGAATAAACATTGCATAAACTTTGCAACCATCCGTCACATAAAAATAGCATCCCCATCTACTAACTACATCCCACAAAGGTTCAAACGTTTTAGGACGCTGGGTCTCCTAATACCCATCCTAGAATGCCTGGTCTAAAGTAATCTACTGCTGTCCACACCCAGATTGTTTTTTTATCCTAGAAAGATTTGTAGCTCATCTAGTTCTCCTACTTCTGGAATTGTCTCTGGATCGTAAGCGGATGATTATTAAAGTTCCCTCTTTTTCATCATCCCCGGTTGTTTCCCAATTTCCCGACAAGCCAGAAATCGCAAACAGTTCATCTTTAGCAGCAACTGCATCTTGTCCTTCGACGCTGATTTGAATATCTGCCATTACTTTCTATTGCCACTCTACGCCATCTAATTATATCTCAGCAATTTATATGGGGGCGATCGCACTTAAACCTCCCTCTATCATCCGATCGAGCCCCTCTCCTCCAACAAAACATCCGCCCCAGCAGCTTAAGTTTCCGACAGCGGGGGAACTGATACGGCGATATAATCTATTCTAAAGTCCTTGGCGGGGCGATCGTAAACCCCATTGACTAACGCTTGTAAATCTACAATTGGTTCCGCATCACCCGCGCGCAAAGGCAACGGAGAAGATTGTGAAAATTAAATGCACAACCGCTTATCATTTGTATTAATTGTGGAACGGGCGTCTCGCCCGTTAAGTGAATCGTGGAAGGGAGAGACGCCCATTAAGTGAATCGTGGAACGGGCGTCTCGCCCGTTCTAAAATCTGCGATTAAAATCGCTTAAAAATCGCCGTAACTACTAATAGCCCGCTGCAACCTCCCAATCACTTCATCAACCGAAATCGCCCCCAACTCCCCAGAAGCCCGAGTCCGAATATTCAAACTATTCGCCTCAACTTCCTTCGCACCCACAACACCCATCACCGGAATTTTATCCTTCTCAGCATTGCGAATCAACTTGCCCAAACGCTCGCTATCCTCATCAGCTTCAGCGCGAATATTGAGCGCCTTCATCTTCGCTGCCACTTCCTTCGCAAACGGCAAAAACTCGGCGCTGACAGGCAACAACCGCACCTGAATCGGCGCTAACCACAGCGGAAAATCCCCCGCATACTGCTCGATCAAAATCCCGATCAAGCGTTCCAAAGAACCGAAAGGAGCGCGGTGAATCATCACCGGACGCTTGCGAGTGCCGTCTTCAGCAACGTATTCCAAATCAAAACGTTCTGGCAAATTGTAATCTACCTGAACAGTTCCTAATTGCCATTCTCTATCCAAGACATCTTGGAAAATGAAATCGAGTTTCGGCCCGTAAAAAGCCGCTTCCCCAATTCCCTCAAAATAATTCATTCCCAAAGTTTCCACCGCGCGGCGGATTGCACCTTGAGCCTTTTCCCAAGCTTCATCGGAACCGATGTATTTCTCTAAATTGTTCGGATCGCGGAAACTCAAACGCGCTTTAAAGTTTTTCAGTTGGAGACTCTTGAATACTGACAGAATCAAATCCACCACATTCAAGAATTCTGCATCCAACTGTTCCGGCGTGACAAATAAGTGGGAATCATCCACCGTAAAGCCGCGCACCCGTGTTAAACCGCCCAATTCTCCTGATTGTTCGTAGCGGTAAACTGTGCCGAATTCCGCTAAGCGCATCGGCAATTCGCGATAGGAACGCAATTCGCTTTTGTAAATTTGAATGTGAAAAGGGCAGTTCATCGGTTTCATGACAAAACCCTGTTCGTTTGCTGCCGCTTCCTCATCCTCCGCCATCAGCGGAAACATATCTTCTTTGTATTTCTGCCAATGACCGGAAATTTTAAACAAATCCACTCTGGCAATGTGCGGAGTCACAACTTGCAAATAGCCGCGCTTGATTTGTTCTTGTTTCAAGTAATCTTCTAAAATACTTCTCAAAACAGTGCCTTTCGGCGTCCACAAAGGCAAACCGGGGCCCACCGCATCGGCAAAAATAAATAAGCCTAACTCTTTGCCTAACTTGCGGTGATCGCGCCTTAATGCTTCTTCTTTGCGGTGTTTGTATGCTGCTAATTGTTCGGGAGTTTCCCAAGCAGTGCCGTAAATGCGCTGTAACTGAGCTTTAGTTTCGTCGCCGCGCCAGTACGCGCCTGCTAGGCTTTCTAGCTCGATCGCCTTTGGATTCAACTCACTGGTATTTTCTAAGTGAGGCCCGGCGCACAAATCCCACCATTCCTCGCCCACATGGTAAAGAGTAATCGGTTCGCTCAAACCTTCTAAAATTTCTAATTTGTAAGGTTCATTAATCTCCTTAATTCTGCGTTCCGCTTCCTCGCGGCTGACTTCTTCCCGAATTACAGGCAATTTACGGTTGATGATTTTGATCATCTCTTTTTTAATGGCTTTTAAATCCTGTTCCGTAAAAGGTTCGGGAGTGTCAAAGTCATAATAGAAACCGTTTTCAATCCAAGGGCCAATGGTTACTTGCGCCTTGGGAAATAACTTCTGCACCGCCATCGCCATAACGTGGGAGGTGGTGTGGCGAATTTTTTTTAGTGCCTCCGACTCACTCGTGCGGGGCAACTCAATCTTAACGGACTCTTCTGGAGGGGACATGGATTGTGAGCTAGACATCGGCTGAATTAGCAATTAATTTAGTTGCAGTTGCTTCTATCTTACTCAGATTGGGACAGCAAGCGCCGACTTCCGGCTGGGGGACACTCCGGGAAATTACAACAACGGCCCTGATGGTTGCCACGTTTAGTGCGGGACGCACTCCGACTCTCAGAAACCGGGTTTTTTAAAGTATTGCTTGAAAAAACCCGGTTCTAACCATCCGTGAGCTCGCCAACTAATTTGGCAGAATTTGGGGATTTCGACTCAAAAATCGCTGCTGACACAGTTAAATTTATTCCCACCCACCTGCTAATTGTTGTTAAATTATTGAATTTTTGTTAAAAATATGTTACAATTTGTAAAGACGGTCTAAGACTATAATAGATAAATAACCCAATTTTGATCCATGCTTAATTCCAACTTGCCCGAGCCAGAATTGCTCAAAGCGTTACTGGAACCGCTGTTAGAGGATTTTAATTACTGGTTCGACCGATCGGCAAAGCTCTTAGAAACTGAGGAAATTCCCTTTCTCAGCGACGAGGATCAATCTGACTTGCTGGCGCGAGTCGAACAGGCTCAGCAAGAAGTAGGCGCTGCTAAAGCTCTATTTCAAGCAACCGGAGGTCAAGTTGGGATTGAAACCACAGCACTGATGCCGTGGCACAGACTGCTCGCCGAATGCTGGCAAGTATCGGCACGCTTTCGCTCATGGCAGTCAGTTCCCCCTGGAAAATAAGGAAGCGAGTTCAAGTTAAATTTGCAGTCAAATCCCCAACCTTGGGAAATGTGGCGGCCCACTTGACAACCTCAAACAGATTTCCAGTTAATAAGTTATTACTTGCTGAAACACTTTTGTAAATTGCTGTGTGGCTGTTTAGCCCGGAGGAGAAGATAATGTTGCACCTGCTTTATATTTTAGCTTTTACCGTTCTTGCCTTTCTGGCAGTCGGTAACTTAATCCGCAGTCTAGTCACGGTAGGTATGGAGTCTCAGCGTCCTCAACAATTCATGGCAAATAATCGCCACCCATCCTATCCTGGCTCTCAATCTGTACCGCATCCAGAACTTTTAGACGAACAGGGAAACATAGTCAATGAGCCACTGTTAGTGATGCGTTCGCTGACTGTCCAAGACGCCCGCGAACAATTAGATGCTCTCTACAAATCATCTCCGGGCGGCAGCGACGAAGGGGGCGAACTAGCCTAAGACAACCACAGCCGCAGCATTTATACTTAGGCGCGATGCCTCAAAAAAAATATAGGACTTACACGCTAGGTGTCCGAAACCCTTTTTCTTCATAAATTTTGGTGAAAATCGTTTCCGCGCTTCATCGGAATAATAATTTTCCGAGCACCCTTGGCATCCTTCCGCCTCTAACCAGATTGGATATAAGTCCTCAAAATAATTGGCCGTTAGTTTTTAACTAACGGCCAATTATTTGTGATTTTTGAAAGTTTAATTGCCGATTAGCCCGATCGATCGCCAAAAATCGGTTCGCCAAAAACCAATACAGATGGCACTGATATCAAATAGCTCAAGAATAGTATTGTGAAACTTCATTAAGTTTGTAAGCATTAATCAACAATAGTAGTATCATACTCTCAGAGTAGTCGAGTAAAAAACACATGACTTAAAAGATGGAAACCTTAAATGCAACTAGCAGAGAGGCACATCATTAAATCTACGGGACATCGTTTCGCCCAGATTGATGAATTAGCCTTTAAATCCAAGAATCTCTACAATGCCGCTAACTACGTCATTCGTCAGAGTTTTACTTATGGATGGGGTTACATCAACTACAACGAGATGAACCGTTTGATGAAATCTCATCAAGCATACAAGGCAATGCCCGCCAAGGTTAGTCAACAAATCTTGATGGTATTGGACAAAAATTGGAAATCGTTTTTTGAAGCAGTCAAAGCTTACAAAATTGATTCCTCTCAATTCACTGGTCGTCCGAAGCTACCGAAATATAAGGATAAAGTTAGGGGTCGTAATATTCTTATCTATACGGTTCAGGCAATTAGCAGCAAGCAATTGAAAAAAGGAATTATCAAGCTTTCGGGTACAGAAATCTTGATAAAGACCAAAGTAAATCCCGCTCGAATTTGCCAAGTAAGGCTGGTTCCCCAATGTGATTCGTATGTGATTGAGGTGATTTATAATGAGCCGGAGTCCACCCTCAGTAACGATATTTTGGCAGCTAGTATTGATTTAGGACTGAATAATTTAGTGGCGTTAACTTCAAATCAGCCGGGTTTCATCCCTCTGTTGATTAACGGGCGACCATTAAAATCGATTAACCAGTTCTACAACAAACGCTCTTCACACTTACAATCTCAGTTAAAAGGAAGTCGCAAGAGTTCACCCCGCATTCAGCGCTTAACTCGCTGTCGCAATCAAAAAGTCGATAATTACTTGCATCACGCCAGTCGGCTAATAATCGGTATCTTGGTCGCCAAACAAATTGGGACGCTAGTAATTGGCAAGAATGCACACTGGAAAACCGAGATTGATTTAGGGAAGCAAACCAACCAAAATTTCGTCGGTATTCCTCATGCTCGACTGATTGAAATGATAGAATATAAAGCTAGATTGGTTGGGATGAAGGTAATCGTACAAGAAGAATCTTACACATCTAGGTCGAATTTCCTGAATCTAGACCCGATTCCTGTGTACGGGCATACTGGCGCTGATGATGTCACATTTAGCGGTAAGCGAATCAAGAGAGGTTTGTACAAGACATCGGTCGGTCAATCAATTAACTCTGATGTTAATGCTTCTTATAATATCCTCAGAAAAGCAATCCCAAATGCGTTTAGCGATGGGATAGAGAGCTGCGTAGTTCAGCCGAGGCGGGTCAATCCGCTCAAAGTAAAAGTGAAAGGGGAGGGACTTAATGCCTCCCATGCCAGGTCATAAACGACTATACTTTTACCAGCTATAATGCAAGTGATCCGCAAGCGGTGCCTAACAAGTCTGAATGGTGGGAGTCCTAACGCCCGAATCCAAGCCTGAATAGATGAGTTGGCGTCAAAATCTAGAGGTAAAAACAGGTGACTTTGGGATGAACTCAAGGTCTTGGAGGCATACCTCTGCTTAGATTCGTCTAAATGATATGCCTAGCATGATATGACTTAAACAGTCGTGTTATGAAGCATAAATGTATCAGATACTGAAAAGGGATCGCTCTAAACCTCCTATCGATCCTGTTTTGTCATCGGCAAAAATGCACGTTTAAGGCTAGATGATCGTCCCTATTTCGCTACTGGCAGAACTTCTGCAAGCTTTGCCCCAACTGCGGGCACAAATTTATTTCAAATCTTCCATGACAGCCCTGTCTCACGCGATGGAAGACTTAGTTTTGGCGGGTTCCGACGAGGAACCGCTAGTCATTGCAAGCTTTCAGCGAGAGCGCTTCTACCGCCAGGAAGCTCACCGCTACCGGCGAATTGCCTCACGCTCGTCTCAGGTATACGTGCTGGCAGCACCGGAAACTGACTTTAAAAATGCTTCGGAGTGTCACGAAACTGTGGCGTTTGCACCGGAGGACGGATTAAGTCAAGAGTGGCACTTAGTGGTGCTGGGGCAAAACTACTCAACTTGTCTGATTTGTCAAGAAAAAATTGTGCCGATCGACAACCAAGACGATCGCGGGCCACAGTTGATGGATCAAGCTCGCAGATTTGAAGGAATTTGGACGTTCGATCGCGAGGTAAGCTCCAAAGCTGCCGCATTGTTGCTCGATAGAATTGTCAATTATCGCCCGGAATTGACCGAAAAGATCGATCGAGCGCGAACTGCTTACAAGCTAGTCAAAACAGCGAAAAAAACCAGGAAATCCGCCACTTCCAAAGCCACCAAACCCGACATAAGTACGGGAAAAAACTCAAAAATTCCCAATCCCAAATTGAGCGATGCTTTTACCGAACGCTTAGTCACCTACTTGCAAGCAGGCCAGCACAAACTGCTCAAAGCATACAGCGCGATCGCCGCTCAGGAACGCAAAGAACGCCTGGTAAACTTAATTACCACGGCAATGCGGCAGTCTCTCAACCCGCAAGAAATCGTCGAAGTTGCAGTCCAAGAACTGGGCACTGCCCTGTCGGCAAGCCGATGTTTGATTTATCGGTGCAAGGCCACAGATGTGGCGGTCAAAATCGATCGCGAGTTTTTGGGACCCGGCGCTAGTTCCATGCTGGATCAGACTTGGCTGTTGCAGGAAAATCAAATATGGAGCGACGCGGTGGCGCGGCAAGAGCGAGTTTACATCCAAGACACAGCACAACACCCCCTGATTGCCAATACAAAATTCCTGGGAAAAACTGTAAAAAATTGGCAAATTGTCTCTTGGTTAATGGTGCCAGTGCTTTATCAGGGGCGGGTTTTGGGCATGGTGGAAATGCACCAGTGCCGATCGGTTTTACCTTGGGAAGAAGACGAAATTGCTTTAGTAGAGGCGATCGCCACCCAACTCGGAGCCGCCTTAATTCAAGCAGAAACCTACGCTCATTTAGAAGAACTCAACCAACAATTAGAAGCATTAGACCGCACTCGCAGCAATCTAATTGCCATCACCGGACACGAACTCCGCACCCCTCTTTCTACGATTCAAGTTTGTTTGGAAAGTTTGAACTCCGAACCAGATATGCCGGCAGAATTGCGGCAAATCATGTTAGAAACTGCCCTCGGCGATGCCGATAGAATGCGGAAACTCGTGCAGGATTTCTTAACTCTTTCTCACTTAGAAAGCGGGCGAGTCCAATGGAATGTAGAATCGCTGACGCTGCAAGAATGCGTTGATTTAGCCCTCAGCAGCGTGCGATCGCGCACGGTCGATCGAGAGTTACCGGAAATTATCGCCGAAGTGTCCGCAGATTTGCCTTTAGTACAAGCTGACGGAGAGTGGTTGGTGGAGGTGCTCTCCAAACTGTTAGACAACGCTTGCAAATTCACCACACCTCAAGGAAGCGTGACAGTGCGAGCGAAATGCAACGGTTCTCGGATGGTGGAAGTGCTCGTAGCCGATACGGGGAGGGGAATAGAGGCGAACAGTTTAAAAGTAGTGTTCGATCGATTTTATCAAGAAGAAGGAGCTTTGCGCCGCAGCGCCGGCGGTACCGGTTTGGGATTGGCAATTTGCAAACAGATTGTTGCTGGCTGGGGCGGGAAAATTTGGGTAGATTCCGCAGGAAAAGACCGAGGAAGTGAATTTCACTTTACTATTCCCACTGTTGAGAATCAATTGACAACTGTTAACTCATGACTAATCACTAATGACTAATCACTTATGACTGCAAACTACCCCTCAGTCTCTCCTACATTGGAATACCGATCACCAACTCTGTTCCACCTTCTATCGATGACAAACATTTCCAAGTTCCCCAATGTTTTTGAGTTACTATCTGATAGCTAATAGACAGTCCCAATCCCGTACCTTTGCCTTCTGCTTTAGTTGTAAACATTTTTTTTCTGACTGATATCAAATCTGTTAGTATCGGAATTCTTCCTATCTCTCTTCTCTTGATATGCGTGAATCCGCGTCAATCCCTTGTCATCTGCGGTTTATACATTCTCTTTTTTTAACCGCAGATGAGGGCAGATTAACACAGATTAACGCAGATGAATTAGAGCGATTTCGGTTGCACGATCGGGAATTGTTGACCCTTCGGCTTCGATCAGGGGATTCGCTGTTGACTGGATTATACAATTCCGATGCTACCGGGATTGATATGATTCCGGCATTTCCAGTCCGCTGTCAGCAATGCGAATCAAAATCGTGTGGATTATTTCCGGTTTTTTCAGGTAACGAAAATACTTGCTTAAAGTCCTGGCACAAAGTTAAAAAAACGGGTTGGTGAGCGTCAGATCACGCAAGTATCGATCGAGTTAATTGATCAACCGAGACACGATAGCCCAGAAAAGTTTTCACTGCAGAACCAGCCTCCGCTGCTACATCCTCTCTCACCCTCAATCCTCACCCTGTAAGATCAGCCTTAAAGGTGATGTGGCCACGCGGTGTTCAGCTTTAAAATCACAAGTATCACAGCAGATTCAGGATGCGCTTGCCGTCTTAAACCCGATTTGGCGACAGAATACCTAGGGAGGCTGCCGAAAATTAATATCAGTTTAAAAAAAGAATCCAACTGTAGGTAAGCTGCAAACCCCGATAGTAATCAGTTATGCCGAATCTAAAATCTAAAATCTAAAATGGTATAAGTCTCCTGTCCACAAGTCGCAAGATGGTAAAAGTTGATCGAATCTGTTGAGGCACTGCCGACGCCAGTGTTGATTCGTGAAAAGTTGAGAATGCAAATATTTCGCCCGGAAAAACTTTTTTTCCATAAGAATACTCAAACCTAGAGGTTAGGAAAATCGATTATGTCACCTACAACCCAGATGAAATCTACTCAACCTATGGCCAAAAAGCCACAGCTACAATTAGGTTCTCAAGGTAAAGCGGTATTGGAACTCGAACAACTGCTAACCAAGTTGCAACTTTATCGGCATCCTGCTAAAGGAATTTTTAACAAAGCAGTTGAATTTTCTGTGAAACTGTTTCAGTTTCGGGTTTTCTTGTCGCCGGACGGTATTGTCGGGCCGCTCACTTGGCAGGCGCTTTATACTGCTGCTCCAGTTAATATGCCGGTACTCAAATTCGGCAGTTCTGGGGAAGCAGTCGCTACTGTTCAGGAAGTTCTCAAAGTTTCCCAGCATTATGGCGGTAAAATTGACGGCGACTTTGCTACTTTGACGGACAAAGCTGTTCGCGCATTTCAAAAAAGCTTTGGGATTCAGGCCGACGGGATTGTCAATCAAGAAACTTGGACTGCTTTGAGCCAAATTCCCCGCGGCTATGACCCTAATTGGTTCTTGACTTAGGGTTGACGGGGTAAATTGTTCGATCGTGTGTGGGGGTAAATTGGGGGAATTTGCGATTATTCTGGTGCCCCACAAGCACCAGAATAATTCCTGTTTTTTTTTGATTATTTTTTCGTAATTCGTGCTGCCTAATTTTGTTTTCTAACTTTGGTGGAAATTACCAATTATCACTTATTAATTACTAATTATCAATTATCAGAAGAGATCGATCGCAAAAAAACTGTTAATTTTCCTTACAATTTCGAGAACAGCGTGCAGTCTCGATGATACGATGCCGTAAAAATCCTTTGGATATATCTATGGCCGAACAACTTACTGGACAACCCCCAATCTTCGGCGGCAGCACCGGCGGCTTGCTGACCAAGGCGCTAGTTGAAGAGAAGTACGCTATCACTTGGACTAGCCCCAAGGAGCAGGTGTTTGAAATGCCTACTGGTGGCGCTGCGATTATGCGTCAAGGCGACAACTTGCTGCATCTGCCCCGGAAGGAGCAGTGCATCGCTTTGGGCGGCCAGCAACTGCGGGCCAAATTCAAAATCACGAACTACAAAATTTACCGCGTGTTTCCCGACGGTACTACTGAGTACCTCCATCCCAAGGATGGCGTGTTCCCTGAGAAGGTGAACGAAGGTCGTCCCTACAACGGTAAGATTGACCGCAATATTGGCAGCAATCCAAATCCGGCTAAGCTGAAGTTCACAGGTAAGAAGACTTTCGATCCTTAGACGATAACTGCATGGCTGAGCAAAACATAGGTAATATTGCCTCGGACGGCTCAGCTTGTAAACTTGTTTTTGCAGTAGTATTCTGGCGCGGGAGGCTAAGCCCGCAGCGCCAAAATACTACTGCAAACTTCTAATCTTATTAAAAGTTAATAGTTAAATTAAAAATGAATGTCGTAATCAGGCGAGCGCAGCCTTCTGATATCGATGTTTGCGCTGGCATTACTTATGAAGCTTTTAAAGATATTTCCGATCGCCATCAATTCCCTACAGATTTTCCGACGCTGGAGTTTGCAACCGAAATAACGGGCTTGCTAATCGAAAGTCCGTTGTTTTTTGGCATAGTAGCCGAGAGCTCCGGTACGGTTGTCGGCTGCGGGTTTATGGACGAACGCAGCCCGATTCGTGGTATCGGGCCCGTCAGTGTCGATCGAACTTTTCAAGGCCGCGGCACGGGGCGGGAAATCATGAAAGCTTTGCTGGAACGCGGACAGGACGCTGTGGGTATCCGTTTGGTTCAGGAATCTTTTAATATGGCGTCGCTGTCGCTGTACGCTTCTTTGGGTTTTGAGGTGAAGGAACCTTTCGTGTTAATGGAAGGAAAGTTTCGCAGCCAGCCACACTATGGGTTTGAGGTGCGGCCGATGGCTAGTGAGGATGTTGGTGAATGTGTGGCTTTGTGCAAGAAATTATACAGGTGCGATCGAACTAGCGATATTGAGTACGCCCTGAATTTCTTTTCTCCTTGGGTTGCTTGTAAACAAGGTCGGATTGTGGCTTATACTTGTGCGGTGTCGGCTTTGAGCCACAGCGTCGCAGAAACTGAAGCAGATATGCAGGCTTTACTGTTGGGGGCGGCCGCGTCGAACTCCGAAGCACAGGTTTCTTTCCACTTGCCGGTGCGTTACGCAAGTTTGTTTCGCTGGTGTTTGCAAGAGGGGCTGCGCGCGCTCAAACCGATGGCGGTGATGGCAGTTGGCGAGTACCAGCAGCCTCATGGCTGTTGCTTTCCGTCTTTTGTTTATTGATCCCAAGACGGTTAGGACGCTTTTAATCGCTGAAATTATTGCCAGGATTGCATTTTCCCTCTTCCTTCTTCCTTCTTCCCTCTTCCTTCTTCCTTCTTCCCTCTTCCTTCTTCCTTCTGATATATATGATATTTCCCGATTTCTCACAATTTTCGGAACTGGCGAAACAAGGCAATTTTGTACCCGTGTATCAAGAATGGGTTGCTGATTTGGATACGCCGGTGTCTGCGTGGTATCGGGTTTGTGCCGGTCAACCTTACAGTTTTCTGCTGGAGTCGGTGGAAGGTGGGGAAAAACTTGGGCGTTATAGTTTCTTAGGGTGCGATCCGTTGTGGATTTTGGAGGCAAGGGGATCTCGCACAACTCAAGTTTACCGTGACGGTTCCGAAAAAGTATTTACGGGCGATCCGTTTGTAGCTTTAACTGAATGTTTGGAGTCTTATCAACCGGTGAAATTGCCGCAGTTGCCGCCGGGAATTGGCGGGTTATTTGGTTTTTGGGGTTACGAGTTAATTAAGTGGATAGAACCGCGAGTTCCCGTGCATCCAGCAAGCGAGAATGATTTGCCGGATGGATTGTGGATGCAGGTGGATAATTTGCTGATTTTCGACCAGGTGAAGCGGAAAATTTGGGCCGTCGCCTATGCGGATTTGCGGGAGGTTGGGGTTGATTTGGCCGATGCTTATCAGCAAGCGTGCGATCGGGTATCTCGGTTAGTTCAGAAGCTGCAATCGCCACTTTCCCGGCAATCTACTCTCATAGAATGGACACCTCCCAATAACGGGCAAGATGCCCGTTCCACAACCGGAAATACAGAATTGGCTTACACTAGCAATATTACCCGTGAAAAGTATTGTGCCAATGTCTTAAAGGCTAAGGATTATATCAAAGCCGGAGATATTTTTCAAGTAGTTATTTCGCAGCGACTGGAGGCTGAATACAGCGGCGATTCTTTTGCACTTTACCGATCTTTGCGTCTCATAAATCCTTCTCCGTACATGGCTTATTTTCATTTCGGAGATTGGCAGATTATCGGTTCGAGTCCCGAAATTATGGTGAAGGCGGAAAATACTGCTGATGGCAAAAAGATTGCAACTTTGCGACCGATTGCCGGCACTCGCCGCCGGGGTAAAACTCCTCACGAAGATGATGCTTTGGCTGCTGAATTGCTGCAAGATCCGAAGGAAATTGCGGAACACGTCATGTTAGTTGATTTGGGCAGGAACGATTTAGGAAGAGTTTGCCGAAACGGTACTGTAAAAGTTGACGAGTTAATGGAAATTGAGCGTTATTCTCACGTCATGCACATTGTGAGCAATGTGGTGGGAGAATTGGCTGAGGATAAGACTGCTTGGGATTTGTTGAAAGCTGGTTTTCCTGCGGGTACGGTTAGCGGTGCTCCGAAGATTCGGGCGATGGAGATTGTGCACGAGTTGGAAGGTTGCCGCCGGGGGCCGTATTCTGGGGTTTACGGGTATTATGATTTTGAGGGGCAATTGAATAGTGCGATCGCCATTCGGACTATGGTTGTTCGTTCTTTAGGTGGTGACAAACATTCGGTTTCTGTGCAAGCAGGTGCTGGTTTGGTGGCTGATTCTAACCCGGATATGGAGTACGAAGAAACGCTGAATAAAGCCAGGGGAATGTTAGAGGCAATTCGCTGTTTGAAGTAGCGAATAAATATAGGACTCGGCGGTTGAAACCCCGTCTAGACGAAACTTTACCCGACGAGAGCGGGTTGAAGACTCGATCGCCCCGATGAACCGAACTTTTTCGATCGCCCGCCAATTCCATCGCACTTAAAACTCCTATCCCCCGCCGCTAACTCCCTCCAATCGCAGGAAATGCACGGTGCCCGGTAGACCCCCCGCTACCACTGTCACCCCATCAGGCGCGATCGCACAGCAATCAAACCAATTATCTCCGGTGAAACTAGCAATTTCTTTGCCGCTAGCCAGATCCCAGATTCTTAGGGTCTTATCCGATGAAGCCGAAATTACTCGTTTGCCGTCGGGTGCGATCGCGAGTGCCTGTACAAAGCTAAAATCCTCGGTGAGGGTTTGAAGTTCCCTGCTGCTGTCTGTGTCCCAAATTTTCAGCGTGTTAAGTTGTGGAACCGAAATCGCTATGAAGCCGTCGGGCGCCATCGCCACTGCATATACATAGCCAGTATCGGTGAGAGTTCTCAGTTCGGTTCCGCTGAGCAAATTCCAGACTTTTAGGGTGTTATCGTCTGAAGCCGAAATTGCTGTCAGACCGTCGGGTGCGATCGCGACTTGCCTTACCGAGTTAGTATGACCGGTGAGCGTTCTCAGTTCGCTGGCACTGGCCAAGTCCCAGATTTTTAGGGTGTTATCGTCTGAAGCCGAAATCGCTGTCAGGCCGTCGGGCGCGATCGCAACTCCCCTTACCGAGTTGGTATGACCGGTGAGGGTTTGAAGTTCTGTACCTGTCTCGATGTCCCAGATTTTTAGGGTGTTATCGTCTGAAGCCGAAATCGCTCTGTTGCAATCCGGTGCGATCGCGACTCCCCTTACCGGGCCAGTATGACCGGTGAGAGTTCTCAGTTCTATGCCAGTGTTTGTGTCCCAGATTTTAAGGGTTTTATCCGATGAAGCCGAAATTGCTCGTTTGCCGTCGGGTGCGATCGCCACTGCTTGTACCCCGAAATAATGGCCGGCGAGGTTACGCCAACATGGCCCCACTATTAAATTCCACCTCAAAGGTCGCAGCCAAGGACTATTTTTCGACTGCTTGGCTTGTTCCAACATCCTCTGAAACTCAGGCTTTTCAAAAGCAAGCAATCTCCCCCATAATTGACCTGCTAATTGCGTTTTATCCCTTTCCAAAATTGGCGCTGACATGTGAAGTACCTGTTGAATCCAGTAGAGATAAGTTTGACTTTGCTCCGGCCCATCCAACAATTGAGAATCTATCGCTAAATCATAATCCTCAATTAACGCTTGAAGTCCCAACTCATCCAGTTTCGCCTCCATAAAATCGAAATCCGTTAACAACTGGTACAGCTTTTCCCCTTGCCCACTCTCTACTAAATGCCTTGGCAGAGTTTCTAAAGTATAAAGTCGCTTTTCCCGCGACATTTCCCCTAACTCTTGTTTAAACTCACTCATCGTTACAAATCCCTCAACAAATTCTTAAAAATCCCTGTTTCTCTATATCCTTCCAATTCTAAGCGCCTCTTTAAACTGCGTCAAATCGTCGCGGTGACTCGATCAATCAAATAAATCTGCTTTGTAACGCTGGATGTAAAATATCAGTTATCGACTTTTACCAAAGGCATAATTATGAATTTTTATATAGTTGACGTGTTTGCGGAGTCAAAATATGCTGGCAACCAGCTAGCTGTATTTTTCGGTGCGGGAGTTGCCGAACTATCTGAGGCTCAAATGCTACAGATAGCGAGGGAAATCAATTATTCAGAAACTACGTTTATTCGATCGCCCGATCCGCGAGATGGCGGCTATGACGTGCGGATATTCACGCCCAAGAAGGAATTGCCCTTTGCCGGTCATCCGACTTTGGGCACTGCGTTTGTGTTGCAGCAAGAGATTATTCGCGAAAAGGTCGATCGAGTAATTCTCAATCTAGCAGTCGGTCAAATTCCAGTTACTTTTAATTATCACAATGAATCGGCAGATATTTTGTGGATGCGACAAAACGCGCCTAGTTTTGGTCAAGTTTTATCAGCCGAGACTCTGGCAAATGTCTTGAATTTACAACCAGATGAAATTGATGCCAACTTCCCAATTCAAGAAGTTTCGACCGGAGTACCCTTTATAATTGTCCCATTAAAAACTCTCGCTTCGCTCAAAAAAGCTCAAGTCAACTTAGATAAATATTTTGAGCTAGTTGATACAATGGAAGCGAAAGAAATTTTGATATTTTGCCCAGAAACCTACAGCGATCTTAATGATTTAAGCGTGCGAGTTTTTGCCCATTCATTAGGAATTCCCGAAGATCCGGCTACTGGCAGTGCTAACGGATGCTTGGCTGGATATTTGGTAGAACATGATTATTATGGGAAAGCAAAGATTGATGTCAGAGTTGAGCAGGGTTATGAAATCGATCGACCTTCTTTGCTGTTGTTACAAGCTGCCAAAAATGAAGGGGAAATAGCAGTTTTGGTGGGTGGTAAGGTGGTGATGGTTGCTAAGGGAGAATTTGTGTAGAAGTTTTAAGGGGAAATTATTAACCGCAGAGGCACGCAGCTAGATTTAGAGGCTTCTTTGGCGATCGAGATATTACAATTTTGCTAATATGAGGTAGCTCATATTCATTGATTCGCGTGATTGTTAGGCTAAAAAAGTCATCAATACCAGAGACTTTCCAATGCTGCAAACATTTTCGCGGACTTTAAATGTATCCCCTGACGCTTCAGAAGCGCTGCTTTCACTTCCATTAACCACCTTGCTGGATTCACCGGAATTCAATCAAGTCTTGGAAAGCCTGGATACTAATTTGCTCAAAGAAACTTTGCCAACTGCTGGAACTGTTTTAGCTCAAAAGCTGCCGCCTTTTTACGACTGGTTGCAAACTGAACTAGGAATTAAAAACGTCCCTGAGAGTCCCGATCATACTACGAAATGGGTAGTCGGTTTTTTGAAGAATCAAGAAAGTTTAACTCGTTTAGTTGATCTGCACAAATCAATTCCCAGACAGGCATTAGAACGAGCAATCCCTCGTTTAGTTAGCGCCTTTGATGAGGTTCAACCCACCGCCGTAAAGCAAGAATGGGAAAAAGCGATCGCAGCACTTTGTCTGCTTCTGGCAGTCGCAGCGCGGGAAAATCAGCCATCTGCGGCCTGAAGCAATTCTGCCTGAGTTTAAACAAAGCGCTTTTTTCGGAAAGTTTGCAATTGAGTGCGATCGATCTGAACGACTACTGACCGTCGCTTGTTGAGGACGATCGCATTGTGTCTGTTTACCAAAAGCAACTGAGCCAATACTACCACCAGGGCTCGTCTTTTCTGAAACTTGCCTTCAAAACGCGCCATTCGGACGATCGCCTCTTCGATTTTATAACAACAGTTGTTGCCTTTCTGGGAAATCACAAAAATCGTTCCCGGTATGTAATCGCCTTCATTTGCCCAGAAAGCATACCTTTCGCCTAAAGTAAAGTAGTGAAAAACATTGTTAGCCGTGGAAGCTTTCGCTAACTTTTCCGAAACGCCCAAAGAATTAAAAATTACAGTGGATCTAATATAATCCGGGTATTTTGCTGCTATTTGCTGAGCAACTTTGCCGCCCAAACTTTCTCCGATGACATCCGGCGGATTTCCGCTGTAAAATTGTTGCTTGATCCAATCAATAGCACCCACAGTTTGCGCCGATTTTAACTGGCGTTCTAGTTTGGCCATAAATACATCTGGCGTATCTTCCAAAACGCGCTCGAAAGGATACCAAGAACCGTAGCCGCGAATCACAAAGACAGGCGGATTATTGCCAGAAATAGGGACGCGACTTTCAGCATAAAAACCAGTGCGAGAGTCTTCAAACACTTTTTTTATGATATAATTTCCATCAATAACTTGCCCTTCTTCGTGCCGAATGTAAATTGAAGGATTATTGGGTTTAAAAGTATCGTGCAGTTGGGGTTTGGCAAACTTTTCATACAGGGAATCTAGCAAGTGCCTTCCCGTTTGGCGATCGACAAAATCTGATTTTGTTATTTTCATCCCAAATCTCATTTTTAACTGCTTGTGCGGGGAAAACCCGGTATTTTTGCAAAATACCTTTACCCAGATGTGGTAGATACTGTCTTGACTTGTCAAGGGGTAGCAGTCAAATAATTGGGGTCGAAAGGCTTTTGGGATTTTAAAATCCCAAAAGCCAAATGCAGCAGTTTCCTCATCAGCGCACCAATCACGTGCATTTTGACCTTTCCACGACCCAATAATCGTTCACTCATGACTTTTAGCTAGGGATTGCAGGGCATCGCCACTACCGCGGGCATATATAATGCTTTTCGCAGTCGGACATTGCCAGTGCAGGACAAACGAGTTTTGCCCTTAACCGAAGTCCCAGAACTCCGTTCGCGCTTGAGTTAGACCAGCGTATGCTGCTAATTGACGAGCATTATCGTAATCGGAAACCTCACCAATTTGGGCTAATAATATAGAAGCTGTTAAATCGCCAATGCCAGGAATTGAGGTCAACAAGTCACGCTGTTGTTTTAAGTGTGGGTGTTGCTCAAAATGGTCACTAATCAGTTTTTTGATTAGTTGTTGCTGTTGTTTAAGATACTCGCCTGTGTTCGAGAGTAAGTGTAGCAACAGTTGGCGTAGCTGTCTCCAAACGGTTTTGTTCGCTCGTCATCATTTCTGTGACAGATTCGACCCGTCGCAACAAAGCTTGTAATTCCTTGACTTCGGGCGCGGTTGGTGTCCACATATCCGGTTTCATCGTCGCACAAAAACGAGCAATTAGTGCCGCATCTACCGAGTCAGTTTTAGTTCGTAGGAGTTCGCTTTTTGCAAACCCTTTAATCCTAGCTCGATTCACAATACTAACCTGAAAGCCTGCCCCATATAGGAATTCGGCTAAGGCTTCACGCCAAAATGCTAGTCGCTTCCATGCAAGGATGGATCTCGACTACACTTTGTTGTTTAAGGCAGTTATGTAAACTCTCAAAGCCGTGAATATTATTAGTAAACTTTTTAGGTTGGGTCGCACGAGTTTCCTTCAGGAATGAGACATGAAAATCTCTTTTACTGAGGTCTATACCTAAGACTGTTGATGTCATTTTTGGCTCCCGATGTACTCCAATTTATGAAAGAACCGACAGGTAATTGAAGACTAACCTTGTGAAAGCAGGCTTTCCCGATAATACCGAGAGCCTAAGATAATGTCGAGTGTTATGTGCGCCTGTCATCAGTAATGTCCGCTTATATACGCAACAGGCTTATGCAGTCTAAGGGGCGGGCCAACTCCACCGATTGCTGATGTTTTATAGCCAGCACTGTCGCCTGTTAAAGAACCTTTTCTACAAAACTTTCCTTGTTTCTTTAGGTTCACTTGCTGTCGGTACGATCGCCTGATTGATTCAAGCGATCGACTAACTCACTCTTTTAAGATACAAGGGGCGGGTTCACCGACAATATTTAGCCAAAAACAGACAATCTCATAAACCCGCCCCCGCGCCACCATCAATCCCAATTTACCTCTTTTAAGATACATCAACCACTAGAATAAATTCCTCTTTCTTGCAGTTGCTGCATAAAAAACTCTTCCAAACTAGGCTTAGCCAAATTCATCCCAATTAGCTGCCCTCCCGTAGCGCTCAGACTCGAAAGAAACTCCTTCGGCTCGCCCTGCAAATGACCGGACCACAAATCATTATCAACTTCCATATCCGGTATCCATTTGTGCAGGATATTCAAGTGACCGCCCCTACCTTCAACCCGGTAAGTTTCAGTATTACCTAGGATTTCGTCGATTGCACCAATGCAGATTAACTCACCTTTGGCCAAAATAGCCACCCGATCGCAAATCTTCTCCACATCAGACAATATATGCGAATTAAAAAAAATTGTTTTTCCTTGATTTTTCAGCGATAAAATTATCTCCCGCATCTGATAGCGCCCCATCGGATCTAAACCCGACATCGGCTCATCTAAAAATACCACATCTGGATTGTTAATCAAAGCTTGAGCCATGCCGATCCGTTGCAGCATTCCCTTAGAATACTGGCGCAACTGTTTTTTAATTGCCGCCGATTGAGATAGCCCAACTAAGTCTAGCAAATTCGGAATTCGCTGCCGCTGAATCGAGGGGGGAATTTGAAATAACCCCGCCGCAAATTGCAAGAATTCCCAGCCCGTGAGATAATCGTAAAAATAGGGATTTTCTGGCAAATAGCCGACTCGCTGCTTCACAGTGCGATCGCCCAAAGGCTTCCCCAACAGCAGCGCCCGCCCAGAAGTGGGGCGCACTATACCCAGCAAAGTTTTCAGCAGCGTAGTTTTCCCCGCTCCATTTTGCCCTAACAACCCGAAAGTTTCGCCCTCAGAGACAGTCAGAGTGCAATTTTTGAGCGATTCAATTTTTTCATTCATCCAGAAGCCGGTACGGTAGAACTTCCCCAGGTTAAATGTTTCCACCACAGGGGTAGCTCCGTGCATCTCGGTGGGATTTGGCGCATCTACAAGAGGTTCCATTTTTGTCACAGAAATAACTAGCACCTGATTATATTCTATTGCATAAGTTAAGTAATAATTGCTATTTTTAATGTTAAACTAATATTAGCTGTAGTTAAATTTTTCTGAATATGGATCGTTCAAAAATTATTGCTATTATCACTGGGGTGATTTCTCTAATTTTAGCAGTTGCCTACCTGCTGCTCGTCACCCTCCTCGACTTCCGAGGCGAAATGCTGCCCGCACCTCAAAGTCAGTTGCCACTCTCCATGCCAATTCAGCAATTAGGCACTGCCAACCAGACTTTGCGAGTACATTAGTTATTGGTTATTGGTTATTGGTTATTAATTATTGCAATAACAACTAACAATTAACAACCAACAACTGCCAACTCACAACTAACAACTAACTAATACACATGAATTGCTTTCATCATGTGATATGCCACTAGCAACTGCGTCAAAGCTAGCGGGTAACTTTGCAACACTTCGCCTGTTGTGCCGATCAGTTTGCCAATTTCCGGGTTGCCTTGGGCGGAGCAAAATCCCCGCAGGTGTGGCAACTCGCTGCACAAAATCATTTCCAGTTCGTTTACTTGATCGCTGGTAGCATGGGAGTCTACTTCCAAAACGTCAACAGGTTTGCCCATATCCCGATCGAGTCCCAAGCGAATTGCAGGTTGAAAACTATCGCTGCCTCGACCTAAAATTTCAGTAAAATCAGGGTGAGGAATTGTCGGTCTGAGCACTAAACGGACGCTCAAATTCGATTGATTGTCCGCTTCTGGCGGGTAAAAACTAACTACAACGTCGGCCGATTTGCGCTGAGGACGAATGAAGTCTTCAGAGTCCGGTTCCCGTTTTTTTATTTCTGCAAGCACCTGTTCTTCAGTATAACCGCGCTTCATGACATCGCGCTTAACTTTCCACTGAGTTCGCAACTCTTCGGGAGGAGCAAGATACACTTTTACGTCGTAAGAATCGCGGATTGTTCGGGTTGCGTAACCCAGCAAACCTTCAACTATTACAAATTTGCTGGGCTTGATGTATTCCGGCGGGTCGAATGTACCTGTCGTGTGGTTGTAGATGGGTTTGAGAATTGCTTGTCCGGTACGCAGCAGGCTGAGGTGCTGCTGCATGATGTCCAGGTAATTGCAGTCGGGATGCAATGCTGTGATTCCGATTTCGGCCCGCTGCTTTCTGTCGTAGCGATGATAGTCGTCAGTGCAAATCACAGTGACATTTTCTGGCCCCAATACTTGGGCAATTCCCCGCGTCAGGGTAGTTTTGCCCGCTGCGCTGTCTCCGACAATACCGAGAATAATTGGTCGATCGCTCATTGTTTTTACCCGGACGCACAATAGCAAATTTTGTTGTCAATCTTAAATCTTATCAAAATTGTGTTCCATCCGATCGCTCGGTTTGACTTTAGCCCCCCCGGAGTCTCCCCAATGTGTAAAATTATTGTTATATTTCTTAATATAGTGCGGCACCGGAGACTCAGGGAGCATCAGATTAAAAAATCACGCCCATTTATTACCGCCCACGATGTCGATCGTACTTTTGAATCCAGCTATTGTCAGAATTTTGGGAAAATTACCCCTCCAAAGTGTCCGGGTAGTCTCTTTTGTCTTTTGTAGTGCAAAGTGCAGCGGTAGGGCTTGTGGGATATTTTTAGTTTCAAAACCTGCCAGCAAGCAGTGAATCAATTTGGCAGTCAATCAATCGACGCTAAAGCCGATCGAATTTATCCGCAATATGAAATTTTAGCCCCAGCTTTCGCTGTTTTGACAAATTAGTATAATAAATTTGAGTTCAGGAGGCAATCATGCTCTCACAAACCTGTTTTTTTCCTCTTGCTTGCCTTCGGCAGTGCGTCTTTCAGTGAAAAAAATAGTTTTGGACGCACCCGTGCGTAATTTATAAATTTCAATAAATCTTAAGTTTATTAACCTTAACTAAGCCCGTAGCAAGCCGATGAATCAACCATCTTCAGAAAAATTAAGGGGCAGTATTTTAATTGTGGACGACAGTCTTAACAATTTATTGTTACTGGAGCTGATCTTATCCAGGAAAGGCTATAAAGTAGAAGCTGCATCTAGCGGCCAACTGGCACTCGATGCTGTGGATTTGGCTCAGCCTGACTTGATTTTGCTGGATATTATGATGCCCGATATGGATGGCTATGAAGTTTGCAGTCGCTTGAAAGCGAGCGCTAGCACTCGTGGCATTCCCATTATTTTTCTGAGTGCTGTGGTACAAGCTTCTGAGAAGGTGAAAGCCTTTAACGCTGGCGGGGCGGACTACATTACTAAACCTTTTCAAACCGTAGAGGTGGTAGCTAGGGTAGAAAATCAATTGCGACTGCGGGAACTAGAGTTACAACTGAGGGATAAAAATCTGATGTTGCAGCAGGAAATCGCCTATCGGGAACAGGCAGAAATGGAAACGCGGTTGCTGTTGGAAACAACCAAGTCTCAGAAAGAAAAAATTGAAGAATTGCTATTAAATATTTTGCCGAAACCAATTGCAGAGCGCTTGCAGGAGGGACAAAGCATAATTGCTGACAGCTTTTCGGAGGTGAGCGTTTTATTCGCCGATTTGGTGGGATTTACGAATTTTGCCTCTCAAAAAAGTGCGGCAGAAACGGTGAAAGTTCTGAATCAAATTTTTAGTCTATTTGACGAGTTATCGTTACGGCACGGTTTGGAGAAAATCAAAACTATGGGTGACGCTTACATGGTAGTCGGCGGCTTGCCCGAACCGCAGGAAAATCACGCTTTGGCGATCGCCCAAATGGCACTGGATATGCAAGCTGCTGTCGCTAGCTTCAATGTCCAAAACAATCACAACTTTAGTCTCCGCATTGGGATCAATATTGGTGGGGTGGTGGCGGGAGTTATTGGCTTAACTAAATTTAGTTACGATTTGTGGGGGGATACAGTAAATGTTGCTCAGCGGATGGAATCAAGCGGTATTCCGGGGGAAATTCAGGTGACTGCTGAGGTTTACGAGCGTTTAAAAGATAAATTTTCGTTTAAAAGGCGCGGTGCTGTTGAGATTAAAGGTAAAGGAGAAATGATGGTTTATTTGTTGGTGGGGCGAAATTAGTTATTAGTCAGTTGTGAGTTGTCAGTTGACAGTTGACAGTTGACAGTTGACAGTTGACAAGGCCCAATTCCCAATTACCACTCATCGTTTCGTTTATTGCTGTAAGTTTCCCAATCGTCTTCTTGCGGCGGCTGATACAAAGGTTCTGGTTGTATTTCTGATTCCAATTCTGCTGACATTTCTAATTCTGGTTCCGATTCCTGCTGATAAATGTTCAGAGGTTCGACAACGCGGGCGATCGCATCTTTGACAAATGCTTTGACAAACTCGTCTTTCCGATTTAACTGAAACTGCCTTTGGACGACTTCGGCGATGCCGCCGTCGCCCCAATCTTGGTCGTGGCGGAAATATTCAATAAAACTTTTACCGGCAATTCTGGTTAAATAAGCCGCACTGACTGCTTGAATTGCTTTGCCAAGTACAAACCCGGCTACGCTTAATTGCAGCGCCCTTGACACTACTTGAATTACGCCTTCAACTATTCCCAAACTTGCTAGGGTTTTTGCTAGAGATAATGCCAATTCTTTCGCGCGATCGATATTTAATTCGCAGCCGTAAATCTTGGCAATTTCTACTACCATTTGAGCGTTAACTGCTGCTGTCGCTAACAAATCCACAACTGGCAAAGGCGTTACGGCAATTACTCCGGCTCCGATCCACTGAAATCGCTCCACTGCTTTATCAGCTTGCCGCCGCCTTTGAGCGTCAATTAACTTGCGCGCTTGGTCTCCCAAGTGCTGAGATTGCAGCAAAATATTGTCCGCAATTAAGTCTTCGCCTTCGGCTCGCAAAATCGCAGCGACGCGCCGAATTAATGGCATAATATCCGGGTCTGGCTGAAAAATTGTGCCGTCTTCTAGTACAACTTTTTGCGGATTGGCGCTAATTGCTACTACATCCATGGCTGATACAAAACCTTTGACTCGCTGCCGCAGTCGATCGAGAATTTCATCTCTGTCGGTGTCGGGATAAAGGTCAACTTTATTAAAAACCACGATCGACCTTTTGCCAATTTCCGCCAAAGTCCGCAGCGGTTCGTACTCGGATTTGCGTAAATCGCCGTCCAAAACAAATAAGATCAAATCTGCCCTCGCCGCCAACTGCCTCGCCAATTCCTCTCTGTAAGTGCCCGCAACTCCCGCTTCCAAGATGCCTGGGGTATCGGTAATTGCTAATTCTCGATCGATTCC
Source organism: Microcoleus vaginatus FACHB-2002 (assembly GCF_040004035.1). Lineage (GTDB taxonomy): Bacteria > Cyanobacteriota > Cyanobacteriia > Cyanobacteriales > Microcoleaceae > Microcoleus > Microcoleus vaginatus_C. The sequence goes on along the minus strand of NZ_JAMPLN010000002.1, from coordinate 30,733 downwards.
TTTCAATTTCAGAGTGTAAGTTTCCCCAACTTCGGTAGTTCCCATCGGCGCACCCACCTGTCCCGCCATCCGCCCCACCAGCGCATTCACAGCCGAAGTTTTGCCCGCAGAACCGGTGCCGAAAACAACTACTCGAACGCTGCCGCGAGCCATGCTAGCTTCAATTTCGCGGGCTCTCAACAGCAAAGCTTGCCGCGCTACTTCATCTTGAATGCGATCGACTTGTTGCCTGATTGCTTTGAGATTTTCCGAAGCTGCTTCACTTTTCACAACCGGAATCTTCGGAGTAATCGGCCGTTTTCCCTTAACTTTCTGAGGGCGTTGCAGCAGCCTAAAATAGTAAACCAGCGCAAAAATTAGGGTTCCCAAAAGTACAATTATCAGGAAAATCAGCAAATTAGCCAGCAGCGGAGAAGCAGACCACGCAACTTGACTGTAAAGCCCTGTTAAGGAACTCACCAGCCCAATAATCAGCCCCAGGGCGAGGCAGAAAGAAGCAATTAAGGTTAACAGGCGCGGCAAAGGCATGAGGGGAGTGGCAAATAAAAGGGTTATGCTTTGATTTTTACATTACCCCGATAGTCATCAGTCATTGCAAATCTAAAATCTAAATCTAAAATCTAAAATGGCGAAGCCCCCGTTAGCGTTAGCGAAGCGATCCGAAGGAAAGCCCTCGAAGAGGATCGTACTCCGCGAACCCCCAAATCCCGATTCTGTCCGACTGCGGGCGCGATTGGCGGGGTTTTAGTGGTAGCGGGTGCAGATAAAGTGCGATCGCGCCGGAGTCTGCAATTGTAGCTTGCACGAGAACTCAGTAAGTCGGTGGGAAAATTCTCCACCAGTATGTAACAAAAGATTAAGTAGGGTGATTCGAGTTAAATTTAATAGGTTGTGTAAGGTTGTGTACGGTTTTTTCTTTACCTTCTACCCCATGAATTACCGCAGAAGCAAGCTCTAATTCCGAGTCAAATATTTTTCCTGCTCGTTCATCTTTTTTGATGTGTTGCCATTCCCAGGCAAAGCAAATTTATTCCTTCTCATATCAATTCCGCGCTTCATCGTCGGGCGTAAAGTCGAATCAAGCTGCCAACAAATAATTGGCGCAATTTTCATTTTTTTGACTCACAGTCAACAGTCAACAGTCAACAGTCAACAGTCAACAGTCAACAATGATTCCGGTGCAACCGGAATCGATTGCTAATTCCCGACAATGGGCAGAGTGAGATGTACCGTTGTTTCCTTTTGATAGATACTGGTAATTGAGAACTCTCCTCCTGCCAGTTCGACAATTTTCTGCACAATTTTTAAGCCGATACCGGTGCCCTGTTGCTCATACTTCTTGCGCTCAAACTGCATGAAGGCACCAATTTTAGCAATTTGCTCTTCTGTCATGCCCTGCCCCGAGTCATGTACAGATAAATGCAGCATCTCCCCTACGACTTGACTACTAACTTTAATGGTTGTCTCTGGCGAGGAGAATTTCAGTGCATTATCAATTAATTCATAGAGCAGCCTTGATAGATATCGCTCTGATAGAGCGATCTCCGCTTCTTCAAGAGTGAACAACAGATCGTTGCTACGGTTGACCTTCTGAGCCTCGTATTTCAACTCGGCTTCAATGGCGGAAGCTGAAAATTGAGTTTGGGCAGGTTCGATCTTGTGCTGTTGACTTGCGGATAGTTCTAATCCTAAATAAATCAGGAATTTTTTCGTTAATGTTTCTAGGCGACGGGCAGAGTCATGTGCCCAGCCTAATATCTCACGGATTTGGGCGATCTCCATGTCTTCGATCTCGTCCTTGATCCACCCGAGCGTGCCTAAGATGCCATTGAGGGGCGTATTCAGTTCATGGGATAGAGTAGAAGCTAAGTTGCCACGCAGCTCATTGAGGGTGCTTTCCAAGACATTGATGGTATTTTCTTGGATGTGGTATAAGTTCTGGATATTATCATACTGTTGCTTGATTCTGAGCATTGAATGCACGCGAGCACGCAGTTCAATAGCATTTACAGGTTTACTGATGAAGTCGTCGGCTCCGGCACTTAGACAATAGGCTAGGTCTGATTTTGAGCTTAATGCTGTCACCATAATGATTGGAACGGCTTGCCATTTTGACATGGCTTTGATTTGCCGACAAATCTCGATGCCGTCTATTCCCGGCATCATCACATCCAGCAAAATAAGATCGGGATTAAATATGTCGAGGGATGCGATCGCTTCTTGCCCGCTGGCAGCGTAATGCAATTGATGATCCTGCTCTGATAACAGGGTTTCAATCACATCAAAGTTATCCGGCTCATCATCAACAATTAACAGAGAGAATTGAGACATAAGTGCCACCCTTTCAAAAAGGGAAAAAGTTTGTTTTATGAGTTGAGGTGATAGCCGTCAGCTATGCTGCCAAAGTTATTTCAAAAATGGCACCTTTTGGTTGGTTGCTTCTGACACCAATTTCGCCCCCATGTGCCTCAACGACCATTTTGCAGAAAGCTAAACCCAACCCTATTTGAGAGACATCCGACATCAGATTTCCAATCTCGTATTTCTCAAAAATCTTGTGTCGCAATGTATCAGGAACACCAGGCCCACAGTCGATAACCTGGATTTTGGCGTTGCCAGATCTGAGGAATTCTACATTCACTATGATTTGACTATTGTGTGGGGAAAACTTAATGGCATTCGAGAGAAGATTATCCAGCGTTCGATGTATCATGGTGGCATCAACCGAGACTTTCCTACTGGCTTCTCCTGGTAATTGAGCGACCAACGACTGATTTTTTTTAGCAGCGATCGCTTCAAAGTTTGATATGGCAGATTCTATGATATCGCACAGATAAACCTCTGTGTAATTGAGACGAGCTTTACCAGACTCTAGTAAAGCAATTTGCAATAAATCATCAATTAATAGCTGTATTGCTTGCGCTGATGAGTAAATTCTATCCAGTTGTCTTTGTAGTTTTTCTCTAGGATACTCTATGCTTTTTAGGAGTTCCAAGCCAAGCAAGATACCAGCCAGGGGATTGCGTAAATCGTGGACTACCATTTTAACCATATCTTCCCGCAATTTGAGTAAGCTTTGCAGGTCGTCATACTGGTGCTTAATTCGCAGCATACAGTGAACTCTTGCACGCAGTTCAATAGCATTTACAGGTTTACTAATGAAGTCGTCAGCGCCGGCAGTGAGACAATGGGCAAGGTCGGATTTTGAGTTTAATGCTGTCACCATAATGATGGGAACGGCTTGCCATTTTGGCATGGCTTTGATTTGCCGACAAACTTCGATGCCATCTATTCCTGGCATCATCACATCCAGCAAAATAAGATCAGGCTCAAATATGTCGAGGGATGCGATCGCTTCTTGCCCGCTGGCAGCGTAATGCAATTGATAGTCTTGCTCGCTCAAGAGCGTTTCAATTACATCAAAATTATTGGGATCGTCGTCAATGATTAAAACGGAGGGTCTGTTCACGGCTTATCTTTACTTAGAAACTAAAAGTTGTTGAATAGTGCTTGCCAATTGCTTCAGCTTGACGGGTTTGGTGAGGTAATCATTGGCTCCGGCGGCAAGACAACGATCGCGATCGCCCGTCATGGCTAAGGCAGTTAGGGCAACGATCGGCAGATCGACTAAGTTTGGGTCGCTGCGGATCTGCTGCATAGCTTCTAGACCATCCATACCAGGCATTTGAATGTCCATCAAAATTAGATTGGGGTTTTCAGACTTGGCCAGGGCGATCGCCTCCTCTCCATTCTTAGCCAAGAGAATGCGATAGCCTTTAGCTTTCAGGTAGCTCGAAATCGTAGTGATATTGGCTTCGTTATCTTCCGCCAGCAAGATTAAGGGAGAGCCTCCCTGCTGTTCGGGCCCGCTGGGCTCGATGCTGGGATCTGTTTTGGATTCCATTGCAAGAGAGGATGGCGCACAAGCAGTGCAGGGAAGGTCGATCGTGAAGCAACTTCCTACACCCACAGTGCTGGTTAGCCCGACCTGTCCGCCGTGGAGTTCGACGATGCGTTTCACCAGGGCAAGCCCCAAGCCAGTGCCTGTATATTGACGATTCAGGGCGCCATCGATTTGGATAAAGGGCTGAAACAGTTTGTTGATATGTTCTGGGGCAATACCAATACCTGTATCGATGACGGCAATTCGCAGGGTCTCTTTGACCAAAAAATGGGGTGGGGAATCGGCAGAATCTGGGTCGGCAGGGCGTTGTTGACCGCTGACTTCTAGGGTGATGCGTCCTCCGTTAGGAGTGAATTTGACCGCGTTGTTGAGCAGGTTGATCAAGACTTGGCGCATCCGCCGTTCATCAATCAATAAGTCGGGCAGATTGAGTTGCACTTTAATCTCTAGTTGGATGCGTTTTTGCAGGGCTTGTTGTTTGATAAATGCCAGACTGGATTGACAGAGATTATTGATTGAAACTGGGGTGCAATCGAGATCCATTTGACCCGATTCAATTTTGGCGACATCCAAAATGTCGTTGATTAACTCTAGCAAGTGAGAGCTACTGCGATCGATAGTTTGTAAAGCTTTGATTTGTTGTTCGTTGACGATGCCAAAGACTTGCTCTTGTAGCCCCTCGCTCATGCCCAGGATGGCGTTGAGGGGAGTGCGGAGTTCGTGGCTCATGTTGGCGAGGAATTCGTCTTTGAGACGGGTAGCGCGGGCCAGTTCTTCGTTAGACGCTCCCAGTTGTTCGTTGCGCTCGGTGAGTTGCTGCTGGGCTTGTTGTCGTTCGGTGAGTTCTTGCTGCAACTGCTTAAATAGGCTCGCTTGTTGAATTGCGATCGCCAACTGGTTGGCAATTTGTTGCAGGAGTTGCGCTTCAGACTCTTGCCATACTCGTTTTTCTCTACAGGCATGGACGACTAAAACCCCCCACAGCTTCTTGGTTTGTCCTGGGGCAACCCATCTATGGCTTTCGCTGCTTCGGACTTCTTGCAGGATAGGTGCAACGATTTTGGACTGGATTTGACCAACGCTTGCGTATTCCACCAAGCAATCAGTCCAGATATCGGTCATTACATCGGGGACGATACGGGGCTTGCCCTGCCAGTACCGGTTGAGGATTTCTGGCGACCACTGTTCGTCCTCCCAGTGATGGTCTTTGAGCGCGGGGAACTCGCTAGACACAGCTTCTTCAACAATTTGACTTCTGCCATCCCCAAATAGCCGGAACACGATGATCCGATCGCCTTGCAAGATTTCTTTGACTTGCTGTGTCACAGCCGCCAAAATTTGGTTAAGATCCAACGATTCGCGAATTTGCTGGGCGATGACTCCTAAAGTTCGCTGCCGTTGCAGTTGTAAAGCGATCGCATTTTCTGTTTGCTTGCGGATAGCCAGTTCTGATTGTACCTGTTCGTAGAGGTAAGATTGCTGAATTGCGATCGCTAATTGGTTAGCAATTTGTTTAAGTAAATTGATTTCCCAGTCTTCCCACTGGCGCGGACGATCGCATTGATGAACAATTAGCAACCCCCAGAGGGTTTGATTCTGAATAATTGGAACTACGAGTTTGGCTCTGACCTGGATGTCTGCGAGGAATTCAACCAAGCAGGGTAGGATTGACTCGTTTTCATCTTCGGTATCGTTGAGGGCATAAACTCTTCCTTGGATATAGCGATCGTAGTTCTCTTGGGGGAAAACCTCTTCAGGGAAGAGGATATCCAGGAGCTTCAGCCTATTTGGCGAAACAGATTCAGCAATGGCAGCCCCCGTCCCTTCAGGAAAAACTCGATAAACCAGCGTTCGGTCTGGTTGCAAGACCTGATGGATTTCCTCAACAGTGCTATTGAGAATCTCGTCGAGATGCAGAGACGATCGCATCCGTTTAGTAATCGCTCCCAGCAAACGTTCCTGGTCTGTTTGTTGTCGCACTTTCACTTCGGCTTCTTTGCGATCGGTGATATCCTGAAACGTGCCTACCAGACCAATAACATTATCTGAGCAGTCTCGCAGGGGAGCCTTGTGGGTTTCGATAAATAGTGCTTTACCATTGGGTAGGGTTAGCCTTTCTTCGATCCCTAATATAGATTCACCCGTTTCTACTAACCACCGATCCATCGCACAATAGCTGCTCGCCTCGACTTTTTTCGGGCAAATATCTAAATCTGTTTTACCTATAATTTCGGTCGTAGATGGCAAGCTTAGAGTTTTGGCAAACTTCTGATTGCATCCTAAAAAAACAGACTCTCTATTCTTCCAAAACACGGCGAGCGGGATGGTATCGAGTACCGTTTGCAGAAACTGCTGAGATTCCTGCAAAGCCTTCTGGGCCTGTTTGCGATCGGTGATGTCTACTAATACACAAATAGTTTGATCCTCTGAGCCGGGAAGAAGTGCGGCTCCGAGCAGGACAGAAATCCGGCTGCCATCCTTACGGTAGTATTCCTTTTCCAAGGAATCGATCTCGCCATCCTGTATCAGGCGCTCCATCGCTAAAACATCAGCGGGGAGATATTCGGGGGGGGTCATGACATCCCAATGAATCATCCCAGCATTTAGTTCCTCCCTCGTGTAGCCAACGATCTGTAAGAAGCGATCGTTGGCATCGGTAATGTTCCCCTGAAAATCGGCAAACATCATGCCGCTCACACTGGAATCAAACACCCGGCGGAAGCGCATTTCACTGCTTTCCCTGGCGAGTTCAGCTTGTTTGCGATCGCTGATATCCGATAAAATTCCCTGGACGCTAATCAATTCCCCTTCAGCATTTATAACGGGTGTGGCGCTGCTTCTCACCCAGACATAATTGCCATCTCGGTGGCGATGTCGGAACTCATAATCACTTGACTTTTTACCAAGTTTCATATTCTCCCGATAATCAGTAACTACCAAAGAGCGATCGTCTGGATGCACCAGATATATAAACGACTTACCAATCCATGCACTCTCGTCCCAGCCAAACATCGTCTTGAATTGCGGTGACACATAAGTGAGTATGCCATCGGGTTCACATGACCAGATCAAATCATTAGCCCCTTCTACCAGCCGCCGGAATTTAGCTTCACTCTCTGCTAATTCGGCTTCGATCTGTTTGCGATCGCTCATATCGCGACATACACAAATCAATAATCCATCGTCTGTGAGGGTGAGGGACAGCCCTTCGGCAAAGGTAGAGCCATCTTTGCGGGTGCCGGTCGCCTCTCCCTGCCAAGCGCGATCGCGCCTCAGCACCGGAAAGACTTCCCGCTCAAACCGTTCTAACTCGTGTTGGGAATACAAAAGTTTCCAAGATTTGCCCAACATTTCTTCAGCGCGTTCGTAGCCAAACAATTCTAGATGGGCTTGATTCAAATAGAGGTAGGTATCTCCTTCGATAATCGCAATGCCGTCGATCGCCGCCTCAATTGCCGCCAGTTGTATTTTTAGGGTTTCTTCGGTTTGTTTGACATCGCTAATATCGGCAAAATAGCCAACAATCTCGGTTGGGCGACCTTGTTCATCTCGCACCAGGCGCAGTGCATCCCGTATCCAAACGTAGTGACCATCGCGATGCAAAAATCGATATTCATGCTGATGAGTGTCGTACTCAAAGAGAGCCGATAGATGTGTAAAAACTATAGGGGCATCTTCTGGGTGAATATGGTTAGCCCAGAAGGCAGATTCCGAGACAAATTCTTCTGGTTTGTAGCCCAAAATGGCTTCGATATTTTTGCTCATGAAAGTTGCTCCATAGTCGCCATAGGGCTTACAGCTATAGATCGTGGCGGGACTGGAGGCCAGAAGAAATTCGAGGCGTTCTTTCAACAGGCGATTTTCTCGCTCTGTCTGTTGGCGATCGGTAATGTCTTGGATCAGGGCCAGCGAATAGAGATGTCCATCATCACCCGATAGGACCGAGGTGGAAATGGAGATAGTGCGCCGCTGTCCATCTTGACGCTGGATTTCCCTTTCCACAGCGATCGGGTGCATCTGTCTGCAGTTGACGATCGCCTGTTCTCGATCTTCTTGATTCGGGTACAAGCTTTGATACCACCCCAGACGGTTAATTTCTTCTAAGGTGTAACCCGTAATCGCTTGCATTTGCTGATTCCAGACTGTGAAGCGGACAAAGGGAAACTCCTCAACTTTATGGAAAACGCACAGCCCTTCTGCCATGTTTTCTACAATTTCTTGACGGAAAGTATTTTCCTGCTGAAGCGTTGTTTCGGCCAACTTGCGATCGGTAATGTCGAAGCCAATGGCTAGATACTGAAAAGGTCGCCCTTGTTCGTCCAAAAAGGGGACGATGGTGGTGGCAACCCAGTACAGGCTACCGTTTTTTGCCCGATTGCAAATTTCACCGCGCCAAATCTGACTGCTGCTAATGGTGCGCCACAAGTCTTGGAAGAAAGCAGGGGAATGATAGCCAGAGTTGACAATGCGATGGGTTTGTCCGATCAGTCGATCGCGGGAGTAGCCAGAGATTAAACAGAAGCGATCGTTGACGTAGGATATCAGCCCTTCGCGATCGGTGATGACCACAATGGCAGACTGATCCAAAGCCTGTTTAAAGGCTGATAATTCTTGAATTAACTGCTGTCGTTGGAGTTCAGCCTGTTTGCGTCTGCTAATATCCAAGTTGACCCCAATCATGCTCTGGGGATTGCCTTGGGCATCTCGCACGACGACACCATAGGCTTTAATAAAGCGGAGGCTGCCATCGGGATGCAACACTCGAAACTCGGTATCGTATTCTGCCTGTCCTAAGACGGCTTGCTGGAGCAATGTTTCGGTGGCGGTGCGGTCTTCGGGATGTAGGCGGTTTGCCCAAATGTGGTAAGGCAGAGGGGAATCAGATTGTTTTGTGACACCGTACAGTTCGTACATCCGCTCGTCCCAAATGACGGTGTTCTGTACAATATCGAAGTCCCAACAGCCGATCGCCCCTGATTTGAGGGACAAAGCAAGGCGATCTGATACTTTCTGTAGTTCCACTTCTGCACGTTTGCGATCGCTAATATCTTGGGCGATGCCTAAAAAGCCGATAATTTGCTGATTGACATCCTTGAGGGCGGTGATGGATAGCGACATAGGAAATCGACAACCATCTTTGCGGATATAGCTCCACTCTTCTTCGCTGACAATACCTTGGCGTGCTTTGGCAACAAGAACCTCAAAGCCGGGGGGAATATTTTGCCCTAGTTCGGCAGATAGTGATGCTGCCCGGTCAATTACCTCATTTGCATCGTGGAAGAGTCCGGGGGAGGCTTTGCCGATGATTTCTCGAGCACTGTAACCCAGCATCCTTTCGGCTCCAGCATTAAAGGTCTGGATGATGCCAGTTGGGTCAGTGGAGATGATGGAGTAATCAGTACCATTGAGGATGGCGCGTTGCAGGCTGTTGACTTGGGAAAGCTCTTGGGTGCGTTCTGCGACTTTGGTTTCTAGTTGTTGGTTGAGTTGCTGGAGTTGTTGTTCGGCTTGTTTGCGATCGCTAATGTCTGTAGTAGTTCCTACATACCCGATAACTTGCCCGTCTGCATCCAGTTCGGGAACGGACTGCCCATATACCCAAACCACACCACCGTCGGGATGTTGAAAGCGATATTCGAGTTGGAAAGAGCCATTTTCTTGGATAGATTGCTCCCATTCGGCGATGACCCAATCGCGATCGTCGGGGTGTAGCCCTTGTTGCCATCCTTCCCCGATGGCGGTTTCTGGGGTGAGTCCGCTGATGAGACACCACCAATCGTTAACATAGATGCACTTGCCCACAGCATTGGCGCGGAAAATCCCCACTGGTACGGCTTCCACTAGGCTGACGTAGCGTTCTTCGCTCTCTTGCAGGAAGGCTTCTGTTCGTTTGCGATCGCTAATGTCGGTAATGGTGCCTATATAGCCGCTCCGATGTCCATTGGCATCGAGTTCGGCGACGCCCTGCCCATAAACCCACGTTACGGTACCGTCGGGACGTTGAAAGCGATATTCGAGTTCAAAAGAGTCGTTACCTTGGATGAATTGCTCCCATTGGGCCATGACCCAATCGCGATCGTCGGGGTGTATTCCTTGTTGCCATCCCTGTGCGATAGTGGCTTCTGGTCTGAGCCCGCTGATCTGAAAGTAGCGATCGTTGACATAGGTGCATAGCCCCTCCGCATCGGTGCGAAAAATCCCCACCGGAGCCGCGGCAGCAAGGGCGGCGTAGCGTTCTTCGCTCTCGATCAGGGTGGCTTCGATGCGCTGTCGCTTTACCAGTTCATCCTGCAATTTTTGCTGGATCGTGGCTTGCCCAAGGGCGATCGCCACCTGTAGACAAACTTGTCGCAGGAGTTCGATCTCCTCAGCCGTCCAAGAGTGTGCCGTGGCTCGATAACTGGCGATCATTAATCCGCGCAGTTGTTGCTCAATCACGATCGGCACCATCAGCTTGGCGCGAATATCAAACCCCACTAACATTTCCTGATGGCACTGGGTCATTTCTTCGCCGTAGATGTCGTTGATGACACGAATTCTGCCCTGGCGATAAGGTTCAAGCCATTCTGGGCTCATGCAAGGATCGCGGGCTTCTCTATGGAGTACCGATCGCCCCGTGTCAGTAATTGCTTCCGCAATCACGGTGCCGCTAAAGTCAGGCTGAAATTGGTAAATGATGACGCGATCGCACCCCAGAAGCGAGTGAATTTCGTGCACTGTAGTATGCAGAATATCTGACAAATTCAGGGAGGAGCGGATCTGTTCGGCAATGGTATTGAGAAGTTGCTCTCGATCGGCCTTTGCTTTGAGGGCGGCTGTCCGAGCTTCCACCTGCTGCTCGAGCTCAAGGTTGCGATTTGCCAGCAGCGCTACCTTTTCCGCCTCTAGGCGCACCACCTTCTCTTCCCACTTCTGGACCAGCTTGTATAGCTCCAGCGGGTTGAGGGCTTGGAGCAAACTGGTCTGGGTGACAATGCCTAATAGTTCTCCTAGCTCCCCTGTCACCGCCAACCGACGGATCGATCGTTGCTCCATGATCTCCTGCACAGTCCAGAGCGACTCCTCTGGCTTGACGTTAAAAATCGGGGTACTCATCACCGCCTGAGCTAGACAGGTTTCCAGGTTCAAGCCCAATGTCTGAAATTGCACAATATCCCGCTCGGTGAGAATCCCCATTGGAATTTGTAGCGGTTCAGTAGAGATTCCGCCTGGGTGTACAATCATCACGGAACTGACGCGATGCTCTGCCATAAGTTGAGCGATAGCCAGTAGGGAAGAATCTGGCGCAGCACAAATCACTTCGCGGGTCATCACTTCTGCTACCATACGCAACCGCAGCAGGTCGATCGGTCGAGAGGTTTGGCGCAGGCTTTCGTGAGTCACTAGGCCCACTAGGCGATCGAGTTCGTCCAGGATGGGCAAATGGCGAATTTGGTGCTGCTGGAGCAGATTAATCGCCAAAAATAAATCGGTGAAGGCGGACTCGCGCAGGGTGACGACGGGGTGTGCCATCACCTCCCGGAGCGCCACATTCTCCAAGGAAGGCTGTTGGGCACTCAGCCGCACCACGTCTCGCTCGGTCAGTACGCCGACCAATTGCTCGTTTTCCACTACCAACACGCAGCTCGATCGCGCCTCTAGGTGGAGGTCGTCAAGTTGACCGTCGGCCGTTCTAGGGTTGTTGCAGAGCGATCGCACGCCGCTCATTTGGGCGATCGCATCCATCACCGTCGTATCGGGCGAAACCACCAAGGGTTGCCGGACGATCGCAGTCCTGAGCTCTATTGGAGTAAGAGCCGTAGTACGCATGAACATGAGTTTATAGGGTTTTATTGTTGATTATTTTTTTAAACACTTCGCCTTAAACACATGAGCTGATAGCGTAGCCTGGGGTCAGCCATAGTAACGAGAATAGTTACTTAGCTGCACGACATTCTCTAAATATTATATTTACTTACTGTGGGTTGCTGCATGAAATGAGTTAGGGAAATTCGGCGACTCTAAGGTAACGATCTCTTATCAATTTCATGAGATAATAAAAAGAGAAAGTAACGCTCTTTCAGCACTTTCCTGAGATAATAAAAAGAGCAAGTCCCGTAAACCCTTTACGACTATGTAGAAGCTCGGAGAACTCGCCCTCATGATAAAATTTGTTGACGATTGACGATTACTGCGAATTATACAGAGCATACAGAACACTATTCCCCGAAGTGAGAATTTGTGAGGCATTTAATTACTTTTATGTGGGGATTTTCTGATATGAAGCGTAAAACACTACCAGCAATAGCAATATCTCGTGTAGTGGGATTAAGCACTGAACAAAAACTTTGGCATTTTCTAAGCGAATTACTTGAAAATTAGAAGGCTTGAGAGAGCTAGATTAAACCTTTTTTACAAAAAATAACCACACAATAAATATTTATCATTATTGATTAATAGAAAATTAAAAAAAGGGAATACAACCGATTATCTGAAACGATGTCAACACTCAAATAGACTTTGAGTAAGTCGGCGTGAAAAAACAGAACAATGTTAAAGAAATAAGTGAATACAGAGAATGTTTCTACTGCGGCAACTCAATATATGGGCGCTATATTAAGGGTGTTTTTGACTCAAAAACAAGACAAAAATCTCGAAAAACTGAGAACGGCGGATGGATCGCAACAAGTTAAATACGCCGCCCTGGTAGTTAGATTAAATGCACATGGCTGGTAGGTTGGCAAAATAGCTGATCTGGATTAATGGGACTCCACAAATAGGGAAATAGGTTTTACATAAATAACACAAACTATGCAAGAAAAAGGTTTGGAATTTTTGTGACAGGATTTTAAATCTGAAGTTAAAAGAAGCCGACATAAAGTTTTTATAAGAATTCCTCAAAAACAAACCACCGACCTATAACAGTATTCTCTTAGATCATAAATTAGAAAAAGAGGCTTCTATTCTATTAGATTAAGTCACGACTGCTTAAAATAACTACTAAAAAAATGGTTTATTTGCCAACGAGGGAGGAAGAGTCATAAAGGAAACCAAGAAGCTGTATTACACCAAATTAAACCCGACCTATATATGTTGAAATGGGCTACGTGGGTGGAAGAAATCGGCTGAGAATATTTGGTTCAATCAGGGTTTTGTGCATGGAGTGAACCTGGTTACACTTATTACCAAAGAAGTGAGCAATAATTGCTGAAATAAACGAAACGGCATGACCGTAGATTATTGTAGGAATTTTCTCACATTAAATTAGCTGGGTTTGCGGTTTGGTAACTTGGTTTATTTATCGACAAGTTATATCAAGATGATGGAGCAATAAGCCCAAAAATATGCTAAGATTACACGCTTCCCAATAATCATACAAAACAACTGATGATACACCAATCTCAAGAATTACAACAGTTATGATAAAAATAAAAAAATAGGTTATACATATTTTTTGTTATCCCAATATTGTGCCGAAATGCACCCAATTGAATAGGAGTGGCAACTTATGAAAAAAGATGAATTAGCGGGAGAAATATTTGACTTGGAGTTAGAATTCGCCACGCCGTAATTCATGGATTAAAAGTTAGAGGAGAAAGAGGAAACTACCGTACACAACGTGTTAAGTTTCATTTTAATCACGCTACTTAATATTTAGTTACCTAAAGATTATTTTGCCCGCATACCTACTTAAGCTACAGCTTATTACTCGACCGAACAGCAGGCTGGCTTATTGGTATCTACCTACTTATTTATTCCGTGATTTATTGCCTCGCAATTCGATCCATACTTTTTTATTAAGAAACAAATATCACCTTAAGTAGTCAGGAACCCGGTTTCTTAACGTAAGTGCGTCTTGGAAGCTCTGAAAGGGGAAACGAGAAACCGGGTTTCTTAGGCAGGGTAAAAGCGTCCTAATTTACAAAAATTATCAAATTAAGTATCCATGCGGTCCTCTCAAATCAGCCGCGAGTTAAGTTAGACTGAATTGTCAGTGCGTGAATTATTCACAGGTTAGCATCTATGCAGCTCAAACATCTGAATCAGCCTTCACAAGAACTCTCTACCTCTTGCGAGCATCACCTCAAAGAGAGCCAGCCACTCAAGCCCAATTATTTCGCTCACATAGCCCATTCCTTGGGCAACCTCAGTATTCGCGACAAAATCAGCAGTGGGTACGCACTGGCTCTTTGTGTTGCGATTGGGGGAACGACTCTGGGGATGTTGGTGGGCACTCATTACTATCGCAGAACTAACAATCAAGTACACATCGATCGAGAAACTCAGCTTTTAAATAAGTTGCAGGTGGCTTTACTGCGAACTAAAAACAGCCAAGAATGGCTTATTTACGGGCTAGAACAGCCCAAATTTTTTGACAACAAATACGAACAACTACAAAACAATATTTACAATTTAAAGTTGTTGTTATCTGAAGTCAAAAACTCTAAATACCTGGAAGACATAGAAGGCATAGAAAAATTTAAAAAAACTTGCGATTCGCTATTGTCTAATTATCTTGCTAAAATAGAAAGAGTGAATAAAAAAATCAGTAACCTGCCAAATAACCCCGCTCAACAACTTGTAAACCGTAAGTTGCTGTCGAATTTAGAGCGAGATAAAATAGGGTTGGAACTAGACAGGGCGGTCAATGATATAGCAGAAATTATCGATCGCGCCCAAGAGCAAGAAGATGCAGGGCGGCAGGATTTGCTGCAAGCGCAGGCGCTGCGGGTGCAAATAATTTTGGGTAGCATGGCACTGTCGATCGTCGTTGCAGCACTGCTAGCGGGTTTCACCAGTCGGGCGATCGCCAAACCCCTCGCCGCTGTAACTAAAATTGCTCAGCGAGTCACTGAAGAATCTAATTTTCAGTTGCAAGTACCAGTTACCAGCACCGATGAAGTCGGAGTATTAGCAGCTTCGTTGAACCAACTGATTCAGAAAGTAAATCAGTTGCTAGAAGAATTGAAATCTGAACAACAAACCCAGATACTTCAAAATGAGAAAATGGCAACTTTGGGGCGGATGTTAGCCGGTGTGGCTCACGAAGTTAACAACCCAATCAATTTTATCTATGCCAATATCGACCCAGCGAGACATTATGTTGAAGATATTTTAGATTTGCTCAAAACTTACGAAACAGAAATTCCCAACCCCCCTGCCGCAGTTATCACGAAAGGCGAAGAAATAGACATCGATTTTCTCAAAGAAGATTTGAGCAAAATATTTGACTCAATGCAACTAGGGGCTGAAAGAGCCAAAGCTATTATCTTAAGCTTGAAAGATTTTTCTCGCCTCGACGATGCCGCCCCTCATCCCGTCGATTTGCACGCCTGCATAGACAGCAGTTTGCTGATTCTCAACAGCCGCATCAAACAGGGCATTGAAGTGGTGCGAAATTACGGAAATATTCCGACTGTTGAAGGCTATATGGGTTTGCTTTACCAGGTATTTGTTAACCTTATCAACAATGCACTAGATGCTGTGGAAGAGAAAGCAAAAAGCGAGAAATCCAGCTCAGCCGAGGCGAAAAAACAATCGGCTTCGGAGTCAATGAAACAGGAGGCACCAACTTTTTCGCCGAGGATTGTGATTGCTACAGAATACTTGGACGACGACTCAGTGGTAGTGCGAATTTCTGATAACGGTACGGGAATAGCACCAGAAAGTCAAGAAAAAATGTTTGAAACATTCTTTACTACTAAACCGAGAGGTGTAGGTACTGGTTTGGGATTGGCAATTGGTCGCGAAATTATCGTCAAGAAACATGGGGGGACAATTAACTTTTGGTCGGAGGTGGGAACGGGGACGGAATTTTCGATCGCCCTGCCGATTAAGCATGAGGATTTGATGCAAAATACGCAGGTAAACCTTCCAATTCCTCGCGAATATAATTACCCCTGCAATGAAAAAGCCAACCAAGTCCGAGGATAGAGGAACTGTAAAAACTTAAAAATTATCAGTTTTTATATCACTTTCAAAAAAGAATGCAATAGCAAGCCCGTGCTCTAAACTCGGATCTCATAATTCATTCCAAATCTAAAATCTAAAATCTAAAATCTAAAATTGTATGAGATTGCTTATTGACCGAAAGCATCCAGGATACAAGCCCCCGGATTCATTCCAACGCGCAGACTCAGGACCGGTGAAATAAAAAACCTGTATCCGATGAAACTTGCCCCCCGAATTTATCCCTGGGGTCAATGCTTCAATTCTTTAATCTCAAATCTCAAATCTCAAATCGATTGACTGGCTGTCGCTCCCCCACTCAATGAGTGATAATACCCAAATCAAAACTATTTTCAGTAATCTTGAAAAACAGGAGTTGCTATAATTTAAATTTAAAGTTGAGCAATCACTGTACGGAGCGAAAATTATGGGACTATTTGACCAAATTTTGAGCGCGATCGACAATCCCAACCAACAAGCAAGTCCCAATCAGTTGGGCAACATTCTCGGTGCGGTAGAGCAGTTGAGCAGCAACCAGGGCGTCAATACAGGCACGACTCAGCTAGCAATGTCGGTTTTGGGCGGATATGTGCGATCGGCATTGCAAAACGTGCGAGCGCAATCAGGAGATGCACAAGCTCAACAACTTGTCAACCAATTTAGCGGCACAAATCCCAATCCGCAAGCGGTACAGAGTTTGTTCGGAGTCGGCCAACTGACGCAGATAGTGAACGATATCGCCCACAGAACCGGTTTGAATAACGCCACAGTGCAGGCGATGATACCTGTTTTGGTGCCGCTCATACTGAATTTGCTACAAACCGGCGGCAACGCCCAAAATCCAGCCCAAGGTGGAAATCCCGTTTTGAATACGTTTTTAGATACAGATGGAGACGGCGACGTAGATATTACTGACGCCATGTCGATGGCAGGCCGCTTTTTGAATCAGCGCCGTTAGCGTTAAGATGTGGGGATAGAGATTGGCGGGCGATCGCTCTTTTGAGGGCAAGGGCGATCGCTCGAAATTACATACAATAATTGAGCGTGCCAATTATAGATGAATTTGCTATGACACAAATTCTCGATCGAGAAACTATCGACCAGCGAGTAGTGATCGGGGGCAATTGGGATCAGTTTAAGTTAATCCAGAAAGCTTCGGAAGATTCACCCGGAGTTAAGCTATCTTTTTTTGCAGGGGCGATCGAGATTCTGATGCCGGGATTCCAACACGAAAACTTTTCTGAAATCATAGGCTATCTGGTGACAACTTTTCTGCTAACACAGGGCATCAGATTTTACCCTTCTGGTTCGATGACGCAGGAGAAAACCGGAGAAGTTTCAACCCAAGCTGACAAATCATTTTGTTTCGAGGAAGCTAAGTCAATTCCCGATTTGTCGATCGAGATAGTTTATACCAGCGGTGGATTGAACAAACTGGCAAAATATCGAGCTTTGGGCGTGCCGGAGGTGTGGTTTTGGGAAGATGGCACACTGCGGTTGTATCACCTGCGAGAAGATGGTTATGAAGAAGTAGTTCAGAGCAAGTTGTCAGGATTGGAAACGCTGAATATCGAGCTGTTGAAACGCTGCATTTTGATAGGTGAGACTGACTTGGCTGAAGCGGTGAAGGTTTTTGGACAAGGGTGATATGATTTTAGATTTTAGATTTTAGAATTGAAGAATTGAAGAATTGGGAATGACAAGAATTTCTTGATGGTACCCGCCACGTGATTTATCCGTGGAATCAATCCAAAATCTAAAATCGAAAATCCTCAAGCCCCCGCATTTATCGGTGGGGTCAATCTAAAATCTAAAATCTAAAATCTAAAATCGATTGACTGATTCGATAGGGGTTTGGAGGTTGCCTCAACTTACATTCTTTTTTGAAACTGGTATAATATTACGTTCGAGCAAACATGATATTCCTGCTCATAGCTGTAGGGTGCGCCTCGGCGCACCCTACAGCTTTATTCTTCAGTTTCAAGCGAGAGGGACGAAAGTTTGTGTAGTGCAGGTTTCAACCGCCGATTACGATCGGCGATTTTTAACTAATTCCAAACTCAACCCAAACCCAAATCAGTCACAGCACCGACACTGCTCGAAGAAACCAACTTAGCGTATTTAGCCAAAACGCCCTTAGTATAGCGAGGTTTAGGAGGCTGCCAAAGAGCCCGCCGCTGCTCCAATTCAGCGTCCGAAACATTGAGCTGCAACAAGCGATTTTGAGCATCAATCGTAATCGAATCGCCCTCTTCTACCAAAGCAATTGTCCCGCCAACTTGCGCTTCAGGTGCAACGTGACCGACAACCAGACCGTAAGTTCCGCCAGAAAAGCGACCGTCAGTAATTAACCCTACAGAATCGCCCAAACCAGCGCCAATAATTGCCGAAGTTGGCGCTAACATTTCGCGCATTCCCGGCCCGCCTTTGGGCCCTTCGTAGCGGACGATAATCACATCTCCGGCTTGAATTTTGCCCGCTAAAATTGCATCCAAACAATTTTCTTCAGATTCAAATACGCGCGCTGGACCGGTAATTTGCGCTTTTTTAACGCCAGTAATTTTAGCAACTGCTCCTTCTGTTGCCAGATTTCCCCTGAGAATTGCTAAATGTCCTTGGGCGTAAATCGGGTTGTTCCAAGGGCGGATGACATCTTGGTCGGTGCGGGGTTCGGCTGGAATATCTGCCAACACTTCCGCAAGAGTTTGACCGGTAATTGTCAGCGCGTCTGGGTGCAGCAAACCCTGTTCTAGCAGGATTTTCATTACTTGGGGAATGCCGCCGGCTTTGTGCAAATCGGTTGCTACGTATTTGCCGCTGGGTTTGAGGTCGCACAGCACCGGCACTTTTGCTCGAATAGTTTCAAAATCGTCGAGGGACAACTCAACGCCGATCGCATTGGAAATGGCTAATAAATGCAGCACAGCATTGGTTGAACCGCCGATTGCCATGATTACCGCGATCGCATTTTCAAAGGCCTTGCGAGTCAAAATTTGGCTCGGTAACAACTGTTTGCGGATCGCTTCCACCACCACTTTTGCAGATTCGGCAGCGCTGTCAGCTTTTTCGGCATCCTCAGCAGCCATTGTCGAAGAATAAGGCAAACTCATGCCCATCGCTTCAAAAGCACTCGACATAGTATTTGCTGTGAACATTCCGCCGCAAGAACCCGCACCCGGACAAGCTTTCTCTTCCACTGCTTTGAGTTCTGTTTCGTCAATTTTGCCCGCGCTGAATTGACCGACTGCTTCAAAAGCGCTGACAACGGTTAAATCCCGTCCGTTGTGGTGTCCGGGTTTGATCGTGCCACCGTAAACAAAAATAGCAGGAATGTTCATGCGGGCGATCGCAATCATCGCCCCCGGCATATTTTTATCGCAACCGCCGACAGCCAGCAACCCGTCCATACTTTGGCCGTTGCAAACAGTTTCGATGGAATCAGCAATTACATCTCTCGACACCAGAGAATATTTCATCCCTTGAGTTCCCATCGAGATCCCGTCGCTGATAGTAATCGTACCGAACATCTGTGGCATGGCGCCGGCTTCTTTTGCACCCGCAATAGCCCGCAAAGCGAGGTCGTTCAATCCCATATTGCAGGGCGTAATCGTGCTGTACCCGTTGGCAATCCCCACAATCGGCTTAGTGAAATCGCCGTCACCAAAACCGACTGCCCGCAGCATTGCTCGGTTGGGCGCGCGCTGCACGCCCCCAGTCACAGCTTGGCTTCTCAAATTTTCAGGCATTTTAAAATTTCCTTTGTCTGTTGACAGTTGACCGTTGACAGTTGACAGTTGACCGTTGTCAGTTGTCAACTGCCAGCTCGCCCAAAAACGAATACAAGTTTCCGATAATCGTCGTGGTGAGCCCATAATTTTAGACCAAAGTTCCGGCTCCCAGATGAATCTGTGGAGCAAATCTAAAATCTAAAATCTAAAATCGACTGACTCAGTGCCGAGCGCCGAGAGTTTTACCCTATTGTTGATTTTCTCAGAAGCTTTGATATTTGTCAGACCTTTTAGGAGGCAGTGGCACAGCAGTGCCCGGAAAGCAATGCAAAGATTCTACAGATACTACAGCGTGCAGAGTGAATACCGTAGTTATCTGGGATGATGTGGTAACACCCATCACTCTAACGTTTAAAAAAAATTGCGAGGCGAATGACATGGAGGCCGATCGAATTCTGAGGCAATATGCGGCCGGAGAAAGAATTTTTCGAGAGATTAACCTCGTCGGGGCCGACTTAAAAGGGGTAAACCTCAGCGAGGCTAACTTTACCAGAGCGAATTTCCAAGACGCAAACCTCAAAGGCGCTAACCTGACGGGAGCGAACTTGCGCGAGGTGAAATTGTCAGGGGTGGACATGACAGAAGCCAACCTCAGCGAAGCAAATCTCATCGGTACCGATTTGAGTCGTGCCAATCTCAGCGGGGCTAACCTGATGGGAGCCAACCTGCGCGGCTCAATGGCGAGAGAAGTCAACATGACCAAGGCTAATTTGACCGAAGCTAATTTGACCGAAGCCAACTTTACCGAAGCGAATTTGTTTGCGGCCAACTTAACCGACGCTAGCATGATTCGCATTAATTTGATGAAGGCAAATTTGAGTTGGTCAACTCTCAAAGCGGTAAACCTGACAAATGCCATCCTCAGCGAGTCGCTTTTAGAAAGAGCTAATCTGACTCAGGCAATTCTCAGCGGGGCGATGGTGAGCGGGGCCAACCTGACTGGTGCAGACTTGCGCCAAGTAACGATGATTGGAGCTAATCTCACCGAAGCTAATCTGAGCAATGCTAATTTGAGAGTTGCTAATGTGAGTTGGTCAACGCTGGCAAGAGCTAATTTGAGCGGTGCTAATTTGTACCGTGCTAAGCTGTGCTGGTCTAATTTTAGCGGGGCTGTTTTGTTGGAAGCGGTTTTGATTGATGCTAATCTCAATCGAACTAACTTCCGCGATGCAGATTTGAGGCGGGCAATTATGCCGGACGGCACGACTAATGATTCTTAAAATTTGATTGTTAACTGTTAACTGTTGACTGTTAACTGTTAACTGTTAACTGTTGACTAATAACTAATGACTATCACTGAATTATTGATTCTCGGTGCTGCAGGAATTTTTGCCGGAGTTCTAGCTGGATTTTTGGGTATCGGTGGCGGTACGGTGCTCGTACCTTTGTTGGTTGCTCTCAAGTACGCCCCGGTAGAAGCGGTTGCTACTAGCGGTTTGTCGATCGTCATTACAGCTATTTCTGGCAGCATCCAGAATTGGCGAATGGGCTACCTCAGCTTGAGCCAAGTCGCAGGCATTGGATTTCCCGCCGTCATCACCGCACAAATCGGTGCTTATTTGGCGGGGATTTTTCCGCCTTACTTGCTGTTACTGACTTTTGGGTTGTTGCTGTGGCTCAATATTTATTTGATTGAAGTTCGCAAGCACCTGACAGCTAAGAAGAAAGCGGAAGCAGAACAAGAGGAACTAAGAGGAGAAGCGGGACAAGGAGACAAGGCTCAATTACCAATTACCAATCACGAATTACCCAATAATTCAAATATTTTATTCAATCCAACTTTTGCTAAAATTGCCACCGGCAGTGCGGCAGGTTTATTAGCGGGTTTGTTCGGCGTAGGCGGCGGCGTGATTATGGTTCCCCTGCAAATTTTGCTATTAGGAGAAAGCATTAAAACCGCAATTCAAACCAGCTTGGGCGTCATCGTCATTACGGCAATTTCGGCGACGGCGGGACACGCGGCGCGCGGTAATGTTTTGTGGGTTGTGGGGTTAATTCTGGGCGGCGGCGGTTTGTTGGGCGCCCAGGTGAGCACGCGGTTTTTGCCGAGATTGCCCGATCGTATTGTTAGTTTAGCTTTTCGATCGCTCTTGGCAATCTTATCGATTTATGTTTTCTGGCAAGCTTGGCAAAAATTTAGTAACTGGTAATTGGTAAGGGGTAAGGTGCGCGGCAGAAGAGCCCCCTACGAAAAAATCCCGGAAGGTGCCCGCGCAGCACCCTACGAAAAACGAATAAGTAAGACTAATTTGCTGATAGTTTCTTCACGGCGCGAGTCAGACGCTGCAAGTAAGGCTTGACAATTTCTTGATTTTGCCTCTGCAACTCGGAAACTTGCTGCTGCAAATGCTGAATCTCGGTTTGCAACATCCCTGTGTCTATTGTGGGTCGATCGAGCAAATCCTGTAATTGCTTCAGAGAACCTTGGATTTGATCCAAGTCTACTTCGTTCGATCGCTCCTGTAACTGAGCCGTAATAGTTTTAACTTCAGTTAACTTTTCGCCCATCAATAAAAATCGGACGTTAACATTTTCCCAATCATGCTCTCTCAGGGCGCTATTTTCCAAAATGCGGACTTTCTGCTGCAAATCCGACAGTTGCGTGTTGAAATCCTGAGAATCTGCCGGCAGCGCCTGGGCTTGGCGTTCTAGGGAGGCTACGGCAGCTTGTACCTCGGCGATGACGCCGGATTCCAAGCCGAGGAGTTTCTGCTGCAAGTCGGAGACGGCGGTGTAGAGTTCCGCCGGCTCTCCAGGTAGTATCTGAACTTGCTGCGAGCGACGTTCTACTGCGGCCTGTACGTCCGTAATCGCAGAATTTGCCTTTTGTTGCATTTGTTGCTCGAAACGCTGGCGATTGGCGAGATTTAGCGAGAGTGCTGCAGTTAAGGGGGCGGCAGCGTAGAGAATTTGGCCCGACAATACAGCAGCAATCGTGCCAATCGCTGAACCACCAACAGAGGCGTATTCTGCCAATTCTAGCCAGTCCGGCTGGTTCGGGGCACTTCTCAAAGGTGGGAATGATGCTTTTTCAATCTTCTGCATAGCCTTTTAGTCGTAGTCGGATAGATGGCGATACGGACATGATAAAAGCGATCGGCAAATAAATCAGGCCTATTTGTCAAAATTTCCTGATTGTGGTATTTTCATTGACCGAAAGCATCCAGGATACAAGCCGCCGGATTCATCCGTCCAGAAATAAAAAACCTGTATCCGATGAAACTTGCCCCCAGAATTTATCCGTAGGGTCAATGCTTCAAATCTAAAATCTAAAATCTAAAATCTAAAATCTAAAATCGATTGACCGAAAGCATCCAGGATACAAGCCCCCGGATTCGTCCGTGGGGTCAATGCTTCAATTCTTTAATCTTTAATCTAAAATCTAAAATGGATTGACCTCCTGCCTTCAAAACGCTCAATCTCAGGTAAAATTCAGGATTAAGTCGATCGCTCAACAGTTAACCAATAACCATTCACCGCCGTCTGTCAGGAGTATACAGAAAATGGGTCTTAAGATTATTGAAAGCTACGATAGCAGTTTTGTCCTCGAACCAGATGCTAAAACTGCACTGTTCGGTTTGTTAACCGGTGAAAGCTTTGTCAAACAAGTAGCGCTACAATTGCAATGCTCCCGCATTGAGTTTGCCGAGTTACTTTTTCAGCCAGTCCCTTACAGCAGCGAGACGCCGAAGGGAATGCCTGCGGAATTTGAAAAGTATCATCAATCGAGCGATTTTGCGATCGTCAACGTCCCGCCTAATTTCATGTTCCAAGCCAAAATATTTAAACCCAGCCGCCTCTGTGCAATTTATCGCGTTTTCAAGAATTAGGTCAAGGCTGGTTAATTTGTGGTTTAATCTAAAATCTAAAATCTAAAATCTAAAATCGGATGACAGAAGACATTCAATCTCTCGCCAGCTTAGAATTCATTCCCTACATAGACTCCGAGGGAAAATTGCCCGATTTTGTCCAGGGAAAAATTGGCGTTTACGCGATTTTTGACAACGACAAAGTTCTCCAATTTGTCGGCTATTCTCGCGACATTTACCTCAGCCTTAAACAGCATTTGGTACGCCAAACCCAATATTGCTACTGGCTGAAAGTCCAAACTATTGACAAGCCCAGCCGCACTATTCTAGAAAGTATTAGAGAAAGTTGGATTGCCGAAAACGGTTCCCAACCCCAGGGTAACGGTGCCGATGCTGCCAAGTGGAACGATCCCATCGACACCAAAACTGTGATGACTGCCCAAGAAACGGCAAATTATGAAGGTATCTTCGCCGATGAAATTGCCAAAGATAAATTGTTGAAAAATGTCGCGCGGCGCGTGGAAAATGAAATTTTATCGCTGTTGAAAGCTCGCGGCGTAACTGAAGAAATCCGGTTTAATCCCAAGCTGAAAACTAGCGGATTGCTGGATTTAAAGTAAATACGTTCTATGGTCAATTTCCCACAATCAGCCCCTGTTTGTAATGAGGATTCCTATCAAATCCTCTGGCAATAAAATGAAACAGTCCTCCCGCTCACCCGGCACTCCGCCAGGGAATGAATTCCACGGGGCTTATAGCAAAAGTCCTCTAAAAGAGGACT
The DNA here is from genome assembly GCF_040004035.1 of Microcoleus vaginatus FACHB-2002. Classification (GTDB taxonomy): domain Bacteria; phylum Cyanobacteriota; class Cyanobacteriia; order Cyanobacteriales; family Microcoleaceae; genus Microcoleus; species Microcoleus vaginatus_C. The sequence goes on along the minus strand of NZ_JAMPLN010000002.1, from coordinate 6,523 downwards.
AATAAATTATTCAGTCCTCTAAAAGAGGACTTTCGCTTTGAGGCAGGGGTTTCAACCCCTGACGGACTGACAGACTATCGGTTTTACCTTAAACAGATGCTCGCGTACAATCTATCTGATATATCCTCTGGGTCACTTAAATTTTCAAATGTTGAAATTTATTAAAATTTAACAGATATCGGAATCTGCAAAATTAACTCGGTTCCTCGGCCCGGAGCAGAAATACAACTGATTTGACCTCGATGTTTTTCCACTACAATATCGTGACTGATTGCCAACCCTAATCCAGTACCGCGGCCTACAGGCTTCGTAGTAAAAAATGGGTCAAATATCTGGTGGCGCACTTCCTCACTCATCCCACAACCGTTATCGGCAATGTTAATCACAACGGATTGAGTGTTTTGAGTGGCTAATATTGAATCGTGATTGTGCAGCGCAGCTTCTGACTCAAAACCTACTGAAGTGCTGATGGTAATTTTGCGGGGAGACGATTGATTTTCCAGGGCATCAATAGCATTAGTTAGCAGGTTCATGAATACTTGATTTAACTCACTGGCGTAACAGGGGACTCTGGGCAGTTGGCTGTAGTGTTTAATGACCTCAATCTCACCAGCTTTGTGTGCTCCCTTCAGTCGGTGTTGCAAAATAACTAAAGTATTGTCAATGCCTTCATTAATATCGACTCGCTTGTACTTTTGTTCGCCAAGGTGGGAGAATTTCCGCAAAGACATCACAATTTCGCTAATGCGAGAAGCACCCTCTGTCATCGAATTCAGCAGTTTTGGATAATCCTCTGCGATGAATTCGGGTTGAATCTCATCCAATTCGCCGATAATTTCTGCAACGGGGTGGGGGTAGTAATGTCGGTACAATTCAACGAGGCGAAGCAAATCTCGCGCATAGTCGGCTGCTAGAGCAATATTGCCGTAGATAAAGCTGACGGGATTGTTGATTTCGTGAGCAATTCCTGCCGCTAGCTGACCTAAAGAAGCCATTTTTTCCTTCTGTACTAACTGAGCTTGAGTTTTCTTTAGTTCAGTGACGGTTTGTTCGAGTTCCTTGGCATAGGATTGTGTTTGCCGGAACAACTGGCGCTGCACGAGTTGATTTGAAACGCGGGCCAAAACTTCTAGTTCGTGAAACGGTTTTGTGATATAATCTATACCACCAACTTCAAAGGCTTTGACTTTATCAAACACTTCATTTAAAGCACTGATAAAAATAACTGGAATGTCCTTGGTTGTGGGAGAAGCTTTCAATGCTTGGCAGACTTTGTAGCCGTCCATACCGGGCATCATGATGTCGAGCAAAATCAAGTCAGGAGGAGTTAACTCGATCGACCGCAGCGCTAGTTTGCCGTCGGGTGCGGTGCGTGTTTTGTACCCTTGCTGCGAGAGTATTTGAGCTAAAAGTTGCAAATTAGCCGGAATATCATCAACAATTAAAATATTCCCTTTTATGACGGGAGTTGATTCGTAATTCATATCTAGTGCTGTAAAATAACCTTTATAGGTTTGTAGTGAGTACGATCGCCCGATGGGGTTTTATGAGGACGATCGTACTCACTACAAACCTATCTCATATCCTGATTATTTTGGTTCGGGATGGATGAGAGCTAGTATTTGATTGAACTGAAACTCGTTAGCCAAGGCGGCTAGAGCGCTTGCTAAAGCGTCATTGCGATCGCGAATTTGCTCAATGTGGATCAGAATTAACTCTAAATCGCACTCAATTGTGGCTTTCTCTAAAGCTGCCAGCCAATCTGCGGGTAAAGCTGCCAGACTCTCTGGAGTCGGAGCCTCAATTTGAGTTGACTCGGGAACACTCTCCGGTTCACCGTAAATGTAACGCACTCCCAGATGTTTGTGCAGGGTGGCAAAAATTTCTGTATCTCGAAAGGGTTTGTGGATAAAGTCATCGCAATCATCTGATACAGTAACGGTTGGCGCTTCCTCGGCGTTACTGGCACTCACGGCAATAATTGCCGTAGCTTGACCTTTAACGGTGGCTTTAATGCGTTTGGTCGCTTCATGTCCATCCATCACGGGCATCCACATATCCATAAAAATTAAGTGTGGCTCAAAACTCGACCACATTTCAATAGCTTCCATGCCGTTGGTGGCTTCTTGGAGTTCAAAGTTAAAGGCAGCGAGGAGTTTGATCAGCAGTTGGCGGTTGTCCGAGCGATCGTCCACAATCAAAATACGATAGCGTGGCTGGTTGCGTTCCAGCGCTATCACCCGACGCAGTGGCTGTACGGGTTGAGTCGCCGGGGCATCAACGGCGCTGACGGGGAGATCAAACGCGAAGGTGGTGCCGCGTCCTACTTCACTGCGTACAGTAATCACGCCGCCCATCAGCTTGATAAACTGTTGGCTGATAGCCAGTCCCAAGCCTGTTCCTTGCTGAGATTTTGTTCCTGTTTTGGTTTGCACAAAGGCTTGAAAAAGTTTATCTAACTCATCAGCAGCTATGCCGGAGCCAGTGTCTTCTATTTCAAAATGTAATTGGTAATTACTGATTAGTAATTGCTGATCTTCACCCTCCTTAACCGCACTTACTCTTACCCTAATTTCTCCTTCTTTCGTAAACTTAATGGCGTTAGAGAGGAGATTGATTAAAACTTGGCGCAACTTAAGTTGATCTGTTTGCACGTATTCGGGAACTTCGCTAGAGCACTCAAATATTAACTGCAATTGTTGCTCCCTTGCCTGAAGTTGAAACATCTCTTCCAAATCGTTCAACAGGCTCCTTAATTGAAAGTCGGTTGGGTTGATTGTCATGCGTCCCGCCTCTATTTTCGCTAAATCTAATATTTGATTGATTAGAGCTAGCAAGTGTTCTCCGCTGCGGTTGATAATGCGGATATTTTCCTGTTGTTCGCGAGTGAGGTTGGTAGAGCGCTGCATCAATTGGGAGAATCCCAGAATTGCGTTTAGCGGGGTGCGAAGTTCGTGGCTCATATTCGCCAGGAAAGTGCTTTTGGCAAGGTTAGCAGCTTCTGCGGCCCAGGCGGCTTGTTGAAGCTGTACTGCTTGCTGTTGAGTCGCTTCGAGCAATTGAGCTTGTTGTAAGGCGACTCCCAGTTGAGTGCTAATTTGCAGCCCAATATTGATTTCAGCTTCGCGCCAAGTGCGGGGTCCAGAATTTTGATAGCTGGCGAGCAAACCCCAAAGTTGACTGCCACAAAATATGGGGAAAATAACGTAGGCTCTAGCTTGGAATTGTTTTAACAGTTCTAGGTAACAAGGACTCAACCCAGCGCTGTATATGTCTTCAATTATGCGGTAAGGAACGCCTCTAGCGTACATACCGCCTTGATTTTTTTGTAGATAGGTATCCAGCACTGGTGTACCGCCGGCTTGCATAGTTTTCACGGTACAGCGAGAGTCTTCGACGAGAGTGTTTGGCACATTAAAATCGTCAGGTTGCATCAGAGATATCCAGCCAGCAGCCATTGATTCGGCAACAAATTCCCCACTCCAATCAGGATTAAAGCGATAGATACCGACACGATCGCATTTTAGGGTTTGTCGCAGTTCAGAGGTTGTGGTTTTGAATATTGTGTCAATATCTAAGGACTGACGGATGCGATCGATCGATCGGGCGATGGCTTGTTCTCCCTGGGCGCTTTCTCGCAAAGCTGACTCGGCTTGTTTGCGATCGCTAATATCCAAAACAGTGCCGAACAAACGGATCAACTGCCCTTTTTCATCATAAACCGGTTTTCCTCGAACTTCAATGTAACTGAGCGAGCCATCTCTTCGGATCAGCCGCAGATCAATTTCAAAGCTTTGCCCTAACATAGCTTGCTCGCGCACCATTTCCAGATAGCGCGATCGATCTTCTGGATGAAAACGTTCGATTAATTGTTCGGTTGGCAGCGGTTTTTGAGTAGGATCGAGCTCATAAATGCGATATAGTTCCTCACTCCAAGTCGTTCTTTTTGTGGCGATATCGTGTTCCCAACTGCCAATACGGGCAATTTTTTGTGCTTCCAGCAGTCGGGCTTCCGCCACCTGGCGATCGCTAATGTCGCGCGCTACCCAAACCGCAGAGCTATCCGACAGCGGCGAAATTTTAGCAGCAAACCAAACTTCTTGGTTATTAATCTGCAGACTGTAATCAAAACTAATAGTTTGTTGAGCTTCCAATGCCTCGATAACTTGAGCGAAATAAATCTCCTCGCTTTCCTCATCAAAAAACTGTTCGATGATGGAGTCGATCTGATTCGTGTGATAGTTGTATTGAAAAATCCCTTTTGTAGGTATAATTTGGATAGTTTCTTCTTGCACATCAAAAATCAATACAATATCTGTAATAGACTCAAATATTTTCACAAATTGCTCCGTAGAAGTGTAAAGTTTTTGTTCGAGCAATTCGCGATCGGCAATTTCAGATTGTAATAGTTCGTTAGCACCAGCTAAGGCATAGCTACGTTCTGCAACTTCGGTTTCTAAAGTGCGATTGTAGTCGCTTAAGATTTTTTCAGAATGTTTGCGCTGTGCGATGTTATAAAAAGCATTGATGGCATAAATAATGTTTCCATCTTCATCAAAAATTGGTGTGGCGCGCACCTCAAAAGGAATAAATTTCCCATCTCGATAAAGTTCTACATCTTCCAGGAATACCGTTTCGCCACGCAGTGCTCGGAATGCAGGCAGCTCTTCAGTGGGATAAAGCTGGTTTTGGCGGTAGATTTGATAAACTTCTACTGCTTCTTCTAAAGTCGCATCGGGAATATTTTCTACGCCGAGCCAATGCTTGGCAGTTTCGTTCAAGTACACGACTTTACCGGAGGCATTGTGGATAGATACTCCCGCAGGTATGGCTTCGAGAAATTGCTTGAGTTGGCTCTCTCTTTGCGCTAAAGCTTCATTTAAAGATTTTTGGTCTGCAAAAGCCTGTTGCAGTTGCGCTGCCATAAAATTGAAGGAATTGGCGAGATCTCCGACTTCATCCCAGCGTCTAATTTCTAAAGGTCGATCCCATTTTCCTTTTGCCACATTTTTGGTGGCGGTATTCAAACGCATAATTGGCTTTGTCACCCAACGGGAAGTCAACAATCCGATCGCGATCGCCAGCGGCATTGTACCAATCAATAACCACAATGTGTTGCGCGTATTTGCTTGAATGCGAGCCATGAAATCAGACTCTGGCACCACCACCACAATCAACCAATCTAAGCCACGGAAATCTCGATAGGGAGTGACACGGACAAATTGCCTATCGCCCTTGCTCGCCAGAGTCAATTTCTGGGTGGTTTGCAACGCGCGGAAGTTGCCAAAGCGGTTGGCGAGTTGTCGAGCAATATCTCGCGTTCGCGCATCCTTGCTGTTGGTGGCTAGCAATGGCGTCGGTTGCTTTTTTGTTGGCGTCACCAAGGGTGTTTCTAGTGTGGATGTGGCAATCAGATTGCCCGATCGATCCATAATAAAAGTTTGTCCTGACGCCGAGAATTGCAGCCTAGCCAGAAAGGTATTGATTGCCGAGGGCCCATTATTATCGGTGAGGCGATCGCTAATCCGTTCTCCTACTTGTTCGATTAACTGATGCGCTACATCCTCGACTGCTTCCTGACCGCTTTTGAAAGAAATAAAGCTCACTAGCCCGACGGCGCTGACTGTTTGCAAAACAAACGGAACAATTAGAACCGTTCGCAGCGGAAGCTTGCTGAAAAATTTGGCGGTTAGGCGCTTGAAGGGATAGATGGGCATGGGTGTGAACCAATTGCGCTGATAATGCTATTTTAACTGCTGTAGCGTGCCTTTCCCGGCAATTTTTGCGCCCTAAAAAATGTGAAATTTTCCGCCCAGTTCAATATAGGCCAATACGGTTCATTTAAAACTATTTATATCAATTCCGGTTGCACCGGAATTATTGTTGACTGTTGACTGTTGACTGTTGACTGTTGAAGGAGGGGTCGAAAAACTGAATGATAGTTGAGTATTGACTGTTGATTCGATTTTACAATTCCTCAGCTAGCGGAGTTGATATTATTCCTCGGATATCCCCCTAAATCACCCTTAAGAAGGGGGACGCAAGAGTAAGTTCTTGTCCCCCCTTTATTAAGGGAGGTTAGGGGGGATAGAGCTTAAGCCAAGCGTATTGCAATATAGGCAACTACTAGCGAAGATTGGACGCGGATGGGAAAATTTGCTTCTGTCAGTTCTGTTTCTAGCTGTTGGGCATTTGATTGATTTTTACTTACAAAAACTGTGATAACTTTTCTAATTTCTTTGTGTGTATCGGCAATCATGTCGTTAATGAAAAGCCAGCGGGGGCGGGTTTATGAGATTGTAGATTATGGGCAATTATTATTGGTGAACCCGCCCCTTGTATCTTAAAAGAGTGAGGACGGTCGATCGCCACGTCATTGATTCGATCATACCGACAATCAGGCGATTGAGCCGACAATCAGTCGCTCGTACCGACAATCAGTCGCTCGTACCGACAATCAGTCGCTCGTACCGATCATCGGTCGCTCGTACCGATCATCGGTCGCTCGTAGCGACAAATGGGT
>NZ_JAMPLN010000001.1:0-417426 GCF_040004035.1 Microcoleus vaginatus FACHB-2002 | reverse complement strand
CGGAAAAGCCGGCTTTGGGAGTATAAGTGAAGTCGCCACTTTTGTTGAATGCGATCGTACCGTTAGTCGGGGCTGTAACTAAGGCGGCACTCAGCGTGTCCAAATCTGGGTCGAAGTCGTTGCCTAAGACTCCGGGCACGGCAACGCTGAGAACTTTGTCGTGCAAGACGCTGTAGTTGTCAGCTTGTACGATCGGGGGAAAGTTAGTAACGTTGATATTCACCGTGGCGGGGAGAGTTGCAGCGCCGTCGCTAACGCTGTAGGTGAAGGTATCTATGCCGGAAAAGCCGGCTTTGGGAGTATAAGTGAAGTCGCCACTTTTGTTGAATGCGATCGTACCGTTAGTCGGGGCTGTAACTAAGGCGGCACTCAGCGTGTCCAAATCTGGGTCGAAGTCGTTGCCTAAGACTCCGGGCACGGCAACGCTGAGAACTTTGTCGTGCAAGACGCTGTAGTTGTCATTGACGGCTACCGGGAAATTATTAACCGAGATGGGGCCGAGAGTAAAAGCGGCACTTGCTTGGTCTGTGGCGTCGCCGAAAAATAGGAAGTTTGCCTGGCTGTAGGGATCGTAGGGTAAAGGCGGCTGACTGGCTTTTTCATCAAAAGCCGTGTAGTTGCGTAGCTGCTGATTTGTCAGACCTGGTATTGCTGCGCCGTCGGCAAACAGGCTGTAAGTGCTGCCTTGAACTACCAGTGTGTAGTCTGTAGGAGTGCTGATGTTAAAAGGTGCATTTTCCCCGCGAGTAAACAGAGTTGGCGATGCGCCACCGTTTTGAGCAAAGATACTTCCGTTGGCGCCGGGGTTGCGGTTGGTGAAACCCAGTTCAATGCCATTTTGAGCGTCGCTGCTAATGGCGATGATGCTGAAACCTGCCCGATTGTCACTATTACTGTTTTCAGCCGTTACTGCAACTCGAAAAGAAACGCTGTAACCGTTGGTGCGGTTGAGTGCCGGGAAACTTGGGTTAACTAGACTAAATGTTCCTGGCGCGGGATTAGGGGTGTACAGGTAGTTGGTATAGCCCGCGTAGCCTGTAGTGTTATTCGCGGCAGTCAGCGTAGCAGTATTAAGGCCCGTCGTGTTGGGCGAGAACGCACCAGTGGCAAGGGGAGCAGTACCCACTGGGAAAGGTAGAGGTATCTGCCCGTAAGCTAATTGAGTGCTACCTGATGCCCCAATGCCCGGTGTTTGACCAGAAAAAGGCCCAAAGTTACTTGTGCCGTCGTAGAGGGTAAAGCCGAACACAAATTGATAAGCTGCCATTGTGGCTGGGTCGATCGCCAGCCCAGAGGACACCGCTCCTGTTGTATAATCTAATTCCCAATCTCCGCCCATAGCCGAACTGCCGATCGGCGAGCTAGAAGCAGCAATTTTTGCCTGGGTTAGCTGACTCAGTTGCTGCACAAAGTTAGCGCCCTTCTCCCCCGCCGCTACATCGCACCCATAAAGCAAAATCTCTCCACTGTCTGCCAGCGATCGCGACCAACGCTGCAATTGCTTAGCATAAGTTTTTAAATTTGTCAAGTTTAGATCGATCGCGCCTAGCAGCAAACTCGCGGGGCGACCGTGGGAGATGATATGAATACTTTTAATATTGCTGCGAGTCGCTAGCGCTGCCGTGATTTGTTCTAGTCCATCCCGCGCCGCATCGATGGTAATAACTTCTGTCCCCGCTGCGATGCCGTTGCGGAGAGTTTGGCTGTCGGGAAGGGCAGAGTCGAGAAAGGCGATCGAACTAAAAACTGAACTGATAAAAGTTGGCATAATACACCTCGGGTTAGATGACCGTAGGAAAATTAAGGTGTATCGAGCGTAGCAAATTCAAACCTTAAATGTCAGGAGTAAAATTAAAAATCAAGACGAAGGATACTAATTTTCCGTGAACCTGCAACAGAGGCATCTGGATAGGGGCAGGTTTAGCCAATAATTCCTTTAAAAAACCGACAATTCCGGTACAAAACCCGCCCTATCAAGGTTCGATCGCCAAAAGTTCTTCAGCAACCAATCCTTTCTGAATTGCGAGTACAGCAGCTTGAGTGCGATCGCGCACTTCTAACTTTTGCAAAATCGCGTGTACGTGAACCCGCACAGTCCCCGGAGCAATGTACAATATTTGGGCAATTTCCTGATTACTTTTCCCCCCCGCAACTAAAGCCAAGATTTCCTGTTCTCGCTTCGTCAACGGATTTTCCAAAACTTCTGATTTTGACCCTACTTTCACAGGTTCAGGATTAGCAAAAACCGCCCGAATTTCCGCAGTTGCCACCTTATCCCACCACGAAGCCCCCGCCGCTATCGATCGAATTGCCAAAACCAAAGTTTCCGCCGCAATTCCCTTGAGGCAATATCCCTGAGCTCCCGCTGCAATTAATCTTTCAATTAAGGATTTTTGAGAATGAGATGTTAAAATTAAAACTGGAATTGCTGGATGTCGCTCTTTAATTTGGCGGCACGCTTCAATACCGCCAATTCCCGGCAAACCAACATCGAGAACTACCACATCTGGTAAGTGTTCCTGAGTCAATTCTACTGCTGTTTCGCCATCTTCTGCCTCGGCAATTACTTGCAAGCAACTTTCTTGCTGCAACCTGGTTTGCAGCCCCAACCTAAACAGTTCGTCGTCTTCAACTAGGAGAATTCGCAAGGGATAAGCTGGTTTCATTTCTGTGGGATAGCAGGGAGTCGGAATCCAAATAAAGCACCGTGTGGCAATTTATTTTCTGCCCAAATTATACCGCCGTGCGCGTCAATAATTTGGCGGGATAAGTATAATCCCAATCCCGATCCTTTGGCTTGCCGATCGCCATTTCCTTGATAAAAACGCTCAAACAAGTGGGGCAGTTCATCGGCGGTAATTCCCAAGCCGCTATCGATAACTTTCACCACCTGATAACTCGAATAAGATTCCATAACAATTTCTACTTTACCGCCGCGAGGAGAATGGTTAATTCCGTTTGTTAGCAGATTAACAAAAACGCGCTGGAGTTGCACCGCATCGCCATTTACCCACAAAGAGCGACGGAAATCTGACTCTCCGTAACTCATACTAATGTAAACTCGACGCGCCGCCGACAAATGGATGAGTGTTGCGATTACTTCTTCTGCCAAAGCTACTAAATTTACGGGCGCAAGTTGCAGTTTTAAACCTTCGGCATCATTGCGGTAAACATCCAGCAGCGTTTCTACTAATTGTAGTGACATTTTGTGCGATCGCGCCATTGTTTCGAGAACTTTTTGCTGACTGGCGGTGACATCCCCAAATTTTGCTGACTGAAAAGCTTTAATGGTTTCGATCGCCCCCAGCATCGGCGTTTTTAAGTCGTGACTCAAAGTAGAGACAAAATCTTCTCGGATGCTTGCTAGCTGCTGCTGCGACTGCAACTCAGCTTTAGCGATCGCGATCGTCTCTTGGTACTGCTGGTTGCGATCGCTCAAATATCCCGTCACTCCTAAAGCCATGACTGCGATCGCTCTATTTGCGACAGTGGCTAGGGCGATCGCTTCTCCAGGAGGAACAAACAAATTTAACAGCATTAAAGCTGCTGATAGCAGCGTAATTTGCAACTTACCCAACCGACTTAAGCGCGAATTTGCCAGTAAAATCGGCCCTGTGTATAAATACCCAAACAGATACTCCGACGGCGTAGTAAATTCCAGCACTACAACGATCGCAAATAAAAGAGAGATCGACCACCTCCCCCGCAAATACTTCTCTTGAATTCCCAGATTGTCTGTGATTTTTAATAATCTGTTTAACATCCTTTATCCATCCATTTTATATTTTATATTTACACTCTACTCTCTGCCTTATACCTGCGGTTTTTTTCGCCAAATTTTGTCTACTGTGACGCAAAAACAAGCGTTTATATAACATCTATATCTGCAAGTATAGATACTGCTAAATATTTAAATATTTGTCTGACCGTGAACATATATAGCAGCTAAGCATAACGGCTAAACAGCAACTTATACCTGCGGGCTGATTATCAAAAATCCTAACGGCAAGTATATTGATTTTTAAAAGCAGATTGCACTTTTAAGGAAGTATTGGCTCAGTTATGCTTGAAGGATTAATTCAAATCGCATTAACGCTAATCATTGTAGTAGCGATCGCCCCTATTTTTGGTAATTACATGGCGCGGGTGTACATGGGAGAACCAACCATTCTCGACCCCGCGATTAAACCTCTAGAACAACTCATCTATAAAGCCAGCAATATCCGGTCTATAGATTCGATGACAGGTTGGCAATATGCGCGATCGTTACTGTACAGCAATGCAGCAATGGGCATATTTGTCTTTTTAATTTTTATGCTTCAGGGAGTGCTGCCTTTAAACCCCACCAGCCTAAATGCCCCAACCTGGGATACAGCGCTGCACACAACTATTTCATTCCTCACAAATACCGACCAACAGCATTACTCCGGCGAGACAACCTTCCCTTATTTATCCCAGTTAACTCTGGGTTTTTTAATGTTTACCTCAGCAGCTACAGGTTTAGCAGTAGGTATTGCTTTTATCCGGGGCTTAACAGGTCGTCCATTGGGCAACTTTTACATCGATTTAATTCAATCAATCACCCGAATTCTGCTACCCCTTTCTTTAATAATTGCCTTACTTTTGCTAATGTCGGGAGTGCCAGAAACCCTAGCAGGGCCGGCAGTAGCCCGTACATTAGAAGGCGGCACGCAAATAATTGCTCGCGGCCCAGTAGCTCACTTTGAAAGCATCAAACAACTGGGAGAAAATGGCGGCGGATTTTTTGCCATTAACTCGGCTCATCCTTTTGAAAATCCCAACCCTTTTACCAACCTGCTGGAAACACTAGCAATGGTTTCTATACCAACAGCTATGATTCACACCTACGGCAGATTTGCCAACAACAAAAAGCAGGGATGGCTGATTTTTTGGATGGTGTTTGCCATCTACGTTATCTTGATTGGCGTTGCAGCATTTGGCGAGTACGGCGGCAACCCTCAAATTAATAATTTACTGGGGGCGCAACAACCAAATTTAGAAGGCAAAGAAGTTAGATTTGGCTGGGCCGAGACTGCACTGTGGGCGGTGACTACGACGGGAACAATGTGCGGCGCTGTCAACGGGATGCACGATTCTTTAATGCCTCCCGGTGGTTTTGCTACTCTGTTTAATTTGTTTCTGCAAATCGTTTGGGGCGGACAAGGAACGGGAACGGCTTACTTGTTTATTTACTCAATTTTGAGCGTATTTCTCACCGGATTGATGGTAGGGAGAACGCCGGAATTTTTGGGACGCAAAATTGAGAAACGGGAAATTGTTTTAGCCAGCGTTGTTTTATTAATTCACCCGATCGCAGTTTTAATCCCCGGTGCCATTTCTCTCGCCTTTACCGACAGTTTGAGCGGCATCAGCAACCCGGGATTTCACGGCATTTCCCAGGTGATGTACGAATACGCTTCGGCGGCGGCTAACAACGGTTCTGGCTTGGAAGGATTGGCCGACTCTCAACCCGCACCTACCGGACTTTGGTGGAATTTAAGCACCTGTTTTAGCCTGCTGTTGGGGCGCTACGTTCCGATTATTGCCCTACTGCTTTTAGCTGACAGCATGACTAACAAACAACTGGTTCCCGAAACAACGGGTACTCTCAGAACAGATTCAGTTTTGTTCACCAGTGTAACCGCAGGAGTAATCATAATTCTCGGCGCGCTGACATTTTTCCCAGTCCTAGCTTTAGGGCCAATTGCCGAAGGATATGAAATTAGCAACGGCAAATTTGAGTCCACACCGATAACTGCACCCACAACACCTTTAGCAACACCAACTCCTCCACCTCAGTAGCAAAAATCCTCAACCTCACTCTTCTCTTTCTCTGTGTTCTCTGTGTTCTCTGTGGTTCCTTAAAAATCCCCAATCGATATGGCTTCTTCCAATACCCCTGATTCCCCAAAAAAACCTGCTAGAGGCTCTCGCGAATCTCGCAAGCACACGCCAAAAGCAAATACAAAAGGTCTTTATCAAAGAGCTTTTAAACAAGCTTTTGTCAAGCTAAACCCGCGGGTGATGCTGAAAAATCCGGTGATGTTTGTGGTGTGGGTTGGCACAATTGTGACTGCATTATTAACGATCGACCCGACGCTGTTCGGCCCGGTTCCCGGCGAAAATCAGAGAGTTTTTAACGGTTTAGTCACGTTTATTTTGTTCTTTACTTTGGTATTTGCTAATTTTGCCGAAGCGATAGCAGAAGGGCGGGGGAAAGCGCAAGCAGATGCCCTGCGATCGACCAAAGCCGACACAACAGCCCGCAAACTCCTACCAGACGGTTCAATTCAAGAAGTGAGTTCGACATCCCTGAGACGCGGCGACCAAATTAAAGTGATCGCAGGCGATGTCATTCCTGCGGACGGGGAAGTGATCGCAGGTGTGGCGTCGGTGGATGAATCTGCGATCACTGGCGAATCCGCACCGGTGCTCAAGGAACCGGGTTCGGACATCGCCAGTTCCGTTACCGGCGGCACGCGCATCCTCTCTGATGAACTGACGCTGCGGGTAATGGCCGATCCGGGTAAAGGGTTTTTGGACAGGATGATCGCGCTGGTGGAGGGTGCCGAAAGGTCGAAAACCCCCAACGAGATCGCGCTAACGGTTCTGCTGGCGGTGCTGACTCTGGTGTTTTTGATTGTGGTTTCGACGATTGGGCCGATCGCAAGTTATGTGAAAACTCCCGTGGGCGTGGTGACACTGATTTCGCTGCTGGTGGCGCTGATTCCAACAACCATTGGAGGTTTGCTGAGTGCGATCGGCATTGCGGGGATGGATCGCGTCGCTCAGTTTAACGTGATAGCGACCTCTGGACGCGCTGTGGAGGCTTGTGGCGACGTGAATACGCTGATTTTGGACAAAACGGGGACGATCACGCTGGGGAACCGTTTAGCCGAGGAGTTCATTCCGGTAAACGGTCACTCGCTGGAGGAGGTTGCGAGTGTAGCCCTTACTGCGAGTGTATTTGATGATACTCCAGAGGGAAAGTCGATCGTCCGTTTGGCTCAGAATTTGGGCGCACAGGTGGATTTCGATCGCACCAACGCCACGGGGCTTGATTTTTCCGCAAAAACGCGGATGTCTGGCACGGATTTGCCCGATGGGACGGAGGTTCGCAAGGGTGCGGTTGATGCGGTGAAGGGTTTTGTGCGATCGCGCGGCGGCAATTTCGGGCCGGATCTCGATGAAGCTTACGAGCGAGTTTCCCGCTTGGGAGGCACACCCTTAGCTGTTTGTCAAGGCAGCGACACCTACGGCATTATCTATTTAAAAGATGTCATCAAACCGGGAATTCGCGATCGATTTGACCAACTGCGAAAAATGGGAATTCGTACCATTATGCTCACCGGAGATAACCGAATTACAGCATCAGTAATTGCCGATGAAGCAGGCGTTGACGACTTCATTGCCGAAGCAACTCCCGAAGACAAAATCGACGTAATTCGCAAGCAACAAGCCGAAGGCAAATTAGTAGCAATGACAGGAGACGGAACCAACGACGCACCCGCACTAGCCCAGGCAAATGTAGGACTCGCGATGAATTCTGGGACCCAAGCCGCAAAAGAAGCCGCAAACATGGTGGACTTAGATTCCGATCCCACCAAACTAATTGATTTAGTTACAATTGGCAAACAATTGCTGATTACTCGCGGCGCGCTGACTACGTTTTCGCTGGCGAACGACATTGCCAAATATTTTGCAATTATTCCGGCAATATTTTCCCCTGTTGGCGCTTTAAACGTCATGGGTTTAGCCAGCGGTCAATCCGCAGTTTTGTCGGCATTAATTTACAATGCTTTGATTATTCCCGCTTTGATTCCACTAGCATTAACTGGTGTAAAGTTTAGACCCTTGACTGCAAATCAACTGTTGCAGCGGAATATTTTAATCTACGGATTGGGCGGAGCAGTCGCGCCGTTTATCGCCATCAAAGTTATTGATGTTTTGATTACCGCCGTTGGGCTAGCATAGATCGGGAAAGCATGACAAGGATTTTGCCACGGATACACGGATTAATCTCGTTCCCCGGCTGTGCCGGGGAACGCATATCCAGAGGCCTGCCTCAATTTTTTCCAAACAATTATCCAATAGAAAGACAGGTATTTATTCCCAAAATAAGGAGAATTCATGAAACGGAATGATTTGCTGAATGATATTTTTCCCAGAGACTTCCAAGAAATTATTGAGTTAGCTCAAAGGCTTTGGCAGCGCCACCCAATCCCGGCGCAGCTATTTTTAGTAATGTGTTTCAATGCTATAGTTGCCCCCGCTGTATACGCTGCTGCAGGTGAAGATTTGACCCGAAAAGCTGTCTGGGGTTTAAGTCTCCTAGGTTTGGTGGTTATCGCCCTTTCTATTTACCTGTTTGTAGTCATCTTTCAGCCGGAAAGATTTTAGTCAATAATTAACCCTTAGCAAATAACCGAGGCAGGTCATTTATGAGAGAAATAATTAGATCCATTCGCGTTACCCTGGTTTTGTGGGGAATTACAGCCATTATTTACCCTTTAATCTTGCTAGTAATCGGTCAAATTGCCTTCAACTCCCAGGCAAACGGCAGCTTAATTACCCAGCAAGGAGTCATAGTCGGTTCGTCGTTAATTGGCCAACCTTTCTCCTCAGAAAGATATTTTTGGAGCCGTCCCAGCACGACAAATTACAGCAGCTTTGCAACAGAAAATTACGATCCGACAAAAGGAGAAAATTTTAGTCAAAGAACAGGTGTTTCGGGAGCTAGCAACCTTGCCCCCAGTAACTCGGAGTTGCTGAAGCGAGGCAATGATAAAGATGGTTTTCAGGGGGTGCAAGTTGAATTAGATCGCCTCAACAAAGCTGGTATCCAACCGACGGCTGATTTAGTCTACACCTCTGGTTCTAGCCTCGATCCGCACATTAGCGTAGAGGCAGCTCGATCGCAAATTCAGCGGATAGCAACGGTGCGAGCGCTCAATTTCAATCAAGTAGAAATGTTGGTAGCCAAAAATACAGATGGCAGATTTCTCGGCCTTTTCGGCGAACCGGGAGTTAACGTCCTCAAACTGAATTTGGCTCTCGACGGTTTACAATAGTTTACAACAGTCGGCAGTCATCGGTCATAAACTGACTGATGACTAGAGATTGACTAACTACCCACTACTTAGCTATGATTCACTCTAGCGAAATTACCAACAATCCAGACGCGGTTTACGCCCAACCAAACCGCACTTACGATCGCACTCCCCGCCGGGGCAAGCACAAAATATTTATCGGCATGGCCCCCGGTGTCGGCAAAACTTTCCGAATGCTGGAAGAAGGGCACAGCCTCAAATCTGAAGGCATTGATGTGGTAATTGGACTGTTAGAAACTCACGGGCGAAAAGAGACAGCAGCTAAAGGCGAGGGACTAGAAATAGTGCCCAAAAAACAAATGCTGCGCCGCGAAAAAATACTCACCGAAATGGATACTGAAGCTGTCATAGCACGCCGCCCCCAATTAGCCTTAATAGACGAACTAGCTCATACAAACATTCCGGGTTCTCTGCGAGAAAAACGATATCAAGATGTCGAACAAATTCTGAATGCTGGAATTGATGTTTTCTCCACCCTCAACATTCAGCACATAGAAAGTCTCAACGATTTAGTAGCTCGAATTACCGGAGTTGTAGTGCGAGAGCGAGTGCCCGATCGCGTCCTCGAAGATGCTGACGAAATAGTCGTTGTCGATGTCACGCCGGAAACTTTAGAAGAAAGGTTGCTAGAAGGCAAAATTTATGCTCCAGAAAAAATTGAACAATCTTTAGAAAACTTTTTCCAGCGCCGTCATTTAATCGCTTTGCGAGAACTCGCCCTGCGAGAAGTCGCAGACACTGTGGAAGACGATGCAGCAACTTTAAAAGGTCAATCTTGCAACATTCACGAACGAGTTTTAGTGTGCATCTCGACTTATCCGAATTCCTTGCAACTGCTGCGGCGAGGCGCGAGGATTGCTAGCTATATGAATGCCCCATTTTATGCTGTGTTTGTCAACGATCCAGACCGATTTTTAACAAAAGCAGAAAGCTTGCACGTTGAAACTTGTGAGAAACTGTGTCAAGAATTTAACGGGCAATTTTTGCGGGTAAACGGCACTAATATAGCCAAAGCGATTTCGGAGGTAGCTAAACAGTATCGCATTACTCAAATTGTGATCGGCGAAAGCCAGCAATCGCGCTGGAAATTGCTGCTGCGGGGTTCTTTGACTCAACAGTTAGTGCGATCGCTCAAACACGTAGATTTGCACATCATCGCTACTGAAAAAAGTGGGCTTTCTAATTAGGTATGAGTCCTGAGTCATTAGTCATCTGCCATTAGTTATTA
This sequence comes from Microcoleus vaginatus FACHB-2002, assembly GCF_040004035.1. Classification (GTDB taxonomy): domain Bacteria; phylum Cyanobacteriota; class Cyanobacteriia; order Cyanobacteriales; family Microcoleaceae; genus Microcoleus; species Microcoleus vaginatus_C. Next base: position 407,067 of record NZ_JAMPLN010000001.1, on the reverse strand, counting down.
ATTTATTATTTATTTATTAGCTAGATAAGTGAAATAAACAATTCCGGGCGATTGTAAGTTACGGAGTTTACGGGACACAAAGACAAAGACCAGTGGAGCAGGCTAGAATCATAAAGAATTTGGTATAACAACTGCAACTTTCGGAGGATAGCTGAATCTAGCGGACGGTGGATGCCCCAGAAGCTTTTAGCTGTAAAAATCGCAGTTGGTAAACCTGATTAAAAGTGCGATCGCTATGGTGGATATTTACATTCTCGACTTGCTAGCTATTGGCATCCTCCTGCTGACCGTCACCTTGGGTTCCGGATGGATTTCGCGATTCCCTGTATCTTATGCCTTAATTTATCTAGTTGTCGGTATCGGATTGGGGCCCTACGGCTCCAAGCTGATTAACTTGCGTCCCGAAGCTCAATTTATAGAAAGACTTACAGAATTTGTAGTTATTGTTTCTCTGTTCAGTTGCGGCTTAAAAATGAACCGCCCGCTGCAACTTTGGGCCTGGAATTCCACAGCGCGGCTGATCGGTTTTTTAATGCCTATTTCTATTTTTGCGGTGGCTGCTGTGGGTCATTGGTGTGTGAAATTAGATTGGGGTCCAGCAATTTTACTTGGAGCAATTCTCGCTCCCACCGATCCAGTTTTAGCCTCAGAAGTTCAGTTAGCTGATATAGACGATCGCGATGAATTGCGGTTTGGTTTAACATCCGAAGGCGGTTTAAACGATGCTTTAGCGTTTCCCTTTGTTTATTTCGGCATTTATGCGCTAAAAGATAACAACTGGCCGAACTGGTTTTCGCAGTGGGTGGCAGTTGACTTGATTTGGGCGATTGGTGCAGCTATCGTTATGGGAATTTTAGTAGCTAAAGCCGTCACCTGGATCGATCGCCGACTCCAACGCTATCAACCGGCCGATCAATTAATGGAAGATTTCATTGCCCTCAGCACAATTCTGATCACATATTCCCTCACAGAAGTAGTCAACGGCTACGGATTTCTCGCAGTTTTTGTAGCAGGAATTGTGGCGCAGCGGACTTATCGCGACCCAGAAAAACCGCTTTCCCAACTGCACTTTACCGAGCGCATAGAAAAGTTAATGGAAGTAGCAACTATTTTACTATTAGGTTCGCTTTTGCGCCTAGAGCCTATGTTGGCTTATGGAGGATACTCCCTCTTAGTAGCTGGATTGTTAATTTTTTTAATCCGACCTGTGGGAGCTTGGATTAGTACGATCGGCAGTCCTTGGCATCCCGCCAGCCGCTTGCTCTGCGGTTGGTTCGGCATTCGTGGCGTCGGTTCTATCTATTATCTTACCTATGCTTTTGGTAAAGGTTTGAAAGGCGAAACCGCAGAAAAAATTGCCTGGATTACCTTTACAACGATCGTACTTTCTGTGATTTTGCACGGCATCAGCTCCACCCCGCTAATGAACTGGTACGAGCGCCGAATCAAACCTGATGTACCAGATTTAATTTAATTAGGGCTTGCTGAATATATCGATCGCACTTGACGTAGCCTGGGTTAAAAGAGCGTGCGATCAAGAGTCATCGCCGTGAAAAACAGGTAAAATAGATCAAAACCCGTGCATCACAATCTGCGAGCGTGTACAAAAAAGCTGAGCTTGCCCCAAGTCCCCCATCCGAGTTTGAACTGCCCTTTGGAGGCAGCTTGTCACCAGATAACCGTTGGGTAAAAATGGTCCAAATAATCCCGTGGGATGAATTTGAAGCAGAATATGCTCAAAACTTCCCCACAGAAAAGGGCGCACCAGCTAAATCCTTTCGGATGGCGTTGGGGGCATTAATTATTAAAGAAAAATTAGGAATTAGTGATCGCGAAACAGTAGAACAGATCCGGGAAAACCCCTATCTACAATACTTCATCGGTCAATCAAGCTACAGCAATGAACTACCCTTTGACCCATCACTATTAGTACATTTTCGGCAACGAATCAGTGCCAACCTAATTAATAAAGTCAACGAGCGCCTGGTCGAAAAAATGCGCTCCCTCACCCCAATCAAACCCGAAAAAAAAAAGGATTCGGACGCCAAAAATGAGTCACCCAATCGCGGTAAGTTGATCGTAGATGCAACCTGCGCGCCAGCCGACATTAGTTATCCGACCGACTTAGGACTATTAAACGGAGCCAGAGTTCATACAGAAAAAATCATAGATATCCTGTATAAACAAATCAAAGAAAAAACCCCTAAAAAACCAAGAACCTACCGTAATCTAGCAAGAAAAGACTACTTAGCAGTAGCGAAACAAAGACGACCCACTCGAAACAAAAGAAGACAGGCAATAAAAAAACAACTTCAATATATAAAAAGAAACCTAGCTCATATTGAACAGCTAATCGATGCAGGTGCGACCCTAGAAAGTTTGAACAAACAGCAATATAAAACCTTGCTAGTCCTCACAGAAGTAACTCGCCAACAACAGTGGTTATTTGATAACAATAAACAGAGCATTGAGGATAGAATAGTAAGTTTAAGTCAACCCCACATTCGTCCTATTGTCAGAGGTAAAGCAGGGAAAAGCGTAGAGTTTGGAGCTAAACTATCGGCCAGTTGTTTTGAAGGATATGTATTTTTACACCGGATGAGCTGGGATAGTTTTAACGAATCAGGGGACTTAAAAGCCCAAGTAGAAGCTTATTATAGATTCACGGGATACTATCCAGAGTCAGTTCATGCAGATCGCATTTACCGAAATCGGGAAAACCGAGCATGGTGTAAAGAAAAAGGAATTAGGCTCAGTGGACCTCCTCTAGGAAGACCTCCAGCAAATGTGAGTAAATCAAAAAAGAGGCAAGCGTTGGAAGATGAGAGAATTCGCAATGCGATTGAGGGAAAGTTTGGACAAGGGAAACGAAGATTCGGCCTGAATCGAGTGATGGCTAAACTCGATAATACATCTGGTACAGTTATTGCAATTACTTTTTTGGTCATGAACCTTACTACCTGGTGGCGCCGGGTTTTTTGTGTGTTTTTATGTCTATTTGGAAAAAGAACGCCTGTTTTTGGGTCGAAGATAATCTACAATTATATTTGGTGGAATCGATACAGAAAAAACTTATATTTAACCCAGCTTTCAGATATCGATCGCTCCTGTTCGTAGTTTGCGCTCGATTATTCAGCAAGCCCTAATTAAAACTTACGCATAGGGACCGAGAAACCGGGTTTTTTTAGGAAAATACTTCGTTATAGCCCGCAGCTTAGGTAAAAAACCCGGTTTCTTTGGTGGGAGTGTGTAAGCCCTAACTAACTAATTTTCTCTGTATTCTAGGAGAAACTAGGCGAATCATAATTGCTGCAACTAGCAACATTGTTAAAGGTAAATATACGAGCATTGACTTGAAAATCTTGGTACTGAATTCAAAGGTAAAAGCCAGCCAAAAATAGTGCATTCCAGCATTGTGCAAAATTTTCCAGGCTCGTTGACCTATCCATGCTGCCGATCGCTCAAAAGATGTTACAGTCATCGCAAAAAGGAAGACATAGCCTAAGATCCCCAGAGGGTCAAACTTAGGCGATGCTCCAGAGGTTGCAAACCACAAGCCGCTCCACGCGATCGCGTGATACGTATGCGACACTGCCATCGATACCCCCAAATAGCGGCGATTTTTTAAGAGCCACTGTGTAAATGTAGTTGGCCAAAGCCTGCGAAGTGCAGAAGCAACAAAAGCACTGAGAAATAAGATACACGAAGTACGAGCAGTTGCTCGAATAGCCATCCGCATCCCTTGTTCATCAACACCGTGAATCAGCCAGATAACACCAAGCACAATGCCAACTATCAGCGCAGATAAACCAACGATGCTCCATCCTTCAAAAGCAAATTTAGTACCTTTCATCCTTGGTTACTCCTTAAAAGAAATTGTCGGTAGGTACTAAATTTAGCGATCGCACTTTGCCGCTGTCTTGCCCAATCTTCCCAAAAATGTCCTAATCTTCCCAACCTTCAAAGCGCATCTCTATATGCCTTTGGCGTAGTTTTGGCGTATTGGCGAAAAACTCTGGTGAAATGACTTTGACTTTGAAAGCCGACTTGGTGACAGATTTCTACAAGTGTCAACTCCCGGCGCTGAAGCAACTGCTTTGCTCTCTCTATTCGGCATTTCATCACATATTGATGAGGTGTAACTTTTGTAGATTGCTTGAATAAACTAGCAAAATAATGCGGACTTATCTGCACGGCACTACTCAGTTTTTCCAAACTTAAATTCTGGTCTAAATGTTCGTCAATATAATCGAATACTTGCCTGAGCTGATACTTGCACAATCCGCCCGTATAGTTTTTAATCTCCTTTGGAAAGGAACAGTAGCGCCTCAGCAAATGCACAGAAAGCGCTGTTGCCATTGACTCTGCATAGAGGCGGCTGTCTGCACCTCCGGCTGCTAGTTCTTCCTTCAAGGCTAGCCCCATATGCTGAATTAATGGGTCGCGTAGCTGCAATTGTGGCACTAACTCAATGCGATCGGCATTCACAGATTCAAAAGCAGCGCGGGCAAGCATTGCAGGTTCGAGAAATAACTCAATTAATGGAACTTCGCGATCGACTAATGTTCTAGGAAAAGTTTGAGTAGCAGGAATAATAGCAATATCGCCGTTGGCATAATCTACGTGCTGCCAACTTCCATTAAACATAAAACTAGCCCGAAAATCATTCTGAGCAATGATGATAAAGTGCTGACCTAAATCAGTTTCCGGCATTTCGTCAGCAGGTTCTAGCTCGTAGATGAGATTCAAACCATCCCATCCCGCTTCAAAGCTAGAAAGGAGGTGCAAGTGTGGCGCAGGTTCGTTATTAGACACGGCTAGTATCGATTTTGACTGAATGTTTCCAATTTTAAAAGGACACGGAACTGGCGTGTCCTTATCCGCAGCTAAACTGGTTTCACCCCAACTAATAAAGCGAGTTCCCGCCACTTCCAATAACAGTCTGCATCTGTAAAACCAATTTCTCTAAACCAGCGCAGTTGCGTTTCGACATCAAGCAATTTATTAGACGGATCTTCGGGCTCGTGACTAATACCCAGCGCCTCTCGAAATTTCTCGTGTAAAGCGGGAGTTGCTGACGCTACGTGCTCCAAATTGCAAAAGATGCCTCCGGGTTCCAAAAGCTCGAAAATCTCAGCGTAAAGCGAACGTTTGCGATCGTCTGCTACATGATGAATCGCAAAACTAGAAACAACCGCATCAAACTTGCCCAAATCCGGTAAGGATTCATCAAAGTTGTGCTCGATTACCGTGACATTTTGGTCATCAGCAAAGCGAATTCTGGCTTTTTCCAGCATTGTCGGCGAAAAGTCGATCGCCACACATTCAATATTTGGTCGATCGCACTTAAGCAGACCCAACAACCGCCCGTCTCCCGTGCCCACATCCAGAATTCGCTTAACATTTTTCGGCACTTCCTCCAACAAAACCGCTTCACCTTCAGTGCGGTGAGGAATTCCATCAGCTTTAGCAAGATACCACAAAGCGTGTTCCGCCGAAGTCCAAAGATTCACTTGACTCATAAATTTTCAACTCTCATAAACCTCGCCGTTTTTGCGAGTAAAAATCCAACTATTCCCGTTAGCTTTCGCAATTAGATCGTCATCGGGATATTCCGCACTATCTCCCGGAGTGCGATCGCCAATTTCCAGATAAACAACCTCTGCATTCGAGCGGTTGACTAAATGATGCCCATCTGCATCCCCCGCCCGAAAACCCGCCGCCATACCCGGTTTCAGCACTTGCTCTCCCGAATTTGTAATCAGAGTAACTTCCCCTTCCAGAACATAGATTAACTCATCTTGACGGGTATGCCAGTGCCTGAGAGCAGAACAACTTCCCGGCGCCAGCCTCACCAAATTTACCCCAAAATTCTGCAATCCGGCAGCATCGCCCAAGCGTTTTTTAACTCTCCCCGCAACAGCAGATTGGAATTGCTGAGGGTACTTGGAACCCGTAATTTCTGGCACATTTTTAGGATCGATAATCATAAAACATTCCTTTCACCACTTGCTCACTCTTATCAAAAAAAAAATTAGCTATTCTAAAGGTTTCAAAGTAGTAGGATTTTCCCGAATCGGTTTAATAAAACGGCTGTTAGCCCGCACAAAACAATTACCCTTATCAGTTGAAATCGGCAGCCAAGGTTGGCCTTGATTGTCAGAAATCATAATTTGATTAGCATTATTTCCCGTCACCGCTTCCAAGCGCTGTCCCCGCCGAAAAACAGTCACCACAGGCCACTGCGAAACATTATGTTTATTTCTTTCAAACAACTCAGCAGGCGCATCCAAACCGTCTACAGAAATTGATCGAAATCTCTGAGCCATCCGGCAATTTAACCCTTTAGAATCAGAGTCAACAACCAACCAATTTACCTGCCTGTTGCCCCGCTGTCTCGCAGGTGGCACCGGATAATCACCTTGCTTGTTAGCAACGGGTATTGCTGAGGCTAAATTAGCCCCCATTCCTAAAATCCAAGCCGCTGCGAGAAAGACAATTCTAATCTCTGCTTTCATTGCTACCAAAAATCCTTTAATTCGAGCTCATCATAATTTTATATTACGTGCCACTTCCCCGTCACTTTCGCATCCCACCTCCGACAGTTCCCGGAAGTCATTAAGAATGTGTTATAAATATTGAGATTCATTAAGAAATATTGCTCAAATGCTCGTTTCCCCCTCCGGCGTCAGCAAACTCAAAGAATCTTTAAAAGAAAAAGTATTCTTTGGGAATGAGCCAACCCCCGAACTCATAGCCATCTTACTGATTTACTTCGTCCAAGGCATTCTCGGACTCGCCCGCTTAGCCGTCAGCTTCTTTCTCAAAGACGAACTCGGCATGAGTCCGGCAGAAGTCTCCGCCATGCTGGGCGTCGTAGCCCTGCCTTGGATTATTAAACCCGTGTTCGGCTTCATGTCGGACGGCTTGCCGATATTCGGCTACCGCAGACGCCCTTACATCGTCCTCTCCGGGCTGCTGGGAACCTTAGCATGGGTGAGCCTCGCAACAATTGTACACACACCGCTTGCCGCTACAGGCGCGATCGCCCTGAGTTCCCTCTCCCTCGCCGTCAGCGACGTAATCGCCGACTCCCTGGTAGTCGAAAGGGCCAGAAAAGAATCCGTTACCGACGCCGGTTCCCTGCAATCCTTGTCTTGGGGCGCTGCAGCCCTCGGCGGACTAATTACCGCCTACCTCAGCGGTTCCCTACTGCAACACTTCAGCACCCACACAATATTTTTAATCACCGCATCTTTCCCGCTAATTGTATCAGCAACAGCTTGGTTAATTGCCGAAGAAAAAACTGACAAAAAAACCGACTTTGAAACTGTCAAAGACCAATTCAAACAACTGCGGCAAGCTGTTACCCAAAAAACAATTTGGCTGCCCACCGCCTTTCTCTTCCTCTTGCAAGCCACCCCAAGCTCAGACTCCGCCTTCTTCTTTTTCACCACCAACGAATTAGGCTTTCAACCAGAATTTCTCGGCCGAGTGCGCCTCGTTACCAGCATTGCAGCCCTCGCAGGCGTCTGGCTGTTTCAGCGATTCCTCAAAACAGTTCCATTTCGAGTAATTTTTGCCTGGTCAACCGTCCTGGCGACTGCTTTGGGCATGACTACTTTATTATTAGTAACTCATGCGAACCGAGCTTTAGGAATTGACGATCAATGGTTCAGCATCGGAGACAGCCTGATCCTGACAGTAATCGGACAAATTGCTTATATGCCGGTGCTGGTACTCTCCGCCCGCTTGTGTCCCCCAGGCGTCGAAGCAACTTTATTTGCGCTGCTGATGTCAATCACAAATTTAGCAGGACTTTTGTCTCATGAAGGCGGCGCACTTTTGACCCACTTGCTAGGAATTACCGATCGCAATTTCGATAACCTCTGGCTGCTAATTGTCATCACAAACCTGTCCACACTTCTGCCGCTACCTTTCTTAAATTGGCTGCCCGCCGATAGTACAGAAAGCGGCGGTCAAAACAATCAAAAGTCTCTTCCCGTATTAGAACCAGAAATGGGCAGTTCCAAACCAGGTGGACAGCATTTTATGCCCGAATACTTTCCCGACTTAGTACCAACAGTAAGGTCACAAAGTCGCACTGCCGACAGCAAATAAAGGCAGGCACAAACGGATTTTGACACGGATACACGGATGAATTTAACTGTGTTTCCCCATTCTCCGCATTTCCTTCTCTCTGCGCCCTCTGTGTTCTCTGCGGTTAAAAAATTCGCTCCCCTAACACCAATGCAAAACTTACAGCTTTCCAAACCTCAAACAGCCGCCCAAAACCTATCATACGATCGCAAAGACTGGCAGCGTGGCTACGAATCCCAACCCAACGAATCCGATTACTGGATTGACGACATAGAAGGCGAAATCCCCGCCGACTTGCAAGGCACATTCTTTCGCAACGGGCCCGGATTATTGGATGTCAACGGCCAGCGCATCCACCACCCGTTTGACGGCGACGGGATGGTTTGTGCGATCGTAATATCCGAAGGCCGCGCCCATTTCCGCAACCGATTCGTCCGCACAGAAGGCTATCTCGCCGAACAAGAAGCCGGAAAAATTCTCCACCGAGGCGTTTTCGGCACGCAGAAGCCAGGCGGCTGGCTAGCCAACATCTTTGATGTCAAAATCAAAAACATTGCCAACACCAACATCATTTATTGGGGCGACAAACTGCTAGCGCTTTGGGAAGCCGCAGCACCCTACAGACTCGACCCCCGCACCTTAGAAACATTCGGCTTAGACACCCTAGACGGCATTTTACAACCCGGTGAAGCCTTCGCCGCCCACCCGAGAATTGAAAAAGGGAAAAATGGCAAAGGAGACAGATTAGTAAACTTTTCTGTCAAGCCCGGTTTGTCGAGTACCATCACGATTTACGAACTCGACGAAAGCGGCAAACTTTTGCAGCGTCACGCCCATGCAATACCGGGTTTTGCCTTCCTGCACGACATGGTAATTACCCCGAATTACTGCATATTCTTCCAAAATCCCGTCTCATTTAATCCTCTACCATTCGTGTTAGGATTGCGGAGTGCATCCCAGTGCATTCAATTTTCGCCAAACAAGCCAACGCAAGCAATTTTAATTCCCCGCAACGGCACTGACGAGGTAAAGATATTAGAAACTGAACCTTGTTTTGTCTTCCACCACTGCAACGCATGGGAAGAAGGAGACGAAGTTTTTGTTGATTCAGTTTGCTACGAATCATTTCCCACTGTAGAGGCGGACGGCGATTTTCGCGAGGTTGATTTTGAGAGCGTTCCAGCGGGGGAATTGTGGCGGTTTAAGTTAAATTTGCAAGACAAAACGGTACAGCATCAAGTTGTTGAAACTAGGTGCTGCGAGTTTCCCACTTTGCATCCGAATAATGTCGGACAACCTTACCGATATCTTTACATTGGTGCTGCTGATGCTCCCACGGGAAATGCTCCTTTGCAAGCTATCCTCAAAATGGATTTCGTGACTGGTGAAAGGCAAATTTGGAGTGCGGCACCACGCGGTTTTGCGGGGGAACCGGTGTTTGTTCTCCGTCCCGATGCTGTTGCTGAGGATGACGGCTGGCTGCTGCTTTTAATGTATGATGCAGCTCATCATCGATCGACCTTAGTGATTTTAGATGCTCGCGATATTACCAAAGGCCCGGTAGCGCGCTTGCATTTAAAACAGCACATTCCCTACGGCTTGCACGGAAGTTTCACGCCAAATGTATTGCTTCCTATTGGTTCGTAGTTGCGCTACTATGGGCGGGCAGGATGCCCACCCCACAAAAAAGAAAATTGAACTCTTGTGGAACAGGCATCTTGCCTGTTCCTAAACAAGTAATTGAGAATGGTGTAATATCTCACTTTTAACCGACTTTAGCTATGAGCCAGGGGTTTAAAGCCCTGGCCGAATGCGGCGACTGCTAACAACTATTCAATAGGTAAAATATCCATAATAAATGCAAACGGTCAACAAATTTAATCCCAAAAAAATACTTATTTTAATTTGCAGTCTGGTCGTAATTTTGGCAATCATCTTATCTATTTACTCTCACAATGCTAACGCCCAAGAGCCTTACAATCCCTCTCCAGAAAGCGCGGTAGCGTCCAAAGGCTTGGTTGAGGTCAAAATGACAGTAATTGCCGTTGATCCCATTAAAAACGAACTAGAAGCCCGCTTGCAGTTTGAACTCAAAGGTATCTATAAAAAAGGGCCAACTTACCCGGCTCAAGACTTGTTAATGACAGTTAACGGCGCAAATGTACAGGATTCGGAAATTACCTTTAAAGAAGGCAAACCGATGATTGTTCCTGCATTGAAGTTTAACTTAGTCAAAGGAAAAATTAACAATTACCCGTTTGACAAGCACATTGCTAAAGTAGCTATTTCGCTCGACCCACTGCCTTCAATTGGTAAAAAGTTTGCTCCGTTTGAACTGAATCCCGTGCCACTTAAATTTAATTTTAATGCCGACGTTCCAGGTTTCGACATTAGTTATCAGCCGATGGAAGAGAATTCATCTATCTTTATTTATATTGATGTTTCTGCAACTCGATCGCTCCCGGTCAAATTCTTTGCCTTAGTGATTATTGTGATCATGTGGGTGTTGTCAATTATGGCATTTTTGCTCGCATTAAAAGTGATGAAATCGGGCAAGTTGCCGGAAGTGGGAATGCTGAGTTGGACTGCTGTGATGCTGTTTGCTTTTCCCGCGATTCGCAACGCTCAACCGGGAGTGCCGCCGGTGGGAACTGCCAGTGATTTTCTGTCGTTTTTTTGGACTGAAATTATTGTTGTGGTGGCGTTGGTGATTATCGGTAGTTGTTGGTTGAAGCGGTATCATCCGCCAATTGAATGATTTGAGATTTGAGATTTGAGATTTGAATAATTTAGCCCAGAGATAAATCAGGGGGCTTTTACCCTGGAGACTTTCAATTAACAGTCAACAGTCAACAGCCAACCGTCAACTGTTAACTAAATTCAAAAATTCACTTTTTGATTTCCAAATTTTCAATATCCTTTGCGGGTACTCCCAAACCTCGCAAAATAGTAAAAGCCATAATTCGATATCCCGACGGATTCGGGTGAACTCCATCTGCAGCCAACAAATTCATAGTTTTACCTGCGTGCTTTTGATACGTGCCGATAACTTCCCGAAAAGGCGTATTCAAATCAATAAACAAGCACTGATTCTCTAACGCAATTTCTTGCATCGCGGCAACATACTGTTGCAACCTGCGATTTTCTGGGCCGTCGATACTTTCCCCTATCAGAGTAGGAGAAAGCAGTACAACTCGAATTCCTGCGGCTTTTGCCGCCAGCACCATTTGAGTTATTTTCTCCCGATATTCTGGCACTTGCACTCCCGCGGTCCAGTCGCCTTCCGGATAAAACTGATTGTTTGGGAAGTCGAAGAAAGCGTTCCAAACGTCGTTGACTCCGACATTAATCATCACTAAACCTGGCTTTTGGTCGATCGCATCTTTCTGGAAGCGCGCTTGCATATCAGTCGATTTGTTACCGCCAATCCCCGCGTTGACGATTTCGATTGTGCGATCGGGATAAAGGGCATTCAGATAGCGTTCCAGCAGCCAAACGTAACCTCCGGGGTATTTCGCGGCCTCGGTGATGCTGTCGCCCACTATCACAATTTTGCGCTTGCCGGCGAGCAAGTTCTGGATTTCTGGTGCCGGCGTTGCTTGGGATACGGATTCTTTAAACACTGGAATTAAGGAGTGAGGAAGGTTGAGGGCGATAATACCAGCAATTACGGCGATGGCAAGTCTAATTAAAAGTTGCCTCAGCCGGGGTTTGGGACGGGGCGATAGCGCATTGGGAGACATTACGCAGATTCCTACTAAAAGTCTAACTATTTATGTCTGCAATAATATTATCCATTTGTGGTTTTTTTGTCACTTATTTCAATAAGTCAGTCCTGGAAAAACACCAACCTGGTTTTGACGCCAACTCCCAAGTTATGAGCTTTAAGGCAAAACCCTGATTGTTGACTCCGTATGCGTAAGTTTTACAAGTGAAATTACTGAGGTTTTTGCCCCCTCATCTCTCTGTGTAATTGCCATCACAAAAAAACTCGCCAAGTGTCACATGATTTCTGCTACTTACAGCACAACTTTAGAGTGGAAGCGTGGTTTATAATATTGATATGTTCAGGGAACAAGTTTTCATGGGAGGTTAAACCAATGGCAGCCAATTCAAATTTTTTATATCCTCAAACTCGCTATTACGGTGAAGTAAAGCCAGAAAATTTAGTATTTAATGCGAATTTACAAGAGTTTTCTCAGCGGGTGGGTTACATCAGCTCCTTGACATCTAACGGTAAAATCTCTGTAGAACAGGCATTTACTCAGATACAAACACTCTGGGAAGAGGTGGAAAACTCGAAAAAGCAGTTGGGAATTGGCGAAAATCCCTTTTCAGCTTGAATAATTAGCGGTAGGCTTTGACGTTGATTTACGCTGATTGATGCCGATTGATTAATCCACAGCTTAAGATGAAAAATGAAAAAGTAGCTAGTGGCGATCGACCTTTTTGCCTATGAGTTCCGACCTAGTTCCTCTCCTTCCCAAAGTATCCGTCGGCCGCCGCGCCGCGGCCCTCTGCATCGACGGAATCGCAGTTTGGCTGCCCAGTTTGCTTCTGGGCAATAATGCGATCGTCCAAACGATATTTTTTGTTCTCCTGTGGCTGATCATGCGCGTACCCATCGTCAGGAAAAACAAAGGTCAAAGTCTGGGGCGCTGGGCCTTGGACATGAAAATTGCCGATACCAGATTCCACCGGACTCCCGGAGTGCAAGAACTCTGCAAGCGCGAGGCCTTACTGGGCTTTTGCGCCGCCTTAGCCTTCGCAGGTATAGCTGGGATCACATCTACCAACGCCGCCGTCTTGCTGCTGATCCTGCCCCTGGCGATCGACTGTAGCGTTGCCCTCACCTCCACCGAAAGGTTTCCCCAAGCTTTCCACGATCGCATCGGCGGGACGATCGTCGTCGGAACCCGCCGGGGCTACTCCCTCGACATCAAAGTTAGAAGATTGCTTGACCAAGTGCAGAGCAATGTGAGAAGATAATAAATTGTGTTTAAATTAGTCGAAATTTATTTAGAATTATGGCTAAAGGCGTCCGCATCATAATTACTCTAGAGTGTACTGAGTGCCGTACAAACGTAAGCAAGCGCTCAAAAGGCGTGTCTCGGTACACCACCACCAAGAACCGTCGCAACACGACGGCGCGGCTGGAACTCAATAAGTTCTGCCCCCATTGCAACAGGCACACTGCCCACAAAGAGATCAAGTAGTGATTAGTCATTAGTCCTTAGTCATCAGTCATCAGTTGTTGGCAACTGAATATTGACACACAAAAAGCAAATAACTAACAAATGCTTTACTGACGGCTAGCAACTAACGGCTAATAACTAAAAACTAACAGTCAACAGTCAACCGTCAACAGTCAACAAACAACAAACCATGACTTACTTTCGCCGGCGCGTTTCGCCCATCAAACCAGGAGACCCGATCGACTACAAAGATGTCGATTTGCTCAAAAAATACGTCACAGAACGCGGTAAAATTTTGCCCCGCCGGATTACCGGTTTGACGGCAAAACAGCAGCGAGACCTGACCAGAAGCATCAAAAGAGCAAGAATTGTAGCTTTGATGCCCTTCGTAAACCAAGAAGGTTAACAGGATTTGGGATTTTGGGTTTTAGATTTTGGACTGGGAATAAGACTTGCGCGAAAAGAACGTCTTTCTGTCATTAATAGTGCAGCAAGAAGGCAGCGAAAAAATCGCGAAATAGGGTTAAGAGTCGCCGCAGCGCAAGTCTTAATCACAAGTCAAAAGTTAAAAAAGAAAGCAAGAAGAAAAAACAACTTTTTAGATTTTAACTTTCACAATTGACCAGAAAAATTGCCAATATCCAAAATCTAAAATCGCAAGCTCGAAACTCGATAAGTGGCTACTGTAAAAATCCAAAATCTCAAATATAAAGCTGGCAAGTGGAGAAGGGAACGTTAGTAGAATTTAGAGTGCACGGCGACCGCCGTCTGGCAGTTGCCGATCGCCCCGACGGCAAGAAAAACTGGGTCGTGGTAGACGAAAACGGTCAACCGCACAGCATACCGCCCAAACAAATCACCTACGAAGTAGTCGGAGAAACTTACAAACCCTCCGATATTCCCAAATTTCTCAAAGAAGTAGAAGCCTACTCAGATCCGTCGAGTTTGGAAGTCGCTTGGGAACTTTTAGTCGGCGACGGAGAAACGACAGATCCCGAAGCCCTAGCAATGCTGCTATTTTCGGAACGCAGTCCGGCCCAGTGTTACGCGGCTTACTGTTTGCTATCAACAGACAAACTGTATTTCAAACAAAAGGGCGATCGCTACGAACCGCGACCGGCAGCCCAAGTAGCCGAAATCAAACACCAGCAAGAAGTAGAACAGCAGCGACACCAAGAATCCCAAGGATTTTGGGATCGAGTCAAACAGCGACTGGCAGGGGAAAATGTAGATTGGGAACACAGCGATCGAACTCGCCTCGACGCCCTAGAACGCTTTGCCCTCCTCGGAGAAGAAGCAACGCACCGCACCCCGGCCTTAGAAACTTTAGCCAGCTTAGAACGTTCCGAAAACCCCGAAGCAGCATTTGGCCTCCTAGTCGATCTCGGCCTCTGGAGTACCCACGAAAACCTGTTTTTGCGGCGCAGCCAAATTCCCCTACAATTCTCCGCAAAGGTATTAGAAGTGGCCCAACGCTGCCTAGAAAATCCCCCAACCGACTCGGACACAAATCGTCTCGATTTAACTCACCTCAAGGTTTACACGATCGACGACGAAAGCACCACCGAAATCGACGACGGCCTCAGCTTAGAATTCCTCGAAAACGGCCAGCAGCGCCTGTGGATACACATCGCCGATCCCACCCGCTTGCTTTCCCCCGGAGACGAACTCGACCTCGAAGCCAGAAAGCGCACCACTACGGTTTACCTGCCCACGGGAATGATCCCCATGTTTCCCCCAGCTTTGGCAACCGGGCCGATGAGTTTAATTCAAGGCAAAGAGTGCAGCGCCCTCAGCTTCAGCGTCACCTTAGACGAAATCGGCGCGGCTCAAGATTACAGCATCCACATCAGCACCATAAAACCCACCTACCGCTTAACTTACGATGACGTAGACGAAATGCTGGAGTTGGGAATCGAAGCAGAACCAGAAATAGCAGCGATCGCCTCTGCAGCAAAACTGCGCCAAAAATGGCGGGAAGCCCAAGGCGCAATCAGCATTTTCATGCCAGAATCCGTCATCAAAGTCAACGGCGACGACATCAAAATCCACGTCATCGACGACTCCACAGCCCGAATGCTAGTAGCCGAAATGATGATTCTAGCCGGCGAACTAGCCGCCCGCTACGGTCAAGCTCACAGCCTACCCATACCCTACCGCTATCAGCCACAGCCCGAACTCCCTCCCGATGAAGAACTGCTGGCCGTGCCTGCAGGCCCCGCCCGCGCTTGCGCCGTGCGCCGCTGTATGCCCCGCAGCGAAATGGGCCTCACCCCCGGACGCCACGCCGGCTTGGGTTTGGAATTATACACTCAAGTTACTTCCCCGATCCGCCGCTATACCGACTTGCTGGCTCACTTCCAAATCAAAGCCCACCTGCGGGGCGAACCCCTACCTTTTACCGCCCAAGAAATACAGGATATTGTGATGTGTCTCGGCACCGCCGTTAAAGAAGCATCCACCGTCGAACGCCAAACTAACCGCTATTGGGGATTGGAATATTTGCGACGCAACCCCGATGAAGTTTGGGAAGCTTTAATGCTGCGCTGGCTGAGGGAAGACAGCAATCTGGGATTGATTTTATTGGAAGATTTGGGTTTAGAATTGGCAATGCGATTTGGTCGATCGGTCGCAATAGGCGATCGGCTAGAAGTCAAAGTCACCCACTGCGATCCGCGATCGGATGTCATTAACTTCCAGGAAATGATTTTTGAAGCCGCACAATAGGATTTTAGATTTTAGATTTTAGATTTTAGATTGCAAAAATCTGCGTTGAAGGCTGAAACTGAGGATAAATCTCGTTTTTAGTCGAGTTTCTGACCCCCTCGCATCCCCATTGTCAATGGCAGGCGGGTAAAAAAGATGATGGGTTTATATTTAGTCCTGTAAAATAATCGTAATTCTTGTCGGGGCGGGTTCACCCCCGATCTGTAATATAAGCCAGAAATCCCGTAAACCCGCCCCGACCAAAATATTGGAGTCGATAGACTGGACATGATATTCAATCCAAGACGGGTAATACTTTTGACGTTAAATTGACACGCTGTGCTATCTCCTCTCTTCCTCCCTGTCCTCTGTGTCCTCTGCGGTTAATAAAAAAAACTTCAGCCTTCTAAAAATTGGAAGTTTTCACCCCAACCTAGTAATCTAAAATCTAAAATTTAAACTTTAAAATCGCCAAATGCCCAATTCAATTAGCCAAGTTCAGCCGCCGCTGGAATTCATACCCCCAGCCTACAACCCGCTAGTGATGCAAGGTTGTAAGCAAATATTCCCCTGGTGGCTGCGATTTCGGACGAGTATCAGCCAGGTTCAAGCCGAAAACGTCGAAACCCTCGCCGAACTATTCCACCAATTTCAAAATCAGAAAGTTCGCTTCTTGCTAGCCTTCCGCCATCCCAACTCAGACGATCCCTACTGTTTGGGACAACTAATTTGGAAACTCGTTCCCCAGGCAGCGCGCGCCAAAGGCATTCCCCTGCAATTCCCGGTACATTCCCACTTTATCTACGATCGCGGCATTCCCCTGTGGGCCGGTGCGGGAGTCGGCTGGTTGTATTCCCAACTCGGTGGCACTCCGATTGTTCGCGGTAAAATCGATCGCCTCGGATTGCGATCTGCCCGCAATTTATTTGCCAACAGCCAATTCCCGATCGCCGCCGCCCCAGAAGGCGCCACCAACGGTCACAATGAAATAGTTAGTCCCCTCGAACCGGGAATTGCTCAAATGGGTTTCTGGTGCGTTGAAGATTTGCTGAAAGCCGGACGCACTGAAAAAGTTTTAATTGTGCCGATCGGCATTCAATACCGCTATGTCAACCCACCTTGGCAACCCCTAGAAAAACTTTTAACTCAATTAGAAATTGATTGCGGACTGCCACCCTTAGATCGCACCGATATCGCAAATTTAGACACTGCCAATCCCGATTCCGAAAACCCCAATCACAAATTCCAATATCTGCGTCTGATTCGACTGGGCAGCCATTTACTAGCAGTAATGGGAGAGTTTTACAGCCGTTTTTATCATAAAGAAATACCCCCCGAAACATCTATTTTAACATCATTATCCCTCCCCAACAAAACGGGAAATGATTCTGGCAATGAAGTAATGATGGCTCGACTAAAAGCCCTGTTAGACGTGGGTTTGCAAGTAGCAGAAGAATATTTTAACTTAAAGCCCAAAGGCAGTTTAATAGACCGCTGCCGCCGTGTGGAACAAGCAGGCTGGGAGTATATTTATCGAGAAGATATCAAAGATATTGCAGCACTTTCTCCCTTAGAAAGAGGATTAGCCGATCGCCTCGCTGAAGAAGCAAGTCTTCGGATGTGGCACATGAGACTTGTAGAAAGTTTCGTGTCTGTCACGGGCAGGTATGTCGCAGAACAACTGACAGCAGAACGTTTGGCAGAAACAACTTTACTGCTGTGGGACGTACTGGCTCGCATCAAAGGGGGAAATCCTTTCGGCAGACCGAAGTTGGGCAAACAGCAGGTACAAATGACCGTGGGCGAACCCATATCAGTGAGCGATCGTTGGGATCGATATCAAACCAGCCGCAGGTTAGCAGTTGCCGAACTCACTCAAGACTTGCAATCAGCTTTAGAAGCAATGATTAAATCTTAATTACTCAGATAAGGAAGAGCTTCTAGGGAAGAAGGAATATATATTTTTCTTCACTACGTTTTTTTGTGGTGAATTATAAACAGATTGTTATAAACTTTTGGAATAGGTCTAATGAACCGCCAACCCTCGCTCGACAATGAACCAATAAAAATTAGCGATGACTAACAAACCTATCGATTTGTCTACTAACTCAATTAAAGTAAAACTGCTGAATAATTTAGCGCAGGAATTGCTCACACCGCTCACTTCTGTCCTCGGCATGGCAAGCGTGTTGAAACAAGAAATTTATGGCCCCTTAACGAGCAAGCAAAAAGAATATATTGACGTGATCCAAGACAGCAGCCGCTCTTTGCGATCGCTAGTTGAAGAAATTTTGGAACTGTCAGAACTAGATGATTCCGCTTTCACCTTGAAGCGAACCGCAGTCGATATAGAAACTTTGTGCCAGCAGGTTGTGACAATCCTGTCGTCGGCGGCAAGTAGACGAGAGCAAGAAATTAATTTGTCGATGGGGCCCGGACACCGCATCTGGTTGGTAGATAAAGATAAGGTTCAGCAAATGCTGCACCACTTAATTTTTAGCATTATTCAATCTGCTGGGGCAGGCAGCGTGATTCGAGTCCACGTTTCTCGGAAAGAAGACGGTATCAACATCGGAGTTTGGGTTTTTCATCCTTGGTTAGGGGAAAGTTTGCCCCATGCTAAACTCTACACCGACTACTTGTTGAAGGTCGGATCAGGTAGCGGTTCGCCCTCGAACTCCGAAACCGACTCCCTCGGACTCGAAGCGCAACTCCCGACACAGGGTTCGCAGCGCTTAACGCTGGCGTTTTCTGAGTTGGCGGCTTTGGTGGCCCAGAATGCCGAGGATACCGCACCGGTGTTAGCTGGTTACGGGGCGCGGGAACGCTTGGGGCTGCTGCTTTGCTGCCAATTGGTGGAAATTCAAGGCGGTCAACTCTCAATTCAAGGAGCCCCGGAATCTGGATATCGCTACGTGCTCTGGCTGCCCTGCACAAATGCTACGGAATTGTTGGAAGGGTAAAGAAGGAAGAAGGAAGTTCGGCAACGGATTTTCTAACGGATGTAACGGATGGAAAGAAGAAGGAAGAAGAGACAAGTCATTTGTTAATTAATACTGAGATGTTGCACCATTCTCAATAAGGCTTTTATGCGCGGGATCGCGTGCCCCGCCCACAAGAAATTTATTCTTGGTGGAGCCGACCCGAAAAGCCTTAAGCGAGAATGCTGCAAGATGGGAGTTACTACCAATTGTTGATGCTTTTCGACTCAATTCCCAATTCCCAATTACCAATAATCAATCTAAAAATGAATTCAGTTTGGCAACAGTTAACTCTGGCAAATTTGCCGCTCTCTCAGTGGCAAAGTAGAAGTTATTTATTCAATTTGGCGATCGGCTCTTTACGCAGTTGGCGGCAGAGTAGCTGGCTGATGCAGTGGGCCGAACCCTTGGGTTTTGTTTTGCTGGCCTTGACTTTCGGTTTGGCGCCGTTTGTAAACAATGCCTTGGTGGGGGTGTTGATGGCGGCTAGCGCTGCATTTTGGGTGCTGCTGACTGTTTCGGACGATCGCCCGATCGCCTTGAGGCCGATTTACTTGCTGGTACTGCTGTACTGGGGGATTGCCACCGTCGCAACGGCGATGTCGCCGGTGAAAGTCGCCGCTGCTACTGGTTGGAGCAAGCTAACGCTATATTTGCTGTTTTTTGCGCTGATGGCTCGGATATTGCGATCGCCCCGTTGGCGATCGTGGTTAATTGCCGTATTTTTGAACGTCTCTTTAATTGTCAGTTTCTACGGCGTGCGGCAGTGGATTGACAAAGTCCCACCATTAGCTACTTGGAACGATCCGACTTCTACTCAAGCCAATGTCACGCGAGTTTACAGCTTTCTGGGAAATCCTAACTTGCTTGGTTCCTATTTACTGCCGGCCATTGCATTGAGCGCCGCCGCACTTTTTGTGTGGAAAGGATGGGGAACAAAAATTTTAGCATTGACCATGCTGGTGGTGAATTGCGCGTGTTTGCGCTACACGGACAGCCGGGGTGCTTGGATCGGTTTTGTGGCTCTACTTGTGGTATTTTTAGTGCTGCTGTGGTACTGGTACAGCCCTTTGATGCCTCGGTTCTGGCGAACTTGGGCGCTGCCGTTAGGGTTAGGAGGTTTGGCGGGAGCCTTAATTTTGGGAGTGGCTTTCGTCGAGCCTCTGCGCGATCGAGTTTCGAGTATGTTTATCGGTCGAGGTGACAGCAGCAACAATTTTCGGATTAATGTTTGGACGGCAGTGATTGACATGATTCGCGATCGGCCAATTCTCGGAATTGGGCCGGGAAACACTGCTTTTAATAAAGTTTATCCGCTTTATATGAAGCCGAGATTCACTGCTTTGAGCGCTTATTCTGTGCTGCTGGAAATTGTGGTGGAAACCGGTTTTATCGGTTTAATGTGTTTCCTGTGGCTGATGACTGTCACCGTCAATCAAGGTTTGTTGCAGATTAAAAATCTGCGGGATTCACAATTTAACATCTCTAATTTAGAGGAAGAATCCCGAAATCCCAAATCTCAAATCCCAAATCTCAAATCGAATCAGGGGTTTTGGTTGATTGGGGCGATCGCAACTTTAGCCGGCATGATGGCCCACGGTTTTGTCGATACAGTCTGGTACCGGCCAGAAGTTAATATGCTGTGGTGGTTGATGGTGGCGATTATTGCTAGTTTTTACAGCAACTCGTACCCGCAGCCACAAGATTCAGCTTTGACGGAGGGCGAGTAGATAGAATTGCTGGCGGGGATTTTCTCCCCGCCCGGTGGCAGGGTGGTTTCATTCTCAGGGAAATCATCGTTTTGTAGGGGTAGTGCTAAGAATGCCTACCCCCTCCACGGATGATGAAATCGATGTTTCAAATATCGGGCATCTTCACGAGGGTTTGCCCCTAGGTCGAATGAAACAGCCCTGCGCCCGGTGTGGATTCCCGCAATAGCCGATACAGCAATGATGAAGAGTTATACCAGTGCCAAAAAAGAATGCAGCTTTATGCAAGCTGCAAACCATTATCGCCATAAGTTATTTCCAATTCTTCAATTCTTAATCTCAAATCTCAAATGCTATAAGGTGCGGACGGCGCACCCGGCATACTACTACATACTACATACCTGTTGCTGTAAAGTGGTGATGGTACACTCTACAAAATTTATTGAAAATAACTCTTATTCTTCGCTCTCTGAAGGCATGATGAATCTCGGACACGGATATTTTCCACCATCTCTATCTCTGCACCGCCGCCACGTCGATTGATTGGAGTCGAACGGCGTTTCGACTGATTCATTAACTGTAATTTTAACAGTCGAAGGAGTTGGCAGTGCTGTTGAGGCTTGACTTAGCTCCAGTACCGTTATAATTGCCAGTATGGTTGATGAAAACAAAACTGTGCGTTTCATTTATTTGTTTTTTCCTCGTTTAATCGTTGACGTGCCATCCCTATCCATATATCCTCATCGAATTCTTGAGAATCCGCATACTTTAGACAAATTTTCCACTGCGGTAGCGCTGCCTTAGTATTTTTCATCTTTTCTAGGACTTGCGCTTTTAAGCAGTAAGTTGCTGGTCCTTCACTATCAAGTTTAATCGCTTCATCCAGATGCTGCAATGCCTCTGAATATCGACCCTGTTCCAGGCGAGCCCATCCCAAGTTTTTGAGTAAAGAATATTTTACTCGATCGTCCTCAGCTAATTTCAAACCTTGCCACAGGAAGTGAACGGCAGCCGGATAGTTTTTTTGATCGACTATATATAACCTAGCCAGGTTGCTGTAAGCAGCAGGCAGACCGAGTTTTGCAGCTTGCAGATATTTTCCTCTGGCGCATTGTAAATCTTGCACCTCTTCGCAAAGCCATCCTAAATTGTAAAGAGCTGTTCGGCTTTTTGGATCTACCCTGAGCGCTAACTCATATGCTTGTTGAGTATCAGCCAATCGATTGGCTTTGTAGTTTTCAAACGCAATATTATTAAAAAAAGATGCCAGTTCCGGCAAAGCAATTTTCCAGCCGCCAAAGCCTACTGCTAGCATCAGCAAGAAGGCTCCCCATTTGGAGTTCTGATGCTTTGTGGCTGGCTCTTTCATGGCATTGAAAATGTTAGCTAACGGTGTCATTTTTAGCATTTTTAAACTTGAGAGTTGGGCGATATTTTGTTTGCCAGATTTAATTGCCACCCTAATGGCATATAATCTTACGAAATGACTCAGGTTTGAGCCCATTTCTTATAAGAGTTTGTCAGTCCACAGCCGAATGCTTGGGTAATGCTCCCACTACCCAGAGGTATTCGAGCATAGGTTAATCATTCCTGAGACTTCACAAGCCATCCGGATATTTTCAGAAAAAAAGAACCGGGAAGCAGGAAGAAGGTAGAATTGTTCCCTTGCCTAAGTAATAATACTTAGTCAGCGGTCAGTCGATCGACAGTATGCGACTGTATGAGGAGAGACAGCGTATTCCAGGTTTATGAAGTGTAGGAACTTAGCCTGGGCCGTTTGCCTACCGGGAGCGAACGAGCTGGGGTGTAGTTCCTCAACCTGGAATCTTCTGTAAGATGGACTGCGGTGAAATAACTCTAATTAAGTTTGTAGTGACGAGGGAAGTCCTCAAAATCCTCAAGGGAGGATTTTGAAAAATATTATGATGAGTAATGAACCGAACTCGATTTAAAATAGCCAATCATTAATGAGCAATCACCCATCATGAATCACTAATGACCGAAAGCATCCAGGATACAAGCCCCCGGATTCATCCGTCCAGAAATAAAAAACCTGTATCCGATGAAACTTGCCCCCCGAATTTATCCGTGGGGTCAATACTTCAATTCTTTAATCTAAAATCTAAAATCTAAAATCGATTGACTCCTGACTAATAAACATCTCCATAAATTAACTTTAAACCTTCGAGTAGCAAAGGTTTTAGTTTATTTTTCGGAGATGTCTAATGTCTAATGATTAATGACTAATGACTCATGACTCATGACTAATGACTAAAATTGCTTCATCGCTCTTTCCATATCCCGCTTATCTTCGCGTTTCTTCAAATCTTCACGCTTGTCGTACAGTTTCTTCCCTTTACCCAAACCGATATCCAGTTTTACCCAGCCGCCTTTCAAATACATTTTTAACGGCACTAAAGTCAACCCTTTTTCTTCGACTTTGCCGATTAATTTGCGAATTTCCTGCTTGTGCATCAGCAATTTACGGGTGCGGCGGGGTTCGTGATTAAAATAGTTGCTAGCACTTCTCCAAGGCGAAATGTGAACGTTGATCAGCCACAGTTCTCCGTTCCGAACTAAACCATATCCGTCCCGCAAATTTGCTTTTCCTTCCCGAATTGATTTGACTTCGGTGCCCTTCAACTCGATTCCCACTTGGTATGTCTCTATAATTTCATAGAGATGGCGCGCTTGTCGGTTATCGCTAACAATTTTGTATCCTGGACTTTTTTCGCTCATTTTTACCTCCGATAAAATTAATTATTATAACGCTAGCTTCTCTGTAGAGAAAATCGAAGCTTGACAAAACTTAAATAATCGGTCTGGACATTACCAATTTGGCTGAGCTAAGATGTCACCAACGTGAATGTCAAGCGGTATCATGCAGCGCACCAATATCACTGATTCTGCAATTCCAGATTCTGTTACTCCTCATCCTGCGGTTAATTTGGTTTGGCTGGCTCCTTTTTTGCTGGCGCTTGCTTGGTTTTGGGCCAATATCTCGGCTGTTAAGTGGCTGTTATCCTCGTTTGTTGAGATACCCACACTGTACAAAATAGTAATTGGCTTTCTGATTGTAGCATTAGTAGTGCGATCGATTGGGAACTCCGTTAGCGCAGCCCTCGAAGAGGATCGCCCGCCGGGATTTTCACCCAATTTCGTTTTGAGGCGATATCCGCTGCTATTGATGTTGGGTGCGGGTATTTGCTCGATCGCCCTTCAGTACATAATTGATATCAAACAAGTTACTGTCCTGTTATTTATCCTCGGAACTTACGGCCTGTGCGGCTTATTCGTGGAGCAGAATTTTTGGCAAAAAAACTTGCCAGTTGCGGGCTTGCTGGCTTGTATTTTACCATTCAACAGTCAGTTTAATAGCGGATTAGGTTTGCCGGCGCGAGTGCTCACTGCTCAGGTAGTAGAACAGTTGCTCTCAATGCTGCACATTGGGGCTATTTCTTCTTACGATATTATCGTTTTGGAAAACGGCATCGCTCACGTTGACGTGCCTTGTAGCGGCATTAAAACCCTCTTAGTCGGAACGCTATTTTTGCTTGCTGCTACCTGGCTGGAAGGGCGTAAATTGAGCTTAAGATGGCTAGCAGTCGGCGCTGCTAATCTCTTAATGTTGGTGTGTGCTAACGCTGCGCGGGTTGCCGTGTTAGTCCTGGTTTCAGAAGTGTTTAAACAGCCAAACCTAGCACAAATTATGCACGTTCCTTTGGGAATAGTCGGTTTAGTCTGTGCTTGTTTTGTGACGTGGTTAATGCTGCAACGAGTACCGAAATTTCAGCCAGAAAAAACCAGCGGTATTTCTGCAAAATCCAACTCAGAAATTCTGCAAAATCACCCTTTAGCCAAACCAGGAATAATTGCAGCAGTCACAGTTTTGGCAGTCATGGCTCAACTGTCTCATGTAGAAACGTCAAAAATGGCGATCGCACCTTTAAGATTGCCTGAATACATTAAATCAGAGTCGATTCCCCTGAATCCTAGCGAACAAAAATTCTTTGGCAACTATCCAGACACGCAAACACAAAAAATCCGATTTGTCGCCGGCAACTTGCGCGGTTCCATGCTCACAGTAGCGAGCACATCCTGGCAAACTTATCACGCCCCCGAGTTGTGTTTTGTAGCGAGCGGAATTCCAGTCAATCGCATAGAAAAAAAACAACTAACTCCTTCAGTAACAGCGCGCTGGCTGTCTCTCAAAAATAACCAATTATCAGCAGTATACTGGCTGCAATCTGCACAGCTAACTACAGATAACTTCATGTCCCGTATCGGTAGCGACCTCACCCACAAAGATCACAATTGGGTGCTAGTTTCCATTTTATTTGACAGTTCGCTACAAGCAGAAAATCCTGAAGTAAAAGAGTTTGCGAGTAATGTCTACACTACCGTTAAACAAAGCTTATAAGGAGAAATAAATGAAAACCAAACAGGTATTTGATGTAATTTTTCAAACAATTTTTTGGGTTTGGAATTTGACATTTTTATCCATTGTTTACTTGGGAATTTTGCCTATTATAGGAGGGCCATTAATTAGGGCGACAATCGATGGCATCATCCCGCTAGAGTTTTCTTTGACGATGGCAGCTACGATCGCAGTACCCACTGTATGTACCGTAATAGGAGCTAGGCGTTTTAAGAAGCAACCCCTACAGCTAATGCGTTGGTTTTACGGCGTAGAAGCACCGCTATTTTTGCTTTGTTTGCTCCGCTTGTTCCTGCTACGAGAACTCACCCCAGCTAGTTATCAAATCATCGCTACTATTGCTTTGTGCATTGCAGCATTTTCGGTGGAAATGCTGTACGGATATCTGGGTAAAAGAGAAAATGTGCAAAATATTTTCGATTCCCAGAATTCCCATAATAAACAGCCTCGTTTTTTCAGTTTAATCGGAGAAAAGCGAAGTGCGTGGCTGCAATTAGGATGTCACAGTTTAATGGTAGTAGTTGGCATTTGGGCAGCGACATTGCTGATTTATTACGCTGTACCTGTGGCATTGTATACACTTTATGGATTCTTCTTTGTCGTCATTCAATTTTTCAAGTTTACATGGGTTTCACCATTTCTGGAGATGTTTAAATACGGGGCGTGGGCCTCGGCTTTAATTTGGATACCGCTATCGTTTATATTGTTTGGTTTAACCTGTAGCTTATTCGTTGTCATGCCTTCGCTGTACGGCTTTCTCTACATTCATTCCGGGCGGAAAATATGGCAGAGTTTTGCTGCACAATACGGGAAAAATAAAGCGCTAATCGGAAGTTTGGGAGTCATAGCAGCTTGGCTGGCTATTTTCTCCGCTTTGCAGCAGCAGCCGCAAGTTGCAGCACTGAAAATGCTGGAAACTCCCCCCGCAAACGACAGCAGCCGCCAAACTTTATTAGCCAAGTCTGATATGATTCGATCTGGCTTAGTTAACGCTTATTTGTCCCCTTACCGCTACCTCAGCACTGTGGGAGAAAACAACCACATTTATGAGATGTACCAAAATAGTTTGAATTTCCCTGACGGAGCGGCTCAAACGGTGCAGAACAGCTATAATTTTTTAATGTCGCCGTTTTTGTATCAAGGCTCTAGTGCTGATGTAGAAAAAGCCGAAAAACTCTACGGCGAATTCTTCGATACGGAACTGCAAAAAGGCGACACCGAAGCAGTAAAACACGCGGTACAGTCAACCTCAAACCAGGAAGAAGCTAAAGCTGGTTTGCTGAATGTCAATCAAGAAAAAGTATGGTTGCAGTCGCAAGAAGTGACAGTCAAAGAAAACGGCGACTGGGCTGACGTTCAACTCTACGAAGTTTACAAAAATCAAACGCCGAACTTGCAAGAAGTATTCTACTACTTTTCGCTGCCGGAAAGCGCCGCAGTTACAGGAGTTTGGCTGGGAGATACTGGCGATTTAAACAAACGTTTTGTATTTACCGTATCGCCTAGAGGTGCCGCCCAGCAAGTCTACAATCAACAGGTAGTAGAAAGAGTCGATCCGGCTTTGCTAGAACAAATTGGCCCCAAACAATACCGCTTGCGGGCTTTTCCAATCCCGGCTAAACGAGAATTCACCCAAACTGACGGGCCAAAGGAAATGCACCTGTGGCTTACCTACAAAGTCATGCGCCAGCCGCAGGGTTGGGCGATGCCTGTTTTGGCTGAAAAACGCAACATTTTTTGGGATCAAAATACTCGCCGCACGATCGCCGGAAAAGAGGTAAAATACAGCGGGAAAGAAGCCAGAGAAACTTGGTTGCCACCCTTTTTGCCCGCAGTCGCACAGCAACCGCTAACAGCGCAGCAGGCGGTTCTACCGGGAGGAAATATCATTTCTGCTAAGCCGTTGGCTGATGCAAATTACTCGCTACCGCAAGGCAAAAAATTTGCCATAGTTCTGGATACTTCCCGCAGCATGGCGACGGAAAATAAGCAAGTAAAAGAGACTTTTGAATGGTTGAAAGCTAATGCAGCAGGCAAAAATGCTGTTGATTTGTATGTCGCCAGTGCTGCGGGAATGCCACCTAAGTTTGTGGAAGATGTACGCACTTTCGATGCCGCAAAGGTGACATTTTACGGTACAATCCAGCTCAAAGATATGCTGCAACAGTTTGCACAGTTGCAGGGCGATAAAAGTTACGATACTGTATTTGTGGTGAGCGATCGCCACAGTTACGAATTGTCGGACGATCGCAAACTTAAACTTTCCATCTCTTCACCCCTATGGACAGTGCATTTGGGTGGTTTGCCCCCCGGCTACGACGACGCAACTTTAAAGGTGATTCAAGATAGCGGCGGCGGAGTTGCTACGGATATGAAAGAGGCGATGCAGCGAGTAGCAACAACAGCAGCTTCGGGCAAATCTACAGTTAGCGTTGTTGACGGCTATGCTTGGAGTTATGCCAAAACCCCGCAGTCGGAAAAAACTGCAAAATCGGCGGCCGTCGCAGAGTCAAAAAATGCCGGAAATGAAGGCTTTCAACCAATAGCTGCGCGACAGTTGATAACTGCACTTAGCAAGCAGAAAAGTTCAAATCAATTGATGCAACTGGATGCGATGCACGCAGTAGCTAAAAATTTCAAAGTTGTGACGCCTTATTCTTCGATGATTGTGTTAGTTAATGACGCGCAAAGGGAGCAGCTAAAAGCAGCGGAAGCTAAGAGCGATCGATTTGAACGCGAGGTAGAATCGGGTAAGGAACAGTTGAGTAAGCCGAATAATCCTCTGAATGTTTCGGGGGTTCCTGAGCCCGAAGAATGGCTGCTGTTGACTGTAGGTGCGATCGGGCTTTTGGCGGTTTTCCTCCGTCAGCGGCGCGCGAAAATGGTAGGTTGAAAGATGGTTCGGCGGTTGAAACTGCTCCTTGTCAAACAAAGTCTGCCTCCGCAGACTAAGAGAGTGAGGGGGTATTTAAGCCGGACTTGATATCAAATACTAATCTACAGTCGTCTTGAGACGACTTGAGCTATGAGACAGGGGTTTAAACCCCTGTCGGACTTAACGAATAACGAATAACTAATCTATCTCCACAAAAACCCGATCGCCCTCAATCTTTACCGGATAAGATTCCAGAGAATCGCCTAGTGGATTCAAACATTTACCGCTATCTAACTTGTACTGATACTTATGAAACGGACAGGTAATGATACCGTTATTTACCTTACCCATGTCGATCGGATATTCCAAATGAGTGCAAGCATTACGGTAACAAGTGACATTCATGCCTTGACGATTCAAAATCACTGAAGTTTCGTCAACTTTTACCTTCAACACACCCCCTTCCGGAACTTGATTTAGCGCTGTTACCTCTACCCACATATAATCTTTCTCGCTTTAAATAAATTATTGCCAATTAATGCGCGATCGCCCGAAAGGCATAGTGAACAACGAACGATCGCTGTCTAATTCTAACGCCAACACCTCTTAAAGTCTGAATAGACTGTACAAGCTGTTGGCGGTAATTCACGCCCGCAAAGAATGTTATATCACCCCTACAGCCGCAGGTAACGCATGAGAATGCTCATAACTTCACCGGGCTTTTGGGCAGGTTGCAGCGGGCTTCACTCGCTGACAGAGGCAAAACCCAAACAGTAAAGGATGTGAATGATGCTCCTCACCGCTTTGGGAGAACCTATCAGCAGGATTTTGACGGGTTCTAGATCGGGTTGTGGAGGCTCCGCCAGGGGTACGGTCGCTGTCGCAGTATCGGTTGCTGGGGGATTGGCAAGGAAGTTTTTCGACATAAGCGTTTTTTCTGTTTTTGGGGTAAATGTTACCTATAGGCAACAAAAACATTCTATCCTCACTGTTGCCTAGAAGCAACATTTACGAAGAGATCGCCCTCTGAGACAATCTGAGGCATGGCAAAAGCAGGCAAAGCACTCAAGCAGGTGCTGGAAACTTATAACATCAGTCAAAATCGCTTGGCTGTGACAATGGGCGTAGCACGTTCCAACATTCATCGTTGGGTCAATGAAAGTAGAGATCCCGTAGCAGAGGCAGTGTTGGACATTCGGAAAGCACTATGGCAAATTAATCCCGATGCAGCAGGGGAGTTCATTCGTTTGTATTTAGATGATTTGGAGGAAAAACTCGAAGAGTAATAATGTCCACAATCTTTACTTAGCTGCGAGCTTCTGAGAACATAGAAGCCATGAGTAAGGCAGGAAAGGCGCTGAAGCAGGTTTTAGAAACCTATGGCATCAGCCAAAATCAATTGGCAGCGACTATGGGCATTGGACGATCGAGCATTAACCGTTGGGTTAACGAGAATAGAGATCCGGCATCTGAAGCGGTTCTAGAGATTCGCAAGGGATTACAGCAAATTAATCCCGATGCAGCAGGGGATTTTATTCGTTTGTATTTAGATGATTTGGAGGAAAAACTCGAAGAGTAATAATATGGGCGATCGGAGGAGATCCTCCCGTGCCAGTTATGCTTGAGATAGACTAAACAAATAGCGATCGTGGACATTAACCAGCAAAAAGAACAGTTCAGTTATGCGTATATTTATGCAGTTGCTGCCTCGGCTGGCTACTCCTTCCAGATAGCAGCTAGACCATTAGATTTTGACGGCATCGATATCATTCTTGCTGGCGGTATGGGCAGTGGAATTATTCGATATCCCAGACTTGAACTCCAGGTAAAATGCACATCTAGGGATGTGATTGGACAGGAAGCAATTAGATATCCGCTCGAAGTCAAGAACTACAATGACTTGAAAGTAGAAAATATTCATACTCCCCGACTGTTAATCCTTGTAATCGTACCCGACAATTTAGACAATTGGCTAATCCAATCTCAACAGGAGCTTTGCCTGAAATATTGCGGTTATTGGGTTTCTCTGCGAGGTCAACCCCCAACCCAGAATCAAACCACTGTTACAATTTCCATACCCAGACAGAATATCTTTAATGTAAAAGCTCTTACCACCCTCATGCAGCGAATTGAAGCAGGCGAAACCCTATGATAGTCACCGTTCGAGATCCCGAAATTCTCAAAAATCTACAGCCAGAAATTGTGCGTACTTACCTCGAAACGCATTGCTGGCAAGAAGTGCGACAAATTGACGATAAAGCTTCTCTCTGGAATCGCCACAGCGAAACCTCAGAAGAGTTAGAGATTCTGCTACCATTAAAACCAGAATTTTTAGACTTTCCCCGCCGGATGGCTGAAGTTTTACAAACCCTAGAAATTGCTGAAAATCGTTCGCAGCTCGAAATTCTCAGCAATCTATTGACATCAGCTCCTAACATTACCATTCAAGGCATAGTTACCAATTTGCAAGAAGGAGCAGCCACCGGAAAAGTAACTTTGACAGGCGTTATTGTTGGCAAGTTGCGGCGCATTCAGTTAGAACTAGCAGAACCAGTCTACGAACTGGCAGTCAAAGCTTATCAAGCCAGAATTCCGGTTATTTGTCAAGGCAATTTAGTTAAACAAGGTCGCTCTTTTTTACTGCAAAATACCCATCACTTTACATTAGATTTAGATGCCTGGTTGGAGTGAGCGCGATGCTTACGGATGAATCTGACTCAAAATCACTCTCAACCTGTCATAATCATCCTTCAACAAAACACTCAAACTTCTCCCCGCTTCCACCAACCAAGATCGATCGCGCATCCGCAACTGATAAATCTCCCGAATCGCCGCCGCCGTCAGCGCATCCACCGGCGCATTAGCCACTCCCAGCAGCGTCCTCAAAAAATCTAACTGCACCGTAAAATCAATCACCTCATCCGGTTCGCAGCGATAAACCGCCTGGTGAATTTGCGGCGGGCGCGGCGGCAAATACTGATAAATTTTACCCCTCGATGGGCCGTGGCCGTTCAACCTTTCCGGCGCAGCCTCAAACCCCACAATCGCCACTCGAAACTCGGTTTTGAGCATCGCAAAAATCTGCGGTTGTTCTTCCCGCAACTCTTCCAGCGACAAACCCAAAGCGCGAGCTCTGTGCACCGAGTCGATCGGGCTAGTCGTAGCGTAATACACCACGCCGTAAATTTGATTTTTCGACTCTTCATCCTCGGCCTTCACCCAACTCCCAAAAGGCGGCATCACCGGAAAGCTTAAGTCTTCCGGTTCCAAACATTGAGCCAAAAACTCCGAAGTTGCCGTCTCGATTACCTCAGCAATGCGATCGGGATGGCGCTCTTTTATAGCAAATTGGGGTAAAGGTAAACGCATAGTTTTAGTGATTAGTCATTAGTCATCAGTTATCAGTCATTAGTCATTAGTCAAGGGTTTTCATTTAGTAGCCTGGTCTTGGGTACTTTACCAATTACAAATTACAGATTACCCATTACCAATGACTAATGACCGCTGACTATTTCGCGCGGCCAGCCGTAGCATCGACAAGTTCCAACTGCGACAGGCGGAACGTGATCAGCTTGTCCCAATTGCCACCTTCAAACAGTACCGCGACCTTTCCGTCGGTAACTCGCTGGACTTGTCCTTGAAAGGCGTAGTAAATTTCACCCTTATCTTTAACTCGAACTGCCGAACCTGGAAAAATCATAATTGTTTGAATGTTATGTTTGCTGTTTATAGTTTACCTTTTCTTGGCGATCGAGACTTGATGCTAAAACAGGCAAGATGCCTGTTCCATAAACTAAACAGGCAAGATGCCTGTTCCACAAACCAAACAGGCAAGATGCCTGTTCCACAAACTAAACAGGCAAGATGCCTGTTCCACAAACTAAACAGGTTTCTTGTGGGGTGGGCGTCCCGCCCGCCCATCAAAAGCTGATTAACAATGCAAGATGTGAGTTAGGCTAAGGCTGCTACGGAAACTTTACCGGCAATGCGACCCGCGATCGCCCGCAACTCCCTAGCTGAAGCAGAACCCGGTTGTCCCACCACGATCGGCACCCCCGAATCGCCACCTTCCCGCAACGGAATTTCCAGCGGAATGCGGCCTAACAGCGGCACTCCCAACTCAGCAGCAGTCTTTTCGCCGCCACCAGAACCGAAAATATCGTATTGCTTGTCGGGCATATCCGGCGGCACAAAATAGCTCATGTTTTCCACAATTCCCAACACGGACACTCCCAACTGCTGGAACATCTTTAAACCCTTGCGAGAGTCCAACAATGCCACAGTCTGCGGCGTCGTCACGATCACCACACCAGCCATAGGCACCGCTTGTGCCATGGTCAACTGCGCGTCTCCAGTACCCGGAGGCATATCGACAATCAGATAGTCTAAATCCCCCCAATTCACCTGATACAGGAACTGCCGAATGATCCCGTTTAACATCGGGCCGCGCCAAATGACGGGCTGGTCTTTGTCAATTAAAAACGCCATCGACACTAATTTGACGCCGTAGTTGAAGGCGGGTTCGAGGCTTTCGCCGCTTTTCCCGTCCCTAACCATCACTTTTGCGTCCCCCAAACCCAACATATTGGGGTCGTTGGGCCCATAGATATCCGCATCCAGCAAACCCACCTTAGCGCCGGTTTGCGCTAGCGCTACTGCCACGTTTACCGCCACCGTGCTTTTGCCGACGCCGCCTTTGCCGCTGGAAATTGCGATAATATTTTTCACTCCTTCAATGCCTTGGCGATCGACCACTCCTTTCTGCTGCGGCGTCTCGGCTGTCACCTCCACCGCCACTTTTTCGACTCCTGGCAACTGTTTGACCGCTTTTTGGCAATCTTCGACAATAAATTCTCGCAGCGGGCAAGCAGGCGTTGTCAGCACTAAAGTAAAACTGACGACACCGCCGTCAATTTTTATGTTACGAATCATGTTCAATTCCACCAAACTCTTTTGCAGTTCGGGGTCTTGCACGGGTCGCAGGATTTCTAAGACTGAACTAACATCGAGTGTATTGGGCATTGTGTTCTCCACCATAGCTCTGCAATTGGGTTAGCGAATTTTCGATCGCAGGTTTAAGTATATTTTTATTGCTATTTTTTAATGTAACTTCATAGCGATCATTTGCAGACCTACGGTGGCATAATTACATGACGACTGGATTTGGGATTCATCGCCCATCTAAGACTCAAATCTGAAAACAGAAAATTTTATGACTGTTTCTACAACACTTAAAACCGCCACTTCCCCGTTTTTGCCGCCCGCTGACTCTAGAGCTAGAGTCAGCCAATTTATGAAAAGCCTACAAGACGAAATTTGTCAATCCCTCGAACAGCTCGATGGCCTGGGCAAATTTAAGGAGGACTCTTGGGAACGCTCCGAAGGCGGCGGCGGACGTTCTCGCGTCATGCGCGAAGGCAATGTGTTTGAACAAGGGGGTGTCAATTTTTCCCAAGTATGGGGCGAAAGTTTGCCGGCTTTGATTCTGGCAAAGCACCCAGAAGCTGCTGGTCACGATTTCTATGCAACGGGCACTTCGATGGTGCTGCACCCCCGCAATCCGTACTTGCCTACGGTTCACCTGAATTATCGCTATTTTGAGGCCGGCCCGATTTGGTGGTTTGGCGGCGGTGTGGATTTGACTCCTTATTACCCGTTGGCTGAGGATGCAGCTCATTTTCACAAAACTCTGAAAGCAGTTTGCGATCGCCACCATCCCGGATATTATCCGACATTTAAACTCTGGTGCGACGAATATTTCTACCTGCCTCACCGCCAAGAAACCCGCGGCGTGGGCGGCCTGTTTTTTGACTACCAAAGCGCTCAAGGCGCGCTTTACCGCGACCATCATGTCAAAGGCAAAGCCGCTGAGTGCAGCAACAACATCGGGGTGCCGGAACCTAGAACTTGGGAGTCGCTGTTCGCCTTCGTACAGGATTGCGGCCGGGCATTTTTGCCGGCTTACACCCCTATTATTGAAAAGCACCGATCGAAAGAATACGGCGAGCGCGAGCGTAATTTCCAACTTTACCGCCGTGGCCGTTACGTTGAATTTAACTTGGTGTACGATCGAGGCACGACCTTTGGTTTGCAGACCAACGGACGCACCGAATCGATTCTCATGTCCCTGCCACCTTTGGTACGCTGGGAATACTGTTACGAGCCAGAACCCAACTCTCCCGAAGCCGAACTCTACTCGAAGTTCTTAAAACCGCAAGATTGGGCGAATTGGATGCCTCAGCAGTCACCGACCTGAGTTAAACTACTGGGACAGTAACCACCGCGATAGATAATAAATTTGAGGGAAGGGTCAGTGATTCATATTGATCAAAAAACCCACACGCTTCAAGACGGTACAACAGTTATCGTCTTAGCACCGACAGGACGGTTGGACATCACTACAGCTTGGCAATTCCGCCTCAAGTTGCAAGAGTGTATTTCCAAACTTAGCCGCCATGTTGTAGTGAATCTTGGTCAGGTTAACTTTATCGATAGCTCTGGCCTGACCTCACTTGTAGCAGGTATGCGGGATGCGGATAAAGTTAAGGGAAGTTTTCGCATTTGCAATGTTCATCCCGAAGCCAAACTGGTGTTTGAAGTCACCATGATGGATTCTGTGTTTGAAATCTTTGAAACGGAAGAAGAAGCTCTAGAGGGGGTGCCGCGCGCAAGTTGACCACTCCCGCTTGCATCGGTTGCGGTGTAAGCGCAATTTAAGCTTGAGGTTCACAAAATGCGCCGGAACCCTGCACAAGAACAGGAAGCAGGTAAATTCTTGCCAGCTTCCTTATGCTTTCTTCCTTTCTTGAGAGGTTGAGAGGTTAACCAAAACACTAAAGTAGAAGAAAAAGTAGAAGAATAGGTCAAGGTAAAGTCTTGCCTTCTATCCTAGATAGCTAAATCTTTCTTTCTTGTTTCTTGTTGCTTCTTGCTTCAAACGCATATCTCAGCAGCAAAATCCTGACGCTTGACAAATCTAAAAGGGCCCATTAAAGCTCCCCAGATAGCCTTGCCTGTCGTGGGGCTTATTCCTTTGTCGTAGCTGAAAAATTCCTCGCCTGCGGCTTCAAATCCCAAGTCTACTTGGTAATTTTGCCCCCCGTAGGCAAAGCCGCAGCGAGTGCCCTCCGGCAAAGATGCGCGAAAGCGATAGCTGTTTGAGGCTAAATTTTCCACTGCAACCGACAGGGTGCAGCCGGGGAGGAGTTGGATTTGCTCCTTGGTTAGCTTTCTAAGCAAGTCGGGGTTGCAACCGGCTCCTTTGACGGCTGTAATGTCGTTGAACATATAATACTGAGCTTCGATAAGTCCCGGCGCTATCTGTGAGTGCCTCAGTTGCACGATGCGGGGGCGGTATGGCTTGTCTAATTCCAGAATGTTGGCTTGTTCGGCAAACAGGGCAATGCTGGGTTCGGAAAATAACCGAACCGGCAGGGGTCTTTGCCACAAACGAAGGTGGACGTACCAAGCCGGGTCTGCTAGCGCTTGTTCCCGGTTGTCAAATTCGCCCGCCATGTACTGGGCTAAAGCTATTAATTCAGGAGAAATTGTCATGTTTGTTTGATTTTTCACAATTAGGGTTGACAAAAAAAAGTTATTGTGATATGTAAGGCCATATCGAGGCTGGGCAAGTCAGAAGATTAGATTTATGAGCGATCCCAGCTAAGCTATGATTGTAAAGATACTGGGGTTTTTCCCTCCTATTGCGACATATTAATTGTTGCTGCCGATCGCGCGTAAAATCTTTTTGAGAAAATTTTGTCTCGCAATCCGGCGGCAACGCTTAAAAAACTGGCAATCTTTGTCAGCCCGATCGCAGAATTGACTCCCCGACTTTACTCACGCCGCGCTGGCACGCCCGCTACGGCAAAATTATTTATCTATAAGACTCAGGTGAACAATAACCGTACTGTTTCAGATACTAAGCGAAGTTTCTATACGATTCACACTCGACCGATCAACTCAATTTACCGTCGAGTGGTGGAAGAGTTGATGGTAGAAATGCACTTGCTTTCGGCAAATGCCGATTTTCAATACGACCCGATTTATGCTTTGGGTGTAGTGACAGCTTTTGATAGATTCATGCTTGGGTACGCCCCAGAAGCCGACAGAGTTTCGATTTTTAACGCTTTGTGCAAGTCCCTAGAAGACGATCCAGAGCGCTACAAGCAAGACGCTCAGCGATTGGAAAGCTTGGCGGATAGACTTTCCGGGCAAGAGTTGCTCTCGTGGCTCGATCGCTCGACTAGCTTTGAAGATACAGCGGATTTGCAAGCGTCTTTAGGGGCGATCGCCAGCAACCCTCAATTTAAGTACAGTCGCTTGTTCGCGATCGGTTTGTTCTCCCTATTAGAAAAAGCTGACCCTAACTTAGTAAAAGACCAAGAAACGCGAAACAACGCGATCGCCAAAGTCAGTGCGGCCTTGCACCTGCCAGAAGACAAAGTTAGCAAAGATTTAGATTTGTACCGCAGCAATTTGGAAAAAATGGCTCAAGCGCGAATAGTGCTTCAAGATGTCATCCAAGCGGAACGGAAAAAACGCGAAAAGCGAGAAACAAAAGTTACCGCCAGCCCCTCGGCAGACTCTTCTGACAGCAGCAATTAATCGTTTGAAGGAAGAAGGAAGTTCGGCAACGGATGTAACGGATGTAACGGATGTAACGGATGCCAGGAACAAGGAAGTTCGGCAACGGATTCTATAACAAATGTAACGGATGCCAGGAACAAGGAAGAAGAAGGAGTTTTTTTGTTTTGGGTAAAAAATAAAAAACTCTTAAATTTTAAATTTTTTTCTTGAATTCTGGCTTCGGCCTTGTGCCTTCAGATGTTGGTTGCTGAGAAACTAAAAATCCCGCTTTCTGAATTGAGCGGGATCGACTTAACTGAAATAGAGCTGTTGGGGAGGTACTAAGGCTGCGGCTCAAAATTAGTGGCGTTAGCTTGCAGCCAAGTGCTTAGCTGTGAAAGAACTTCGTTTCCCGAAGACTTGCCCAAAGCTGTGGGGTTTGGGGTGTCGGGCCTGTCTAAGTTGCGGGCGATCGCTGCGTTGACTTCTTTGGAAATCAAATCGTGAAGTTGCTCTTTAGCCCTAGCCCTTTGAAAGTGAGCTCCCTCTTCCGTCGTAGCGTACAGAGGTGGCAGC
Organism: Microcoleus vaginatus FACHB-2002; assembly: GCF_040004035.1. GTDB lineage: Bacteria > Cyanobacteriota > Cyanobacteriia > Cyanobacteriales > Microcoleaceae > Microcoleus > Microcoleus vaginatus_C. Next base: position 369,919 of record NZ_JAMPLN010000001.1, on the reverse strand, counting down.
CTATTTAAAGCATAAGCTGCAATATCTCCCACATCCAGACTTAGGTCGCTCGTCGCCTCAATTTCAGCCACCCTAGCGATCGCATCGCTGAGTACCAACTCTTCCATCACGTTGATGAACTGTTTGCGTGGCAGAACCACAACTTCGCCAGTCAACAAAGAGCCCATCAGACGATCGAGAGCCATGTACTCTTCGATCGACAATTCCGAAGCCGTATTGCAGATCCGTCCCACCTCAGCTTCCATAGACGGCGTTAAATAACCATCCTGCAAAGCCTGTTCAACAATTTTTTCAATACTCATATATGCGTCCCCGCTCAACGGCATCATCAATAAAGTTTTGTGAAGACGCGATTGTTAGCGTCTTGAGATTCGAGTTTTGAGAGTTGAGTTGAGAAATTTTATACAAATCCTAACTCAATACTGATAACCCATCACAGTTATCTGCACACCCTAGCCACAAACTTACCCCATAATTGACTGATAAATCCGTCAAAACCTGTAAAAACTCCTACTCAACTCCCTGAAGCCGCCAAGGTACAGGATCGACGGACTGCCCGTGCACGTACAATCCCCAGTGCAGGTGAGGGCCTGTAGAAGCCCCCGTTGACCCCAGAGTACCAATTACTTGACCGGCTTTCACGACATCGCCTTCCTTGACATCAATCCGGCTGAGGTGCATCAAAATACTTGCTACCCCCTGACCGTGGTCGATACCAACGACGTTCCCGTGGATTTTGAAGCCTTGCGATTCGCGTCCCACTAGAGACACCCGACCTGCTGCTGGTGCGACTACAGGGGAACCGTAAGCACCGGCATAATCGACGCCGCGGTGGTAGTAGTCTTGAGCAAATACCCCATTATAATAACGTCGCACCCCGTAAATAGTAGTAATTTCGCCGGAGTTGGGGCGCAACAATTTGCCATCCCAAAATTTTTCGGGTGTCACGAGTGCTTTAAATGCGTCTACGCGATCGAATTCAGCGTCTGTACCTTCGCTGTCTTTCCCAGGCGGTAGCCAGATGGATTGAGTAGGAAAATTTCGATCGCGCACTTGCACGCTCAACTTCTGCACTTGTCCGTCACCTGCGACTTGAAGAAGGCGGGCACCGGGTTTCTCTAGCGGCGTCGTCGGCAGCAAAGCCCGAAAGCGGCCGTTGCCGATCGGAAACGCGGGGTAGTTTTTTTGCTGTAGAGAAACTGTTGGAGTTTCCCCGCCGTTACTGTCAACCTGAATCATTACGGACAGCGTATCTCCCAGTTGGGGATTTGTCGGCGTCACCACTACCTGCAAAGCTTGCACGGGCAGGGCAAAACTCAGAAAGCCAGCAACAATTCCCCCGATCGAACTGGCGGTTAGCTTGTTTGCTTTCAACTGCCCCCACCGCACAATCAGACCTGTAATTATTTCCGTACTTAGCCCGCCGTTGCCTCGACTCACAGTCCTTATCATCACTAGGTGTCCTTAATCTTTGTCTCGCTGATATATTTTTAACTATCTAGACTAACTATAGCAATCCGCAATAAGTCGAGAGAAACAGCCTTATGTAAAAAGCTTGGTCAAAGATTTGGAGATGAGAGACTAACTTAAATAAATACTTAACTTGAGGTGATAAGAATAATAAAAATTCCCGTAGTGCGGGGAGGAAAGCCCGCTTGAGGCAGACGCTCACACTAGAGTTTCCATTACAAATATAGGAGAACCCAAGTTTCAACAGAAACACTCTTCATCTATAACCGGATGATTATATTTTATCAGTCCTAGGTACTATTACATAAATTTTAACAATTGGTATTACTTATAGTTCACGGCGCTACAACAGAATTATTTTTAACTCCTCTGCTGTTAAATCAATTCTTTCTTGACCGTTTATTTGCCGAAAACGTTCCTCAAACTCTCTAGTTATTCTAGCCGGTTTTTGACCAAATAGTATTGATTCCCTATTTTAAAATCTCACCTCTAAAATGAATGGTATGAGATAAAAATTGATAATTACTCTAATCTTATCACCTAGAATTATAGGGATTCAAAGGTAGCGGTGAAGCCATCTAAGGTCAAGCATTCTTCCATAAATTCCTCTACATCGTTGACATTCTCAAGCTGATATTCCATGATCCGTTGACCATCACCTTTCATCTTTTTGGAAGAGGAAGGCGTGGCCGGATATTTGGCAGCGATCGCTTTGAAAGCTTTGGAATGGGTCTCCCAGCTTTCAGCAGAACATTTTATGATTAAAAGCCACATGATTAAATTCCTCCTTGGGTTTGGTTTACTAATAGTCTGACACGAGTAAAACTTAGAGGGATAGTGCCGAAAAATCAAGGGATTCGGTGGTTTGGAAAAAAGCTAAAAGCCGAGCGACTATGCGAGCGACACCACCCTTAACATTCGACTCAACATTCAAAGGCATTACGGGATCGTGGAGGGATAAGCGTAACAGAAACCAGCCGGATTCGCTAGCTGACGTGCAGGAAATTCGCAAACCTTCGTAGTTATTGGGAACTATTTTCCAGTCTGCTTGCGTTGAGACAAATTGTTGCAGTTGCTCAATAACGCGAGATCCGTGAGCCTTGAAATCATCTACACCAAGTTTAATCCTAAATTCTGAACTTTCTTCTGGCTCTTTTAAATTCGCAATTAAATCTGGCAAAGATTGATTTGCTAGCTTTGACTTAGCCAATTCAATCAATAATTTGCTGACCAAATAAGCGCCATCATCCAGAAAGTAATTTTCTTTCAAAGCTCCATGTCCAGAGGTTTCAATCGCCAGCCATGATTCCTGTCCCGCTTCATTGAGGCGAATCGACTCGTCAATCACATTTTTGTAGCCGCGTTTAAAGCGATGGTGAATCCCTTTTAGATCCTGTTCGATGAATTGTGTCAAGCCATCGGAGGTGATAGAATCGGTAACAATGGTAGAGCCTGGGTGTTCTTTTAATACGATCGCAGAAATCAAGGCAATTAAGCGATTGCGATTGAGTTCCTTGCCAAATTGATCGACGGCCGCACTGCGATCGACATCGGTATCAAAAATAATCCCAAAATCAGCTTGATGTTCAATTACCGCTTGACAAATTGACTGCATTGCCTGTTTATCTTCGGGATTTGGCACATGATTCGGGAAAGTACCATCTGGTTCTAAAAACTGACTCCCCGTGGTGTCTGCACCTAAAGGTTTTAAGACTTTATCAACATAAAAACCGCCAGCGCCATTGCCCGCATCCACAACAATTTTTAATCCTGTTAGTGGTTCCTCAAAATTATCTGGATGATTGACTGATTCCCTAATTTTTGTGACAAATTGGTTAGCATAAACTGAGATAAAATCATGCTTTGTAATCTTACCGGGCGATGAGGCTGGCTCAAAGTAATTGCTTTGGGCTAGTGTTAAGATATCTGTAATATCCTGCTTTTGTAACCCACCTTTGGCCGTGAAAAACTTTAAGCCATTTCGATTAAATGGCAAATGGCTAGCAGTGAGCATAATCGCGCCGTCGCAATCAAAACCAGGGGTAATGGTACTCATAAACATGGCGGGGGTTGAGGCCATTTCAAAGTCGTACACGGTTGCACCAACTGAGGTGATTCCCTCCATGACTGCTTGCATTAAGGTTGGCCCTGATAGGCGACTGTCACGCCCGATCGCGATCGTTAATTCTGCCGCTGGTTTATTGACTTTTTGTACCAGCCAACTGACAAAGGATTTACCTAAGATTGTCGCAATTTCGGGGGTGAGGTTGACTTTTTCATTGGGAACGCCTTCGAGGGCGATACCGCGAATGTCTGATCCATTTTGAAGTTTTGTCCAGTTGAAGTTTTGCATAATAATTGATGGTAAGTAAAAAGATCGGAGTCGGCGGTTGAAACCGATTATACAAACTTTCCTCTGCGGCCCGTTCGACTCAGCTTCGCCGAACGTCTTTCGCGGACTAAGAAATAAACAGGGGAGAAATTTGGGATTTGGTATTATTAGTCATTAGGGTGACAGAGTTTTTCAATTCAATCAGCTAATCGGCATTTAAGTTGTATTTAAACAAACAATCCCAGTCTTGTGGGTGGGATTTGAGCAACGCCGAAAATATCCAATTGAAATGTTGAACCGCTTACTGGGAATTTTGGCCCCATCACCGCTAAGATTAAGCTCTAATTTCTTAGTCGCGTTCAACGCTGTAAATTGCCTGCAAGCGGAACTCACCATGAGGGGGAACTTCCACAATATCTGTAGCCGCATTGGTCGTTTCTACGCAGAGTAAGCGCTGATAATCTGCATCATCAAGGTCAGCCATATTTGCAGAAATTGTCACCCAGGGATTCCACACTACGACGGATTTACTACCAGAGGATTTAATGCGAATACGGCGATTGAGGGCGCTATCGTCAATGACTAATTCATTGGTGACATCAAGATAAATGCGATCGACTTCACCTGTTACTACCACTGCACCCACTTGAGTTTTTTCCACACCACCATCAGCTTTATCAAGATACTGGCTATTTTCTAAGCCTAAAACCTGCACGCGGTTGATATCGCCGACTTGGAAATAGGTGTGCAAAGCTTGGGTGAGGGGAAATGCTTTGTCGCCTAGATTGCGGGTGATTAATTCTACAGTGAGGCTGGTGCCGATCGTAATTGCGATCGCCAGTTCAAAGGCTTGGGGCCAAATTGCTCTAGTTTCATCGGTATCCTTGAGTCCTAGAGTGACTTTGGTTGCGCCGTCTGGGGTTGTGGCGGTTTCTAGCACATTCCAGAGGCGATTCCGCACAAACCCATGACTCGGACGCCCCAAGCCTTCTGGATCTGGGCCAAACCAGGGCCAACAGATGGGTATACCGCCTTTGATGGCTTTCCCTTCGGCATAGTAGGCTTTTTCGCTGACGAACATCAAGTCTGTGGCTTCGGTGGCTGGTTGAAAAGAGAGCACTTGACCGGAATACACAGAAATTAAGGCTTTGGCTTGACCGTTGTCGATGTGAATCATCGGGAAACCACCGTTTCCGGTGGCGAAGGTGAGGTTCCCGGCAATGCCGTAGTCTGTGTTTAATTGGTCAATACTCATGCTTTTGGCTTGGTGAATTGCTTTACAATTATCCGATATTATGGTTGCTCGATTGATTAGATTGTTGAGTTGGACCTGCGAGGGTGCGATCGACACAACGATGCAGTCCGAGAAACGAATGGGGAGTGCCAAGTGATTCCGAGGCGATGTGCGATCGAACCCACCGATGCACCTTGCTGAGTTTTCCGTAAGCAAGCTAATGCAGCAATTCATCCAAACACGGCGCAGCGACAAAACTCCGCATCTCTTCGAGGGTCATTTCAGGCGACAATTGCCAGGGATGCGCTGAAAACAGGGCAAAGAACACTGTCCGGCTGATTGCATCCGCTAGCGTTCGCATCGAAACTTCACTTGTAAGCGGCGGAGTTTTGCCGAAGCCCGGTAAGTCCACTGCGATTACTTACGGTTCGGCGTTACGGAATCGAGTTATAGACGATCGATGAACAGTTCAGCCGTTGAGCCGTATTTAATTGAGACTCGATCGACTCTCATGCGATGACCCCACTTTACAACTCCTGACGAGTCGGACGGATGATCATTTCGTTGACATCCACATCACCGGGTTGCTCGATCGCATAGGCAATGGCCCGGGCGATCGCATCCGCATCAATGGCGACTGAATACAACTGATTCACCCCTGATGCCGTATCACCATGAGTGATGGTACTGGTTAACTCAGTCGCAACCGCACCGGGTGAAATGTTGGTAGAACGAATTTCACCGTTTGACTCCAGCCGCACCCCTTCGGAAATCGCTCGCACGGCATACTTGGTAGCACAGTAAACTGTCCCCGCCGGAAATACTTTGTGTCCTGCAACAGACGACAAGTTTATTACGTGCCCAGACTTCTGTTGGCGCATAGTCGGCAGCACCGCAGCGATGCCGTAAAGTACGCCTTTAATGTTGACATCAATCATTTGATCCCACTCATCGACCTTAATCTGGTCAAGGGGAGACAGTGGCATTAAACCCGCATTGTTGACCAGCACATCAATGCGTCCATAGGTTTCCAGCGTTGCGTCCGCCAATGCTTGCACCTGGGCGCGATCGGCAACATCCGTGACTCGATAGGCAACTGTGCCACCTGTTTTTTCGATCGCAGCCACCAAGTCCTGGAGTCTATCTTCGCGGCGGGCAGCAAGCATGAGTTTGGCTCCGCTGGCGGCTAAACGATGAGCGGTGGCTTCACCTAAACCGCTACTTGCTCCTGTAATGATGACAACCTTGTTTTGAATTTCAGACATATTCACTCCTGTTAATTGATTAAATCGGCTCACTTAAAATCGATCGCAAATCCGCTTAATTACCAAGCGCGATCGTATTGAATAGGAGCAGGCACGGATTGACGTAGTTGCTTCGCAGCCCGCATCGGCCAATAAGGATCGCGCAGCATTTCTCTAGCAAGTAATACCATATCTGCTTGACCTGTACGAATGATGTGGTCAGCCTGCGCGGGTGCAGTAATCATACCAACAGCTCCGGTGGCGATGTTGGCGGAGCGTCGAATGCGATCGGCAAAGGTAGTTTGATAACCTGCACCCGTCGGAATCTTTTCACCCGGTACAATTGCGCCTGATGAGCAATCGATTAAATCAACGCCCAGTGACTTTAATTTATAGCTGAGTACAATACTTTGTTCAATGTCCCAACCATTTGGAACCCAATCGGTTGCAGAAATGCGAACCCAAAGCGGTGTTCGATCGGGCAAAACATTTCGCACCGCTTCTACGACTTCACATAAAAACCGGATGCGATTCTCAAAACTGCCACCATAGTCATCAGTCCGTTGATTGCTCAAGGGAGACATAAATTCATGCAGTAGGTAGCCGTGAGCGGCATGAATCTCGATTACGTCAAATCCGGCTTCGAGGGCGCGTTGGGCTGCGTTCACAAAGGATGTGGTCAACTTTTGAATGTCTTCGATACTCAGAGCGATCGGGGCGGGGCTATCGGGAGCAAATGGAATGGCGCTAGGGGCGATCGAAGTCCATCCTCCTTGAGATTCCGAAAGCACATCGCCGCCATCCCACGGAGGCGCTGTACTGCCTTTTCGACCTGCATGAGCAAGTTGAATTCCAGCAACCGCACCGTTGCGGTGAATTAACTCGACGATTCGCGCCAGCATTTCAATGTGAGCATCTTGCCAGATTCCCAAATCTTGCGGCGTAATTCGTCCTTCAGGCTCGACTGCTGCTGCTTCAGTCATCACCAGCCCTGCCCCTCCTACGGCTCGACTGACGAGATGAACCAGATGCCAATCATTCGCGAATCCCTCAACGCTGGAATATTGACACATGGGAGAAACTGCAATGCGATTTCGGAATGTAACACCACGTTGATCTAAAGGCTCAAATAAATGCGACATGGTTGTAAACCCGTGAGTTATAAAGTGCACAGATGTCAAGCACAGACTTTCTTCACACTGGGAAGTTGACTGACCTCATTCCACCAAGTCCGCAGCTTTGAAGTTTGCGCGATCGTTGCTTCGTACTGTGGGGTCTGCGATAGGTAAGTGAAGACCGGAATTAGGTAGAAATCGCCAATGCTCAGTTCGTGACCGAGCTAATACGGGTGTCCTACAGTTAGGGACTCGATCGCCTCCAGTGCAGTGTTTACAGGTGCGACGGCAGCTTTGTCCAACCTACATCCCGAATGGACTTGTCCTTTTGAGGAATCAAGAGCAACGACAAAATTACTTGTCTAAAACCTAAATCTTTATTGTTAGCAAAACCGGGGATTACGAGAAAAAAACACAAAAGTGCCTGAGTAATTATCCAATATATCGGGTAAATCCGCAAGCAGGGCTGGAATAAATAAAAACGATTTTAACTAATCCTTTTTACCGATCGCCGATCGGTGAACATACACCACGATCAAACCGCTCAATACAAAAAAGTAATCAACACCGCTCCACCCAGCCTGAAATAAATTAAAAAAAGTAACTTGATTTAATCTCTCGGCGCTCATCTCGTTGAGGTGAAACATTACCACTAATACAGCCGCAATCCCTCGATAAACTTGCAAGAGGTTAAGTTTTTTGTGAGGAGTTGAACTCTGTGCCATGAAAAAATACCTTAGTCAAGGGTGGCCGTTGTGCTTATTCCTCAACTACAGTCAACGCGCCAAACATAGTCAACACATTAGATACTATAATATAACTTTATATTTTTTTCATAAAGTTGTGCAAGAAGACTTCCGACTGATCGTTGACTTAGTTCTAGTTCTCGCTGCTGCCGCAGCAGGAGGACTCTTTGCATCGCTGTTGCGACAGCCGGTAATTCTCGGCTACCTGCTGGGAGGGATCGTAGTTGGGCCGGCCGGTTTGGGGCTGATTAAAGAATTAATTCAGGTAGACACCCTGGCTGAATTCGGGGTTGCCTTTCTGTTGTTTGCCTTGGGAGTGGAATTTTCTTTCGCCGAACTCCAGAAAGTTAAAGCAATTAGTTTGGGCGGAGGGGGCTTGCAAATTGTGCTGACGATCGCCATTACTACTGCAATTTCCTTGGCTGTAGGGTGGGTAGAATCGCCCGCCCAAGGCGTGTTTTTAGGAGCGATTCTGTCGCTTTCTTCGACTGCAGTCGTACTGAAATGCTTGATGGAACGCAATGAATCCGGTACTTCCCACGGTCAAGTCATGCTGGGAATATTAGTAGTTCAAGATTTGGCTTTGGGGTTAATGCTAGCAGTTTTGCCGGCACTCAATCAGCCAGCAGAAGAGATCGGCATGACGGTAGCGTGGGCCCTGCTGCGGATCGGGTTATTTGCTGTCGGTGCTGTAGTCGCCGGCATTTGGATGGTACCGCAGTTGCTGCGATACCTCGCGCAAACAGAAAGCCGGGAACTGTTTTTGCTGGGAGTTGTGGTTTTGGCTTTAGGGATTGCGCTGCTGACAGAATATTTGGGTTTTTCGATCGAGATGGGCGCATTTGTGGCTGGTTTAATGATTTCGGAGGTGGAATATGCCGACCAAACTCTAACTTATGTCGAGCCTTTGCGAGATATTTTTGCATCCTTATTTTTTGTCACCATCGGAATGTTAATTGACCCGATGTTTCTGTGGAACCATCTAGAAGTAATTCTGGGACTGGTATTTATAGTATTTGTCGGCAAATTCTTGATTATAACGCCGATCGTCCGACTATTTGGCTATCCGTTAAAAACAGCATTAATCGCAGGTTTGGGCTTAGCTCAAATAGGAGAATTCTCCTTTGTACTCGCTAGTTCCGGCCAAGTCATGGGGCTGGTTTCGCGGAATGTTTACCTGTTAATTTTAGGCACGACAGCAGTCACCCTCGTGCTGACTCCGTTTGTGTTGAGAAGCGTGCCCCAGTTATTGAAATGGGCGGAAAATTTCGGGCCTTTACAGCGCTATTTTGACGAAACATCTCAACCTGTGGCAATAGCTGAAACTTTGCCGGAACAAAATTATGTGGTGGTTTGCGGCTACGGGCGAGTCGGCAGAATTTTAGTCAAAATGCTGCAAAGCCGCAACTGTTCAGTTGTGGTGATCGACGAGTCAGAAAGTAGTATTCAAGACTGCAGAGTGCAAGGAATTCCTTACATTTACGGGAATGCTGCCAGCTTGCACGTATTGGAAGCCGCGCGGGTGGAACGGGCTAAAGCAATGGCGATCGCCCTTCCCGATCCCATGAGCACTCGCTTGTGTCTGAAGCGGGCTTTAGAATTAGTCCCGGATTTGGATATTGTGGTGCAGGCCAACCAAGATAAAGACATCGAACTGCTTTACCAACTCGGGGCCTGGGAAGTTGTGCAGCCGGAGTTTGAGGCCAGTTTAGAACTGTCTTCCCACTTGCTGGCTGGCATGGGGCTCTCCTCAATGGCGATCGCGCGGGATGTGCAGCAAATTCGCAGCAGCCGCTATCTGGAATTGCGGCCACCGCGCGAACCTTTGGCGGTTTCGCGGGATTTGAAAGTGGCGGTTCGAGATATGAACAGCGAGTGGTACAGCTTGCCGTCAGGTTCTCCCATTGCCAGCATGACTCTGGAAGAAACTAACCTGCGCCAGTTGACAGGCGTCAGTGTGATGGCGATCGTCCGCGAGAATGGCGAGGAAATTGATTATCCTAACGGGAAGACAGCTTTGCAGTCGGGCGATCGACTTTTTGTAGTCGGAGAACCGGAAGAACTCATCAGTTTTGAGTTGCTGGCGAAGGGGGAAGTTGCAGTGCCGCAGGGCGACAGTTCTTGCCAGTGGCTGAGACTGCCAGCAAACAGCCCTTGGGCGGGCAAAAAACTGTCAGAGATAGATTTGCTGACCCAGTACGGGGTGCAGGTGCGGGCGATCCGCCGGGAAGGGAAATTTACTCGCTGGCCCGACGGAACTAGCCATTTGCAAGAAGGCGATCGTTTGCTGCTGTGCGGCGGCTTCTACGAGCTCGGCTTGATGCAGCGGACGGCCTCACCGCGGGTGCCACAACCTGCTTTAAAGCTGCCTTTGGTCAAGGCCCAAGTCAGTGAAAAGCTGTTTAGCGATTAGGGAATAGGGAAGGAAGAAGGAAGAAGGAAGAGGGAAGAAGGAAGAAGGAAGAAGAAAGAAGGAAGAAGGAAGAAGGAAGAAGGAAGAAGAAAGAAGGAAGAAGGAAGAAGGAAGAAGGAAGAAGGAAGAGGGAAGAGGGAAGAAGGAAGAAGGAAGATTTGTTCCACTGTCTCCCTCTCCCAATCTCCCCCTCTCTCTCTCTCCCTCTCCCCCCCCTCTCCCACTCTCCCCGTCTCCTCAGCCGTTGGGTTTGAGATAAGCAATTGCTGGCCGCGAGATCAGAATTTGTGTTTCTGACGGATCGACGAGGCAAATGCAGCTATGATCCTGCCAAAAAATTCTACCCGCTAGTAAGTCGCCGGTCAGGAGTTTGATTTCCACCTGTTGTTTGTCTTTGATGTAGCTTTGTATTAAGCGAACGCTGGGCAATCCGGTTTCAAATTCAGACATAGTTCAGAAAAATATAGTCAAATATTACCTTAAACCATATTCTTCTGTTTATACCGTTTAACCGATACTGGCGCGATTACAAGCGCCTCTACCGGATGAGAGATAAACCCCTTGGCGACTACTTTTCGAGGGATATTCATTGAGCCATTGACATCAGCATTAATTAGATATCCCTGTGGAGTTATAAATATTATATTTGTTTATATTTCACTAGAAAGGACTATAAATTGCATAAAGTTTTATAATACTGGGAAATGGGTAATTTGGTCATCAAATTATCTAATCAGTTTTAACCAAAAGAGGTTTGTTTTTATGCCGATCGAGTTTGCGAAGTATCACGGACTGGGAAATGATTTTATTCTGATTGACAACCGCCACTCGTCAGAACCGGTGATCACGCCAGAACAAGCTGTGGATATGTGCGATCGACATTTCGGGATTGGCGCAGACGGTGTGATATTTGCTCTTCCGGGTCAAAACGATACTGACTATACGATGCGGATTTTTAACTCCGACGGTTCGGAACCGGAAATGTGCGGCAACGGGATTCGCTGTTTGGCTAAGTTTATCGCCGATTTGGAAGGGTCAGAGGCGAAAACTCAGTACCACATCCACACTCTGGCTGGTGTGATTAGCCCGGAATTGCGATCGGACGGTCAGGTTAAGGTGGATATGGGGGTTCCCCGGCTACTGGCTGCGGAAATTCCGACAACTTTGGCTGCATCGGATGCCAAAGCTATAGATGTGCCGATCGAAGTTGCTGATAAATCTTGGTCTGTTACCTGCGTCAGCATGGGCAATCCTCACTGCATTACTTTTGTAGAGGATGTTGCGGCGATTGCTTTAGAAACTGTCGGGCCTCAATTCGAGCACAACAAAGCATTCCCGCAGCGTACCAATACGGAGTTTATTCAAGTGATACGTTCCGACTATGTAAAAATGCGGGTGTGGGAAAGAGGCGCGGGTGTTACTCTAGCTTGTGGGACTGGTGCTTGTGCTGCTGTGGTAGCTGGGGTATTGGTAGGGAAGTGCGATCGGGCAACTGCTGTTGAGCTCCCCGGCGGCGTTTTGGAAATCGAATGGGCAGAAGTTTCTGGGCGGATTTACATGACCGGGCCGGCACAGCGAGTATTTACTGGTTGTATTAGTGATTAGTGATTAGTCATCAGTTATTAGTCATCAGTCATTGGTCAGAAGGGATTTTTTATTGAATTAACAAACAATAAAAATTATTGACTTCAAAATTTTTATTGAATTCTGACCAATGCCTTCCGCCTTCACAAATCATGGGCGGCGGACTGAAGACTGAAGACTAATAACTAAGCCTGAAATCTAAAATCTAAAATCTAAAATCTAAAATCTAAAATTAAGTAGGTGGGCTTGCATGGCTGGAGGTATTTATCTGATTCAGGACGACGACAGGCTGGTAGAAATGATGGAACAGCCCTACGACTCGGAAGACCAGTTACAAGACTTGCTAGTAACTTATCCTAATTTGATCGCGGGAGACCAAATCGATCGGGCTACGGCGCGGAGGTGGCTGTTAATTTCGCGGGAATCTGCACCCAGCGATGAGGAAACAGCGGTGCAGTGGTCGCTGGATCATTTGTTTCTCGACCAAAATGCAGTTCCTACTTTGGTGGATGTCAGGCGAACTCCTAATGCGGAACTGCGGCAAAAAGTTTTGGGTCAGTCGATCGACTATGCTGCTAATGCGTTGTTTTACTGGCCGATCGATTCAATTATTTCTCTGTTTGAAGCTAATTGTCGCGATCGGGGTCGCGATCCTGAACAGATTTTTGAAGAGTTTCTCGGTGCAAATGCTAATGAAGACCTATTTTGGCAGAAGGTTAAAACTAATTTGCAAGCGGGTAAAGTTCGCTTAGTGTTTGTAGCTGACGAGATTTCTGCTGAAATGCGCCGAGTTGTGGAATTTCTCAACGAACAAATGGACCCGGTTGAAGTTTTGGCCCTGGAAATTAAGCAGTATGTAAGTGAAGACGGTTTGAAAACGCTGGTTCCCAGAGTGATCGGTCAGACAGCGGAAGCACAGCAGAAAAAATCCAGCGCAACGCGCGAAAGAAGGCGCTGGGATGAATCTTCATTTTTTGCGGAAATCAAAGCTAGACAAGGCGCGGACGAGGCGCAAATGGCAAAAGCTATTTACCTTTGGGCAAAAAGTCAAGAACCCGAAGTTCAAATACACTGGGGAACGGGGGATGCCTACGGCGGTTTCGCCGCTCAATTGCCTCAAAAGGGAAGAAAACCCTATCACTTATTCACTGTAAATATTGCTGGCCGAATGGAGATTTCTGCTGATAATTACGGTTCCCAGCCGCCGTTTAATGCGGAACAGAATTGGCTGGAATTGAGAAGTAAACTGAGTTCGATCGGTCTGTCGCTACCTACAGAACCGGGCGAGAGAAGGTCGCCGAGTCTGCCTTTGTTTACTTTGCAAGATGAATCGGATCTCAAGCAAGTTATAGAAACTTTTGATTGGGTGATTGAGCAAATTCAAACGTTATAGTTACACTCAGAGATGATAGAAACGGAGGACACGGCAGTGCCGTTTCCCTACCCCCATTAATTGTAGGGAAACGGCACTGCCCATTAGTGTCAACTTAACGTAAAACCGATAGTCCGGCAAGGGTTGAAACCCCTGCCTCAAAGCGAAAGTCCTCTCAAAGAGGACTAATGAGTTTTTCAGTCCTCTTTGAGAGGACTTTCGCTATTAGACAGGGAATTCATTCCCTGGCGGAGTGCTGGGTGGGCGGGATGACTGGCGCACAAAAAGCTTAAGTTGACACTTATGAGCCCTGCCGTGTCCTGATTGTGGGTAATATTAATTCCGAGGCTACCGGATTTGATATGACACACCCTACCCTATGTGCTGGGTAGTATGTATATGCCCGGTTCAGTGTCTGGCCCAGGCAGAATTTCACGGCTGCTTTTAACACCTCTACTTTCGCACAGATTTGCAAACGATTCTAAACCCTCTAATCTGGCTGAAAGTTCACTCAACCCATCCAAATACTCAGCTACAGCAATTTGGCGATGTGTCCATGTTTGATCAAATTTAGCCGAACTATAGGACATTTCAAACTCTACATCAACATAATTTTTTTTGCCTCGGATTTGGTCAGGAGATAAAGTGCGATCGCTTGGTGATATTTCCGTAATTCGTTCTACTCGTTCTGAGGCAATATGGTTTTTGAACCGAGAATTAGTAAAGCGATAAGCAGTAGATAGATAAGTGTTTTCATCATTGATTAGTGCCTTAGCCCATCTTTCCGCGACTTGTTTAAATAGGGGGATTTGTAACGCCAGTAATTCTTTAGCTTCTTGATGTTTTCCTATTTCTAAGAGAAGATTGGCTTCTGTTGCTGTGGCTACAGCCCAACCTTGAATAGAAACATCAGCATTAAGCATAATTTCAGCATCTAATTCTGGGGTAGCTTGCATCGCTTGATTACTGAGAAATAATCCCACCCTAGAAGCTGTTTTAATGGCCGATCTCGGTGATTCATCAGGAAAACGAGAGCGCTCGTCAAGTTCAGCTTTTAAAGCAGCTATTTCTTGAATTAGCATGGCTTGATGAAGATGGGAAATAGCTTTAGCAAGGCTTTTTTGCTTTTGGTGGCTGTCTTCTACCAATAAATACAGATATGGCAATTGTCCAGAGATAATATCTAAGCCATTATCAACCCGGTTTAACCTATATTCAACTCGATTAAATCCTTCTTCGATGCGATTATCAATCCGATTTAAGCCAGCTTCAACACGGTTAAAGCCTTCTTCCATTGACTGTTGAATGTGACCTAAACTTTTTTGTACTTGGTGCAGTTTATAGCCCATATAGGCAAAGCCAGCAATACTGACACCAAGGTTTAAAACACTTGCGCCCGCAGCAATTTGACTTAGCCCCATCACTGAGGATAAGGTTTTTTCAATACCGATTAATTTACTCTCGACACCCATTAATTTATGATAGTTAAGCCCATGACCAATAACATCAATTCCTGCCACAATGGGAGAAAATGGAACAGTCATCAGTTTGCTAGTCAGTCCGGGAGTTTCGGCTAAATGGCGGACAATTTGACCACCATTTACAGTTCCCGCAGCCCATCTAATAACGCTTCCGTAGCGTTGCATTGAGCCATTTAACAAACCTTGGATGATTTCGGGATTGTTAACTAAAAGAGTGGTATCAATTAACATTTGAATTACTATGTTTAGCGATTATAAACGTCAAAGTTTCCGTAGGCTTCCATTTGCAATCTAGGCGATCTTTCAAACTTAACTTCTAAATCAGCATCAGCTAAGTTACGAAAAGCGTCATATCTATCGACTTGATCTACATTTGACTTAAATCTTTCGTCAGCTTGATTTAGTTCAATATAGACTAAGTAAATATCATATTCTGATTCTTCTCCTTTTGATACTGAATACTGATCGATACTAGCTATTCTTTGATTGAAATCAGTTTCAGAACCTAGCCATAAATATTTCGTGATTTCGTAAAGTGCTTCTCCATCAGTAATATCAATTCGTCTTTTTGTTTGGAGTGATTCAAGTAAATCTGCTTGTGACGCAAAAACTACTAAAACTAAATACTGTTTAGTAATTCTTTGAGTTGGAGGAGCTTGAACTGTAGGAGATGGAGGATTAGGATAAGGCTGTCTAAGTTCTTCTCTCGGATTTGTCTGTGTCTGTTGTTGTCTTTGAAATGTGCCCTCTTGAACTGTAGAAGATGAATGATGATCGGGGTTATATTCTCTAGATTCTTTCCTACGATTCGGCAGTAGTGATTGTTCGTCTTGTTGCTTTTTGAGATAATGTGCTCCTGCTCCTGCTGCTCCTGCTCCTGCTAATAACCCTCCTACTGATCCTGCTACTGCTGTTCCTACTGCTACTGCTGTTGCTACTACTACTGCTACTCCTGCTACTTCTAACAATTCCCTAGACTCCATTTTTTTACTCCTGAATTTTACTATGTTTAAAACCTACTTTACTGACGACAATCTTCTGCTAACATTTGACAAATTGCTGTTGCATTATCTTTTTGCACTTCAAAATCGCGCCAAAACTGTTTTTCCTGTTCAAAGTTATCCTCAATAAAACTTAATTGTTGTTGCAAAGCACGTTCAGCTAGATTGGTAATCTCATCAACGGATTCTTCAAAGATACTGGTAACATAATTTAATCGTTTGATAATCCAGTCACATAAAATATCCCATAAACTTGCTTTGTTTTTCGCAATTCCACTTGACCATTGTTTTGCCATTAAGTCTGGAGAAGGAAGAAAAAGTTCAACATACTCGATATCTTCGTAAATATTCCGAGTTACAGCTTCTTGGTAATTACGGGTTACGGGTCGTGTTTTTGTTCTCGTTTTTGTGCTAGAAAAACAAGAACCATCTTGATAAGATTCTGTATAACTTTGATATTCAGTTTTTGTGCGAGTTTCATATTCTGTTTTCGTACCAACTACTTCTCTTTGTTGGGAGCGATTTTGCTTAATAGCGTCTGGAAGTTCAAAAAAATTCTCCGGTAAAGTTGGCAAGTTTTGAGCTAACTTTTTGCGTAAATTACTGATGGCTGCTTTTTCAATATTAATCGCAGAAAAATTTGAGGCGGACAAACAAACTTTTAAGCTATTAACATGTACATCAACTAATGATTCTAAAGCTTGTGCAAACTGTTGAGCTTTTCCTTGTAAAACAAACTCTGCTCTTTTGGTGATAGCTTCTCTCATATAGTGATACAGGAGACGAACATAACGCTCATCATCTTCAAGTTCTTTTTTCCCTTTATCATCATCAGCTCTTACACTCTTAACTAAATATTCTGACTGTGGAGAAAATTTGCTGAGTCTTCGACTAACATTATCGTAAGCTTTTGAAATATTATCCGCTAATGAAGGTAATGTGACTTCGCGTAGTTTATCTCTCAGTTCAAAAGCTCCTTGGTTCTTCTTAAGAGAATCGCGAACTGGAACAATTAGAACTTTGGTTAAGTCTCCTTCCACCTCAGCGACAGCCTCCAAAATTATAGAAAACCCCTTACGTGCTTTTTTGACAGCATCCTCTTTAATCTTCAACCGACTTTTAGGCTCGTTGTTTTTCAATCCTTCTATTAATTGCTCAATCTCGGTATTAAATTCTTTTCCAAGTTTTTTGATGTTTTTTTGTAAGTCTTGACGAATTTGAGCAATCTTTTCTCTTTCTTGTTCAACCTGTTCTTGATTATTAATCTTTCGTGTTTTAATCAGAATATCTAGATTATCTGACAAAGACTCATAGTTATTGAATACTTCCAACAATGCAGGAAGTATTACCAGTTCAGCAAATGATTCTTGAACCCGCACACGGAAAAGATCCCAAAGTTCTCTACCTCCACTCCATTCTAAAGAATAGTGGAGAATTTGTCGCATGGTTTCATCATCAATAGCCTCATTGTCTTCTACTCGATCTTCAAAATCACGAAACCAATTCTTTAAATCGCGGTTCTCCTTAGTATTTAATTTAATAACTCCTGCACAATCTTGAAACATAGCTTTCAGAAGTTTTAAGCGTAGTTCCTGATTTATCCGTGATGGTTCGTTAAAAGCTCCTGAACCCCAAGCACACTGAGCATAATATAAAAGACGAGCATTAAAAGGCAGAACATCAGGAAGTTCTGGAAGCGATAAGACCTCTTTAATTTCTTCTCTTAACTTATCAATCCGCACTGAGAGGGGTAAATCATCTGCTCCTAGGTTATCGACCCGATTTAAGATAAAAATCATCGAATCTGTGCGACCTTGTAGATATTCGACAACTTTCTTTAATTCTTCTAATAAGCGTTTTCTGTGCTCATCATCTACCTGCATATAGTCCAAAGCCACTAAACTAAAAGCTTTATTAACTTGCTTTTGGATAGTGGCTAAGTTAGCCCGGTCTTGAACAGATTTCAATCCCGGTAAATCAATCAATTCTACTCCGATTCCCTTGGGTAAATCTAGCAAAGAAGCATCACAAGCAGGTAAAAGAGGAAGATGAGCGGTTATTTGTGGCGCAACATACTCACGCTTTTTCCGCGCCGCGTGATAGGAGTGCATCACCTCGCGAATCCGCTGGTATACATCCTCATCGCTTAATCCCGTCCATTCACCAACATCCCAAGCAGCATCTTCCGTTTCTGCAATCATTAATCTCGGTTCTTGAGAATGTTTGATGGTTAATACACCCCCACTCATTTCTCCGGCTTCAATCGGTGCGATTTTTCGACCAATCAGCGCGTTAACAATCGTTGACTTTCCAGAGGAAGTTGTGCCCAGAGTAGCAATCCGAAAACTAGGATTTTCTAGGCGTTGGACGGCTTCTTGATAAACAGTTAAAAAATCCTGTAGGCAAGATTGAATCCCCGAATCAGCAAAAACATCCGGGGACGATTTGACTAAGCTAGAGACTGAGTTGCCTAATTCTTGTAAAAGGTTGCGCGTGTTGTTTAACTTAGATTCAATTCCAGGCATGGCAAAAATGCTTCCTTAATGATCTTTGTTAAGTATAACTAAGGAGGCACGGCGTCGGACATCGTACATCCACGGATGTTTAAAACCTTGGCACAAAATAAAGAGTCACTCTTAAATCAACTTGTAGAGTGCCTCGGAGATTGATTATTTCGATTTTAACAGGTTTATTCTGCTCCGGGGCACCATACGCACTAAGCTGTCCCGCATCTTGCGTTGTATTTTTCGGGCGGGCGGGACACCCCACAATAATTTCATCAAACTTGACTGTACAATTTGTATGCGCCTGAGCTTGTTAATCTTATGTTAATCTCATTATTATGTTTAGGGGATAATGGGTGTCATCCTCAACATAATAATGAGTTGATGCAGAGTGAGCGGCCGATCGCCAATAACCAATAACCAATGACTATTGATATCGAATGTTTGCTTGTTTCAAACGCCGCAATGCTTCTCCCAGCCGATCGCAATCTGCAATTAAACTAATTCTCACATATCCTTCGCCGCCCGGCCCAAAAGCATTGCCAGGAGTCACTACAACACCAGTTTGCTGCAAAACATTCAGGGCAAAATCAGTCGAACTCATGCCCGGAGTGCAGGGAGCCCAAAGATACATTGCAGCCAGAGGTTTAGGAATATTCCACCCTAATTCTGCCAATCCTTCAACCATGAAATCCCGGCGAGTCCTGTAACGATTCTGCACTTCGTGCAAGTAACTGTCGGGCAATTGCAGTGCTGTTTCTGCTGCTGTTTGCAAAGCGGAAAATATACCGTAATCTAGGTTAGTTTTTAATGTCCGCAAACCTTGAATAATTTTGCTATTTCCTACTACAAAACCGACGCGCCAGCCGGCCATATTGTAGGTTTTGGACATCGTGTGAAATTCCACGCCGATTTCTTTACCGCCGGGAATTTCTAATAAACTTGTCGGTTGATACCCGTCAAAGGCTAATTCCGCATAACACAAGTCGTGAACCAGCAAGATTTGATGTTTGTGTGCAAAAGCAACAATATCTTTGTAAAATTCGCGGGGTGCAGTTGCTCCAGTCGGATTGCTGGGATAATTGAAATAGAGGATTTTGGCTTGTTCGGCTACGCTGTCGGGAATGTCGGCTAAGTCAATTACCCAGTCGTTTTCTGGTTTGAGGATGATGTTGTGAACTTTTGCACCGGCGATTATTGGGCCGCGAAATAATACGGGATAAGCAGGACTTGGTACTAATATTAAGTCCCCTGGATTGATATAGGCGATCGCAAAATGCGCTAAACCTTCTTTAGAACCCAACAAAGGCAATGCTTCGCTTTCTGGATCGAGTTCAACGTTGTACCGGCGGCTGTACCATTTAGTAATAGTACGGCGGAAACTGGCAGTTCCTTCAAAGGGTGGATAGCCGTGATTGGCAGTATTTTGGATGGCTGCGACAGCCGCTTCTACTACTGGTTGAGGAGTGGCACCGTCGGGGTTTCCCATTCCTAAGTCTATTAAATCGAGTCCTTGTTCGCGGGCGCGGGCTTTGAGTTCGTCGAGACGGGCAAATACGTAGGGCGGTAGTTTTTGCAACCTGTCAGCAGGGGTAATCCAATCCAAGGTCATTTATTTTTTGTCAGTTGTCAGTTTTCCTGGTTTGTAGTAAGGACTTTCGTCCTTGCTAGCACAGCCTTTTCAGGACTAAAGTCCTTACTACAAACTGTTTTAATTCTTAATCTTTAATTCTCCCACAGGTGCGGTGGTAGAAACCATCGCTGCCATTAATTGTTGGGGAACAACTTTAAAAGGCAGTCGGTGGATGTCGGAATTAGGATTGCAGGCTATGTCGGCGGCGCGCTGCAATTCTGTGATGGTAATGTCTCCGAGTCCGAGGTTTTCTAAAGTTTGGGGCAATCCAATCTCGGCGTAGAATTTTAGCAGTTGCTGTCTGGCGCTAGCGGCGAGTTGATTGTTTTGCAGCATTTCTTCTAGTCGCAGTTGTACTAAAATGCCGTAGGCGACTTTTTCGCCGTGCAATGTGCCGTGACTTGCTAATAGATGAGTTAGGCCGTTGTGGACGGCGTGGGCGGCGACGGTGCGACATTGAGCACCACCAATTCCGCCGATTACTCCTGCTAGCAATACGGCGGCATCTGTGACTTCTTGCCAGGTTTCGCTACCGGGTTCTTTGAGGGCGGCGGCTGATTTTTGGAATAAAATATCGCGCAGTATTCTAGCTTGTTGGACGGCCGAAATTATCAGGGTTTGTTCGGAGTGTCCGCTGCTGACTGATGCTTCGTACCATTTGGCGATCGCATCTCCAATTCCTGCTACTAATGTCCGCTGTGGTGCGGTTTGAATTAAGCCGTAGTCGAGTATTAATAAGTCGGGACATCTGGCTAATGTGACATCGTATTGGAATGCACCTTGTTCTGAATAAATGTTAGAAAGGGCTGTCCAAGCGGCACAGGTGGCTGCTGATGTGGGTATTGTGACGATCGGGATTTTGCACTGATGGGCGACGAGTTTGGCTGCGTCTAAGGCTTTGCCGCCGCCGACACCGATGATGAAGTCGGCTTGATGGGTTTGGGCTGCTTCGCGGAGGGTTTCGAGGCTGGTTTCGCTGCAATCCTTGCCGTATGCTGTTTCGGCGGATTTTAACTGCTGCTGTTCGAGGATTGGTTGCAGGTACGGTTGGGCGGCGGCGAGGGAGTTGCTGCCGCCGACGATTAGCGGCCGCTTTCCGAAACGGGCGATCGCATCTCCGGCTTGTGCGATCGCCGATCGACCACGCAATACACAGGCGGGAGCAATTGTCAAGGAATAAATTGCAGTTGGGGTGGCGGTTTTAGTGCTTTGGGTTTGAGTCATCGAACCACTGGATAAGTGACGAGAAGGTTGACGCTTTGCAGGATTGCTGGATTTTCTAGGATAACTCTAATCTATGCGGAAATGGTAAGTTTTATAAAGTTTTTATTAAGTATTGTTGGGCTGTTGGGGGATGGGAGGACCCAGTTGAGGGGCGATCGGTATGATAAATTTAGGAATATAAGCAATTTCAAGGATAGGGCAATGCTGACTAAACAAGATTGGGACTGGTTAGCAGTGTGTTCTCATTATCAAACGGCTGTCACAGTCCAGACACTTCTCAAAGAAGGAAAATCTATGGAAGCAACGGCAGGTTTAGAATCTTTAATTGAAGCAATGGGGAGAACCGAAAAACGAGCATTAAAAAGCCAGTTAATTCGTTTAATGCTTCATATTATTAAATGGAAAAATCAACCTGAAAAACGAACAGCTAGCTGGGCTATTAGTATTCGTTCGGCGCGGCGAGAGATTGAAGAAAGTCAAGAAGAAATGCCGAGTTTAAATCGTGATTTTATTGAGTCTATCTGGGAGAAATGTTTTCAAGTTGCGCTGAAAGATGCCCAGGATGAAATGGGTAAAAAATGTCAATTAATCTCACTTGCTTGGTCTGAAGTTTTTGAGGATGAATATAGTTTTGAGACTTTTTGAATTCTGTCATCCTCCCAGTCTTCGCCATCGAGTAACGAAAACTCGGTTAATTCAGGATATGTCAAAAAATCTTCGGCTGTAGCAGGTATAAATGGTGCTAGTATTTTATGGCGTTCTGCTATTGGCAGGCTAGCAATTTCTCGCTTGTGATAGCTTGAGACTAGGTTCGGTTGTTGACGAAATATTAGACTCAAAACTTTCGCTGGGGAACTGCTTTTTCTGTTCCGCTTTTTGCACGAGGAATTGTGCAAAGTCGAGCACTTCTTGTTGTTTCTCCCTTGGCAACTGTCGCAGATTCTCTAACACTGCTTGCTCAAAATTAATTGTTTTGGACATTTCAATTACCTTCCCTAAGCGTTTATCGGTTTATTTCTCACGCAGTCAAGTTTTGTAGTTCCATGTTTGCAAATCGCGCCAGAATTTTCATCTTTCCCTCTTACTTCACCCATCACACCGCCAAATCTTGATACTCCCATCATTACTGCCACTAACCAGAGTGTTTCCATCCGGGCTAAAACAGACCGACTTAACCTTGGCTGAATGCCCTGTGAGAGTGAAAATTGTGTGTCCATTTTTTAGATTCCACAGTTTGATAGTGTTGTCTCCACTACCACTAGCAAGAATTTGTCCCTCCGGGCTGATGACAACGGAAAAAACCGACTCTGAATGCCCTGTGAGAGTGCGAATTTCCTGTCCGGTTTTCAGATTCCACAGTTTGATAGTGTTGTCTCTACTACCACTAGCAAGAATTTGTCCATCCGAGCTGATGACAACGGAAAAAACCGACTCTGAATGCCCTGTGAGAGTGCGAATTTCCTGTCCGGTTTTCAGATTCCAAAGCTTGATAGTATTGTCATAACTGCCACTAACCAGAGTGTTCCCATTCGGGCTGATAGCGACAGACCAAACCGAGTATGAATGCCCTATGAGAGTGCGAATTTCCTGCGAGTTTTTCAGATTCCACAGTTTGATAGTACAGTCTTGACTGCCACTAACAAGAGTTTCTCCGTCTGAACTAAAAGCAAGAGACCGAATTAAACCTGAGTGACCCTTGAGAGTGCTAATTTCTTGTCCACTTTCCAGATTCCATAGCTTAATTTGTTTGTCAGAACTTCCACTCGCTAAAAATTTTCCATTAGGGCTAATGGCAACGCAAGAAACCTCATATAAATGCCCATAGAAAGTACGAATCAGCTCTCCTGTCTGCAAATTCCAAATTTTGCTGCAATCTCCACTGCTATCACTAGCAAAAGTCTTGCCATCTGGACTGATAACTACGCACTTAACAGATGAGTTACCTACGCGATTAAGAGTTTTTACACATTTGAAGGAGTGAGCTTTTTTAATGATTTTTTCTTCTATTTGTTGTTGGCTTTTTACTTCAGATTTGGCAGATTCTTCTATTTGTTGTTGGCGTTTTGCTTCAGCTTTGGCAGATGCTTGAGATTGACCTTCAGCCTCTATTTGCTCAATTAGATTTTTCAACTCCTGTTCATACTGTTCTCGCTGTCGCCGCTGAATATCCTGAAGAATATCAAAATAAGGTTTCACCCACTCTTCTGCTAATCCATATTCAGCAAATTCATCCTTTAAATTAAATAACAAAGGCTCATAGCCGGGGTCAATATTGAGATAATACAAATCTGCTAAAAATCCCGCCAGTAACTTGTGAATTGCTACAATTAACTGCCGAATCATGCGGAGGGCTTTTTTCTCACTTACCCCAGATGCTAAAAGTGCATCTTTTGCCTCTTCCCAGTCAAAAACTTTGGTAGAAAACAGGGAGACTTCCTGATTATTCTGGAATCCCCAAAAGCCGACGCGAAAAGTTACCGCATAATCGCTGATATCGCTATATAAAATTGTAGTAGGAACCGGAGATAAAATTCGCTGCAAGCGTTCCACATCAATATCACCAATCGACTCAGTGAAATAGTCGCTATAAAACTTAACTGGGCGTAAGACATCCTGTTGAGGATAATGCTGTCTGAGAAAATCTCCCACACTTCTCATCTCAATTGGCAAATCTTCACAGAATGTTTCCGGGCATTGCTTGCTAATTTTGGGCGGTGATAGTAAGATTAAGAGGCGGTGTTGCTGCTGAAGTAAAATCTGCTTAGTTTCCTCTCGATTCAACTTAGAAAACCAAGTATCTTTATCCCAAATCGTTTGAATTTCAGCCAGCTTGACCTGAATATCCTTTGCTTGCAATTCCCGCATCAAATCCCGCTGCAAGGCTGCTAGCTTCACTCTATCTTGCTGTTCCTGTTCCTGCAACTCAAGGCGGCGTGCTGTTTGTGCTACTGTTAGCTTTAACAATTCCCGGTCTCTGGTATCTTTCGCCTTCGCATATTCTAGCATTTCTTGAGAATAACGCTGTTTGGCTCGCTCTATCTCAGTCGAATCAGATGAGTTATTGGGAGCGGGAAGCAGAATATCTCGGTACTTTTGAGATTGATTGCCGAAGGCTTCTCCTAGTTTGTGGCCGATATTTCTGGCGATGGGTGAGAGCACTCCCGATATGTAGGGAGCGATAGCGGCGATGATTGTTGGAAGCATAAATGTGGGTGAGGATGCGGTTATTAATAGTGTAGCAGGATGTTAGAGAGTATAATTCCGATGGTTGCCAGATATTCTGCACTTGTTGCTTTTTAGATTTAATTTCCTAATTGATACTCCTGGACGCAGAAACCAGGTTTTTTACGGACATACTGCATAACAATATTTTTAGCCTTTATCATGTAAAGTACCGCAGATGTGGTACAATTATCAGTTAGCTGGCTTCGCTTTTGGCTGCAACAATGCTTCTCAATTATCTGCCAGTGTTTAACATTAAGCTATTCACCTCTAATTGCTGTAGTTCATTCTATGAGAAAGCCACAAACTGTTAAAGCTTTGGAAGAGCTAGGACGGGTTCAACTCTCTAAGAGTTTTTTCATGCGTGAGTTTCTTTATTCAGAAATCTCTCAAATTGAAGGTATCCCTAACATTCCTAGCGATCCTGATTTGGCGATCGCAGCAGGAAAGAATTTGTGTGAGAGGGTGCTTGAACCCATTCAAGATGCGCTTGGTCGGATTAGTATCCGCTCAGCCTATCGTTCTTGTGCGGTGAACGCCAAAGGAGCAGAGAATAAAAATCAGTACAACTGTGCCAGTAATGAGTCCAACTATGCACAACATATCTGGGACGTAAAAGATTCACAGGGGTATATGGGAGCAACCGTATGTATTGTTGTTACATCATTCATCCCTTACTATGAACGCACTCAAGATTGGACAGCATTGGCATGGTGGATACATGACCACATTGATGCTTATGCAGAAATGACCTTTTTCCCAAATTATGCAGCGTTCAACATTAGGTGGAGCGAGAATCCTAATGTTTCAAAAACCATTTCTAGCTACGTAAGAAACCCGCACACTGGTAAGAATAGCGGGTATCTGACAAAGGAGGGGATGGATAATTTCTTAGGTTTGCATGAGCAGTTTTACCAAGAATTTATCGATCGCTAACTAACCTTCGCCTTGAACTTCTATGCGATAGTTGTAGCCCTGTTCGGTGAGGAATAGTTGGCGGTGTCGGGCAAAATCTTCCTCGCAAGTTTGTAGCGATACTAATGTATAAAAGCTGGCATTGTGTCCGTCGGCTTTGGGGCGGAGAATTCGTCCGAGGCGCTGCGCTTCTTCTTGGCGAGAACCATACTTTCCCGATACTTGAATCAACACATCGGCATCGGGTAAATCGACGGCAAAATTGCCAACGCGAGATAGAATTAATCCGGGAATCTCTTTGTGACGGAATGCTTCGTATAACCGATCGCGCTCTGACTGTTTTGTCTTCCCCGTAATCAGAGGCAATTCGGTAATTTTGGCGATCGCATCCAACTGTTCGAGATACTCACCAATAATTAAAATACGGTGTCCCGCCTCCTTTTGCAACAAACTTTGCACCACATCCAATTTAGCTGGATTTTCCGCAGCAATCCGAAACTGGCTGCGGCGGGGCGCTAGGGCATATTCCATTTTTTCCGCCTCATTTTGCGCGACGCGGATTTCCGTACAATTCGCAGTCGCAATAAATCCCTGTCCTTCCAATTCGCGCCAAGGTACGTCATAGCGCTTGGGCCCAATCAACGTGAATACATCGCCTTCTTTCCCGTCTTCGCGAATCAATGTCGCAGTTAAACCTAACCTGCGTCGTGCTTGTAATTCAGCAGTGATCCGAAATATCGGTGCAGGTAATAGATGGACTTCATCATAAATAATCAGTCCCCATGATTCCGCATTAAACAGCTCGAAATGCGGGAATTCATCATCTTTATTCGATCGATAACTTAGCATTTGGTAAGTCGATAGGGTGACAGCAGCCGTCTGTTTGGTGACACTGCTGTACTCAGCGATCGCATCCTCAGTTAAACTCGTTTTGTCTAATATTTCCCTGCGCCACTGGTGCACTGAAGTCAAACTGCTGGTGAGGATGAGTGTCTTTTGCTTTACCAAACTCATCGCTAACATCCCGACTATGGTTTTACCAGCCCCGCACGGTAGGACGATCGTCCCGCTTCCACCTTTTACCTCCCCGTCCTGATAGAATGCCTCTGCTGCTTCTTGTTGATAAGCACGCAACTTAAAGGGCAAATCCGCTAAAGTACGATCGCGCAAAGAAATCCCTAATTCGGCACCCTCCACATATCCAGCCAAATCTTCTGCCGGATAGCCAACCGCTAGTAAAGCTTGCTTGAGTACGCCGCGATTCCCGGCATCGACTTGAAAGCAAAGATCCGAGATGCGCTTGCCCAACATTGGTTTGACGCGATCGTCCCGTACCAGCAATTCCGCTAGGGGAAAATCGGCAATTCGCAGTTGTAAATCGGGGCTAGCCGCATCGATTCTTTCAATTACAGTTAATCCATACCGCGCCCCCAACAGTTCAATTTCCTGCGCTACGGACTCAGGAATGGGATACTTGGCATATTTTCGCAAAGCTGCGATCGCGTCTTCAACTGGCATTCCCGCCGCCCGCGCATTCCACACGCTGAGGGGCGTGATGCGATAGGTGTGGATGTGTTCGGGACTTTTGATTAATTCGGCAAAGGGAGCGATCGCTTCTCGCGCCTGTTGTGCTGTGGGAGCGTGAACTTCTAGTAAGATCGATCGATCGCTTTGCACGATCAAAGCATTTTCGGGAACATAATTCATAAGAAGAAGGAAGAAGGAAGAAGGAAGAAGGAAGAGGGAAGAAGGAAGAGGGAAGAAGGAAGAAGGAAGAAGGAAGACGGAAGAAGGAAGACGGAAGAGGGAAGAAGGAAGACGGAATAAGTTTGTTAGAACAGAAAAGTTTGGTTTATTTGCTCCAGTCCATGTTACAAGGTGCGTCGCGATTGAGATTGTCGATCTTTTTTTAGGATTTATCGCCAGCGACGCACCCTACAAATACTCAAAGTCCCCCTTTTTAAGGGGGATTTAGGGGGATCTGGACTCAGCTATAAACGAAAGATAAAAAGGTTTTCGGGTAATTTTTGACACTAATAGTATCAGGTGTACTATTTATCCCGCTGGGGTAAGACGTAGCCGACTTGCCGCAGGGCGTTGCGAAATTTAGTTTCCTGAGATAATGGAACTGCTAAAGTGCGATCGCCCGCTAGCTGACAGAATTTTTTGGTACGGGAATCATTGGCAATCAACACTGCTAAATGGGCGTTTGTACATTCGATTAACTTGACAGTTCCTGCATCTTGCAAACTATTCGATCGTTCTGTAACATCTGTCAGAAATTGCTGTACGGTTTCGGGTAGCGGTTCGATACTTCTTGTCTCTAAAACTTCTTTAAATTCTGCTAGCGGGTATCCGGCTTCAATGGCGGTAAATAGCTTTTGTCGATCGAGTTGCCAGACGACATCGGAAACTTTTTTAGCATAGAGATCGAGGACGATCGCATCTGATGTCGCGATGCCTTCTCCTGCTACAACAATATCTAAATTGGGCAGTACGCGGAGTGTTTGACGGAACTCAATTGCTGGCGGGGTGTAATTTTGAGTCAATCCCAAACAGTAAGCCCCCAAAGCTGTCAAGCGAAAAGATATTAAGCCGTCGTAGCGACTGAGAAATCTCAAATCGTCCGTTCCCCAAAGATCGTCAAAATCGCTGGGTAGGAGGGAGGGATCGGCATAGGCAACATCAATTATTCCCAGGGTAGCAACATACTCAAACAACAGGCAGCGCATATATCTTTCTTGCAGAATATGCCAATCGTGACTGCCCGAATATCCTAAGTTACCATACCCAAATTCAGAAATGTAGAGATTGTCGGGATCGCGCGTTACTTCAAACCGATTGCCCGTTGCCAACATATATCTGCTAAATTCGCTAAACAGAACCCATTTACCGACAGGACATTCTGCTAGCCTTGAGGCGATCGCCTCTCTCCGCCCCGCCACCGCTGTCATGCCGCGCGCGCCCTTGCCGGTTTGTCCTTTAATCGCATCAATGCGGCGAAATTCATCAAAAGTGTTTGTTTTTAACCAGCGCTTCCATGCTGTCTGTAATCCTTTGGCAGGTGATTCTTGCAAAGCTTTCTGTCCCGCTTTGGTCAAAACAAGCTTTTTGCCCGATAGTTCGGCGAATTTGCTCGCTTGGGCGATCGCGGCCCAAGCAAAGGATTTGATGTTACCAACCTCGTAGAATATATCGCC
This sequence comes from Microcoleus vaginatus FACHB-2002, assembly GCF_040004035.1. Lineage (GTDB taxonomy): Bacteria > Cyanobacteriota > Cyanobacteriia > Cyanobacteriales > Microcoleaceae > Microcoleus > Microcoleus vaginatus_C. Next base: position 341,229 of record NZ_JAMPLN010000001.1, on the reverse strand, counting down.
CTTTTCCAAGGTAGCTTGGCGCTGTTCGTCGTTATAAAAATCACCCCCTTGCAATACGGAGGCGATCGCTTTCAGAGTTGCGGCACCAGGTAATGCGGTTTTCTCACTAACGGCAACTTTGCCCGACTGAATCAGACGCAAAACTGCTTCCAAATCCTTTGGGGCTGCCCGTTCCATTTCAAAAATTGTCAAAGGAAGTTCGTACTCGGATACCTCTGTTTGAGATGTACGAAAGTTAGGTTTTTGTACACGAACAATAAAATTATCTGGCAGTACATCCCCAACCAGATTTAAGGGAGTTGCTTGAGGTTTTGGCACAAACTTCAGCAATTTTTCTTCAAGATCGTAGGGTATCGCAGCGCCGTAGAAGAACAAGCATAGTAGAGAGGGTTCTCGGTTATATCCATAGCGATCGCTTGTTCCCCAGTTTGGTTGTTGTCCGTATTTTGCCATAAATACATCGGCATCATAGCCACCACCTGACCCATGTATAACTTCCGCTACGGCCGCTTTTTGCAGGTCGTCTAATTGCGCCCAAACTTGCTTAAGTTTTTCTCCCTGCATTTGCTGTTTAATCCCAGCAACCAGGTCAGCTTTGCGGGTTAATTTGCGATCGCCCGACAACAGTGCATACAGCTTTTTTAAATCTTCAACAATTATTCCTTCGAGTGCCTCTTGGAGGGTAGTAACATCATCTAGGGTTTGGTAACGCGGCATAATTTTTGGCAATTCGCCTGCTGCAAAATTGTTTGTGCTACCAACTATAACAACTTTCCCCGATTTGGAACTTGAATTTTTGTTACAAATTTCCCGATTATGGTTTAATATTTATTGTTAAAGACACTCGACTTTTATCTGATAAAGTACAGAATTCGGCACTGTAAAAAACTCGGAATTACACCACTACTCTAGAACGTAGAGTGCGTCGCTACCAACAATCTATAAGCAGCTTGAATATCTCGTGGCGACGCACCATACAATTAGTTGATCGAAACTGATAGAGTGTAACTAGCGCCTCCTCGTTCTGTACCGACGACTATCTGATATTGCCCCGTCAGGGGCAATTCTCCAGACCAGCTTTTTTCTCCTTCAGCTACGGGGTTTGTATTCGGATCGACAACCTTAAAAGCAGCATTTCCCTCAACAGATTGAATCTCAACATTCATGGTTTGACCTTCTTTGGCGTTAATCAGATAAATCATGACTTCGCCGCGGGCTACTCCTCCTTTTACTTCCGCTGAACTAGAACCGCGCTTAAACTGAATCTCCTGCTGGCGCTGACTCATTAAAATCGCCGGTTTTTCCAGGCTGTTGGTGGCGGGAACATTGCGGGATACAGCTTTGACTGAAGCAGGAATAATTGCCAAGGCGCTTAAGCCGATTATCAAAATATTTAGCGGGTGTTTGAAAGTTTTTGCTGGTTTGTTCATGGGAGTTTAAGACTCTTGTGAAATGGATTTACTTGTATGATTATAGCTGACTCGCCTTGTCTTCGTGCGATCGCCCTTGTCGCTCAACTAATTTTAGCTTTGGCAAACTGTCAATCGATTGGAGATTTGAGATTTGAGATTGAACCCTCAGATGTGGGATAATTTTGTACGATCGGGACTTACGCATTACTGTAAAGTTGCCTGCGGGCGCAGAAAAGTAAGATCGCCCGTCAGCCGTGTTACCAAAAAAATTGCCAGTCCACGACGCACAAAAACCTTCAGAAACCGGGTTTATTGACAAAAAACTACCCTTTCAAACAGATGCCTCGACAAGAAACCCGGTTTCTGACCAACTGTGCGTAAGTTCTGTTTGCACAATTCCTAATTATCACAAACCCGACGATATGACTCAAAAGCCAATCGCAACCTATCGCACCGAAAGCGACTCGATGGGAGACAAACAAATCCCATCTAATGTCTACTACGGCATCCAAACCCTGCGCGCAGTTGAAAATTTCCCAATTAGCGGCATTAAGCCTTTATCAACATACGTTGATGCTTGTGTTTTAATTAAAAAAGCAACGGCGATCGCCAATGGCGAACTCGGCTGCATTCCCCAAGATATCAGTCAAGCAATTGTTCAAGCAGCAGATGAAATCCTAGCTGGCAAATTGCGCGATCAATTTGTAGTTGATGTCTACCAAGCCGGCGCCGGAACTTCTCACCACATGAATGTTAATGAAGTTCTTTCAAATCGCGCTTTGGAAATTATGGGCGATGAAAAAGGCAACTACAAGCGCGTTAGTCCTAACGATCATGTAAACTACGGTCAATCAACAAATGATGTGATTCCGACTGCGATTCGGATCGGCGGATTGTTGGCGTTAGAAAAGACTCTTTTTCCGGCTTTGTCGGATGCCGTAGTCGCCCTAGAAAACAAAGCAGAAGAATTCAAAGATATTGTTAAATCCGGCCGCACTCATATGCAAGATGCCGTACCGGTTCGACTCGGCGATACCTTCGGCGCTTGGGCGCAAATTCTCAGAGAACATACCTTGAGAATTGACAGGGCATCCGATGATTTGACATCGCTGGGATTGGGGGGAAGTGCGGCAGGAACAGGCTTAAATACTCACCCTGAATACTGTCAAAAAGTTGCTGAAATTCTCTCCGAATTAATCGACCACCCCCTGAAACCAGCAAAGCATTTAATGGCTGCTATGCAGAGTATGGCACCATTTGTAAATGTCTCCGGTGCACTGCGAAATCTCGCTCAGGATTGCGTTAAAATGTCCCATGACTTGCGTTTGATGGACTCCGGGCCGAAAACGGGTTTGAAAGAAATTCAACTGCCTCCTGTGCAACCTGGTTCGTCCATTATGCCGGGAAAATACAATCCTGTGATGGCAGAAATGACATCGATGGTTTGTTTTCAAGTTATGGGTTACGATAGCGCGATCGCCCTTGCCGCCCAAGCCGGACAATTAGAATTGAACGTGATGATGCCCCTGATTGCCTACAATCTCATTCACAGCATCGAAATTTTGGGCAATACCATCAGCGCATTGACTACACAATGCCTCGAAAAAATTGAAGCTAAGGGCGATCGGTGTCTCGCTTATGCTGAAGGTAGTCTCGCCCTCGTTACCGCCCTCAACACTCACATCGGCTATCTCAACGCCGCCGCCGTCGCCAAAGAATCTCTAGAAACAGGCAAATCTTTGCGACAAATTGTGCTAGAAAGGGGTTTAATGAGTGCAGAAGACTTGGCAAAAGTTCTAGATTTAGAGAAAATGAGTGCGATGCCAACATCTTCTGCTAACGTATAGGCGATCGCAGGTATCAGCTAGAAACTAGAAGGCTGAACTCGATTTAATTCTGCCTTCTGCCTTCTAATTTCTGCCTAATCCCTGTCACAGGTTAAAGTTAAACAATTCAGAATTCAATTTTTTTACATTTAATTCTGAATTTTTTTTATAGTCTAAAGTTTGGGAGCAACATTTATGCGCGCCGGTTCTTTTGGCAAATTAACTCAAGATAAAGAGAACACAACTCAAGTGACATTTCATTATGTGGAAGGTCACGCAGAAACCTTTACTCTTCCGATGCCTGCACAAGAATTCCAAGAGGAAGTGCTGAATTTGTTAAATCAACCTTGGTTGACTTTTCATTTAGCAGATCAAACGGTTTTTATCTGTACTGCCCGGGTAGTAAAAGTAGAAGTTAAACCTGCTATTCCGGCACTTCAAGGTCAAGGAATATTTTCTAATTCACTGCGAGTTAGTACCATGCAGCGGGCTGCAGTTGGCAGATTGCCGATGGATACTTAAACCGAGTGGCTAGTTAGAGGTAATGGGTAATGGGTAAGGATAATCGCTGACAATTTATAGCGAGGAAAAATTACCAATTACCAATTACTAATTACCAATTATCAATTACAGATTACCCATTACCAATTACCCATTATGTCGGCTGTTAGTTTAATTCGTGCCAATTCATACGATCGCCAAATCTTGCAAGCATCTTTAGAAAGTTTGCTCGCACCCTTGGGCGGAATCTCGGCTTTTGTCAAATCGGGCGATCGGGTTTTACTCAAACCCAATCTCCTCACCGGTTCTCGCCCTACAAAAGAATGTGTCACCCGCCCGGAATTGGTTTACTGCGTCGCTAAAATGGTGATTGAAGCGGGAGGAAAACCATTTTTAGGTGATAGTCCGGCTTTTGGTAGCGCTATGGGTGTGGCCAAAGCCAACGGTTATTTGCCACTGTTGGAAGAACTGAATTTGCCAGTAGTTGAGTTTCAAGGAAAACGCTACGAAACAGTCAGCGAAGATTTCAATCATCTGCGAATTTGCAAAGAAGCAATGGAAGCGGATGTAGTGATTAATTTGCCCAAACTCAAATCTCACGTTCAATTAACGGTGACCATGGGCGTGAAAAACTTGTTCGGCTGCGTCCCCGGCAAAATGAAGGCTTGGTGGCACATGGAAGCTGGCAAAGATAGCGCCAGATTCGGTGAAATGCTTGTAGAAACTGCCCGGGCAATTAACCCAAATCTGACGATTTTGGATGGCATTATCGGTCACGAAGGTAACGGGCCAAGCGGCGGCGAACCTAAGTTTTTGGGGATTTTGGCCGCGTCTGATGATGTGTTTGCTTTGGACAGAACTTTAGTTGAAATTATTAATGCTGATCCGGCGACGGTTCCCACTGTAGCTGCGGCGATGAGATTGGGACTGTGCTCGAATTTAGAGGATCTTGATTTTCCGCTTTTGCAGCCGGAAAATCTCAAGGTTTTGGATTGGAAGTTGCCGGAAAGCATGATGCCAATTGACTTTGGTATGCCCCGCGTGGTGAAGTCGGCTTTCAAGCACCTTTATATCCGGTTTATTAAAGAAAAGTTCAGCATCAAGGCTTCGCATTAGCCAAGAGAGAAGGGATAAAATTTCTTTTTTTTATTCCTTCTGCTTCGCCTTGAATTGTAAAGTAATATTATGTTACAACATATCTATTTATGTAAAGTTTTAATAAATTTGTTATAAATTTATGGTTTCAGTAGGTAGGCCAGATTAAACCGCATAATGTAACACTATGTAAACAGGTTTAAGTCAGCCATTAGAGAGCATTTGGAGACTTTGCCCTCGTTTACCTATGGGCGTTTTTTCGCGCCGACTTACTTAAAGCATTGGTCTCGCCTTATTCGCAGCTCGCCCTCATTCTTGCTAGCTAGAAGCAGTTAAACAATTTTACTTAAGTATAAATACTTATAACAGCCCTTATCTTAACCAAATTTATCCTAAAATTGCGCTCTTCTTTATAATTGACCGCTCAATTATAAAGATTGAGTAAAGCTCGGAAAAGGTTATTGACACTTCTACGTAAATCGCAGATGATTGCGAGATATCAAACAGACCTCACCTTGAATAATAAAGGTTTAATCCAGTTGCTGAATCAATCTTAAGTATTAGATATCTCCGAAACATAATCTGAAATGCTTCGCCTATCAGGCGGCGAAATTTCAATTAGGTAGATGTCTGTTATATAGAGCGCTCAACAGCCCTTGCCAAGGACACCTAAAGATTCACTACCGCATCAACAGTAAAAACTTAAAATCAGGAACTACCTCACCTATGCTTACTAACAACAATCTGACAATCGTACAGCCACTAAAAGCCAAGTTTTTGCCAAACAGTGAAGTTTTACTGACCCGGAAGTTAATAGAAGCAGTTGGTGAGTTAGCCACCTATTGGTCTGGTTCAATTACTGTGATCATGGAAGAAACGAAAGAAGACAACGACCAGATGGATGCAAAAATATTCAAACTTGATGAATTGCCATTCAAACTGGAAATAATTTCTTTTGATAAAATCACCCCAGCTTTACTACATCAGCATCAGAGTGCGCTGGTATTGGCAGCCCCGGAATACAGACAGAACCATATCAGTCAAGTGTGTAAAATAGCGGGAGTACCGTGTATTTATGTTTCCGAATACAGTCTGAAAACTCGCAAACAGATCGTGAATGTGAGTACGCGCAATCCCCTGATCCGCTTGCGGAGAATCATCTGGACCTACAGTCAGGAATATAAGCAGCGCAAGGCGATCGCAATGGCAGAGGGATTGCAGTGCAACGGCACTCCTACCTACGAAGAGTACAAGCATCTCAATCGCAATCCACAGTTTTTCTTTGACACGCGGATTAGAGAGGATATGTTAGCAACAGAAGCTAACATTGAAGGGCGCACTAAAAACCGCTCTCAAGATATGCCTCTGCGGCTAGTATTCTCAGGTCGCCTAATTAAGATGAAAGGAGCCGATCATTTACTTGAGGTCGCTAGAGAGCTCAAACAACTTAAGGTGAAATTTGAAATGTTCATCAGTGGTATTGGTGAATTAGAAGAGATGATGCACCAGCAAATAGCTGCCCATCAACTTAATGATTGCGTGAAAATGCTCGGAGTGCCTGACTTTAAAACAGAGTTTTTCCCCTTTGTCAAGAACAATATTGATTTGTTTGTTTGCTGTCACCGGCAGGGCGACCCTTCTTGTACTTACATAGAAACTATGGCTGGTGGCGTGCCGATTATTGGATATGCTAACGAAGCATTCCAGGGAATTGCAGAAATGTCGGAGGCAGGATGGGTGGTGCCAATGAATCAGCCTAAACAGATGGCGAAGAAAATTGCAGAACTCAGCCACAACCGAGAAGAAATTAAATCGATGTCGTTCAAGTCACTGAAGTTTGCTCAACAGCACACATTTGAGAAGACTTTTCAAGCTCGCATAAAACATATGCAGGCTATTGCCTACTCAACGCGGTCTAATCCAGTCACCGAAAGTCAAGTAGGTGATGCTCCAGATCTGGTTTTGGCATACAGTCAACAGCCTTAAGAATGCTTCTGCCTATGATTGAGACAGGTTTCATTAAGGTAGCCACGGAAATCGGAGGTCTTGTAAAGGCAATGGTTGAGGTGAGCGATCGCCATTAGATTTAGATGTTTTGTTTCAAACTTAATAGCATCAAAATCGATTGGGCGATCGCATTTCTTCCATAGGTTCTCAAATCTCATTTAACGGGTTACATTTTCTGGGCAACTACCAGATCCCACACCAACTCTAAAGCATTGAGCGACCAACTCATTTTCCTTTCCACCGGAACTGGCAAAACTAACAGGGATTTTAGTTGAAATCTTGTTAAATCAACTGATTCAGTATTTAGGTATATGCACAAATGCTTTTATTAGTATCATAGCCTAGGGACCTACCCTGTTTATAACTTAATATATCCTTGAATGATTGCTGAATTATTGACAATAGAACAACTTACTCACAGCCCGCTCGCGGCAGGTGTAGTTTGTTATCAAAAGTGACAAAGCCAGTTAAATGCGTTATCTTAAATTCGATGTTACCGGAAAACCACGCCTCAGCAATTGTATTCCCAAAACTTCATAAGTTTTAGGCATTCCTCTGCTGTATCTCGGATTCCGAAATTATCACGGGTACATCACGTCCCGGATTGCTCCAACATGAGTGGTTATTAGTACATCAAGTTCCTAAGTAAGGCCAACTAAAATGCAAAGTCAAACGTGCTTAAGCCCTACCGTCGCCTGTCCGATATCAGGACAGAGTATGAAACCGTGGCTATTCATACCCGGTGATTGGCGCAGACCTCGAAACAAAGAGTCATTTCAATTGTACTGGTGCCAAAAGTCACAACTTGGATGCGTTCATCCTCTACCCGAACTCAACAAAATCGCCAGCTTCTACGACATCGATGAGTATTATACTCATCATATAGACTTTACAGGCTTCGTATCTGCCTCTTCTATTTCCTTCTTCGATAAATTGCGTACCCATCTAGCTTGGCGTTTCGATCGCGGAGTAGATGTCACAAGTAAATGGTGGAAGCAACAGTTCGGGACTGCTTCCTCCTCGATCTTAGAAATTGGTTGCGCCAACGGGCACCTGCTGCAAGAACTGCAAGCAGATGGTCACAAAGTCTGGGGCGTAGAACCCGATCCACAAGCTTTGGTTTTGGCACAGCAGCGAGGTCTTAATGTATATGATGGTACTGCTGAATCTTTGCCTCCGGAAGTCAAGTCTAGACAGTACGACATAATTGTGATGAACCACGTACTCGAACATACCAGAGATCCTTTACTTGCACTCCGCAATGCCATGCAGTTGCTCGTGGATGGCGGCAAATTGGTGATGGAAGTACCAAATAACTCTTGTATTGGGCTGAAGTCATCAGGGATTGCATGGATGCATCTAGATGTACCAAGGCATTTGTATTTCTTCACACCGCAGAGCTTTCGCGCTATCTGTGAAAAAGTAGGATTTGAGATAATTTCTACCCAATTTAATGGCTACTATCGCCAATTTGACAACACTTGGATTAATGATGAAAGAAAAATTTTCCGTGTGTTCGATTCAATGGCATCTCATCAGATAGTAAAGCCCAAAGAAAACAGTAAGATCCAAGCTTGGAAGCTACTGCTAAAAACAATTTTTGCTCCTGATGAAAACAAGTACGATTCGATCCGGATTGTGGCACAAAAGCCATAGCCCGAGGGAGGGAAGGGCAATAAACTTTTGATTTGATTATCAAGTTTGGTTACACACTCCCCATACTTTTGCTATCCTCTGCGCTCATCGCCCATGCCAAGAGTACAGTCACACCAAATGCGACTATTGACCCAGCAATCCACCTGAGTCGATCGAGACTGACGCACAAAATTTGTATGTAAGGTGTGCAGTCCGCAGTTTACCACATAGATAATGTAAAAATTGTTTTCGGGCGTAATATCGTTTCCGGTTGCATCGGAATAATATATTTGGATCATGTCAGTGGGAGCTTAAGATCTCGCTACCCAAATCGCGAGATCTTAAGCTCCCACTATAATGCGGATGCCACCGGATTTGATATAAATATTCTTAAATAGGCGATCGCAGTTGCGCCTCAAAACGATTAGTTACGATGTGTTTGCTTTTTTACTTTTTTCTTGTGAGCACCCATAAATTCACAAGAAACTTTTAAATCTCAACCATATAATACTTCTTCTACAGGCGGCGTGGCGTCTGTGGGGTCGAACTGTTTGATTTTCAAAGCTTGTAGCAAAAACAGCCAGATATAAAGCGGATTCAAAAAAACATACCGCTGCCAAAGGCGCCGAGGTTCCTTCATCATCCGAAACAGCCATTCCAAACCTATTTTAGATAAAAAGTCAGGAGATTTAGCCAAATTACCCGCATGAAAATCGTAAGCAGCACCTACAGCAATCAACGGCATTGATAAGTCGTCCCGGTATTCGTAAGCCCAAACTTCTTGCCGGGGACACCCCAAACCGACAAAAGTAATTGCTGCACCGCTGTTGCGAATTTGCTGTGCAATTTCTTGTTTCTCTTGGGGCGAAACTTGCCTAAATTTAGAAGGCTGAGTTCCAGCAATAATTAACTTGGGAAAACGCTCGCAGAGATTGCGAGATAAAGCTTCCAGTACAGAAGCTTGAGAGCCGTACAAATAGATAGGTAATCCTTCTTCTGCCGCACGTTCGCAGATTTGTAACATCGCATTCGGCCCGCAAACTCGATCGGGCAATTCCGTATGGTATAGCCAATTTAACGCCCACCTGACCGGCTGTCCGTCTGGCAATACTAAGTCTATGTGATTAATCCGATAACGATGAGTTCTGTCGAGAACCCCAGTCATTACCCCGTGAACCGCTAGAGCAGAAACTGACATTGGTTTTCCGGCGCTGGCTGCCGCAATAATTTGGCTAACAGCCGCTTCATAATTAACGGCATTTACTAATATGCCGAGTACATTCTTTTTCCCTTTATCAATCATGGAACTCCTCTTTAAGCCAACGCTCGCAGTTACAGTCATAAATCTCCCCTAAGATTTGTTTAACCTTGTATTCTTCAATCGTTTTCCGAAATTCCCAGCACATTCTTTTTGCCCCGCTCAATCATTGGAATCCTCTTTAAGCCAACGCTCGCGGTTACAGTCATAAATCTCCTGTAAGATTTGTTTAACGTCATATTTCATTTTCCAGTTGGGATAGTGACTGGAAAATTTGGAATTGTCGCTAATCCACCAAATGTGATCGCCAATGCGATTCCCTTCAGCATAAGTCCAATTAAACTTGCGTTCGGCAATTGCCTCGCACATCTGGATAGCTTCTAACATGGAACAATTGCTGTACCTGCCTCCTCCTGTATTATAAACTTGGGCGCTTCGGGGAGCTTTATAAAATTCATAAAATGCCGAAATTAAATCTGCGCTATGAATGTTATCGCGAACTTGCTTGCCTTTGTAGCCAAACACGGTGTAAGGAGTTCCCGTGACAGCACACTTCATCAAGTAGGCGAGGAAGCCGTGCAATTGAGCTCCCGAGTGATTGGGACCCGTCAAACAGCCGCCGCGAAAACAAGCGGTGTTCATATTAAAATATCGACCGTATTCTTGAACTAAAACGTCAGCAGCTACCTTAGAAGCACCAAACAAACTGTGCAGGCACTGGTCGATTGACATATCTTCCCGAATGCCACCTTCGTAAGTATGCCCTGGTTCAATTTCCCACCTGTGTTCTAATTCAATTAAAGGCAAACTGTTAGGCGTATCGCCGTATACTTTATTGGTAGAAGTGAAAATGAAAACTGCTTTAGGACAGTACAAGCGAGTTACTTCTAGAAGATTTAGAGTGCCGTTGGCATTGACGGTAAAGTCTATTTTCGGAGCACGGGAAGCCCAATCATGGCTGGGCTGGGCGGCTGTGTGAATTACTAATTCGATCGACTCTCCGTACCGCTGAAAGATATTGGTAATCGCTTCATAGTCGCGAATGTCCACATCTAAGTGATAATACTTGGTACCCAAAGACTTTTCGAGCAGTTGGCGGTTCCAGTTTGTAGAACCATCAGCACCAAAAAAGAACTGGCGCATATTATTGTCGATGCCAACTATATCTAAGCCTTGTTTGGCAAAGAACTGACACGCCTCAGAGCCAATTAAACCCGCCGAGCCAGTAATGATTGCAACGCCCACGTTTCACCGCCTGAAAAAATATAGTTTTCTTTGTTTGGCCTGATCGAACCCATCAGAAGTTATCCTGATTTTCGATAGACTATATCTTCGCACAATTGAGCAAAGAATTCGCCTTTAACATCCCAATCATATACTTCCCGGACGTGATTGCGACCTGCTTCACCCAAGCGCGATCGCAACTCTGCATCGCCGGCTAAATTAGTGATTGCCTCAGCTAGACCCTGCACTGCCTGTTCTGGATTGTAAGCAGGTACTTTTACCCCCGTTTGCGCCGTCACTTGAGTAGCAGGCCCTCCCAGATCCAAGCAGATGATGGGACGCCCCGCCGCCATCCCCTCCAAGCAAGTCCAGCCACCTGAATCGTGCAAGCTAGGGTGAATAAGTACATGAGACTCCCCTAGCTTACTCAAAGTTTCCTCGCGTGGCAGCCTCCCCCACAACTTAACTTGAGAAGCAATGCCCAAGTCTTGCGCTAAAGACTGAAGGCGATCCCGTTCCGGGCCATCCCCCAGCAGCCAATATTCGGCATTCGGCAAGTTAGCTTCGGCAAAAGCCCGTACCGCCAGGTGATAGCCTTTCCAGTGCAGCAACCGCCCCATACTGATGAACCTGATCGGCGAATCCCCTGGCATTTTGCACTCTCCCAGCCGCGCCATCTCTGCCTTTGACAGACCGGCTTCAGAAAGCACCTGCACCTTATTAGCCCCCATCGCCCGCACCCGCTTAGCCGTGTCCTCCGTCGTCGCCAAAGCTAAGACGCTTCTCCGAGCCGTCATCCTGGCAAAGGGATCTCTCTCACCCAGGCGCTGCCCCCAGTCTCGCGCTGTTTCGTAAAGTTTTGCCTTAAAGCTAAAGTCTTCCCAAAAAGGTTTAGGGGCTGCTTCGCCACCGCCCACAGGCCCCCAAATAAAAGGAATAGGCAGCAGCGAGATGAAGCTGGGCGACCAAAATTTAACGTAGGTGACGTGGCGGGCGATGTCGAAATTAATTTGGTGGTGGAGCTGGCGCGCCTCTAAATAAGCCAAAATTTGCCACAGGTAATAGTGCAATTGCAGCCCTCCCTGTCTACCTTTAAAATTTTCGCTCCAGCCGAAAGGCTCAATGTAGACGAAGTGCAGGTTAGGGTTAGGGTTCGCGGCGAGGAAAGCTTCAATAGCGGTACGGTAAAAGGTGCGAGTTAGTACCCAAACTTCTTGATGTTTCGCGGCTTCTACTACCGCATTCCAGCCCACTCCTTCCTCAGATCCTTGTCCGGGTTCGCAGGCAAAGGCAGATAAAAGAATTTTCATCAACTTTTCTCCAATACTAGCGACGTCACATCTGCTATTAATTTGGCCGCCTTTTCCGGTGTATGTTCAGCGATCAGTTGCTGGGATTTTTTGCCCATCCTCACTAACTTTTCGGGGCAATCAATCAAGTCCCGCATCGCGTTTGCCATACCTTCCGACTCATAGGGATCAAAAATATAACCATTTTCACCTTCAACGATCATTTCGCAAGCCCCAGCCCATTTTGAACACAAAACCGGCTTACCAAATGCCATCGCTTCTAGCACCACCATTCCCCAAGTATCTTCTAACGTAGGAAAAACAAACACATCAGCTTCTAGAAAATAAGATCCCAAGTATCCGTATTCTATCCACCCTGTCCAAACAATTTGTTTTTCTAAACCCCTTTCTTTTGTAAGTGCTTCTAGTTCCGGTCGCTGTTCTCCGTCTCCAACGATAATGACTGTGTAATTCGAGTATCCCTGGATTTGCAAAATTGTGCAAGCTTCTAACAGATTCTTAATCCCTTTGCGAGAAATTACTTGACCCACGCACAGAAAAATAGGGTGGGGAAATGACAAGGATACAGACTTATTATTTTCTAACTTTTGTACCAAAGCTTGAGCATCAGGAACCATGTAAGGTTTAGCAAAGATATTACTTTCGGCGGCCCCTATCACTTCTACCAAATATTCTTTACCTCGGCGACTATTAGAAACAAAGGTATCAGCAAATTTCCCCATCCAGCGTCGAATAGTCGAGCGCACCTTAGAATCTCGAAAGTCTACATTCGGGGAACTACTTTCATAAACTAAAACCAGTCGCCATTTCCCTATAGGCTTAAAAATTATAGCTACCAATGTCCAGATCGAAAATCCACTAGCAAAAATGACCTGGGGCTTGAATTTCAAAAGAGGAAAAATAATCCCAGGAGTAGCCTTAATATAACCACGACTGTACCCCGTTTCTATCTTTTGGGTGGTGATGAATTGAGTATCTCCCACAACTTCCACTACTTCTGTACCAGGAGCTTCCGGATCATAGCGAGGCCAGAGGCGACCTGTATAAAAAATCGTGTTCGGAATTAGTTTTTTGAGTTCATGTAAAATCGGCGGCCAATAGGCCCCAAATTCGGCCGAAGGGACAAGCCAAGCAATGCGGACTTCATTTCTATCAACCATCCTATTCACCTTGAGTTTTGTTTTTAGTCAATCCCAGTTTACTCAATACTGAAAGCCAAACTAACCTGCGATAAGGTAGCAGCCAATAAATTGGCCACAACCAGCCCCCATGCCGCTGAGTAAATACTTTCCACTCTTGAGCCGGTTGCAGGGTAGTATCTTTGAAGGATAAACCTTTCGGTTTGCTCATTTTATCCAATCCTTCACTTAAATTATCAGCAGCCGTTTTGGTCACCTGGGGGTTGAGAGAACAAGTGCCTAAATAGCCAGGAGCAATCCAAACTGTACATCCTTTTTGTCTGGCGCGTAAACCATAATCCCAATCGCCAATATAATGGACAAAAGCTGGATCGAGGTTGCCGACCATTTGCACAACGCTGCGGGGAATTAATACGCAGTTGCCGTGCATAGTATCGCACCTCTGAGGCTCTTTTGTTGGTTCGAGGATACCATATCGGAAGGGGTGCAAAGGGTTATTTCGCACCACACCACCGTATGTTTTTTGACCCGTTTCTGGGTCGCAGGTTGAACCGCCAATGATGGCTTTTGTTTCTCCTTTTTCTGATAATTTTTGAGTAGTTTCTAGCAAGACACTTATGGTTTTTGGATAAATAAGAGTGTCATCATTTAACCATAGGTAGTAGTCGGGATCATCTTTCATTGCTTCGGTGAAAGCCCGACGCATTCCCCCGTTCCAAAATAAGTTTCCATCGCCGGAAAAAATATTGACTTGAGGATAGATTTGACGAACTGCCTCGCTGGTGCCATCGGTACTGGCATCATCCACTAAATATGCTAAAATATCAACATCGGCTGGAAGTGCCTGCTTAAAAAGAGCATCTAAGCAAGCTAATGTTTTCTGTTTGCGGTTGAAGCAAGTTAAAAGGGCGGCGATTTTAGTACGGTTCATTGTTCCCAATTTTGCTGCTTTTAACGATAGGTAAGACTAAAAGTAACAGTGTTTTATTTTACCACTCGGTCGGCGGTTGCAACCGTCGCTACAAAAATGAAATTAGGGCTTACGTAGTCGCTCCCCCCCCATTCACAAGGGGGCTTTAATAGTTCCCCACTTGGGCAACGGTTTGGCAGGGTGGATTTATGGTCGAAAGAGTAAATCAAGGGATAGAGTTATTTGCTGACGCTATCGAGAATAATTTAACTGCTTGGTCTCAAGTTTTAAAACCGAAAAGCAACTCGCTAATATGTTCAAGTTTGTTAGCCATCAATCTTAAAGCTTGAGGAAGAGTATTTGTACCACTCACTCATGCGAGCGAGCGATACTAAAAACTGTCACGCCCATTGCCCAATTAGCAGGTGCGTTGCCACCGCGATGAATGCAGTTATCCTCATTTAAGGTCACATCTTTAACCCAATGTAGTCGATTCTCTATCAACCAATGTCCCCGAACAGCCTCAGCAAATTGATGGGCTGACCAATCCTTACTACTTAAATAGTAATGTACTTCATGGAAATCAACCAAGCGACGACGGCTTTTTTTACCTTCCCATCGGCTGCCAGTTCTCTCGCAATTATACGTTTGGCACCCGCCCACGCCGGTAATAATTGAGCTGCCATGGGATAAATTGTGGTATGGCGAGTTGTGGTGCGTCCATGTAGGCGTTCCGAGGTGTGAGCTAAGTCGAGCGCCGGAGTGGATTTGACTAATTTTTGAGCGACTTTAAATAGATTTGATTGATTCTTTTTGATAGTAACTATGTAGTCATTACCACCATCACTGATTAAAGCAAGAGCTTTTTTTGACAATGCAAGGCATCCGCTGTAATAACTACTTGAGTACCTGAGAGTTCTTTGATGAGTTTCTCGACAACTTCTATTGCACTCTGATGCTGATTTTCCATAACTTTGTGCCGCACTACCCACCCGATCTTAGGGCTGTATACATAAACTATAGTCACAAAATTTTTGTAATAGCTATTACCACCGACATTGGTACTTTTAATGCTTTTTTCATCAATTGCCATCAATTCTCAGGCGTGCGATCGGTAAAGTCTGTTGCGACCATACATTAACAATAACGGCAATCACTTCAAAATCTAATCACTGAATAATCTTTCTAAAAGTTGAGTCAGATGGGAAGCTAATATCCTGCGGGATGTCAAAGAGTTTTATCAGAGTCGAGCGGTGATTTTTGGTCAACTCCACCAAGGGTTTATATCCCCAATATCCCGTACAACTGCCCAATAAAATTATTGTGAGTATCAGCCATAGGGGGTGTCTAATTCCTCTCGGATGTCGGTGGTCGGGTACTGATTTAATTGCTTCAATTAAATTCATTGCTGATGCACTTTCGTAATGATAGTCAAGCGTGATCGCTCGCAGGTTTGATCCGAGCGCACTCTCAATATTATATAATTATACGGCAACTATAAATTCGCGCTGCACTTGGGCAACGGTGTGGGGGTATCAAGGTTTTAGAGTTTAAGAGCCTCAGTCCTAGAAGTCTGTTTGGGTAAACTATTACTGTATTATAGTTGACCAGCGAACTTTTTGGTGATAAATTGGAACTGAGAACTTAAGTTAACAAGCCAAGCCTGCAAAAGTCCTAGCACATTCATCATATTGATGAGTTCTACCAAGCAAAAATATTTATAATCGTTGGAGTTGAATAGTTTAAATGCCCCATTATCAGACAAAAACTCCCATTGTTTTTGTGGTTTTCAATCGAGTGGATACTACTGAAAAAGTCTTCGAGGCAATTCGACAAGTTAAACCCCCTAAGCTGTTAGTAATTGCTGACGGCCCTCGTGCCAACAAACCTGGGGAAGCTGAAAAGTGCGCCGCTGTTCGTGCAATTATCGATCAGGTCGATTGGGACTGTGAAGTTCTGAAAAATTATTCAGAGATTAATTTAGGTTGCAGGGATCGCATTTCTAGCGGTTTCGACTGGGTATTTAATACCGTAGAAGAAGCAATTATTTTAGAAGATGACTGTTTGCCCCACCCAAACTTCTTCCCTTTTTGTGAGCAGTTATTAGAGCATTATCGAGATGACAAACGGATTATGTCAATCGCTGGCGTAAATTTACAATTTGGTAGAAAAAGAACAGAAGACAGTTACTATTTTTCGCGTTTTAGTAACTGTTGGGGATGGGCGACTTGGCGCAGAGCATGGCAATACTATGATGTTGACATGAAGTTATGGCCTCCACTTCGGGAAGCAGCTTTTCTAGAAAATTTATTAGCTAATCCTCAATCTGTAAAAGTTTGGGATAGTGCTTTTCAGGTTTCCTATGATGGAACTGTCAACAATTGGTTTTTTAGATGGCTTTTTACTTGTTGGGTTCAAAATGGACTTGCTATTATTCCAGAAAAAAATTTAATTTCTAATATTGGATTTGGCAGTCAAGCCACCCATACTTCCGCAGAAGATAGTATATACAGTAATATGCCAACGGAAGCAATAACCTTTCCTTTAAGGCATCCAAACCACGCGATCCGAAATTTTGTAGCGGATCAATTCACTCAAGATACATTTTATGATTATCATCCCCCATTAATCAGGCGCATCAAGAAAAAATTAAATAAGTTATGTGGGAACACAATATTTAACCTTCACTAAGTAATTAGTAATCATGTCTAAAATCTCAACATTTCTCAGTTCTATATTCAAAAATCCAATCACTGAATATCTGCGATTTTTAGTCAATTGGTGGAAAAACAAGTTTAAATATAACAATTTTTATCAAGACTATATGGCTTTGGTTACAAATTCAACTATCAGCCACAATGTTAGTGTGTCTAGTCGTGTAGCCATAGAAGGTTCTGTCATAGGTTCTTACACTTATGTGCGCGATAATACGCGAATTTTCAATGGTGTTGTCGGCAATTTTTGTTCGATAGGGCCCAACTGCATCATTCGCTTAGGCTTACATCCTGTGGGAAATTTTGTTTCAAGCCATCCGATATTTTATTCGCCAAAGATGCTAGTAGGGACAACCTTTGTAGACCAAAAATATTTTGAGGAAGAGGAAAAAGCTGTCCATATCGGCAATGATGTTTGGATTGGGTCAAATGTTATTGTTGTAGATGGTGTAACTATTGGTGATGGAGCCATTATCGCAGCCGGAGCCGTTGTCACAAAAGATGTGCCACCTTATGCTATATATGGAGGAATTCCGGCAAAACTTATTCGCTATAGGTTTGATGAACAAAAGATAGATTTTCTGCTGAAGTTTAAGTGGTGGGACAATGATGAAAAATGGTTGAGAAAAAATGTCAAAGATTTTCACAACATTGACAAATTTATCCATCTTTATAACACGGAAAATAGTTGAACGATCGCGGGTTCGGTAGTATGTCTAATTAGCCCTAGGTTATATAACATCAGCAGTCATCTGGGATTTAAACTTAGACCAATTCAGAAGCATTACAGTCGCTATGAATGCCAGTGTATCATTGCTAGTCTGATAGGGCAAAAATCTATAGCGAAAACTAGCCATTCTCGGGTCACGCTCTTGGTATAAAATATCTTGGGCAAAGTTCCCCCAACGCTCATCTATCAAATCAATTGTCATACCAGCATGAGCCGAAGGTAGCAACATATTAGAGCCGTGAAGACCAATTACTAAGCGGCTTTGTGAATAAACACTGCATATTTCCTTTTCAATTTTTTCATTAAAACTATCCACTCTGTAATCTTCAATCCATGCTGGGAACTGGGTTTTTGTCCCCAAACCAGCTACTGCAAATTTTGCTTCTGGTACTTGCAACCTGATTTTCTCAAATAACTGCTGAATTTTCAAATTTTGCAATGGTAATGCCCTTTCTCGTTGATTGAGCTTTTTCAGAACTCGGAACAGCCCCCTGTTAACTAATAAACGATCTTCCCGCCAAATAAAAGTAATTCTTGTTTCTGGTTCATCAAATTTGTGTTTGGGAACTCTAGTAAACCGCGTGATGTCAAACTGGCTCGGATGAGAATGAGCTTCGCTGACATAAATTTCATCAAAGCGTTTAGTTTCTTCCTCAACAAACTCAGCGAAGCTGGGATAGTAATTTTGACCATTTTTTAAAGAAATAGGTACTGTCCAGACTTCTGC
The DNA here is from genome assembly GCF_040004035.1 of Microcoleus vaginatus FACHB-2002. Classification (GTDB taxonomy): domain Bacteria; phylum Cyanobacteriota; class Cyanobacteriia; order Cyanobacteriales; family Microcoleaceae; genus Microcoleus; species Microcoleus vaginatus_C. The sequence goes on along the minus strand of NZ_JAMPLN010000001.1, from coordinate 322,741 downwards.
AACTTCATCAGGAACCATCCACCTTAGAAACTTAGGAACTATCACAACTAACCCGCAGTCAGAGTTGCATTCTAAATGCCTTTGTGCATTTAGCAACTTCAGCAGGGAATGACCATAAAGATGATCGATACAGTTTAAAATAATTACCCGCTTGCAGGGTTTAAAAATTTCTTTGACAATCTCAAGTTTTTCTGATTGAGGATTTTGGAGTGAATTTAGTAAGGGTTTGCCTAGCCATTCTTTTATGTAAGCAACTGTTGCAAAAACTTCACCTTTGATGGTATCAACTTGGAGGGAATTTCTGACTCCATGACCTACTCTCAACTCGTCGATTATTTCGCTGCCACATCCCGCGCACTTACAGTCCAGAACAATATGTATCCCTTGCCATAAAATATTTTTGGCATTTAGTTCTGTCCCGCAATAGGGGCAATTCGAGCGCTGTTCGATGTTAGGTTTAATTTGAATCATTTTACTAATCCTCTGATTCTACAAGCGGCTTTGTATAAGTTAAGGGATCGCCAGATTAAATTTCCGAAGGGGCGCAATTCCTTAATCAAGAAATTGACTAATATAATCACGTAAAAATAAGCGATAAGAGTAGCCGTCGTTGCTCCAAGAGCTCCATACTTAGGAATCAGCAAAAAGTTTAACCCTACATTAAAAATAGAGCCAACTACAGTCAAATAAAGACCGTAGCGCAACTGACCTTCTATGTTCAAATATGTACTCCGTGCTACTCCAAAGTTACTGCCAAATTGCGCCCAAACATAGATTGACAGTACCGCTGCTGACTGTGTATATTTTTCACCATAAAGTAGATGCACTATCCAGGGAGAAAGTAATGATATCGGTATGGCAACTCCCAACCATAAAAACATCATAATATCCGAGTAAACTTGAAATTTATGTAGATATCCTTCATAATTTGTCTTTCTCAAATTCGCTAATTTGGGGAAAATAGAGCTGGATATGATCATCGGCAAGAAATCGCAGATTTCCGAAATTTTAACAGCGGCAGCATAATAGCCCAGTTGAGCATTTTGATTCATCGCACCGAGCATTATCTGATCTGTTTTTGAGTACACATAAATTGCCAATCCCGACAAAATTATCGGCCAACTCTCCGATAGCAGTTCCTTACACCTTTTCCAACTGAAGTGCCAATCCTTAATTTTATTCCCCGTAAGCTTATAAAAATATACATAAGCGATTCCTACCAATGCCACCTCTGCCAATCGAACCCAGGCGAAGGCAAGCAGGGGGGCTTTAATTGTCACTAACCCAATTCTGACAGCAGCAACTAAAAAACATACCGAATTTTTAGCCAACACTGTATATTTTGACTGGATTTGAGACTGAAACCAAAAATTGATAGCCTCAAAAGCGTTAAATATAGTTCCTGCTGCGATGATACCTACCAGCCACCGAGTCAGAGTGTCGTTGGGCTTGAGTAGCGCAATCACGGTGACAGTTAACACCAAAGTGATGCAGCCACCAGTAAATTGCAGTCCGAAGGCAGTTCCCAGGGTTTCATTTTTGCATTCTGGGTCGCGAGCGATATTCCTCACTACCAGAGTACCCAAGCCCATAGTTGCTACCGAACTAAACAGCGACACAAAGGCGATCGCGTAATTGAGCAATCCAAATTGTGTCGGACCAAGATAGCGAGCCACCCAAAGGCCTACAAACAGGCCTAGACCCATCTGCAAGATTTGGTCAGTGAACAGCCAAGCTATATTGCTGAGTACCTGGCGCAGACTAGGGCCGAGCCTTTGACTCACCGCAGTTAACTTATCTAGCATCAGAATATTTTAAATATTTACAAAACACAAACGCGGTTCTGGCAGGGTCGGCAATCTAGCAAAATTAGACTTGTTGATCCTATAACAACATACCACAAGTAGATTCACGCTTCGCCCAATAAAGGTTACTTCAATGGACAGTGCGAGCTAAAGAACGCCTTGGAGGGTTGCTGCTGCTACTGTTGGAAGAATTGTTAGTATTATCTATGGCAAGTCGAACTGTCAACATTGCGTAACTCAGCCAAGGATTTGCTATCTCTATAATATAACCTTCTGTGATGTTGCTTATAATAATAGACACTAGAAAACAAATAGGTATTCCCGCTTCTTCCAGCCTGCTACGACTCAAATACCGAACTGCATAAGCTAAATTCAGCAGCAAGGAAGTCATCATTAAAATTAATCCCGGCCAACCGAAGGCTAACAAGATCCCGATCCCCCCATTGTGAGGATTTTTAGGTTGAAATCCATTAGGAGTATAAATAAAATAAGCAGGAGTAGCCGAGCCTAACTTATCTTGTTGAAAAAATCCATCATATCCGTAGCCTAACCAGGGGCGTTGATTGACAGCAGCTATTAACTGCGGCCAGAATTCTGTCCGCCCAGTTAGAGTCAAGTCCTTGCCTAACCCACCTACAATAATATCCTCTAGGTTGTCTACTACAAAAACAGTCATAATTATGCTGACCACCAGGAAACATATAATTGCCGTAAAAGCCCACTGAAAACTTAATTTTTTTAGAAAGTTTAGAGACGAAACTGCAATTATTAATATGATAGTAATCACTAGAGCCGAACCCGATTTATTCGCCCTTACTAGGTAAAATGAAAATAACATCATTCCCAAAGCAATCCAGCGCTCTTTCTGAGTTTTAGCTCCTTGAGAATAATGCAAATACCAAAATGCCGTACAGAGAGCTAAGACTCCCCCCAATGAATTTTTAGATTGGGTTAAGCCGACAAAATCGCCTGCTCCTGGGGGTTTCATTACAAAACTTGCCAAACCGATTGCCGTGTATCCCCACCGCCAAAAACGAGATAAATCCTCCCATTTATATTGGGCTGCAATGTAAAACCCGAAAGCAGTAAATCCTGAAAAAGCTAGACCTGCTCTTAGCGTTGCTTCAGGAAATATAGACCATAATGTAGACAGTAATGGAAGTAATATATAAAGTAAAAAGAAAGGATTCATTATCAATATTTTGGCAAAAGTTTCTATAAAATTGTTACTAAATATTTTAATCCGTGAAATTAAAAGTAATACTACCCAGGGGTAAAAAAAATAAGGCATTAGTTTTAATATGCCACCTTCGGGATCTTTCAAGTTAACAAAATGCAAATAATTAAAAGGAGGCTGTGTCAGAAAGGGAGAGATAAAAATATAAAGACCAGCAAAACTTTTTTCTAAAGCTAAACCTAGTTTTTTATAGCTAGCAAATTGAAATAATAATAGAGTTGCAAGTGCTAGTAGAGCAATTAGCAGCCAGGTCAATGAAGAACTACCTAAAATTAGCTCTTTCAGCATATTTGCGTTAGACACTGGTTGAGTCATAATTGCTTTCCTTTATCAAAAACAAGATCAAATTATATAGATATAAAATATAGCCGTCAACCCGCAACTAAGCTAACACATAAATTAGCCAGAAAGCAAAACTAGAGCATCTTTTTTTCGGCGATCGCTTAAAATAATGAGCTTTTTGCCCAGCACTAAAAAGGCTACACTTATATAAATCATAGTCAATAAAATTAGGTGGTGTATGGTTAACACCCATTTTCCAAGACAGATAGCCCGGTCGGTTGTGGGTGTTGTCTTGTTTGCTTCCAGTGTCCTCGTTGATGCCAGAAGCACCCCGGCACAACTTCCCATCCCGCTAGGCGCAGAGCAAGCGCAGAATGTTGCGCCCGTTACAAGATCGCCGGAAAGCTATAAACTCGGCGGTGGCGATCGCATCCAAGTAGAAATACTCGAAGTACCCGAACTCAGCCGTGGCTACGAAGTCCTTTCCGATGGTTCAGTCAACCTGCCCCTGATCGGCTTGGTCTCCATCCGTGGCCGCACCTTAGTAGAAGCCACCAACATCATCCGCAACGCCTACCGCCGCGTCCTCAAAGACCCCATAGTCACAGTCAGTCTCGTCGCCGCCCGCCCCCTCAACGTCGGCGTCATCGGAGAAGTTACCCGGCCCGGAAACTTCACCATTACCCTAACTCCTGGCCCGGGAGCCTCGCCGAGTGTCCAGTACCCTACCGTCACCCAAGCGATCAGACTCGCAGAAGGCGTCACGGGTGTCGCCGACATCCGCAACATCCGCGTCCGCCGTCCCCAACGAGACGGCCCCGATCAAGTGCTCAACGTCAACCTGTGGAAATTTTTGCAAGAAGGAGACATCTCTCAAGACATCATTTTGCAAGACAGAGACACAATCGTGATTCCCACAGTCGCCAACTTCAACCAAGCAGAAGCTCGTCAATTTGCGACGGCCAACTTTTCGCCACCCCCAGAAAAACCTCGATCGATCTCCATCGTCGGTCAAGTCACCCGCCCTGGGGCTTACGTCGTGATCGGCGGCAACACTACAAACGACCTCAGCCGCGAAGGTTTTCCCACCGTCATCCGGGCCATTCAGCTAGCTGGCGGCATCACCTCCGATGCCGACATCCGGCAAATCCAAGTGCGGCGCGTCACCAGAAGAGGCGAACAAATTATCCCAGTCAACCTGTGGCAGTTCCTAGAGTCCGGCGACGGCGCCCAAGATACAATCCTCCAGGAGGGAGACACGATCATCGTGCCCAAAGCCACGATCGTCAACCCTGCAGAAGCTGGCGTACTCGCGAGCACTAACTTTGCCCCTGTCGGCATTAACGTTTATGTAGTAGGAGAACTCAGAACATCCCTCGATCCCTTGAGACTCCCAGCTAATGCCACACTGAATCAAGCTTTAATTTCCAGAGGATTTTTTGGCTACGAGAATACCAGAGCTAGAAGGGATAAAGTTGAGCTAGTCCGCCTCAATACCGACGGTACAGCTACTAAACGGACGATCGAAGTCAATTTAACTCAAGGAATTAACGAAGAAACCAATCCTCAACTTCGCAACAACGACATGATTATCGTATCTCGCAAGGGTCTCGTCAATTTTGTCGATCGTATGAATGCTGTAATCGGACCTGTCGGGCCAGCTACGGGAGTGTTAAATTTTATAAACGTTCTCCGATTTTTATTCAGGTAAGAAGGCGGCGGGTGAGGTGGATAATTCCTGGCAAAGGCTAGAATAAACGAAACAATAAGATTACCCAGCCCCGACCTGGCCGCTTCAAAAATATCAACCTCAAAAATATCAACCTCAAAAATACCCTGGCTGAATATGGATAACAGACAAGATTACCAACCCTTCACACCCAAATCGAATGGCAAACTGCCGGAGTTATCTGCTCAGAACTACAGAGATCACTTCGTAGAGGAGAAAGAAGAAGAAAAGCTAGACTTGTCCTGGCTCTTAGGCGTCGTGCGCCGTCGCTTCCTGGTCATGGCAGCAGCCACCATAGCTTTGAGCGCCCTGGCAGGGACAGCGATTGTCGCCACTTCTAAAAGCATAACGATCGAGTATGAAGGCTCCTTTTCCCTGTTAGTAGAACCAGCCACGGCTGAAGGTTTGCAATCCAAACAATTAAACAACACCCAATCGGCAGACTTAGCAAGAATTAATATAGAAGGAATTAGCCTACTAGACTACGAAACCCAAATTAGGATTTTGCGAAGTCCCAAAATGATGCAGCCAGTGATTGAGGAATTGCGGGCTTCGTATCCCAAAATGAACTATAGCGAACTGATCTCAAAAATGTCGATCCAGCGCATTAGCTACACGAAAGACGGCAAACAGCAAGGCACAAAAATTTTACAAGTTAGCTACCAAGATTCCGATCGAAAAAAAATTTACCGCGTATTGGAAAAAATTTCTAAAGCTTATCTAGATTACAGCTTGCAGCAACGGCTGATGGGCATTAATCAAGGTATTAAATTTATAGATACGGAGATGCCCAAGCTCCGAGAAAGAGTGGAGGTTCTGCAACTGCAAGTCCAAAGACTGCGGCAGCAGAGCAACTTGTTTGAACCTCAGATGGAGGGAAAATCTCTCTCTGAACAAGTTCAAAGCATTCGGGGCAAGCAAGTAGAAATTAGAGTTCAGCTAAAAGGGATGCGAAACCTCTATCAAAGCTATGAAAAACTACTCAACGAAAATAATCCCCAGGGGCTGCTGATGACCCAAGGACAAGCTTACGCCGGACTCTTAGGTCAAATTCAGAGAATAGACTCGGAATTGTCATTAAAATTAGCTCAGTACAGAGAAGACAGTTTACCAGTTTTAGCGTTGCGAAAAAGTCGGGAAGAACTGATTTTAACCGCCACTCAACAAGCAAGAGAAGTGGTGATGGGAAATTTAGAGACCCAAATCAAAGAAGTTGAAGCGCGCGATCGCGAAATGACAGCTTTGCAAAATGCTCTCAACCAAAAAATTAGAAACTTTTCAGTCACAACCAGACAATACGACAATTTACAGCGGGAACTGCAAGTAGTTACTAAGAGTTTTTCGGACTTCTTGGCAAAACGAGAAGCCTTGCGGATCGATGCAGCTCAGCAGCAAATACCCTGGGTGCTGATAAATCCTCCCGAAATTCCGCTAGACAAATTTGGCAAGCCTCTAACAGCTACCGTCAAACAAACCAGAAAACAGTTAGCGCTGGCAGTAATTTTAAGCAGTCTGCTGGGCATAGCAGTCGGCTTGCTCGTAGAGGTATTAAATACTGTGTTCCACACTCCAGAATCACTGAGAATTGCTACAAGATTGCCAATACTCGGGGTGATTCCGTTTACCAAAAAAGTCAAGCGCCGACAGCCAGCTAGACAGAGAAAACTAACATCGGCTCGATCGAACTCGAAAGTGGAAGTAGTCGAACCTGTCGAAGCTAGACATACTGGTCCGATGAGCGGGAGATCAAGTATTTTGAGCGACTTGGACTATCAATTTTTAGAAGCATTTCGATCGCTATACACGAACATTCACTTGCTGAGTGCAGGCACGGCAATTCGCTCGCTCTTAGTCGGCTCAGCCTTAGCCGGAGACGGCAAATCTACAGTAGCTTTGCACCTGGCAGCCACAGCAGCAGCAGTGGGACAGCGAGTATTGCTAGTAGATGCAGATTTGCGCTGCCCGCAACTGCACGCTAAGTTAGGACTCCCCAACGTGCGTGGCTTGGGCGAGGCCATCTCCACAGACCTCAGCCTCAACGACGCGATTCAACGAGCCCCGAACCAAGAAAATTTGTTCGTACTCACCGCAGGCCAAATTCCCCCCGATCCGATCAAGCTTCTTTCTTCCAAAAAAATGCAGTATCTGATGGAGCAATTTCAAGCATTTTTTGACTTAGTAATTTATGACACCCCGCCACTAGGAGGCTTGGCAGACACCCACTTGATCGCAGCTCACACAGACGCTACGATTATGGTCGTCCAAATTGGGCAAACAGACCGATCGCAAGTTCGCAAAGTTTTAGAAGAATTAAAATTTTCTGGAGCTTCCGTCTTGGGAATCGTTGCTAATGGCTGCAAAAACACCGGTCACAGCTACCGTCAGCGCCCGGTCGTTTTAGACACGCTCTACGACCAAAAATTCTCGGCTTTAGGTACGAAAAATCCTAATTAGACAAATGTTGATGCAGACGGCCGAGCGCCGCCGTCCTCAACGGGAAACACACCACCAAGCTATACCCTGATTTTTTGATAATAGTACCATTTGAGAAAGAAAATGATAGACTAACGGACATAGCCTCGTGTGTCAACCGAGATTGCGCGGATCTTTAAATTTTGCGGTAATTACTCAGAAAATGATTGAGAAATCAGCAAAAGTGGGTAAACTACATTTAGCAGAGCGCAATCTCAATCAGGAAAAGACACCTTTGAAGGTGAACGTTAGTGTAAACGTTAATGAGAACGTTTCAACCCAGAAACTTGGTAGGGATTATTCTATGAGTACAGTTATGGTTGTTGATGATAGCGTCACTCTGCGGGAGATGATCGCCGACTTGCTCAAAGGTAGAGGACTCAACGTCACAGTAGCGAGTGATGGCGTAGAAGCTCTAGAGCAAATCAAGGCTAACCGCCCAGATTTAGTCGTTCTGGATATCGTGATGCCCCGGATGAACGGCTACGAAGTCTGTCGTCGGCTCAAAAGCGACCCAAAAACCCAAAATTTGCCGGTGGTAATGTGTTCGAGCAAAAGCGAAGAGTTCGATCGCTATTGGGGAATGAAACAAGGAGCCGACGCTTACATCGCCAAGCCATTTCACCCACAGGAATTGGTCGGCACTATTAAGCAACTGCTGCGGGGCTGAAGTAGAGGAATAGGGACAGGAAAAAATTGTCTTGAGCGCTTATTATTTCTGTTCCCGCAGCCTCTCTAAACTACTCGATTGACAATGGTCCAAACATCCCCGTCCGATCGCACGTAGGGAACAGAAATACTCTTAAAACCAGTAATAAAAGGCTTGTAATAAACCTGCCAGTAGCTGGGACTAATTTGGTCGGCGATAGCTTTGAGTCCCTTCACTTCCGCCGCCAGTTCCGCCGCCAGTTCATTAATCCGTTGCGCGTGTCCCTGAGCCAGCAATCTTCCTTCTTCAACTTGCTCCTCCATCGGAGTGATTCTTTGCAACTTTACCGACTGCTGCTGTTTCTGAGCCAGTTGAGCAGACAGAGCCGCGATGGCGTCATCTATACCCTTGACTTCTGCCGACACTTGTGCTTTTTCCCTCGCGTGACGCCGATAAGCATCGGCGATCGCTTGGGGCGAATCACCGGCTGGGACAGCATCGGCAATACTAAGCTGCTGGCGTTCCAAGCGCAATTCCTCAATTTGAGAGTAAATTGCCTCTATATCTGTCTGAAGTTTGTCCACCTAATTACCGCGTGGTTGTTGGATATTTTAGCATATTAACACAAACCTATCACCTAATCGGCATAGAAATTGCATATTTTAGGCGAGCTAGGACCAAGGCCCCACAAGAAGAAGTTGAATAGTTTGAAAAATACAAATTTTTATGTTTCTCAGTTGAGCGATTGCCGTCGATATCGAGTCCGGTTAATCAACTCGTGTACGGCAAAATCAGCATTAGACATTGGTAGTGAGGAATGCAAGTCCGAGCGAGTTTGACGAGGATTAAAGTCGTCACTACAAACACAATTCCCAATTCCCATTACCAATTATCAATTATTAATTGAATTTTTTAAGTTGTTAGCCCTTGCTGCCTCAACTGGACTATAGTCTCTACCAAGACATCGGGTTGCACAGGTTTAGACAGATGTCGGTCAAAACCCGCAGCAAAAGCACGATCGCGGTCTTCATCCCTAGCATAAGCCGTCAGAGCGATCGCCCAAAATTTCCTTGTCTGTGTGTTCACAGAACGCAGCCTTCGTACCAGCGAATAGCCGTCTTCCTCCGGCATTCCGATATCGCTGACCAAAACATCCGGGCTAAACTGCGAAGCGACCTCAAACGCCTCAGCAGCAGACGATGCAACCCTGACAGTGGCCCCGGAATCTGTCAAGACAAACCTCATAAATTCCCGCGAATCAACCTCGTCATCAACCAGCAAAATCTTAACTCCGAGTAAATTACCAGCGCCAGCCAAAACCTCCGCTTCCTCGTCGGCCATCGAATTTACCTGCATCGCAGGGAGACGGAAAGTAAAAGTCGAACCCATATTCATTCCCGGACTCTGGGCCCAAACCGTGCCGCCGTGGAGTTCCACCAACTGCCGGACGATCGCCAGACCCAGCCCCAAACCGCTATAATTCCGAGTAATCGTAGCATCCGCTTGGCGGAAAGAGTCAAACACGTAAGGCAAAAAATTCGGTGCCACCCCAATTCCCGTGTCGGTAACAGCCAGCTCAACCTCCAAATCAACTCGCTGTAGCCGGATTTCAACTCGCCCCCCGCGCGGCGTAAACTTAATCGCATTCGTCAGCAAATTCCAAATTACTTGCTGCAAGCGGCCAGGGTCTCCTGATACCCAAAATCTCCGATTTAACTCAGATTCAGGATTGCCAGAAACCTTCCCAAGTTTGGAAAATTCAGCAGTCTCTAAGCCCAAATCTCCAATTGCAAACCGCAAATCGATCGACTTAGCATCGGCAGCCAACCGTACCGTATTAACCGCTCCTTCCACCATCGAAATCAAATTTACCGCACAAGGATTCAACGTCAACTTGCCGCGAATAATTCTAGAAATATCCAGCAAATCATCAATCAATTGAGTTTGCAATTTAGCATTTCGCTCGATCGTTTCTAAAGCCCGCCCAGTAGCAGCCGGACTCAAACTGCGTTGCTGCAGCAGTTGCGCCCAGCCCAAAATCGCATTTAAGGGCGATCGCAGCTCATGAGAAAGAGTTGCCAAAAACTCATCTTTCATGCGATTTGCCTGCTGAGATTCCTCGTAAAGTCGGGCATTGTCGATCGCCCCCGACACCGCCTGAGCCAACTGCATTAAAATAGTTTCATCATCTTCGGCAAACTCCCCCTCATACTTGTCCGACAACTGAATCAATCCCAGAGTTCTGCCGTCCCGAGTCGTCAGCGGTACAGCCAGCCAGCCCCGCATCGGCGGGTGCTTCCCCGCAGCCTTGCCGAACCCCCGCCAGGCCGGGTGAGCCTCTAACTCGCTTTGAGTCATTCGCATCGCCTGTTGGTGCTGGCAAACTTGTTGGTAAATGCCCGTACCGTCTGGCTCTTCGCAGTAATCTTGCCACGCGGCGTATTTTTCGGACATGGAAAACTTGCTAATTCCCGCATCCCAGTTTGCGCCAGGGTTGAGGTTGACCGCTACCTGGTGGACTTCCAGAATTTGGCGGGCGCTATCGGCAGCTAACTGAAGTATTTCTGCCACCGACAGCGTGGAGTTGATAGCAACTGACGCGGAGGTTAACTTTTGCAGGCGGCGCAAATACGACCGCTCGCGCGCCAACGCCCGCTCGCGGTCGTATTCTAACTGTTTGCGATCCGTAATGTCGATCGCCACCCCGAACAGCCGAAGGGGTGTACCTGATGCGTCAAAAACCACTCGCCCTTTGTCGTGAAGCCAAATCACTGAGCCGTCGGGTCGCACTTTGCGGTATTCCGACTCATAAACTCCCGTACCCCTGAATGCGGCATCCACATCTGCCAAAAACCTTTCGCGGTCTTCTGGATGCACCGCATTCTTTTTTTGCTCAAAAGTACCACAGGTGCTGTCTGGCCCCAAACCCATCTGTGTTTCGGCATTAGACGAACGGCGGACTTCCCCCGATGCCACATCCCAGGTAAAAGCGATTGTGTTAGCTGCTTCTAGGGCAAAGCGCAAGTTTTCCTCGCTTTCTTGCACCCGGGCTTCCGATAATTTACGATCGGTAATATCCCAAACCACGCCGATCGATCGCACCGATTTACCTGTATCATCATCAAAAAACTTGCCCCTACCCGCAATCCAGTGCAAGCTGCCGTCCGGCCAAATGACTCTAAATTCGTACTTGTATTCTGTTTTGTTTTCTAAAGCAAAGGCAACAGCGTCGGCGATCGAGGCTTGGTCATCCTGGTGAATGCAGGCAAAAAACGCTTCGTAAGTTCCCGCAAAACTGCCTTTTTCCAACCCAAATAACAGTTCGTGTCCCTCCGACCACAGCACCTCGCCATTTAATAAATTCCAATCCCAAGTTCCCATTTTCGAGGCTTCGATCGCCAACCTCAGCCTTTCCTCCGAAATTGCCAACTGCGCCGACGTTTTCGCGTAGTTCTCGCGCAACTGCTGTTTTTTCAAGCTTTCGTCCACGGCCCCCGCCAACCGCTTTAAGTGCCGCCCTTTGAACACGTAATCGCTTAAGCCGGCTTTCATTGCTTCGACTGCCACTTGTTCGCTGCCGCTGTCAGTACACATAATTACCGGACAATTCGGGTAGCGACTGTGAACTTTTTGGAAAATAGTTAATCCGTCGCTCCAGTGCAGTTGGTAGTCGGTAATTACTATGTCAAAACCCCCGGCGGTCAGGATTTTTTCGAGACTTTGGATATCAATAACCGACTTAATTTCTAAATCGGGAAAAGTTTTTCTCAGTTCTCGCTCGATCATCAGGCGATCGTTCGGGTTGTCGTCGATTAATAGAATAGACAGCATTAGCCTTTTAGTTTTTGTATGAGCGCAAACATTCTTAAATCTAACAATATGTTATTGAGCAATCTCGACAATTGAAATATGTACTTGGTGGATTAATTAGACTTGCAAATAATTTTATTGTATTTGCTTGTATTTTATTATATTTTAAAGGTTGTAGTATCCTCAACCAGCTTTTTAGGGGCGTGCCCACAAGCAAATTAATTAAGTAAGTTGTTGTAAAACAGATCGGAAAGCCTGCTCAGGCGGTAAAGGTGCAAGAGATTACTTAACTATCATTATACTAATTGTTTATTGTGTCTTCGGGTGTGAACCAGCGGGTTGATTGATTTTTTGAGCTACAGCAGAATATTGCTGTTAAAACCCTCTTGCGTAGAACCTCATCTTTTTTTTAATCCCGATTCACTGCGCGTTGCCGAACTTGCTTCTTCAACTCTCGCACTTGCGTAATTTTACCCAGAAGCGGGTACCGATTCCCAAAGTCGATTTCAGCCCGATCGCACCCCCCATCCGCTCGACTCCTTTGCGAGCGATCGCCAGCCCAATTCCCGTCCCCGGATACACTTCTTGACCGTGCAGGCGATCGAACAACCCAAAAATTCTCTCTTGAGATTTTTCTGCAATACCAATGCCGTTGTCTTCTACCCAAAGATAGATATATTCCTCCTCAGCTTCTGCATAAACTCGCACCTGTGGCTCTATCCCAGGCTGCACGAACTTAATAGCATTGGAGAGCAAGTTAACCAAGACTTGCTGCAGCGTACCAGGATGGGCTAACACCGTAGGTAGCGGTTCAACAACCGTTATCCGAGCTTGTTTTTGGGCAATTTCAGCCTCTAGTTGCGCGATCGAGCCAGCCACAATTAAATTAAGAGAGACTGCTTTTAGTGGCAAGTTAGCTTTGCTGAGGCGGCTGTACTCTAGCAAATTTTCGATTAAAGTATTCATCAGACTTGCAGCGTCATTAATCCGAGACAAGTAATCCTGTGCGGTAGCATCCAACTCGCTGGTTCTATCTTGGAGCAACATTTCAGCAAAAAACGAAATTCCCCGCAGAGGAGCGCGCAAGTCGTGAGAAACTGAATAGGTAAACGATTCTAGCTGTGCGTTAACTTCTTCTAACTCAGCAGTACGCTCTCTCACCCGCTCTTCCAAAGTTTCATTAAATTCCCGCAAAGCAAGTTCAGCTTGCTTGAGTTCCGTAATATCTTCCACCAATCCGTCGATCGTACTTTCACCTTCTGCACTGTAGAGATATTGAGTAAACCGAATCCATTTTACTCGACCGTCTGGCAAAGGAAATGTAATTTCGAGATTTTGAGATCTAGACTCCCCTGCATCTAGGGGTTGCACAAACAATTGCTGCAGATAAATCCCTTGGACATCTGCTAAATTGCTGGCATCAAACAAGCGCAAAAAAGCTTGATTGCTTTCTAAAAGCTGCCCCTCGGAGCTCGCTCGAAAAACTCCGACATTTAAGCGTTCTAGCAGAGAATGAAGTTGGTTTTCCAGTCGAGCAACTCGTTCCCAGGCGGCAACTCTATCGAGTACGCCGCGAACCGCAACGCAAAGACGGACGTAGTGCTTCGGCGACTTGATAATGTAGTCGTCCAATCCGGCTTTCATCGCCTCTACAGCAATTTCTTCGTTGCCAGTATTCGTAAACATTACAATCGGGCATTCTGGATAACGGGCTTTAATAGTTTTAAGCACATCTATACCGTTCGTCCAGAGTAGTTGGTAATCGGTAATTACCAGATGGAATCCGCCTCGATTCAGTGCTTCCCCCAATAATGTATCGTCGGAAATTTCCGTTATTTGCACTTGCGAGAATTGCCGCTCTAATTCGCGTTTGACGAGCAGCCGATCCGTTGGGTTGTCGTCAATTACTAGAATGTGTACCACTTTAACAATTGATAATTTGGCTGTTAACTAGAGGGCCGCTCAATCACTCATCATAAAAATTTTGGAGGTGGCCCCTTTAAGATAGAGGAGGGGCTTCCTCACTCGAAACTAAATTTCCTCGTTCCCAGAAAGAGCGTGTTAACGAGGAAATAAGCAATCAAAACCGGGAAACCGCTACTACAAACCAGAAATCTCTCTAGGTTCCGGCAGTTCAGTATAGTTGAGCCAATACTCCCTAAAACTCTGCATCATTTCCAATAAAGAAGCAAACCCGACTGGTTTAACTAAATAAGAATTCACCCCTAAATCGTAAGCGCGCTTGACATCAAGTGTTTGCCTAGAAGAAGTAAGCATAACCACCGGCAAGCGTTTTAGTTCCGGCTGCTGCCTCAGCCAAACCAGAACTTCGTGACCGGATCGTCTGGGCAATTTCAAATCTAGTAAAATTATCGCAGGCAAAGGATAGCGATCGCGATCGCTGTATTCTCCGTCCCCATTTAAATAAAAAACCGCTGCATCTCCATCTCGGACAATTTGCAGCGAAGTATTAGCAAAAGTCTCATTGCGAAATGCCCGCTGCATCAATAGAATATCAACGGGATTATCTTCCACCAGTAAAATCGTCTGCGTTTGGCTCATGCTTCCTCAGTTGTATCCAAAATCGACTGCCTTGTCCTACTTGAGATTCCACTCCCACTTGACCGCCCATGCGATCGACTCCTTTTTTTACAATAGCTAATCCTATACCAGTTCCGGGGTAAGACTCGATACCGTGCAGCCGTTCAAAAACCCGAAAAATGCGTTTTTGATGTTCCGGAGCAATTCCGATGCCGTTGTCTTCTACCCACAGACGGATTATGCCGACTGGCAATAGAGGGCTGGCCATAAGTAACTGGGAATGTTCCCACTGTCCCACAGTTTGCCTTTCCAATTCTCCCCCTGTTTCGCTGTCTGTCTCTCCCTCTTGAGGCAGCTCTATTTCCTCACCCCAGATCAGCACTTGAGGCGGTGCGCCTTCCACAAATTTTATAGCATTAGTGAGCAGATTTGCGATTACTTGAACTAAAGTAACGCGGTGGGCAATTACCGCAGGCAAGGGCGCTTGAACACTGATTTGAGCCTGTCTGGATTTAGCGTCAGCTTTTACCATAGCAATTGCCTCGGTCACAGCAGATTCTAAGTCCAAAACTTGCAGCGATAAATCAGTGCGGCTCAGGTGGCTGTAAGCTAGCAAATCTTGGATTAATTCTTCTAGTTGTTGCCCAGAATTAACCATTTGCTGGGCGTATTCTTGACCGAGTTCGTCGAGGATGTCACGGTAATCTTCTAATAAAGCTTCAGCCAATCCTTGCATTCCCCGCAGGGGAGCACGCAAATCGTGGGCTACGGTATAGGCGAAAGCTTCTAATTCTTCGTTAGCTGCTTGAAGTTGATTGGTGCGGAGTTCTACTCGCCGTTCTAACGTAGCGTTGAGCATCCGAATTTCCGCTTCTGCTTGCTTGCGCGCAGTTACGTCAAGGGCGGTACTAATTACTAGGCTTCTACCGTCGGAAAGCTGGCCTAAAGGTGCGGAGTAAAAGTCCCAAATTCGAGTTTCGCCGCTGGCTGTGGAAATCATATATTCGCCTTCAGAAATGCGGGCGTTTAATTGGTGCAGCCGATCGATATGTGCTTGCACTAGCGATTGGCGGCTGTGGTAAGCTTTTTCTGTCCAATCTTCAATTGTAGGAATTTCTGAGTATTCGTAGCCTGAGAGTTCTGTCCAAGCGCAGTTAATTTGCAAAACTTCTCCGTTTTCAGCGTGCAGCATAATTGGCAGCGGTGCGTTGAGAATGGCGCTGCGGAAACGTTCTTCGCTTAATTGTAGGGAGTGGCGATCGTGCTCTAGCTGGTCTAACAGTTGATTTTGCTTAATTTCGGCATTGTCGCGCAAAGTTCGATCGCGCTTCACCAAATAGTAAACCAACAGCATCAACAGGAAATTTACTAAACTCGCAACGGTAAAACTCAGGATTGTCAAATTAGCGCTTTTTTTAGATTCTCGGGCGCGCTGCTGCAATAGCTGAGTTTCTTCGGCAGTCATGGCGGCTATCTGCTGCCGAATGTCCTCCATGATTTGCTTTCCCCTACCAGTTTTTATTTGCCGCACGGCTGCTGCTAAGTTTTGTTTGCGTCGCACATTGAGGGTTCTTTCAAGGTCGGCTAATTTAGAGTCGATCGCAATTTTCAAATCGCGAAGGCGTTGTTGCTGCCGCTTATTGTCAGCGGTTAGCTGCTGCAATCCGACTACTTGCTGGTTGATGTGGGCGATCGCGCTGTTATACGGTTCTAAATACCGTTCTTCTCCCGTCAGCAAATAACCGCGCTGTCCGGTTTCAGCATCTTTTAACGTGGAAAGCGTAGCTTCGAGTTTGGTTAAAACTTGGTGAGTGTGGCTCACCCACTGTTCGTTTTCGATTAACTTGATAGTGTTGCGGTACGAAGTTGCCGCATTGAAAATTAGCAGGGCCACGACCATTCCGATACCTGCCGTGATTTGGGGAGTTAGTGATTGTTTCATGAAATAGTCCCTGTGCGAGTCCTGCTTTTTTTTATTTTAATTGGATGCGGACTACTCGAATTTTTGGCGCGGCACTATAGGTTGCTAAAGACTATAAATTTAAGGCTCAAATGTGCGATCGATCTTGTTTGTAACTTAGTTTCGATTCTTTTCGCATCCCCCTTAAGCCAGAAATGCCCGAAATTGCTCTCTTACGTCTCGTGATTCAGACCAACGCCACACAATCTAGGGTGGCAAACAAAGCTTTATTCGCCATGTTTTGTTGCATCGATCGTGCTGCTTTTACAGTTTCAAATCGCGGCGCCAAAAAAGGAGTTTTTACCTATTGATTTAAGTTGATTTTTGGGGTATATTTTAGATAATGGGAGTGGTAAAACAAATTTTAATTTCGCCAACATTCCCATTATTAAATAATACCTTGTCAAGCCGGCAGCGTCAAGGTTTTTACAGCAAAAAAAAGGCGAATTTTTAATATTTTATTTAAAAAATAATTTGTTGGACGCAGGGGAAAAATTCACAGGAACGATGGCCCGGGTGAATAGTATCAGCAATTCGAGCAATCGGGTAACTGCGGAGAATAAATGGGTGGAAATTCGTGGAATCTCAAATCCGGTTATATCGGAATTATACTCTCTTGGCTTACGTCAGAGCGATCGAGCGATGTCAGGAGCGAGGAATCACGCAAGCACTGCACTGAGAAAATTATGATTCCGAGTGCAGTGCCGCAACAATATAATTACACAATCGCAGCCGCTTTCATCGCGAAAATGCGATCGATCGCATCTTCAACAACCTTATCAGGCGTAGAAGCACCCGAAGTCACGCCGACTACAATTTTACCATCCGGTAGCCAACCTTCAGTTACGATCAAATCAGCCCCCAAAGGCTTGTGTTCGATCCGATTTCCGGGTAAAATGCGCTCCGCACAATCAATGTGATAAGAAGGAACAGTTTTGTCGATCGCAATTTCCTGCAAATGCGTAGTATTAGAAGAATTAAAACCCCCAATCACCAGCATCAAATCCAACTTTTCCTCAACCAAACTCAACATAGCATCTTGGCGTTCCTGAGTCGCATCGCAGATAGTGTTAAAACTCTGAAAATGGTCATTCAAATTTTCAGGTCCAAACTTCCGCATCATCGTTTTTTCAAATAACTTGCCAATGTTCTCTGTCTCAGTTTTGAGCATAGTAGTTTGGTTAGCAATACCAACACTTTCCAAATCCACATCTGGGTCAAAACCAGCAGAATAAGCCTTGCTAAATTTAGCAAGAAACTCATCGCGGTCGCCCCCATGCAAGATATAATTGCTGACATATTCAGCTTCCTGGAAATTCAATACAATCAAATACTTATCAGCAAAAGAACTTGTAGCAACAGTTTCCTCATGCTTGTATTGACCGTGAATAATCGAAGTATAATTCCTCTTTTTGTGCTTTTCAACAGTATTCCAAACCTTAGAAACCCAAGGACAAGTAGTATCAACAATCTTGCAGCCTTTATCATTAAGCAACTGCATTTCTTGGACGCTTGCCCCAAAAGCTGGTAAAATTACCACATCGCCGCTATCGACAACCGAAAAATCTTTCTGTCCCTTCTCAACAGAAATAAAACCAACTTCCATATCCCGCAAATGCTGATTTACAGACGGATTGTGAATAATCTCATTAGTAATCCAAATCCGTTCTGAGGGAAAATGCTGGCGAGTCTCGTAAGCAATAGCTACAGCGCGTTCCACCCCCCAGCAAAAGCCAAAAGCCTCAGCCAGCCGGATCGTAACTGCGCCACGTTCCAGTCTGTAATTATTGTCGCGAATTTGCTGGATCAGACTGCTTTGATAAGCCGTTTGCATCACCCCAGCTACCTCAGCTTCGTGTCCGAAACCCTTGCGGTGGTAGTTTTCAGACTGTTGGAGCGATCTTTTAAAAGCTTTAGTATCCATGCGGTATCGAGTTGAAATCTAGGTTAATTACCTTTGATTTTAGAATGCTTGGGGTGCGATCGCGATTATGGGTTCAGTAGCGAAGAGGCGATATGCTATTTATACGATCGACACATGAGGGGGAAGAAGGAATGAACCGCGAAGACGCGAAGAACGCGAAGGAAGAAGAAAGAGCAATGAGACAATTGGGCGAACAGCTAGAACAGTTGGCTTATAGAGTGATTGGGGCGGCTATTGAGGTGCCTCGGCTTTTGGGGCCAGGATTTTTAGAATCAGTGTATCAGGAATCCTTAGAAGTTGAATTTCGGATGCGAGGGATACCTTGTCAGCCTAAAAAGCCCGTAGCAATCACCTACAAAGGTCATCAAGTCGGCGAAGGTCAATTAGACTTTATGGTTGGCGATATCCTCATTGTCGAACTAAAAGCTGTAGAAAAGCTAGCTCCCATCCACGAAGCCCAAGTTATCTCTTATCTTAAAATGACCAAAAACAGCTTGGGCCTTCTCATCAACTTCAACGTTCCCATCCTCAAAGAAGGCATCAAACGGATCATACTCTCCTCTTAACCCTTCTTCCTCTTCGTTCTTCGCGCTCTTCGCGCCTTCGCGGTTCGTTAAAAAAAAACTTAAAAAAAGCCTAGAGACCCAGATAACTGAGTCTCTGCACGATCGAACTCCCACAGAAAATCAGCTTCAAATCTTCTTAGGCGCAAAAGGAGAACCCGATTCAAACGAACTGAAACCGCCGCCAAAATCCTCACCGTAAGCTTCTTCCCCGTGCAGGTCAATATCCAAACCTTTGTCTTCAGCAGATGACGGCACTCGCAGTTCCATAAACTGTTCCAAAATTTTCAGGATCACAAAAGTGCCGACACCCGCAAACACGTAAGTAGCTAGAACGCCTATCAACTGGGTGCCGATTTGCCCCGGATTCCCGGCAAACAGCCCGTCATTTCCGGCAGCGTTAACCGTTTTAGTGGCAAACACGCCAGTCAGAATCGCGCCCACAGTTCCGCCCACGCCGTGAACCGGGAAGGTATCCAAAGAGTCATCAAATCCCAGCTTAGCGCGCCAGCTAATGGCAAAGAAGCAACAAACCGAAGTGATCGATCCGATCAAAAGCGCTCCCACTGGCAGCACGAATCCCGCTGCAGGTGTGATGCCCACCAATCCCGCGAGGAAACCGCTAGCAATTCCCACTGCTGTCGGTTTGCCTCTGAGCACCCATTCCACAATTGTCCAAGTTAAACCGCCGGCTGCTGTTGAAATCATGGTGGTGACAAAAGCCACTGTTGCTAAAGAACCAGAACCAAAAGCGCTACCACCGTTGAAGCCAAACCAGCCAAACCACAGCAGCCCAATTCCCAACAAGACGTAGGGTACGTTGTGGGGGGTGTGGGGCTTCTTCAAGTGGTCTTTGCGGGGCCCGATTACCCAAGCTGCGACAACCGCAGAAACACCGCAACTGATGTGCACCACTGTGCCGCCGGCAAAGTCTAGAACTCCGATCGCCTCCAGCCAGCCTCTACCCCACACCCAGTGGGCTAAAGGAGAGTAGATGAAGGTAGACCACAGCAGCACGAACCAGAAATAGGTTTTAAATGTTACCCGTTCGACGATCGCCCCTGAAATCAAAGCTGGAGTGATGATGGCGAACATCATTTGGTACACCATGAAGACTTGGTGGGGTATGGTCGGTGCGTAACCGATCGGATCTGGTGTGTCCGCCGTGACCTTGTTCAAGAACATCCAGTCGAAGCCGCCGATGAAGCTTTCGATCCCTTTACCAAACCCTTCGGATACTGGAGTGGAAACGTCAAATGCTAAACTGTACCCCCACAGCGTCCAGGTGACGCCGATCACTCCCATCATGATTAAGCTCATCATCATGGTGTTGAGGACGTTGCGCGATCGCACCAGTCCCCCGTAGAAAAACGCCAGCCCCGGTGTCATCAGCAATACCAGTGCTGAGGAAACCAACATCCAGGCCGTATCGCCGGTGTCGATCGGATTCGGCACCACTGCAGCAGCAGTACCAGCAGCATCTTGAGCTAAGGCATTGTCCGTTAGCGGTACGCTTAACAGCCACAGCGCAATGATGCCGATCGTTAAACTTTTTTTGATCACGTTAGTTGTACCTTTTCATACTCAGCAATTTTCAGGGAAGACCGAGCCGATTTTAGATGCGAGGATTTTAGATGCAATAGTTATTTGGTTTTAAGTCCGTGTTTTAGCGGAACAAATCTTCAATAGATAATTCCCCAATCCTCAACCTCCCGACTTCGTATAGCCGGACTCATCTAAATTCGTCAACCATCAATCCCACGGTCTGTGCCTTTTGGATTCCACCATTTGTACAAACCGTTATTCTGTATCACCCTATACTAAATAGCTAAGTATCATATTTCTTAATCTATCAGTCGATACTTGACATAGCCAGTGACAACCGAGTAATCGGAGAGGGGGAGTCGAGGAGAGGGCGGGAGTTTTGAGTTGGGGAGAATATGACTTCATCCTTTATTTTTCTAACTAAGGACTAATGACTAATTACTAATAACTCATGACTCATTTTTCAACTGCATCTGATCGAACAGTTGCAGGGCCGATCGCCAAACTAGATAACCTTGATCGTTAAGGTGCAAGCCATCTGTGCTGAGTTCAGTTGGCAAATTGCCCTCAGCATCCGCAAACAGCGGGTACAAATCCAGATACAAAACATTTTCCGAACTAGCAATTTCTTTCAGCCGTCGATTTATTGCCCTAATCCGACTGTTAGGAATCGCCAACAGCCGATCGCGATTTTCCCAAGTAGCTTGTTCCCCGCTGTGCGGCAAAATCGACTGCACAACCACTTGTGCTTTGGGATGCGCCCACCGCAAATCGCGAATTATCTGCCGCTGGTTGTCCAAAATCCCTGCGTCGCTGGCCCCCCGCAACAAATCGTTAATCCCAATCATCACAAACACCGTATCCGGCGCAGTTCTATCGAACAACTGCAACCGCTTCAGCAAACCCAGGGAAGTCTCCCCCGAAATCCCTTGATTCAGCCAAATTTGATCTACTGGTAACAGCTTCGTCGGAAACCACATACTTAGAGAATCCCCAGCCAAAACACTCAGTCTTGACGGTCGATTCGCCGCCACCGCCTCAGCTTCGCGACCCAACTGCGTCACCCACTGCTGGTAAGTCCATTTATGTCGCGGTCCTGGAATGGGCACGTCTAGCACTGCTTTTGCAGAGATCACCGGTTGGCCAATTTGTTCCTGGGCCGCTTCTGCCGTCACCGCATCATTCGCCTGGAAGCTTTCTGTCAAGTTGTGTCCCCGCAGCAGTAGTTGAGCGACTGTAAGTATCAGTACCCCGTTAGTCACCAAAGATAGCAAAGCCCAAACCGGAACAGTTTTCGATCGGCTAACTTCCATCCCTAAGAGGGATTTATGAGTTCTACTTCTGCTACCTCCTCCAAACTTCTCCATAAACTCAAGCTATTTGCAGGCCTCACACCGAATAATTTGCACTGATTGCTGCATCAAATTTTACCGCTCAATTAAAGCCTCAATTCTTGTAATAATCAAGCACTGTGCTGTGTTGGGCAAGGGCGGCGATGCAGAACTTTGCTTTTTCGCACTACTTTACCATAAAAAATCTGCCTACCAAACTTTCTGGCACCGGAATCGGATTTGTCAAAGCCGCTGCTGTGCACAAAAATATATCTAAAACTTACCGAAATTACCCATTTCTGATGCTAAAATCCAAAAATGAAAAAATTAACCATAACTGAAGCAGCCAAAATTAAAGGTGTGAGTGCTTCCACCTTACGCAGGTGGGAAGCCGAAGGCAAGCTAATACCGGAACGCACCGCTAACGGTCACAGACGCTATGACCTAGCTCATCTTCTCGGCTTAAAACGCGAGGGCGCTTTAACCGTGGCTTACGCTCGGGTTAGCAGTCACAACCAAAAAGATGATTTAGACAGACAAAAACAAGTTTTGGAATTGTTTTGTGCATCTCAGGGGTGGCAATTCCAAATCATTGAGGATATAGGTTCTGGGGTTAATTACAGTAAGGGGGGTTTACAACATCTAATTCGGGCGATCGCAGACAATCAAGTAGAAAGGTTGGTATTAACTCACAAAGACAGACTGCTGAGATTTGGTTCTGAACTAATTTTTAATTTGTGCGAACACTTTGGGACAGAGGTAGTGATTATAAATCAAACGGAAAATACTAGCTGTGACGAGGATTTAGCTAAAGATCTACTAGAAATAATCACTGTTGTCTCCGCCCGCCTTAATGGCAGCAGGAATCCCAAGAACAAGCGGATCGTTGAAGAACTGAAAGCAATTGCCGATAAACTCTAATCAATACACGTGTTTGCAAAGTTCCGTTAGTTACAGATTCTCAATTCCCAATTATCAATTATCGGGGCACATCTCATGCAATCGAAAACTACTATATATGTAAGGCGTTGCATAATAGCGGCATGATTTTGATGTTTTTGTCGGATGGGCCCATGAGCCCGAAGGCGTGTATTTTCACAGCAGGCGGGACACGGCACAAAAATCATCCTCAAATTGTGCAACGCCGTATGTCAGCCCTTAAAAGTCAACTAAACATAAAATTATGCCCGCGTTCGCATCTAAGATTGAAACGCGAGCACAACGATAGACAGCCATAAGTAGGCGGATTTCAGATGGTGGTTTTTCTGAATAAAGGCGTGAATTAGCTGATAAATAGCTAATCTAGGCCACGAAAGCTGAAGTGGTCGAGCCCTTCGCACACTCTACAGTTTGGTAGTCTTGCCTCCAGAACCCCCACCATAACCGCCGTAGCTGGTTTCACTTCTGTTATCCAAGCTCGTTTCCTTCACAAACCCGGTGTAAGCTTCCATCCCGTGTTCGCCGATATCCAAACCTTCAGCTTCCTCTAAAGCAGAAACGCGGATACCCAGCAAAGCTTTGAGTGCCATCCAAAAAATCGTACTCAGCAGCACGGTCATCCCGCCTACAGAGATAATGCCGACCAACTGCGCCCAGAGTTGACCGAAACCTCCGCCCACAAGCAATCCGGCTGCCGGGCCTGCGGTATAAAGTCCAGTTGTAGGCCCGTCCGCAAACAGCCCAACTGCCAAAGTTCCCCAGATGCCACAGACTAAGTGAACTGAAGTTGCTCCTACAGGGTCATCAATTTTCAAGTTGTCGAAGAAAGTTACTGCGAAAACTACCAGGATGCCCGCGATCGTGCCGATAATGGCAGAGTTGGGCACGTTGATCCAAGCACAGCTCGCTGTTACCCCGACTAAGCCGGCGAGGATGCCGTTGATAATCATGGAAAGATCCGGTTTGCCCAGGTACAGCCAAGCAGTAATGGTTGCAGCAATTCCCCCGAAGGCGCCGCCGGTGTTGGTGGTGATGGCAATGTGGGCGATCGCATTTGGATCGACTGCCATTGTCGAACCGGGATTAAACCCGAACCAACCCAACCACAAAATCAAACAGCCCAAGGTGGCAATGCTCATATTGTGTCCCGGCATCGCCACAGTATCGCCGTCGCGGTACTTGCCGATTCGCGGCCCCAAAAATGCCGCTCCCATCAAAGCCGCCCAACCGCCTACCGAGTGAACCACTGTCGAACCGGCAAAATCCCAGAAGCCTGCTTTTGCCAGCCAGCCACCGCCCCAAATCCAGTGTCCGGTAATCGGGTAAGCAATTCCTACTAGCAGCAAGCTGAAAATTAAGAATTCAAGGAATTTAATTCGCTCTGCAACGGCTCCAGAAACGATCGTGGCAGCAGTTCCCGCAAAAACTAATTGGAAAAAGAATTTAGCGTTGAGGGGGACTCCCGTCCAGTTTAATGCGCTGAAAATGCCTTGATAAGCGTCTCCTGTGGCGGGGCTGTTGTCAGCTACGTTCCACAGGAAAAATCCGCCGCTGGTACCGATAAAACCGTTGCCGTCGCTGAACATTAAGGCAAAGCCGATCGCCCAATATGCGATCGTAGAAAGCGCAAAAACAATCAAGTTTTTGGACAGCACGTTAACCGCATTTTTTTGGCGACAAAACCCGGTTTCCAACATACCGAAACCGGCGTTCATAAAGAACACTACCATCCCAGCCACCATGACCCACATGGTATCCATGCCCACCTTAAGGCTTGCTAATTGTTCCTCGGTGGTTGGCGTTGCAGGGGTTTGGGCTACTGCCGCATATCCCCACACCAAGACGATGATTGCAGCTATTGGTATGCAGGCTTGCCAACTTGGGCTGAGGCGGGCGATCGCCCATGATAACTTCTTCAACCTGTTGACTTTCGTAAAATATTTAGCTGCTGGCAAATTTAAAGCCTCTCGCCTGAATTGTTTCGACTTTTTCTTTCCGACAGTCATTTTAATCACTTTTACCCTCTTTACGGCTAGTAAGCTCAGCAATATTCGGAAAACTTTCCAATCTTACTACAAAAGTTTATGGATTATTTGTTGAGATTGAGATAGTTATGATAGCCTAGCTCTTCTAGTTGATTTTGTTTTTTCAGTACAGATTCGGACAAATTTTTGCGGTAATGCAAGACTCGCTCTAGCAATTCTGGCTGATGAGCTGCCAGTATCTGAACTGCCAGCAAGCCAGCATTCTTAGCGTTGCCGATCCCCACTGTTGCTACGGGTATCCCGGCTGGCATTTGCACGATCGAGTACAGCGAATCTACCCCTTGCAGGTGTCGGCTCGGTACAGGCACCCCAATTACGGGCAAGGGCGTTAAAGATGCTACCATACCCGGAAGGTGCGCCGCTCCCCCTGCTCCTGCGATAATGACTTTCAAGCCTCGTTGGTGCGCGGTTTGGGCGTATTCCACCATGCGCTCAGGGGTGCGGTGCGCCGAGACTATCGCCACGGAGCAAGCAACACTGAATTCTTCGCAAACTGCGATCGCATCTTTCATGGTTGGCAAATCCGAATCGCTACCCATGATAATTCCAACTGTCGCTTGATTCATAAAATTTTCAGATTTGAGATTTCAGATAAATGCTAATTTTAAATGATTGCGTTAACTCCAATTTAGATATTTTGTACCCAAACTGACCCTTAAAAGCAATTTTGCCACCAGCCCCCGTCTGAGCAGCCCTGGAGCCAGCAAAAAGCAAAAAGCTCCCCCTCCTCATCGCCAGCCACCGGATTTATCCGTAGCGAATATTAAATCTAAAATCTAAAATCTAAAATCTAAAATCGGATGACTGAAGCCACAACCCCACCTGCCGCCCGCACAGATATTCTCAATGTTCGCCTCCCCGGTTGCAAGGATTTGCAGATGCTTGCTGTTGACGAAACGGGTATCATTCAAGAAGTTTGCCCGATGGACGCGGTATTTAAACGGATTTGTCCTCCCGATTTGCAAGTGCTTGATGTAGCAGGCGATTGGCTTTCTCTAGGCGGTGTTGACTTGCAGATTAACGGCGCCCTTGGTTTTGCTTTTCCCGATTTAGAAAGCAAACATATTGAAATTTTGCCGAAAATTTGTCAATTTTTGTGGAATCAGGGAGTCGATGCTTTTGTGCCGACTTTGGTGACAACTTCACTGGATAAGTTTAGGCGATCGCTCTCGACTATAGCTGATTATATCCGCACTGTACAAACCGCTGCTCCCGCAACAATTCAACCCAAAACAGCGGAAATTCTCGGCGTTCACCTCGAAGGCCCTTTTCTCAACCCCCAGAAGCGAGGAGCTCACCCAGTTGAGTTTTTATTACCGCTCACTATAGAAAATGTCAAGCAAGTTTTAGGAGATTGTGCCGATATTGTCAAAATAATTACTTTAGCGCCGGAGTTAGACAGCACTGGCGAAGTCATTTCCTATTTGCAAAGTTTGGGAATTTCCGTGAGTCTCGGACACTCCCAAGCGACGGCAGAGCAAGCCCAAAAAGCATTTGAGCGGGGAGCTTCGATGGTAACTCACGCTTTTAATGCGATGCCGAGTTTGCACCACCGAGAACCGGGTTTGTTGGGAGCGGCGATTGTTTATCCGGGCGTAAAATGCGGTTTAATTGCTGACGGGAAGCACGTTTCTCCGACAATGATTGATTTTTTGCTGCGGGCTGGTAGATATGAAAAAGGCGTTTTTTTGGTGAGCGATGCTTTGGCTCCTTTGGGTTTGCCTGACGGTGTTTATCCTTGGGATTCCCGACAAATTGAAGTCAGAAAAGGTACAGCTTGGGTAAGATTAGATTACCACTCGGCCCTGGAATCTGCTACTTTGGCGGGCACAACTCTGCCACTGTTGGCGGGAGTTCAGAATTTGGTGGAGTGGGGAATTTGCGATGCCGAAAGTGCGATCGCCCTGGCAACTGAATCTCCGAGAAGGGCGATCGGAATTTCGGGAATTATGGGCAAATCGGCAACTCAATTGTTGCGCTGGAATTTAAATGCGGCGACAAAGGAATTGACTTGGCATCGACTTTTTTAGCCTGTTATACCCTTCTAGATTAAAAAATTGAAAAAGTGGGAATCCGCGAAGTGGTATTACCCGATAGATTTCAGATTTTAGATGTGCCGTTTTCATCGAAAATCTAAAATCGCCAATCTAAAATCTGTAGTTGCAAGTTGCACATTTTCGGAACCGGATTGCTATATAATATCTAACCGTTGGCAATAACTCAGCAGCAGGCAGATCGATGAATTTGGTAGACGACAAGACTATAGTTAGACAGTATTTTAACTCGACGGGCTTCGATCGCTGGCAGCGAATTTACGGCGAGGGCAAAGTCAATAAAGTTCAGCTAGACATCCGCACCGGGCACCAGAAAACGGTGGATACAGTCATCGAATGGCTGCAAGCTGACGGCAATTTACCCGGGCTTTGTGTCTGCGATGCTGGTTGCGGTGTAGGCTCTCTGAGCATTCCTCTGGCTGACGCTGGGGCAATTGTTTGCGCTAGCGATATCTCTGAAAAGATGGTAGCAGAAGCTTACGATCGATCGACAGCAGTTCCCGGCAAGCTCTACAACATCTCCTTCGCCGCCCAAGATTTGGAAGCTTTAACCGGCAAATTCCACACAGTGATTTGTTTGGATGTGCTAATCCACTATCCTCAAAATAAGGCTGCAGAAATGATCGCTCACCTAAGTTCGATCGCCGAATCGCGACTAATTCTTAGTTTTGCACCGAAAACTTTAGCACTCACCGCCCTCAAAAAAATTGGTGAACTTTTCCCCGGCCCGAGCAAAACTACCCGCGCTTACCAGCACCGCGAAGCTGATATTATCAAAATCCTAGAAAACAATGGTTTTGTTATTAACAGAACAGCGATGACTAGCACTAGCTTTTACTATTCTCGCTTGCTGGAAGCTGTGCGGAAATAGGTTAAAAATATTTGCAAAAAAGCTAATTTCTCCTCAGCCTTGGGTGCGCCCCGCGCACCTTCCCTTCCCAGAGTTAGGCCAGTGAACATCTCTACTATGCGATTGCTTCGCGGAGGCTAGCAATGACAAGTAAGCCACGCACCGCACACATTCGATATCAACAATTAGATATTTTTCTCTCCTCCTCCTTCCTTCTTCCTTCTTCCGACGGACATCGGACTGACATCCGTTACATCAGTTACATAATCCGTTGCCGAACTTCCTTCTTCCCAATTCAATAAATATTATGTCAACGCTAATTTTAATTCGTATTTTTATAGCAGTCGGAGCCTTATTCGGAGGTTTATCCGTTGCAGGCGGTGCTTTCGCCTCCCACGCTTTGAAAAATCAATTGAGCGATCGAGCTTTAACAATTTTTGAGACCGGCGCCCGATATCAAATGTACCATGCCCTGGCTCTATTACTCGTCGCTTTACTCTTGAGCCGCGCTCAAGAGTCTCAAACCTTTTTTGCAGTGGCTGGATGGGCTTTTATTGCCGGCACTATCATCTTTTCAGGCAGTTTGTACGCCCTGAGTTTGAGCGACATCAAATGGCTGGGTGCAATTACGCCCCTGGGGGGAGTTGCTTTTATTGTTGGTTGGGGATGTTTGGCAGTCGCCGCTTTTAGTTTTAAATAGGCAACAGGTAAATTTTGAAGCAATTACCAATTATAAATTACCTAATTATCAAACACATCCCTGGAAAACAGCTCTGTCAAAGTACGCAAGTAAGGTACAAATACCGTTAAATCTTCAGCAGGAAGCCGCTCGCATATTTCCCAAAACAAAATCAGCAGCATATCCTGCACTAATTCCCAACTTACATGAAGTTTCGGGTACAACATCACGCAAATTGGAAACAATTCTTGTTGTACCGGGTGAATGCTACCTTCCAAAACGCACCAGCACAAATAGCTTTGAAAAATCTCGACATCCCGGATACCAGAAATTTTTACCTCGCGATCGCTCAAATACCCGCTGCTGCTGCGGTATCCTTGATGCTGGGCACTAGCTCGATCGTACACTGCACTAGCAATCTGAGTCGTGTGCTGCAATAAATGCTGAACGGCTAATAGAGCTCTTGAATTCGGGGGGTGATTCGCCGCAGCCTCGTTAATCTCTCCGTAGGGAATGTGCAGGTAGTCGTCTACAACTTTTAAGTAGGGCGCAAATTCCGCTCGCTCTGACTCCGAAAGACATCCTAACAAGATTTTGCTAGTGTATTGAAACTCCATTGTCACAAATCCCAGCACTAACGGATCAGTCTTTGAATATTTTCGCCTCACTTTGATAATATCTTTTCCCACCAGGACTGACAAGCGGAAAACAGGTTCTCTATCCGCATAAGCGTCTATTGCTTTCTTATATAAGGTGCGAGAATCGGCGGCCATTTCTAAAGAATTAATTAAACTTGGATCGATCGCGTGCCGCTCTATTTGTTTCTCTAAAAGAGCTTCTACTCTACTCCAAGCTATCTCGCTGGCTAATTTCAGCGTATCTGTCAATTTGTCAACTATTTGGGCTCTATTTCCCTCAAAATTAGTTAAATCGAGGCTTGGGAGAATTTGGCGTGGCGCTTGGTTCTCTCGTGTCGCAACTGTACTGTAATATTTTTTTGCCCAGCTAACTGCGAAGGAAGAAACGCTGACACCTTTAGCTTTTGGGAGTTTGTCAGTTTCCGATCCGATAATACCTTCGGACGCCTGACTTGCGCCCTGTTGAAGTTGGTCGGCTGCTGGTAAAGATTTTGAAGATATTTGTGAAATACCCGTCATGATAAACCTCGTTTTTTTATTAAGTCGCACCCGATGGATTCCCCTAATTTTTAATGTTGTTAACTACAATTTTCTGCATTTGTACGCTGATAGTCATCAGCCATTACGCTTAAAGCTATAAGCCATTTGGCTCGACTGCTTGCATCTTTTATAAGCTGCACGTTAATAACATTATTTATTGTGAGATCGATCACCATCACTCTGTGATCGCGACCCTAATCTATTTTTTTGACGTATAAAGAAGGCTGGAAATAAATTTAATTTGTCTGAAAAACTGAGAATTAAAGTTAAGTCTGCTTAAAAAAACTGCTGCTTGAAATACCTTATTTTTGTTTTGGAGCGCTTTGGTTGAGCGCCTTCGTTTCTTCAAGAAGCTAGGCTACAGCACGATCTAGGGGTGACTTTGGTTAATTTATTTCTATAGCTGAATTAGAAATGTATTTTTAGTCTGGCGATTGTTAGGAAACCCTAACAAATTTAACGCTGGGATTTTCTAAATAAAAAATTAAATTTGAGATGAGAATCAGATTTATGTGCATTTAGTTAATACCATTGCCAGGGCCGTTTTTTGCGATCGGTTTTTTAGCTTCCCCGTGAAGCGAAGCTATCCCGTAGGGAATCACCCCCAATCGATCGCCGTCGGTTCGATCGACCACCTACCCTTCAAAACCAGAATTAGCGACTGAGTAGCCCGATAACTCCCACATTTTGCCAACTCTGAGTTTTTCGAGTCCTCTCCCGGAACCCGAAGCCTGTCTCTACAACGATAGGATGAGGTTGATGCGGGCCCCACGGGCGATCGATCCTCACAAACAGCACGGCCAGTACGTCTTTAAGGCTATGGCTTCGGGTAGGATTAGTAGGACGAGAGGAAGTGGATAAAATGAGCGCTAGCAGCAATTCAACAGAAATTAAGTTCGGAACCGATGGGTGGCGGGGGCTGATTGCCCATGACTTTACTTTTGCCAACGTGCGAAAAGTCACCCGGGCGATCGCCAGTTACCTAGAAACCGCTTACACCAAAGACCGCCCAGTTCTAGTCTCCTACGATACCCGCTTTCTGGCAGACGAGTTCGCCCGCACGGCGGCTGAAGTATTGGCAGATTTGGGATGGACTGTGAAAGTGGTCGATCGAGATTGCCCCACACCAGTCATCGCCTACAGCGCCAAGCATCTCAACTCCGCAGGAGCCCTGATGTTCACGGCTTCGCACAATCCCGCACCTTACTGCGGCATCAAATACATCCCCGACTACGCGGGCCCGGCAACCCCAGAAATTACCGATACAATTGTGGCAAATATTGCTGGTGCTTCTGATGCCCCAGCCAAAGGCAGCCACAACGATAAAATCTCCAGTTTTGACCCGAAACCCGAATATCTGAAGTTTCTTTATACTTTGATCGATGTGGAGCGGATTCGCTCTGCTAAGTTGAAGGTGAAGTACGACGCTCTCTACTCGACTTCTCGCGGCTATCTCGACGGCGTTTTGGAACACTGCGGCTGCGATGTCGAAAGTTTTCATACCTACCGCGACGTGCTGTTTGGTGGCGGAATGCCCGAACCCAAGGGGGAACAGTTAGTTGAGTTGGTGGAAGCTGTTAAGAAGGATTCGGCGGATTTGGGTTTAGCTACCGATGGCGACAGCGATCGATTTGGTATTGTTGACGAGTTGGGAAATGTTTTGACTCCAAACACCGTGCTGTTGCTGCTGGCGCGTCACTTGGTTAAGAATAAAGGCTTGACTGGGGCGATCGTCCGTACAGTCGCAACTACCCACTTGCTGGACAATTTGGCCGCCAAGTACGGTTTAACAATTTACGAAACCGCAGTCGGTTTTAAATACATCGGCGAAAAAATGCGGGAAACTGCTGTGCTCATCGGTGGCGAAGAATCTGGCGGTTTGAGCGTTTTGGGTCACATTCCCGAAAAAGACGGGATTTTGGCTGATATGCTAGTTGCTGAGGCGATCGCCTATGAAGGCAAACCGCTGTCTCAGCTAGTCGAAGAAGCCATTAAAGAAGCCGACGGCCCCCTGTACAACAAACGTTTGGACTTGCACCTAGAAGAAGCCCACAAAGCAGCCGTTTTGGAATCTTTTACCAAGAATCCCCCCACAGAAGTAGCAGGTATCGGCGTTAAGGAAATCGGTCGCAAAGACGGAATTAAACTTTATCTTGAAGACGGTGGCTGGGTACTGCTGCGGCCTTCGGGAACCGAACCCTTGATGCGCGTTTACATGGAAACCAATTCTGTGGAAAAAGAAAGCCAAGTTGCCCAACACATGGAAAAGGTAATTTCTCAGTTAGAACCTGTTTAATTTTCTACCTATTCCAACGGGGGTTTTTCCCCTAGCGCTTGAGATTGTGAGGTGCGCTTGGCGCACCTTACATATTTTTGATAACTCTGGCAAAGCCTCGGAACATTAATCATCGATACTGCTGGGCCAGTTATATATTTGCAATCGACTTGGATTTGTTTAAGTTTGGGAAGCGTAAATTTATTTATGTTTGTTAATTTTTTAATTAATTAAAAAAATTCTCTATTTTTTCCGTCTCTACTTGACTTTTCCCCTAATGTTATTCTATATTATTAAATAATGGGGTGTTTGCAAAAATAAAATTTTTAAACATATTTCAATTATAAAACAAGTATACAAGTTAAATTATTAGCCTGTCAACCAGTTTATGAAAACAATTCCTCTGCTCGCCATTAGTTTTTTAGTAGCAATTTTAGTAAGCGCGATCGGCATTATCTCAGTGCAGAACGCCGCCCCAGTATCCTTAAACTTTATCTTTTTTCAATCGATACAACTGCCCGTAGGAGTAGTATTGGCAATGAGCCTGAGTGCAGGACTGATCGGAGGTGCGCTACTGCAACCGCTGTGGAACATTTCAGATTCCCAAAACTCACGTCCTAAATTTCAGGCAAATCCAGAAGAATCCGACACCGTACAATATTAAATAGATTTGATCCCTTAGAGGGAATATACCTGACCGTCAATTAGCAGCCGAGTAATTCCCTTAGCTCGCAAATAAGGCGCTGCTTTTTGCAGCATACTGCTGTCAGGAATTTTGAAAACTCTTTGATTGCGAGTAGCAAATCGGCGGGCCACTCGGTGATTGTCAAACACTGCTAGGGTTTTCTCGCGAATTTCCGCCGCCGGAATTTGACCGAGTTCGCCAAAAGCTTTTAGAGGTCTGGTGATTAACTCCGCTGCCCGATCGACCACTAAATAGCAAATTGTGGGCAGAGATGCTTCGCTTAAAGGCAAAACTTGAATCAGTCCTGTACCCCGAAGCTCGATAGACTCACCCGACGATAGTGAACCCAGGAGACTGCCTTCAAACAGAGAGTCTTCATCCTCTACATCTTCGTCGAAGTCGTCATCTAAATCGTCTTCATCATCCTCCTCATCCTCCTCGTCCTCATCGTCGTCCTCGAAATCGCTAAAATCTTCACCTGCCAGCAGCCCTTCTGCTGGCAGCCTTGCCTTTAGTTCACCAGTCACAACAGCGCGCTGGCTGCGATCGGCAATATTGGCTGCTTGGGCATCTGGCAAATTAGAAACATCTAAATCTGACTCTACATTCCCTCGAATTTCGAGTTCTGCAACTGGTTCGGGGACTGAGTTAGAACGCTTTCGGATTGTCGGTCTCAAATTTGAGGCTGACGGCAGGACAGGGACTGACTCCGACAGGGGGACACCTACAGGATCGATTTCGCCATCTGCCGACGACTCAGTAGTCGCCTCTGTCGGTTCAGAAACACTGGTGCGATCGGACAAACGCTTTTGTTTTTGCTGCACTAGAAATTCGTATTCCGGCTCCGACAAAGCACCCTGAAGGATGCGCCTCACAGTCGAACTGCTCACTCCGTAGCGCTTTGCCAGAGTGATAGTATTCTCGTTTGACTGTCGGTACAGCCTGATGAGTTCGCGTTTGTCTGAATCGGAGAGTTTTGTAGGCGTCATGCCAAGTTTCCCAGCAAAAAGACGTGAAAAGACGCAGGCTAGTAGGCAGCGAACTGTGATTTTTCATTTTCAAGTTCAAGCTCAGAGATGCCGACAATGGCAAAAAAGCTTTCGCGTCCCCATCGCTTGCCAAAGCAACCCCAATCTCAAATCGCTACGCGGCGCGACGACTGCGCCTACTCTGGCGAGAACGGGTTGAGATGTCATGTTCCAAGATAGCTCCAATCCCAAACAGGATGCCGCTGAAAACAAAAAAGATTTCCAGCAAACTGCCGCTTTGATAAGTACCCTCAGCCTGAGTATCGCGCCATTTAAAGTACATATCTGCGATGTAAAGCGAAAAAGTAGCAGCCGCAATCATTCTCCAAGATTGGGAAAAACGTCCTCCCCAAAACGCCAGCAGCAATGCAGTAGCAATAATCAGCAGAAAAACGTCCCCAACGATGTAAAACAAATTGATTGCATAGGCGTAAGGCGACAGTTGCTTGTCAAGTGCTATTACCCATCCCGGAGCTTTGATTTCTGCTTCTGCTTCTTCTTCTTCGGGTGCGGATGCAGCATCAGTCGCTGCTGCTTTTGGCTGTATCTTGGACGAATTGTCCAAAGCAGGCGCTCTTCCTGTGGCAGCGGTTGCTGGTTCAGATTCTGTCACTACTTCTTGAGTGGCTGCCGGAGCCATTCCTAGCTGGGCCCTCCAAGAGTCAGGTGCAGCAACCCAAATAGCTACAGCAATCCCCAAGGCTGCAATTCCCGCTAACACACCCCACTGCCCAATTTCTAGATTCAGTCGCTTGGAAGTCACGGCTAGAACCATGCCCCAGATCAGTACCACATAGCTGCCCAGATAAAACGCATCGGCAGGAGACACGTCCGGGTCTAACTCGAAATAGAGTTCCCAAATCCCGAACAGCAGGTTGGCTAGGAAATAGAACAGCATCCCCAGACCAATGCCCAGCCAGACGTTGCGCCCGCTGACCATGTGCGGGCTTTGCCAGTTTCTAAAACAGACTAAAGCCGCTCCCAAGAATGCTCCGCATTCAAAAACATAAGTGCCGATCGAGTACCAAAGAGGTAAACCCTCTTCTGCTGAGAGGGGGACGCTGAACAGCAAAAAGAACAGCAGCGCCGTGACAGCCCAGACAATGCCCGCAATCACTAGGGTCTGAGCTGACAGTAAAGATGAAGATGTAGATGACTTTTCTGAAGTGCTACTCATAGGGATTCCACGAGACCTAACTAGCGGTTGAACGTACCCCATCTCAATCTTTGATTAAAGATGAGGATTCTTTCGCCAAAAAACCTTAAAAAACCTCGATCTGACGCTTCCGGAATAACTGGCGTCCTCAGTGTGTCGTCGGGACTTTTGCCCTCGTACACTCTAGAAAGACTAAGCAAGAATAATATCTATTTACTAATTCAATCAATTAGTCGTTAGTCGATCTTGTACCCGGAAATATAATGATAGAAATACGGTATATGTCTCCACCCTTAAGGTTTTTACAGTACCAAATCTATCTCTGAAATTATACCCTCACAGGTTGAGGGAGCTGTTTTTTTGCTTTCACTCTTCCCCACTCGTCTCAATGATTCTGGGTGGGGAGTGAGAGCGAAACTTAGTTAAATTGCCAGACCATAGGTGGCATCCAAACCGAATCAACAATTTGGTTGGTCAATACAAGTTGGCAATCCAACCTGTATATCGCGTACCCCCTACAGTGCAATTATCTAAGCTCAATTATCTGGGCCCAATTGTCTGAGCAATTGTCACAGATTTTCTATCCTGCGATCCACAACTTGTTGAGGGCTGATTGTTTCAGCCAATCTAGAAACTGAGTCCGATCCGGTGCTGGCATATCTTGCAGCACATCGCTCACTCCCTCCGCGAAGTCCGTATTGCCAAAATATGATTTGCCCAAGCGGTGGAGTTCTTGCAATAAGGTCTTGAGATGCTGCTCTTGCCAAGGAGGCACCTTGTGATTTTGCAAGGGGCTAACGGTTAGCCAGTTTTTTATCGCATCAGGGGAGTCTGCCTGGGGGAAGTTTCCCTGCTGAAATACCTTGGCGATATCTTTCTGAAACGATGTGGCTTGCCTTGCGCCTAAGAGGTCTTCTACATCGAAGTAAACAGCTTGGAGGAGCAGCAGACAAGCCTGCGCGAACAGTGGTGCTTTGGCTGCTTCATTCCCTGCCGGTTCTTCACCGGCAAGCTGATCTAAACGGACTTTTCCCCAGACGCTATATCTATCCGGCTCTTCTAGCAGAACACAGGCTTTGCCTCGGTTGTCGGTTAAGTCCCGCCACAAGGCTCTGGCGTCTTCTGCTTGCTTGCCGTTAAAGGCGCTGATCAGGCGAAAAGTCTGCCCCTGATAATTGAGAATGGGAATTTGTTGATCCCGTTTTGGGTGTTGAAAATTGGTTATTTCAACATCCTGCCGTTTCAGAATAAACATGACACTGCGATTTGACTCCTGTCATGGCCGAGGTGCTGTGCTTTTGACACTCCCGATGCCTAAAGGCGAGGGGATTCTTGATTCAGCGAGTCCACTTAAATTAGCAGGATTGCTCCCGATCACCCAGAGATGGTTCTCTCCTCAAGCGTTCCGATACTTTTTTGCTAACAAATGTTAACAATTATCTAAGCTGAGATTGTCTCTCGGCCTTGGCGTATAAATCAATGCACGAAGGAAAGTCCCCCGCGCACAATTTACGACTGCTGTACTGGCAACGCTTGATTTTCGCGCTCGTGCCGAGCGGGCGATTGACTGTTTTGCTTTGATGCCGTAGAGGAAGCTTATATAGAGGCTCCGTACCATCAGGGATTTTCACCTGAGTCTTTCAATCTAGTTCTACCACATTTTTATTAAATATCAAGTCGAGCAGAATGTTAGCCCACATAACTCAATATCAGCAAATTAGTCATTCTGGCTCAACTCATACCTCAAATCAGGGCATGCTCTCTGGTTTTTCGGTAATGCGGTCAGCGTTTTAGGCTTTGCCACTAGGGGATGTTACAGACATCTGGAAAAAAGCACCTGTGACTCTTGTGGTGTCTGAGCTGCGTCTTAATGTGGGGAGATATCCGATCGACCAAATATTTGGGTTTCACCTCGACCTCTAAATACTTTACGCGAGTTTAGGTCCTACCTTACAAGCGTGCTGTTTGCAGGTGAGTCCCTCCAGCTTTGGTCAGATACAGTCTTGGAGGCACAGGCACTCTCATCATCTTGGTTTTTTTTCCCCAACCATCGCGCTGCACGCCATATTTTTGTAGATCAAAGCGGTTTCTGCGTAAGTCATCATATAATTTACTTGCTCGATCGCACACTGCACCGATACAATAATCTTGTTAGCGATTTTTGAGTTGGGTGCGTAACTCAGTTGGATAGAGTAGCTGCCTTCTAAGCAGCGAGCCGCAGGTTCAAGTCCTGCCGTACCCGTTACACAAAACCTAATAGCATCAACGCTTTGAGCCGTTCTTTACCGAAAAGTAGAGAGCGGCTCCAACCTTATTTGTTTCGCATTTGTTTCGCACAACAAATGCACAACACCGCCTGCCAAACCCAGGCCAATCTTCCTGCTTCTGGGCGATCGACACTGCTACCCTTCTGAGTATATGCTGGCCACAGCCGATGTGATATCATAAAAAGTCTACTGTGTCAATAGCCTAGATCCTGTGATGTTCAAACACCACCAGCAGCAGGTTTTGGGCCGAGTAGCCCTCAGGGGTTATCCTTAGTAATCAGGCTAGTTTCCGATAGGTTTGGATATGTTCCCAACAACTCTATTTCATATTCCCCAAAATTTAATGCTATTACTCGACCGCAGCGCGATCGACCGATTAAAGCCCCTATTGGCGCAAGCAACCGGAATGCCTATAGTTGCATCGGAAAATACGGCAACAATTGCGCTCGTATTGGTTGCTCTGGGAATTCTGGGTTGGGGATTTTATCGCGCCAGACCTTTTGGCAAACTGGGAATTTTGGCTTGGTTGCAATCTGTTGCGCTAATGAGTCCCTGGCTGCTGTTCTTTGGTTTGTTCGCCGCCGGAATTTACCTCAATCTAGTTGCGGTATTGTTGCTGCTCGTGGTCTCCACGGGATTGTACATTTATCTGGGCCGGCAATTGCGTAAGGCTGCATCCGATACAGTGCTGCCGCGGCCGGATGCTGCTGAGGTAAAGTCTCAAAGCGATGCTTTTTCCGCTCCTGAGTCGCAGCGGCCACCAGGCCCAGAAACCATTAAAATCGTCACTTCCTCGCCTGCGAATAATGAATCAGAAATAATTCCCGTTCCAGTGGAAGACCTCAAGGCAATTAAAGGCATATTTGGAATTGATACTTTCTTTGCCACAGAAACAATTCCCTATCAAGATGGGGTAATCTTGAAAGGCAATCTCCGGGGAGACCCAGAACAAGTACACTCACGTTTGACGGCAAGTTTGGAAGAAAAATTAAACGATCGCTACCGCCTATTTTTAGTAGAAAATCAGGACGACAAGCCCGTAGTGATTATCTTGCCCAGCACCAACGACCCGCAGCCAACAACCGTGTCTCAAAAAATCCTAGCAGTCGTGCTGCTGCTGGCAACAATTGCTACTAGCTTAGAGACAGGCGGTTTACTGCTAGGTTTCGATTTCTTTAACTCGCCGGCTAGATATCTAGAAGTTCTGCCAATTGCAGCCGGAATTTGGGCGGTTTTAGGCTCTGGGGAAATTGCTCGCCGAGTGCTGGCAAATCGGTACAAGGTTCGCTTGAGTTGGCCGTTTTTTATACCAACTTTGCAGATAGGTTGTTTTGGAGCGATCGAGCGTTTTGAGTCGTTGCTGCCCAACCGTAAAGTTTTGTTTGACATCGCTTTTGCCGGGTCAGGGGCTGGGGGAATAGTTTCTCTGCTAATGCTGGTAAC
Source organism: Microcoleus vaginatus FACHB-2002 (assembly GCF_040004035.1). Classification (GTDB taxonomy): domain Bacteria; phylum Cyanobacteriota; class Cyanobacteriia; order Cyanobacteriales; family Microcoleaceae; genus Microcoleus; species Microcoleus vaginatus_C. The sequence continues at coordinate 284,294 of NZ_JAMPLN010000001.1, read as the reverse complement.
GGGTTTGTTGCTGTCTCACCCCGGCAGTTTGTTTCAAATTCCCGCAGAATTTTTCAAGGGCTCGGTTTTGGTGGGAACTTTGGCAAAAGTGGTTTTGGGTTCGGCGTTGCAGCAGCAGATTGTTGACGTTCACCCGCTGGTAGTTATCGGTTGGTTGGGCTTGGTAATAACGGCGATTAATTTGATGCCGGCGGGACAGTTGGACGGGGGTAGAATCGTGCAAGCCATCTACGGTCGGAAAATAGCCAGTCGCACTACTTTGGCGACTTTTGTGGTGCTGGCAATCGTTTCTTTAGTTAATCCTTTGGCTCTGTATTGGGCGATCGTGATTCTGATTTTACAGCGGAATCTGGAGCGGCCGAGCCTCAACGAGCTGACTGAGCCTGACGACGCTCGCGCGGCTTTGGGTTTGCTAGCTTTGTTCTTGATGATTGCTGCCCTATTGCCGTTGACTCCGGCTTTGGCTGGCCGTCTGGGCATCGGGAACTAACAGTAGTCTGGCATCTTTGGTAATAGGCTCTTGGGTTGCGGTAAATTAGTGGAATCTAGGAATTGACCGATCAAACTGGCAACTGAAGGGCGATCGGGTTCCTAACTACTAATTTCCAATTAAAACCTCCGCCCAGGGCAATTTATCTACTACCAAAAGTTGATTTTTTTATATCCCAAAATTTGTTTAAACTTGATCGATTAAGTTTAAATAACTTATCTGAGCCTATAGGATAAAGTCATGGCTAATCAACTTCCTCCTGTATTGGTAACTTTTGATGCAGATGTTTTAATGACTGGCAGAACCCAAGTGTGGCAAGAATATGCCAAGGTGGGAACTTGCTATATCCCGGAAGTAGTGTACGACGAAATAGATCGTCTGACAGGGCAAGCGGTGGAAAAAGAGCAAGAGCAAGTAGCTAGAGAGTTTATGCGATTTTTTGCCGACAGTGGCTGGATTGCAACTGACGCTCAGGAAACACACCGAGCTCTCGAACCTTCGATCAAAAATCAAAGCAAGCCAGCAATGCTGGTAGTGGCGACGGCTCAGTGCGTTTACGGTTTGGCTCAAGAACACCCGGAGGCATTGGTGATTTTTGTGTCCAACAGCCAGCCTCTGCTGAAGCGGCTGGCTTCTGTAGGCGCTACGAATCTCTGCGGGATTACCGGGGCGATGCTGTTAAATTGGGCGAGGAAAGGGGAACGCCCGCCTGCGGCGACTCAGCAATTGCAAAGTTTGATGCGTACCCTCGCCGAACGCAAATCGACTCAGCGCCCTAACAGCAGAATTCAGGATGCTGCTGTTGGCCACACGGGGGCTTCTGCTAGCAAGTTAACGGGAACCCGCGGCGCTTCTGAATTGAAGTCGGCCAGCAGTTTTACTAAAACTAATAAAACGGGTTTGACTCAGAAGCGCAGTGCGAGTTCGCGCCCCAAAACGCCGCGGCGCAGTCGCGAGGAGTCGAGAGATTACGAGCCGGCTGTATATCGCATGAAACATATTACACCTCCGAAAAAAAGGAACAGCGGTTTTCTGTCTACTGTGTTCAATTTTTTGGGAGCGTTATTTTTCTTGACGGTAGCGGTAGGTATTTTGTGGCGAGTGTTCGATGTTAGGGGTTTTAGAAAGACTTTTGTGCCGGCTCTACCACAGCCTGTGCAACAATTTGTTAAGTCGATCGACCGTAAATAATCTGGTTTTCTGAAAATTTCACCTTCAGATCCGGCTGACTTGTGCTTTCGGAAACTGGGACAGCACGCTTGGTTAACAAATCGGTTCGCTCCCCTAAATATAGCGGTAAGCTGCTTGTGGCGCACGCTACGTTTAGAATTTATGGTCTTAGTCCGCTGGGAATTTTCAACGGCTACTATCACAACAGAAGATGAACGCTCCACTTTAGTGTTCTAAAAATTCCTCGCCATGCTGAACGGGAACCAAATAATTAGTGGATTAGCACTGGCTTTTGGGGGTTTTGCTTATGCTTTAGTATTTTTTGTTCTTCTTCCCTTCAGACAGTACGATTATGCAGCACCGCTTGGGGCAATAGCAATGGCGATCGCCCTTACTCTAGCCATGAATTGGCTACTATCTGCATCGTTGCTAACTGGCTGGAGTTGGGTGGCTGCATTATTTGGTTTTCAGGTAGCCCTCATGTTTTTTGGTAGCGTGTTTCTGGAAGATGGGCTGTACCTGCCAAATTTGTTGTTTTTTGGAACTATGAGCGTAGGATATGCGAGCGTTTATACCAGTTTTTCACAACAAAAAACACTGGTAATTGTGGGTTTATGTACAGTATTTTTCCTAGCTTCAATGTACTTGTTTTTGATTGGTGGCTATGCGATCAAAGGCAAAAATCCGTTTCAGGGTTCTTCTACCGAGATGCTGCCACTGTTGAATCAAAGGGTAGAAATTATCACCGACAATCCCAAACAATTGTATTTGAATGGCAAAACAGGCGAACTCACGCATATTAACCGTTATGAGGTGACAGTGAAACTAGATTCGGGAGCAGACAAGAGATTGATGTGGCCCTATGTCGATGTTTGGTGGCAGGATATTAAGGCTGCTAGCAAACAGAAATCGCAGTAATTTATATCGTTTCCGGTTGCCTCGGAATAATAAAATCGAGTCAACACTTAACACTCAACCATTCAGTTTTTCGACCCGCCCGTCAACAGTCAACAGTCAACAGTCAACAATTCCGGAGGAGTGCAACCGGAATTGATATCATTCACTATTTAAAGCTGGTGCTGTTCCTTCTACAGGTCGAATAATTGCGGGTTTATTGGTAGATGTTGCCTGAAAAAGTGCCTTGAGTGCCAAGTCTAGAGTTTCTGCCATGACGATGCGGTTTTCGTAGACAGCAATAACTCGGATTAAAGTTGGCAAACTATTGCGTTCGGCTTCTAAGTAAAGAGGTTCGACATACAGTAAAGATTGTTCAATGGGAATTACTAATAAGTTTCCTTGAATAGCTTTTGAACCCTGGCGATTCCAGAGAGATATTTGTTCGGAAATAACCGGATCTTGGTTAATTAAAGCTTCTATTTGTTCCGGGCCGTAAACTAATCGCTGTTTGGGAAACAGATACAACAGCAATTTTCCGTAATTGCCACCATCCGATCGCCCTGCAATCCAAGCAATTAAATTGTTTCGGCTTACTGGTGTAAATGGGAGCAGCAAAATAAATTCTTCTGCTGTTTCCGTTGGCAGTTTCGTAATCAAATAATACGGGTCTACGGGCTGCTGTTCGCTGCCATAAATTTCACGGGGAACTCGCCACAAATCCTCCCGATTGTAAAATACTTGCGGGTCTTCCATATGATAAGCTAGCAAGCGTTCGGATTGAATGCTCAACAAATCTACTGGATATCTGATATGTGTGCGGAGAGCCGGAGGCATTTTGTCAAGGGGTTTGAAGAGTCCGGGAAAGATAGCAATCCAACTGTTAATAATGGGATCGGAGGGATAGGCAACGTAGAAGTCAACAGACCCGTTGTAGGCATCAATCACTACTTTGACGGAGTTGCGGATGTAGTTAAACTCATGATTTCCCGGGTCAGAATACGGATAGCCAGGGCTCGCTGTGTAGGCATCGATAATCCAGTAAAGATAGTTGGGAGATTTATCAGTAGCCGAGGGTGAAGGTTTAATCTCGTTGCCATTTTCATCTTTTTCTTTTTCTATATCGTTATTGGTAAGATTGGCGTTTGCTGCTACTAAATACGGGTCGGAATCGTAGCGTAAAAAAGGAGCGATCGCCCGGACTCTTTTATTAATATTACGGCGGTACAGCAATTTAGTTTCTGGGGTAAAATTGCGGGTAAGCGCCATTTGCCAATTTTTGAGATAATTAGCAAACAGCCAGCGCCGCCACATAGAACCGATCGCAATTCCGCCCCTACCGCTGTAAGTATTGTAAACATTTTCTTCGCCGCTGGGATAGTCAAATTCTTTGACTTTTGTGGGCGTCATCACGTCTGTATCGGTGATTTCCCCGTAGTAAATTCGCGGGTAGCCGATCGGAATACTGACCCGAATTCGATCGCTAGTGACTTCCAAAGCAGTCTCTCCTTTCTGGGCTGCCACTCCAATATCTTTGACAAAATAATCGGGTAAACCGCCGACACCGACTCTGTTTACGGGAGAAAGAGTAAAGCCGTAACCGTGAGTGTAAACTAAATGTTCGTTCACCCAAGTTTGAGCCTCGGGGGCAACTGCTGTGTAATCTAATTCCCGCGCTGCCAGAAACACTTGTTGGCTTTCCGAATCTCCCTTTTGTGCTTTTTCATTTTTGATTGTGTAGCGATCGATATCGGCATCAGGAAATGTATAATATGGTCTGATTTGCTGTAACTGTCGGGTGGTTTGCAGCAGCGGTCGCTTGTCCCACAGGCGGATGTTGCTAATAGTAAGTTGATTTTTTTCTAAGTCGGCATAAGTAAGTTTTCCGGCGGGATCGAATGTTTTTATTTCGATTGTGTTGAGGTCAAAGGCTTCTTTAGTAAAGGCAATACTGCGCTGAATGTACGGCTGTTCTCGTGCTAGTTCGTTGGGTTGAACTATGAGTTGCTGCACAATTTGTGGCAGCAGCCAACCTCCCACAAAAGTTAAAGTCACCCATGCTAAAAGAATTTTTTTTATGAGTTCATTTTTAATTTTGAATTGGTAAACCTGCCACAGCATCAAAAGTGCGATCGCCCCCGCCAAAATACTCAAAAATCCATAGGAGGGCAGCCGCACCGTCACGTCAGCATAATTTGCGCCGTAAGTAACGTCTCCCCGCGAATAAAGCAATGAGTAGCGCCCCAACCAGTAGCGGAATGCAACGGCTAGCATGGAAGCTGCACCCAAGCCGTACAAGTGCCGCTGCTGCGATCGAGAAAACCCCAAAAAGCTCCCTTGACTCAGGCTATTTCCTGATAGCAAATATGTTAAAGCACAAGATACTAAACTGTACACAAATACAACTGTCAGCCCAAATCCTAGCAAATCTAAGATTGGCAAAATAAATACATAAAAGCTAATATTTTGATTGAAAAGAGGGTCTGTTGTGTTAAAATTAATAGGGTGAAAATATTGCAAAACATTTGCCCAGCGAGTGGCGGCAATAAGCCCGATCGCCAAACTGAGAAAAAGGGCGATCGCCCGCAGCCAAAAATTAGGCTTAATTACCACAGCTAACATTGTCGCCAGCAGCAAGCCCAACTGCCACCAGTGAGAAAATAACTGCACCCCTATTTGCTGGATGGACTCTATTCCCAACTGCACGGGCGGTGGAGGTAAATTGTCAGCTATACCGAAATAGGTGAGGCTGTTTGCAGCTAACAGCCCGCAGTGAATTACTATAAAAGTTGCGATCGAACTCAATCCGAATACTGCTAACAGCAGCCAGGAAAAGGTAATTTGGGATTTAGCAACAGGTATTTCGTAATTGCTCCCGGTATTCTTCCCCGTTTTGTTCGCCCCCAGTGAAGCGAATAGCGCCCCCACAACCGGCGATTTTCTTTCCTCTGCGGGATGTTGCAGGCGGCGGGCTAAAGCCAGATTTCCGAGCAAAAAGACAGAAGAAACAGCAATTGCGATCGTCCCCAGCAACCCTTGAGTTTTCAGCTTTAAGAGAAAAACCTGAAGATATCCAACTTCCTGAAACCAGAGAATTTCTGCCGCCATGCGGGAGGCAAATTCAAAAACCAGCCACAGCCCTACAATACATAAAATTAATTGATAAGTTCGCCTTCTTAAAGTCATAACAATGAGCTAGAAGTAGGGACTCTGCATTGCCCATCTCTGTCAACTCAACCCGAAATATCACTCTTAGACGTAAGTCCTAGGCTAATAACTAAAGTCCTCGGTATGAAGAGTAATTAACTAATCAGTTCTTCAATCCTATGCAAGAGGACTTGAGCTTTCAGTCAGCGCTTAAAACCCTATCTGAATGAGAGTTTAATCCTAAGTTGACAGCAATGGACAAATGCCTAAGTCCCTACAAATATAACGTGCAATTAACGGAATGTGAATCAAAATTTGAATCGAAAAAAACTCCAGCTAGCTGTACTGCTGATTGACATCCACATCCAAATTAAACAGTGTTTGCAAAGTTTGCATCGCTTGCCGCCGCGCCTCAATATCCTGCTGAGCGCGTAACTGTACCATCGGATCGTGCAAAATCTTATTCACAATCCCCCTTGTTAAAGATTCAATCACATCTTGATGTTTCTCCGAAAATTCCGAACCAAGACGCGATAAAGCTTTTTCTAACTCTTGTTCCCGAATCAATTCTATCTTATCCCGCAAACAGCTAATAGTAGGAACTGTTTCCAGACTGCGCCACCAGAGATCGAAAGCCTCTACTTCCTGTTCCAGCAAGCCCTGAGCTTCCATTGCCATTTTGCGGCGGCTTTCGTGATTTTGAGCTACCACTGCTTTCAAGTCGTCCACATTAAACGATCGCACATTAGCGAGTTCGTTCGCATCCGAGTCAATGTTGCGTGGCACAGAAATATCCACCAACATCAAAGGGCGATTCGGGTCTAAAACCGATTCCAATTTAGCTTTATTTAACAGTGGCTCCGTAGCTGCCGTACTGGTAAAAACCAAGTCAGAACTGGCAATTATCTGCATCATTTCCGAGAGCTGATACAGGTGCAATTCAGCATCTTTAAACTGACCTGCCAACTCCAGGGCGCCACGCACAGAGCGGTTAACGATCGAAATATGGCTAGCTCCTTTTGAGAGCAAATGCTGCACCAACAGCCGCGACATTTTGCCAGCACCGATAATCGCAATTTTGCTGCTTGCTAAATGCTGACCCTTCATTTGAGCCAATTCTGCAGCCGCCGAACTGATAGAAACTGCACCGGTACCGATGCTAGTTTCCGTGCGAACTCGCTTCCCTGCTGTGAGAGCTTGCTTGAACAAGCGCTCTAAAATTCTGCCTACACCTTTGTACTGCTGGGCGAGTTTGTGAGTTTGTTTCACCTGAGCCAAAATTTGTCCTTCTCCGAGCACCAAACTGTCGAGGCCAGAAGCGACTCGCATCAAGTGCATCACGGCATCTTCGTGCAGCAAAATAAACAGGTGAGGGCGCAAAGACTGCAAAGGAACTTTACTGCATTCGGAAAGGAACTGAATAACCTCTCGCACACCAGGCTCTGACTCGCTGGTAACAATATAAATCTCTAAGCGGTTGCAAGTGCTGAGGATGGCAACCTCTTGAATGTGCGGGTAGCCGCGCAATTGGGCGATCGCCGCTTCAACTTTCTGTTCTGGAATGCTCAATTTTTCGCGAACTTCTACCGGCGCTGTTTTGTGGCTGAGACCTACGACTGCAATATTCATATCTGTGATTTGTCACTATTTCTTTCTTAGTTGTTAACAGTCACCTGTTATTAGTTCTTAGTTTATCGCTAATTGCTAATCACCGGTGACTGTTAACCGTTAACTGTTAATTGTTAACATTTAACTGTTAACCACTAACTAATCACTAATTCAATTGCAAAGATTTCGGCTGGTCAAACATATGGATTGTATCCACAAACCGAGCTGTTTTCGACTGAGAAGAAATTACCAAACTTTCAGTGCGAGCGCCGCCGCCAAAGAAGCGAACTCCATCCATCAGCGTTCCGGGAGTAATCCCGCAAGCTGCAAACAGAACTGTTTCTCCAGAGGCCAACTCTTCAGCATTGTAAATCTTGTCTGGGTCTGTGATGCCCATCTCTTTCAGGCGGGCGATATTGCTCTCTTTGCTTTCACCGATCAAACCAGTTTTTACAACTGCTGGGTCGTAAATTAACTGCCCTTGGAAGTGACCGCCCAAGCAGCGCATTGCTGCTGCGGAAATCACGCCTTCGGGTGCAGCGCCAATACCCATAAGTGCGTGGATGTTGGAACCAGAAAACGCGCAAGAAATCGCTGCCGAAACGTCGCCGTCGCTGATCAGCCGAACTCTTGCACCCGCTTGCCGAATTTCATTAATTAAATCTTTGTGTCGGGGGCGATCCATGACCACCACCACCAAATCTTCAATACTGCGGCCGAGACAATCAGAGATAATTTTGAGGTTTTGAGTCGGCGTTTTGCGAATATCTACATGATTCTTAGCAGCCGCAGGAGCAGCCAATTTGTTCATGTAGAAATCCGGTGCAGCAAACAAACCACCTTTTTCAGAGATTGCCAAAACTGCCATCGAACCGTTTTGACCGTAAGCGACCAGGTTAGTACCTTCGCAGGGGTCAACAGCGATGTCAATTTCGATCAATTCATCTATGTTGCAGACATCTTTGGCATCTTCGCGGGTACAAATACCTACTTGTTCACCAATGTAAAGCATGGGTGCGTCATCGCGTTCGCCTTCGCCGATCACGATGCGGCCGCGCATATGAATTTTGTTCATGCGCTCCCGCATGGCTTCTACAGCCACTCTGTCGGCTTCATCTTTCTCGCCTTTGCCCATCAAGCGAGCGGAGGCGATGGCTGCCTGCTCAACTACTTCGATGATCTCTAAACCGATTACATTGTCCACGAACTAGATCCTCCCAACTGCTGATGCGTGCCTTGTGCTCTTTTGCACTCCCAGCAATCAAGTTTATCAGAGGCGGGGATCTGTGCGAGCGCAAGCAGTTGCTTAGTTTGTGTTAACTTTTGCTTCTTTGATACTGGGGCCGGAAAATCTCAGTCCAACCAGCTCAAAGATCGATCGCCCCCATACTTCACTCTTGCTTGGAGGATCGCACGCTAGCCCTGTCTGAGCGCTAAATCGCGGACTCCAGAGGTTCCGGGGCAGCGAGGGGCTGTTTCAGGCAACTTGTCATCCCGAGTGCCGTTAAAGGTTTTATGATTAGTTTGCGATCGCACGATTTCTCAGAAACCTGGTTGCTAGACCGGATTTATCGTTACTAAACCCAATATTTTGGTATAAACCGGGTTTCTGAGGGTAAGTCCTAATGATGATCGCAAATCAAATGGACAGCCCCAAATCGGGACGCAGTAGACTTTATCAGCGGGAAACAATAAAAAATGATGATGAAAGCCCAAGATATTATGACCACAGATGTTGTTACCATTCGCGGTTCAGCAACGGTAGCTGAAGCGGTGGCGATGATGAACGATATGTGTTTGCGCGCGTTGATTGTGGAACGCCGCCACGAACAAGATGCCTACGGCATTGTGACAGAAACGGATATTGTCTATAAAGTAGCAGCCTACGGAGTAGACCCGAAAAAAGTCCGCGTCTTCGAGATTATGACCAAACCGTGCATCACGGTGAATCCTGACTTGGGCGTGGAATACGTGGCGAGGTTGTTCGCCAATACCCGCATCCGTCGGGCGCCGGTGATTAAGGACGAGCTAGTGGGCATTATTTCGGTCACGGATATCTTGACAAAAAGCGATTTTCTTGAGAAGCCGAAGAGTATTTTATTTGACGAAGAAATCGAACAGGCGATCGCGGATGCCAGAACTATCTGTGCCGAGAAAGGCGCTACCTCTAGAGAGTGCGCGGTAGCGTGGGATATTGTAGAGGAAATGCAGGCTGAGGCTTCTCACCAGCGATCGATGAAGCTTGAAAAAACGGCTTTTGACGAGTATTGCGAGGAAAATCCCGAGGCTGCTGAAGCGCGGATGTACGAGAGTTAATATCATTTCCGGTTACACCGGAATGATGTTGACTGTTGACTGTTGACTGTTGACAGTGACCTCGAATTTACTATTCCGATGCTAACGGATTTGAGATAATTTAGTTATTAGTCATTAGCCCTTAGTTATTAGTTATCAACTCTTATTTAGGGAGTGATAACTAATAGCTAACAATCGGAAATAGCTTTTTTTCGGCTCCCCTCACGAAAAATAAAAATCTTAAGTGTTTGGCCCTGTCATACAAAACACGTTCAGCTTATTGCCATCAAGATCCCGAAAATATCCCGCATAAAACCCCGGCAACGCGCCTCTTGGTCCTGCGGCTCCTTCATCCTTAGCCCCAAGTTCGATCGCTTTGTTATAAACTAAGTTGACTTTTTCTGGACTGTCAACTTGAAGAGCTATCATTACTCCATTGCCAACAGTTGCTCTGTTACCATCAAAGGGCTTTGTAATAGCAAGTGCTGGTCCATTGGGAGAAACACTCCATGCGATAAATTCGTCGAATTCCATGAATCGTTTAGCGCCAATTTCAGCAAGCAAAGCATCATAAAACTTTGCGGCATTTTCAATATCCTTGGTACCCAGTGTAACGTATCCAATCATATTTTTTGTCTTCTAACTGATGTTAAGATTTAAAAAATGTTTGAGCAAATAACAACTGAGTTAAACTGATCCTTAGAAAACCAAAGCTACAACTCAAACATCATTTTACATCATAACTCAAACTATCCCGGTTTTGTCGGCTGCAATGATTTATTGCGGCTCACTAATACATTCGGGACTGTCTCTACTGGGACTGTTGACGATCACACTTACGGCCTTTGCTTTCATGGCTTCCGAAGCATAGGGCTTTAACAGGGGCAAAACTTCCTGAGCATTTTTAACAGAAGGATCGAGCCACTGTTCCCAATCGCTGTCGGGGAGTATCACCGGCATTCGATCGTGCATCGGCTCCACTGTTTCGTTAGCAGCGGTAGTAATTATACTGCAAGATACAATGTTTTCTTTTTCAGGAGATTCCCAATTTTCCCACAAACCGGCAAAAGCAAAGGGTTCGCCGTCTGCCTTTTGAAAATAGTAAGGCTGTTTGTTCTTTCCCTGCTGTTGCCATTCGTAGAAACCGTCAGCGACTATCAAACATCGCCTGTGCTTGATGGCGCTGCGAAAAGCAGGTTTTTCGGCTACAGTTTCCGATCGCGCATTGATCATCTTGCTGCCTATTTTGATGTCTTTTGCCCAACTGGGAATCAGACCCCAGCGCATAAATTGAAACTCTCGCTGCATTTTTTTTTGTTCAACTGTGACTGTGGCAACTGATTGAGTTGGGGCGATATTGTATCGCGGTTTGATGTCGGGAACTCCCGACAGTTTGAAGAATTCGGCGATGATTTCACCTGAAGTAGTTAAAGTGTATCGTCCACACATAATTTATAGTTGGTATTAACAAAAAGGTAGATTGCGATTTACCGTTGGGCGGGGCGGGTTTTCGAGATTATTGGTGTTAGGCAAATATGGTTTGTAAAACCCGCCCCTACGACACATTGCTAAATTGTGGAACATTCGCAGACAACCATTCGGCGCGCAACTTTTCAATAGCTAATTCTTTAAATTTAGCTTCTACTTCAATCCAAGGAGCTTGATAATAGCAATTAGGCATTTGTGTAATTAAATCGCTGTGGCGCGGATCGGCAAAAAATTCTCTGCCATTGGATATGTGCACTAATTGCCATTCAGGAACAGACCAAGTTGTGCGGGCTGCTGCGAGCATTTCGGCAACGCTGGGATCGTCGTAAGTTTCTAAATGTTCGTGAATGACGTGGTGGTGGGCGTCAAAAACCATTGGTACGCCGGTATCGAGACAAACTTCTAAAATTTCCGAGGAACTGTAAGCGTATTCGTCATTTTCAAAGGTTAAGCGCGATCGAATGGATTCTGGCAAGTCGCGGATGACTGATTTGAGCTGCGAAGTGCGATCGCTCTTGCCGCCGTGAATGTTCATCAGTGCCTGGGGCGATCGGGGCTGTCCCAACATATCTAAAATTAAAGCATGAGTCGCGAGAATTTTAATGCTGTTTTCAACCACAGAAAGCTTGTCGGAACTGAGGACGACAAATTGATCCGGGTGGAGTACCAAGCGGATGCCCAAAGACAAAGCGCGATCGCCGGTATTCCGCAATTCCTCAGTCATGGAGTGTAGCACTGCTTCCCCCAAATCTGTATCTGCAAAAGGGAACAGTGCAGAAGTCATGCGGTAGAGCTTAATCTGATTAACGGAACAGAAGTCGATCGCTTTGTCAAGCCGCTTTAAGTTATCTGTATAAAGCTCGCGCAATACAGTTTCTTGTTCAGTTTCCGAAAGCTGTAACAGCCGTTTCCGCGTGACAGTGCGAAAGCGAACTTCATTGGATGTTGTAATGCAGACTAATCCTAATTCCGGCAATTTGTCTTTTTGAAATAGTTGGTTAATCTCGCTCATTTCTCAATAATTCCTAACTTGAATTTTATGTTAAATAGTTTTGTAGTAAGGACTTTATTCCTTTGTTCTGAAGCTGTGAGGTACTACTGAACATGCCCAAATAGTCCGCCGGAGATTCAAATCCCTGGCGGACTATGGAAGTGCAAGATGTAATTAGTACAAACCGGATTTTTATCAAACATCTAATCAACCGCGTCGCAGATAGCATATCGATGACAATTTAATCGATATAACTATTGCTGTTCTTCGCCAGACTCAGCCTCTTCGTCGGGCCGCGCGGTAGCAACAGGATTTTCCATTGCTTCGTTATGGAACGGATAACCCGATGTTTCTTGATTTAGCGGGTCAGCGGGTTGGTCGTCAGGGGATGTAATTTGACCGTTAGTGTTGGTATTGGGTTTTGTGGAAGAGCCTTTATGGCTGGCGTGACCGCTACTCATCTTTTTTTCCTCAATTAGGTTTATGGAACAATTTCTAGCTTAGACTTAGCTGCTGCGGGCGATCGCCTATCTTAAGTCAGATATCTGCTTAAGTACATTGCACAGCAGAAAGTTTGTATTACTCTGCCATAGATTCGAGCAGACGACCAACTACAGGGTCAATTTGCCAGTAATCCTTACCGTCTTGCTTCTGATTTCCTAAATGCGAGACAAGACTGAGGAGCTCCGCCCATCTGAGAGTCTGCTTGACAATTTCAGGCGATACATCATCAAGAACCTCAACTAATTCCTCAACCGCTGCTGCTTCTCCCCATTGGCCTAAAGTTCTCATCACCAGTTTTCTTTGATGTTCGCAACCGTCAAACCCCATTGAATTAATTAATTGGTCAGAGTTATTAAATTGATTCTTCAGTTCCGCCAAGGAATCTTGCCAGCGATGCGGATTAGATTGAGAAAATTGATAGAATTTTTGCAACAGGTTTGACCAATTCCCTGTAACTTCCGTAATCTTCTTTCTAACTTCTAGTCCGCTGGGCAACTTAGCATCTTCCAACCAATGTCGCAGCGCCGCATCGTGCCAAGGTTTGAGACTGAAAAATCTCACTTCTTTAAAGTAATCAAAGCCTCTGGAACTATAATTAACTAACTGCCAAACTTTCTGAGGGTCGGCGACGAAAGCAAGCTGGATAAACGAGTCTTCCTTCTTCAATCTTTTGATTTTCTTAATTGCCTCATCAACCCAATCCTTACTCCAAGGGGTGGTGGGTGATACAACAACGAGCGTCGTGGTATCTTTCTTGCGACGGTTACTAATTTCTGTCAAACGCTGGCTGAAATCCGATCGCTCTGAGAGATTTTCTAAATAGTGAATTTTGCAATCCTTCTTACTAAATGCTGCTTCCATAAAAACTCTCAAATCGTCAATTCCTGCGGCTTGGCAGCCAAATATAATAGAGACACCGTACTCCCGGCGCAGCAGCTCTGATTCCTGTTGAACAGTTAAAGGACTGCGCCGGGAATCAGCTTTATTTTTGGCAAGAGGAGACCGAAAAGTAGCAGGTTCGTATTCAGGTGGAGCTTCACGCGGTCTCAGAAGTTCTGCTTCAATTTCTGGCTGCGTCCCCATAAGCAAGGCTAAATTAGAACTTCTCAGAGTGAAGTAACCAGCATCGGTTTCTCGTAAAACTCCTAATCCGACCATTTCTTCTAGTAAAGCAAGAATTTCATCTTCCGATGACCTTCCTGCGAATCCCTCCGACCACCAATACAAGACTTGCTCGCGAATCCAAGATACAGAAAACCCATCCTCCATACCTGTTTCATTCTGCTGAGAACCATCAGCAATTGAGTAGGCAATTACTTCGTAGCGCTTATCGAGTCCTAGTGTCAACTTAAAGCGATCGCGAATATTTTTGCGAAGGTCTTGACTTTGATAAGCTTCTTCTACATGGCGAGAAGTAATCACGTAAGGCGGACTAATTTTAGGATCGAAAGTAGGGACATCTGGGTTAGTAATGTGCTTGAGTAACTGCTCGCAATAAAGTTGAATCAAGCTCGGATAATAGTTAGTCTGCCAAAGAATGCGCGGGATTAAATCAAGTGATTCAAAACGATAGCCAAGACTAGCCAGCGGACGTTCTACCAAAGCTGTTGCCGCACGCATTTCACCATTATTCAGCAGAGGCCCAATGCAGATCGGCCTGCCAAAGTGAGCCAGCGGATGATTTGCTTGTCTAGTGGTTCTCAGAACGTTGTGCAATCCGGCAAAGACTACCTTAAAACGTCGGTCAGTTTCCATCATTAATTTTCTGAGTTCATCGCAGCGGAGGAAATCCTCCTTACCATCGGCTTCAAGGAAATTATCTGCCTCATCCAACAACAGCAAAAAGCGCCGCTGCTTGTCCAATTCCAGCCAATTTTTAATCCGCAGCAAGCTGCTTTCGCGAACGGAGTTGCGCCGATTGGTATCAGGAATTTTCAATTTATCCAATTCTCCGTTTAGTAAATCCCAAATCTTATCTAAAGCTTGGTTGCGTCCAATTTCTTTAATATCCAAAAATAGGGCGTTCCTTCCCGCGTCGGTTCCATGAAAAGTCCGGTGTACATACTTAAGCAAAACGGTTTTACCTAACTGCCGACCTCCATAAATCAAACAAGAACCAAGAGGATCGATTATGGATTCCCGTTCTCGTACTCGCCCGTAAAACATCTCAGGCGGAACCTCTCCTGCTGCGGTTTTATAAGGTTCTAAGAAAGTAAAGGGTAAGGTACAATCAAACAATACAGGTAAGCGTGTTTTTTGTTCTCCGCAAAGGTAGAGCATCAGCACATCATCTATCACAATAAAAGTGCTCCGACGCTGCTGACACAAATCAGCTAAATCTCGGCGTTTCTTTTCAGTCATTCGCCCAAAATGAAAGACGAATATCGGCCCTCCAAGAGCAGTTTCTCCAACGGCATTGAGGAGATCCTGTTCGTTCGGTCTATCCCATACACAAAGAATGCGGTAATGGCCCTTCGCGGCTGAACCATAGGCAGACACAGGACAGCGATTTTGGTCAAATATCGGCTCAGCATTAACGTCAATCCAGGTATTTTGTCCTGATTTTTTAAATGTAAGAGATGTTATGTTAAAACCGAGGTTGCTGAGAATTTGGCGAGCATCTTTCTCTGTGATTTCTTGCTTCCTTCCCTTGGCTGCAAACCAAGCGTCTAGCATATCAGCGGCTTTTTTGGCTTGAGTTCCTTGCGGTATCTGGATTTTTGCGATACTTTTCCCTTTGGAAATATTGGGAATTAGGTCTTGCTTTTTTTGTCGATCGCGATCGCACTCCTCAAGCACTTTTTCGATCGCAGCATACTTATGCTCGAAGAAGTCTTTAAAAGCATCTCTCTTTTCCTCTGGTTCAGGAAGCGATCGCCGCTCTTGCAGCATAGATATATATTCCTTAGCCGTCAGGATATCGCCTTGTTCCAATACACTGCAAATTCTGGTACGATCGGCATCTGCTAGACCTGTTTGCTGAAGACTCTCTAATTCCTCGGATACTCGATCGATCTGTTCCTGGCGCTTGGCGCTAATTCCTTGACCGATCGCCCGAAGCAGCTCAATTTTTTCGGAAAACCGCCTGGTTGTTACCAGAGCATTTTTAATGCTTTCAATCTGTGCTGCATAAGCACTTCTATCTGTTTCTCTTAGTAAACCAAAAGCTACGGCACTTTCGAGCTGTTTGCTAGTAGTCTCGACCTGCTCCTGCAAAATTCCTTGACACTCTTCAATCCGATTATTTCGTAAGTCCTTTAGCTGAGCGATGTCTATTTTTGGTTCGGGGTAGAGTTCGAGGTATTCGATGATTTGTGCCGTAGCCTCGTGATTTCCCACAGCTTTTGAACTACAGAGATAACTGTGCAGATCGAATGCTTGTTGCCAATCCCAAATATCATTTTTGACTAACTCCAAAATTCCATCTATACCCGCTTCTGAATTAGCGATATCCAGTTCCCAGAAATCGTTAATAGGGATAGACGGCATTCTTAACAGATCCCCGTGCAGGATATGTTTTAGGTAAGGTTCTGCGGTTGGAAATTCGGTATCTGGATCGAAGATATTGCCGATGTCTTCCACAGCTTTTCGGCAACAGGCAATACCAGCTAAAATAAACACTGGAGGTTTTGTTTCTTCAAAGGTATCCAATTCTTTGAGAACAGTATTTTGAAGCTTCTCAATATCTTCTTTTAACTGTTTGGCTTCTTTCTGAAGATAATTGTCTCTGCGATCTAAGCGCGATTCCTGAATCTCAATCCACTTTCGTACCAAATCAACAGGTTCACGAACGCGATCGCGAAACTGAATCACGGCTTTCCCCATCATGGCGTCACTGCGACTGCGGCGAATTTTACGATCGGTCTTCTCAACTTCAGAGTCTATCTGGGATTCGTCAGACAATCGATTGACTTTCTGCTTGAGTGCTGAAAGTTTACTCAAATCGCTTTCAAGTACAGGAAATACTAAAGAGTGAATCAGTTCGTCAGGCTTCAACCAATCCTGCCACACCTTCTTCGCCGGCGGGTAAATCATATCTTTTTTCTGTGCTTGAGACCACCAAGTTTCGATTTTTTGATGCAGATCGTCTAAAGATTTTTGTATGTCAGCCTGGTCTTGAGCTTTCTTGATGGCTGTGATATCCAGCGCCCGCTGCCGATCGCCGTGTTTGGCGATAATTTGGCAATAATCGTACAGTTTTGCAAGTCCAGCTTTACCGAAGTGAAGTTGCTGGAGAAGGTGCTTCGCACCAGTATTCGGCGCTAGTAAAGACGGTCGCATTGCTGCTGCAGCCAAGAGCAAGCTTGCAGCTTGATTCCATTCACTTTTGTCGGGTAATGAATAGCTGGCGGTGTAACTGGTGAAGTCATCTTTAAGCAGATTTGCAAGTTTTCCATATCCTACGTCATAGCGCAGGTTTTGTCCTAGCAATACTGCTCGAATTAACTGCGGTGGCAGGTGCGGTTCAAAGTTGGAGTATTGTTTTTCAAAGCAGCGAGCTAAATGAAATGCAAGGCTGAGTTTTTGTTCAAAAATCAGTCGCCAAACTAAGTCGCGCAAAACTGCTGGGCGTTGTGGGTCGGGGTCGTCCAAGATGGATTGAGCGATTTGTTGAGCGGTATCATTGGGCGAGAAGCTGTAGAGAGACTGTTTTTCTTCTCTTTTTTTATTCCCCGGCTTGTCAACTTCTTTTCCTTGCTTATTTTCCGAATTTTGATGATTTATCTGAGTTGCGGTAGGCGCTTCTGTTGGTGGAATATCGGGGATATTTTCAGTGGTTGGCTGCGCGATCGCCTCCTCTATCAAGACCGCGTTCAACTCTGCTAATGGTGGTTGTTCTAGAATAGGAACCGTTTCAGGTTCCGGCTCATCAACTAAGAAAGTTTTCTCTAACTTATTGTTAGTAGAAACAGCAGGCAAATCTGGTATTCCTTCGGTCTGGATCGTCAATTCTCGTCTGACTGCTGCCATCGCCAAAGGAATTCCAAATGATGCAGCTACGGCATTCTGTAAGGAAAATAAACGCTCGTAATCTGCTGCGTCCAATTCTGCAATTAGTGTTAGCAGTTTGCAGAATGGATGATTGCCCTCAGCCAAGAGTTGGGTGTCGGGATGCAAGTCAGACTCCTGCGATTCGGAGATGGCGCGTTGAAGTTCGCGGGCTTTTTCCTGACATTCCAATAATGACTGAAAATTGCTCTCTACTCGATGGGCGATCGCTAAAATTCGTTCCAGAACCCTCAAAGCAGAGTCGCGGACAAGAGCGATCGCACTTTTTTGCTTCTCGGCAAAATCAACACGCTCAAGTACAGACTTGATATCTGCCAAAGAACCAATTTCCTCAGTTGTAAGCATTGGCGATACTGCCAAATATTCAGCCATTTCTAGCACCTTGTCGCGAAGCTGAATAAACTTTTTATGGGACTCATCAAGTTCTTGAATCAGCTTTTGAGATATAGGTATACCAGGGTTTAGCAATCTTCGACTCGCCTCTGACAGCCGTTTCTCTAATTGGGAAAAAACATCTTCTAGTGCGGTAAGTTGTTTGAGTAAGTCGGCTGAATTTTGTTTCATCGGTTTAATCGCTTCATTCAAGTCATTTTCGTCCCGTTCGGCAATGTGGAAATTATGCTCGTTCAAATTTGCATAAGTGAGATTGTTTTCATTTTCATCGGCACTCGACAGGTAAGTCTGAGCCAACTTTGTTTGTTCTCTATTTGATTCTTCTATGAAATTGTGAAAAGAAATTAATGGTTCGGTCATATTAGCTGTATCAACTATTTTATCACGAACAGGCTCCTGTAAGAAAGTGTCGCAATGGCTGCGAGACAAGTTTTCTGAGATGTTGAACTGTCTGGGCTGCATCGGTTGGGCGATCGGTTTTTTTGTCTCAATTTGATAAATTGGTGTAGGGCGAATATAATCTTTTAAAATACTGTTGCGGTTGGGATGGCGCAATCTTAGTAAAGCCTTAGCCTCAATTTGCCGAATCCGTTCGCGGGTAACATCAAATATATTACCGATTTCCTGTAGAGTTTTTTCCCGGCCATCATCCAATCCGAATCGCATCCGAATAACGTCACGTTGTCGAGGGCCCAGAGTATCTAGAACGCTTTCTAAATCTTCGCAAAACAATTTTTTATATACTTTTTCTTCTGGTGTTTCTCCATCGAATTTAATCAACTCTCCCAATGTATAGTCTTCATCATCACCCATTTTAGTATCTAAGGAAATGATAGATTTAGCCGATTTAATAACAAAGCGCAATTTTGCAATTGTCATCTTCATTTTAGTAGCGATTTCTTCTTCCGTAGGCTTGTGGCCGATTTCTTGAGAAAGCTGTTTGGTAGTTTTCTTAATCTTCGAGATAGTTTCATAAACGTGAACTGGCAGGCGGATAGTCCGCGATAGATCGGCAATCGCCCGCGTAATTTCCTGACGAATCCACCAATATGCGTAGGTGGAAAACCTGTAGCCCTTCGTGCAATCAAACTTTTCTACAGCCCTGATTAAACCCAGATTTCCCTCCTGAATCAAGTCTAAGAAATCCACCCCTCGATTTTGATATTTTTTAGCGATAGAGACTACCAGCCGCAAGTTAGACTCTATCATTTTGTCTTTCGCTTTTCGGCTGCCCTCTAATTCTAACTCAGCAATTTTACGAGCTAGTTCAATCTCTTCCTCAGCCTCGATCATGGGAATTCGACCGATTTCTTGCAGGTAAGCGCGAAGTGAATCTGACGGTATACGGTCTTCTTTAAATTTGATGCTGTCAGGAATGGTTTTATGCCAAGCTTCGTGAAATTCGTCAAAGTTACTAAAGCCGTGATTTTTATGCAACTGTGCCAAGAAAATCTCGAAGAGCATTCTTAAATGAGAGTTGGTCGGACTGGCGAATGGGATATCTTTAATATGTTTGACTTTTCCTAATACATCTTCACATTCATTGCGTTTGTGTTGGCGGCGGTTGATAATGGATAAAGTCAGAGTTTCTCCATGCTGAAAAAGAACGATCGCCGGCATCCGTAAAATTTTATTAATCTCGCGGACAATCCCGTCAAGTTGTTCGATAGTGTACGCACTCCTCCGCAGTGCGATCGCGAAAAACAAGTAGGAAGTAAAAAAGGCACTCTCACCGCTGCTAGTATCAAATTCGACAAACTGGTCATTATCTGCAATTTCTGTCCCGGTAAATTGGAAGAGGAAATCAACCGACAGCCATTCCTCTAAGAAAGCTTTTTGGGAGTTGAGCTTGTGATCTATGTCAAATTCTGCAATAAAATTATCCGAACTATTAGGATAAAACGGAATAGTTTTCTCACTTCGGTAGCCAAGAGTAAAGAACAAATTACGGGCGTTATCCGCTAGTTTTCCCTTGGCAAAACTACTTAAAGCTTGATTAATAGAGGCTTTGGCTTGTTGTTCGCTGACGCTCATTTAATCACCAGCCAGGTAATCAGTTCAAAATCCGTTGTTGCTTTAACCTGATGCGCTTGTTCAACCAACACAGCACTGCGACTAGACAGCAGGTTGCCGATGAGCCGCTTGTTGTAAATACCTGCAATTGAATCAACCGCGCGCTTCAGCAAATCGTTATACAAACTCATATCAGATCCGTTATTAGTTTGTCTATCGAACAAGTTGCACAACTCTTCATAGGGAACAGTACACCCCGCGCACAGCAACTGATATATTTCAAGTATTTGTTTGGGTTGAGCAAAAGTTAATCGCACTTCCTTATTTTCTCGAACGTAAACTAAAAAGT
Organism: Microcoleus vaginatus FACHB-2002; assembly: GCF_040004035.1. Lineage (GTDB taxonomy): Bacteria > Cyanobacteriota > Cyanobacteriia > Cyanobacteriales > Microcoleaceae > Microcoleus > Microcoleus vaginatus_C. Next base: position 263,942 of record NZ_JAMPLN010000001.1, on the reverse strand, counting down.
ATGGTTGCAGCGGGTTGACGGTTTTATTATCAAGACAATCGCCTTTCTGTTTGAGACAAAAAATTACGCATGGAGCAATTATCGGGTACTCCGAGTTAGTTGGAACTACTGCATAGAGTCCTAAAGGGGCATCTTGGAGTAGTTTGCGGTTGCTCTCAATGTATTTGGCTAGTTCCATTCGGAAATCATCGAGAGTGAATTCCGTTAGGGCTACAGTCTCCGTGAAATCTTCGAGATCCAGCACCTCATCTTTCAATCGCAGCAACTGCTTGTCGCGGTATTTCAAATCACTCTCAATCAGTTCTTGAATCTCCTTTGCCTCCAGCAGGTTATCTTCAAATGTACCAGCCATGTCTGCTAAAGCCATCCGTGCTTCTACTCGATTTTTCAGATTGATGTATTGATCCAAGTCCTCTGTCGGCCAAAAATTAATTAATTGTACGGTATGGTTGGGGCTGCCAATGCGATCGCACCTACCGAACCGCTGGATAATTCGGACTGGGTTCCAGTGTATGTCGTAGTTAATCAGATAATCACAATCTTGTAAATTTTGCCCTTCAGAAATACAATCTGTGGCAATTAATAAATCAATCTCGCCGTCTTGCTGCATAGATGGAATTTGGGCGCGTTTCTTGGCGAAAGGCGAAAAATTTGTCAAGATGTGATTGAACTCGTTTTTGCCAAAGGTAGTCTTATTTGCCACCGATCCCCCAGTCACCAAAGCTAAGTTAATTTTCAATTCTACTTTTGCCCATTCCCGCAATCCTTCGTAGAGATAGACTGCCGTATCTGCAAAGGCAGTAAAGACTAAAACCTTGCGATTTGGTTTGCCATGCTTGTTAGTCGTAGGATGCTTGACTTTCTCGGCGATCAGTGCTTTTAAATCAGCCAGCTTGGCATCGCGTTCAACAGAAATGCTTTGGGCAGAATTGTAAATTTTTTTAAGCTGTTCCTTGTCGCGTTTCAGGTCTTTTAACCAGGTTTCGACATCGAGGTGCGCCATTTGAAATATCAGCTTCTGACCTACTTGCATGGCATCTTGCAACTCTTCATCGTCCAAGTCTTCAATCATCCAATCGCTGAAAGTTACTGTCGGGTTAGCGTCGCGAGATTGCTGCAATTGCTGAAAAATTTTAATTTTTGTCTCTAGAGCTTCAGTTTTGTTAATCGTGCGCTCCATTGTCAGCGCAAAGGAATGGATGGAGCTTTCTAAGCGTTTAAGGAAATTGACTTTCATCATACCGATCAAACAGCGTTCGCGATCGCTCTGTTTGAAATTTCGCACTCCTTTATTTTCATACACCGAACGGTATGGCGACAGGACATATTTTGAAGGGTTGAATAGCGAGAGTTGATATTTAGAAATTTCGCTGTTAAGCTGTTCGTAGGACATGAACTCACCCTTTAGATCCATCTCAGGAAATACGGAGATGGGTTTGAGCCGTTCGGGAAAGCCGCCTAATTGGGCGATCGCATCTTTGTAGTATTTTTGAATGTGCTTGCGCGATCGGGCGATCGTCAATTCGTCAAGCAGTTTGAAAAAAGCAGAACTAAGTTCTTCCAGCAGTTCGCTAGTTTTGCGTTCCCGACTTTTCTTTGCCCACTTGGTAAATTTCCCCTGAGCATCAGCTAGTGTATCGCGCAGACTGGCAATTCCCAGCGATTCCCCAAACGCAGCGTCGCCACCTTCTGTGATAAAATAAAGTTGATTCCGCAAATCCTTTAAATCATTGTTAACCGGAGTTGCTGATAAGAGTAGCACCTTAGTTTTGACACCGCTCTTGATAATGTCATCCATCAGCCTTTCGTAACGGCTCTTTCTAATTAGATTGCCAAATTCGTCCCGTTTGCTCTTGATGTTGTTGCGGAAATTGTGGGATTCGTCAATAACTACCAAGTCATAGTTGCCCCAATTAATCGTTTCTAAATTAATGTCCCCAGACCAACCGGAATCGCGACTCAGGTCAGTGTGAGATAGGACTGTATAGCTAAAGCGGTCTTTAATAAAAGGATTGATATCGCTATTGTTCTGTGCTTGATATACAGTCCAATTATCGCGGAGTTTTTTGGGACACAGAACTAAAACTTTTTCATTCCGCCGTTCAAAATATTGAATAACCGCTAGAGCTTCAAATGTTTTCCCTAAACCAACGCTGTCAGCAATAATACACCCGTTATATCGTCGGATTTTATTGATGGCTGCCTTAACTCCGTCTTTTTGAAATTCAAATAGAGATTTCCAGATTTCTGTATCAAATAAGTGTAGCTGTTCGCTGAGAATATCGCTTTTTTCTAGGTCATCTAGAAAAGTCTCGAAGATATGAAACAGAGTTTTGTAGTAGATAAACTCAGGAGTATTATTCTGGTAAAGTTGCTCTAGGTACAGCAGCACATCTTGTTTGACATCTTCGATGAGTTCGGCATCATTCCAGAGTTCATCAAACCAGGCTTTAAGGTCGCGGGTATCGCGTTTACTATCTACTTCTAAATTGAGTTCAATATTGTTATATTTCGTACCTAATCCCAGTCCCCGCACGGTAAAATTAGAACTGCCCATAATAGCATTTTCGCTTCCGTTATGAGCAATGTGATACATTTTGCCGTGCAGTAAATTAGATTGCTTTACCGACCGTATCTGTACTTTTTTTTCAATCCATTCTGCACATTCTTTCGCAACCCGCTTTTGCTGCAACCGATTCTGTAGCTGCAAGCCCTCATCCTCAATTTGGAAAGCCTTTTTATCAGTTTTACTGGGGTCAAGGGACTTGATGAAGCGCGGTTCGCCAAAGAGAAATTTCAAGCTTTTAATACTTAAAAGTTGTTCCTTCAAAGCATCAAAAGCATAAATTGTAAAGTAAGCAGAAACAATTGACAAGGTTGAGTTTTCCTCAACCTTGGCTTTCAAAAAATCGCCAACAGTGCCACGGTGGCGGTTGTCTCTAATTGCCGACTTTGGGAGAGAAGCATCATGCTGTGACATAGCCTACCTTTATGCGGTTGTTGCACTAGGGTATATTCTACATCTTCCACCATTCTCAAGAACAGGCAAGATGCCTGTTCCACAAAACATACCGATATTGTACAATCAACTCCGCAAACGCCCTGACCTGAGAATGCTAATAACTAACCACAAACCCAAAAAACTCGCGGCCCCAAACAAACCAGTGCTCAGAAAAGATAGCTGAGGAGTTTGTGCGTTAGAAGAAATAATTGCCGCCCCCACAATCAGCGAACCCACGACAATACTAAAAGAAAGTCGGTTCGCAGAATCCCCCAGAGTGCGGCGTAGCGGGTCGAGTTCTTTTAGGGTCAAGTTCCACTTCAAAGTTTCCGAAGTAACTCGGTCTAAAAGCACTTCCACCTGTCGCGGAGATTGCAAAGATAAGCTTTTGAGATCCAGGGCAGTTCTCAGCAGAGCTTGGATCGGATCGTCTCCTAATAACTGACGCCGGAACATATCGGTCATCAGCGGTTTGACCTGCTCTACAATATTAAATCTGGGATTAAAAGAGCGCGCCAGTCCTTCCAAATTAGCTAGAGTTTTTGCATACAAACCGAGATTGCTGGGGAGTCGAATTTTATTTTTGCGGGTGATTTCCAGCACCTCATAAAAAATTTCCGACAAGTTCATTTGCGACAAGCTGATATTGTAATACTTGCGGAGCATTCGAGCCAAATCGTTCTCTAGATTCACTAAACTTGTCGGCTGAGCAAATTCAGCCATTTCCAAAGTTAATTGAGCGCAGCGCTGAGCGTCTAAATCGACAATTGCCAGCAACATTTCGGTCAAATTCTGCTGAGTTCGCGGGTCTAATCTGCCGACCATGCCGCAGTCTAGCAGGGCTATGCGGCCATCTTTGAGATAAAATAAATTGCCGGGATGCGGGTCTGCGTGAAAGAATCCGTCGATATACAACTGCTGGAAGAAAACGCGGCAAAGCAGGGTTGTAATTTCTTCGCGTTCGGCATTTACATCTCCTTTGTTGCGAATTCCTTGCAAATCGCCTAACAAAATTGGGACTCCGTTCAGCCACTCCATTACTAAGAGTTTTTTTGTAGTCAACTCCCAGTTAATTTCTGGTAGGACAACTTGTGTGGGGTCAAACCATTTACTTTTAGATAAATTGCGGCGCAGTTCGTCTGTGTAGCTGGCTTCTTGAATGAAGTCTAGTTCTGCACGCAGGGCGATCGCAAATTCTTCTGCTAAGGCGACAATATCGTATTGTTGACCGAAGTCTGTAAGCATGACAAGTTCTGCCAAACCTCGGAGGACGGCGATATCTTGTTCGATGACAATATCAATACCGGGGCGCTGAACTTTGAGGGCGACTTCGCGACCGTCTTTTAAAGTAGCTTTGTGGGTTTGGGCGATCGAACCTGCGGCGATGGCTTCGGTGTTAAATTTGGCGAAGGTATCTTCGAGAGATTGTGTGAGTTCCTTGCGGACGATAACTTCTACTTGCGACCACGGTACGGGCGGCACTTCCGCTTGTAGCGTGGAGAGGATTTCGATGTAGCTGGCCGGTAAAAGGTCGGGACGGGTGCTCAGCAATTGTCCTAATTTGACAAAAACTGGGCCTAATTGGACGAGGATGTTGCGGAGAACTGCTGGAGTTGGGAGACTGGGTGCGTCGGTTTTGCGGCCGGTTAGGAGGCTTTTCATGTAGTCCCAACCGTTGCGGAAGACGACCTCTAGAATTTCTCCTTTGCGAGAATTGTTTTGAACTAGGCTGAACAAGGGGCCTCCGGGTCGATCGGGTTTAAGGGCTATATAACTACTAGGATAGCGCTGTTGACCAAGCTGACCAGTGTCTTGGGGAATAACTTGGGCGAAAGGGTGCGATTCCCTACAGGATAGCTTCGCTTCACGAATTTTGGGGTCTGGGGGCGATCGGTCTTTGGCCGTGGCATTAATCCTCATGGTAATATACATTTAAAGCAGACATGATATTTTTATAATTAAATTTATTGATGCAAAAAAATAATTATATACGTAAAGTAAATATTCCGATTTAGAAACTGGTCAAAAACATGAGTGCAGTTGATGGAATATTTACAATTCCTGACTGGATTAATCAAGGTTTAGAAAGTGGGAAGTATGTACGAGTTGGCAGTGTGATTCGGGATGCACAGAAGCAGCCGCCTGAAATAGTTGCTATGTGGCGTGAAGTAAACCCTAATCTTTCTCAAGTATTAACCCTAGTATCTCAGTGTGGTTCTGTTACGAGTATCCTCACTTTAGCTGTCTCATGTATAGGATTTAGTGTCGTACTACAGCGGTTAGAAGAAATTGAACAAGGCTTAAAGCGAATTGATCATAAAATAGACGTGATTTTTTATGCTGATTTCCGTGCCGCTCTCCAATCAGCACACAATGCCTTTACAATGAAAAATTATGATAACCGCAGAGCATTTGCAATCCAGGCTGTTTCGGGATTCAACAATGCTCATAGAGATTTACAAAGATTACACTCTTACAGCATTTGATAATCAGATACAGGTGGCAGATGAATATCTTTCTTCTTTGTTGTTAGCTTAGGTAGCTAAAATCATTTGCTACTTATAGTTAGAATAAATTGAATGGCACAGGGTTGTCTATAGAAGGTAAAAAATATTTTGCATCCCCTAGTCGTAAAATATATTGAAAAGATGTTGCCCCATGTCGATTCCGCAGAATGGAATAAGTTGATTTAGAAACAGCCTAAAGTATTTTTACCAGAAAGCGACTGGCGATTAAATAAAAGCCCAATCAAGTGGGAACAATTGTGATATCCCATTTAGACAGGATTTCGGAGCGATGCCAGAACCGGAGGTACTGTTCTAGTTCCTGAAATGGATCCTTAATCCCCTTTTCATAGGTCGTTTCTAGCAAATGTACAATTAGTTTGAGTTTCTTCCACGTCATATTTGCAGCCGAGTTGACCGAGTAAGGCAAACGAGAACTGTCTGCCACTGAGTATCACGGTCATCTGCTGGGATTGGTTCTAAACTTCTAGCTTGGCCGCCTCTGGATACAATACCCATCTTGACTTTGGCTTTACTATTTCCCAACAAGTCTATAAATAGAAGTGATTGATTTGATAAAAAAGAACATTTGCTCTTATGAGTGGAGCTTGACTAAAGTAAAGGCATCAAAGAAACACGCCAGCGAACATTAACCAGTCAGCTTCCACTAGACATTCACCCGTGAGGTTTGCCATGAAATCCACTCTATCCAACAGCGTTAACGCAAAAATGAAAACCGCCAGCCATCAAAGGCCTTTACAGCTTACGCCTCAAAAACCAGAGGAAAAAACCTTAACTCGCGGACAGCAGTTAGCAGATACCCTAGCAGCGAAAGTGGGTTCGTGGCCCTTTTTGATTGGACAGACAGTAATCCTCGCCGGGTGGGTGGGCGCGAACCTGACACCGGGCCTTCCTCACTGGGATCAGCAGCCCTTCATCCTGCTCAACTTAGTATTCTCCTTTGCCTCTGCTTACACTGCACCGATTGTGTTAATGAGTCAAAACCGCCAGTCGGATGCAGAACGCGAACAAAATCTCTACAATCATCAAGTTAATCTCAAAGCTGCTCACGATGTGGTACTACTGCACGAAAAGCTCGATCGATTAAGCCACCACATTCCTGACTTAATGGAAAAGCTCAATCAGCAACAGCAATCTGTCAGTCCCATCAAAGAGATGGTGATGCCAGCCCCCGTTAAGGCAATTACCGAAGTTAATGAAGCAGCTAAGCCGTCTGTTTCCGATCAGAAGCAGAAGGCTGAGGTTCCCATACTACTTCCCCAAGTATTTAAATCGAACTTTTACTCATCAAAATATGCAGAAGTGATGCCAATTTCACTTCCACCTCAAAAGCCATCAACACATTCGGTATCCGCGTTAAGCTATTTCAATCTGTGACAAGCGACGTTACTAACCAGTGAATGAGAGCGTCAGTCTCGCCAATCTGTTAAGTAACAGTTTTAACCTAAAAAAAACTTATAAATCAATTAATCTCCGGCACTATTGCAGGCATACTCGCATCACAATCTAGGCAGTTAGATATGAACCCCTTCATTACCGCTACTTCCACAGGCATTACAGCTTTCGTCGCCACAAATTTAGATGATATTGTCATCTTGCTGCTGTTTTTCTCCCAAGTCAATGCTGTTTTTAGACGGCAACATATTGTTACAGGACAATATCTTGGGTTCGCAGCACTGGTGCTGCTTAGTCTTCCTAGCTTCTTTGGCTGTATGATGGTGCCGCGCCCTTGGGTGGGGATGTTGGGGTTAGTACCAATTGCCATTGGAGTCAGCCGCCTGCTAAATAGAGATACAGAGGTTGATGATGAAAATACTGCTACAGATTCGCCTCAATCCACTATCTTTGCTAGTCTTTTATCCCCACAAACTTATAGCGTAGCTGCGGTGACATTTGCTAATGGAGGTGATAATGTGGGAATTTATGTCCCGTTGTTTGCCAACTGCACTTGGGATAGCCTGCTAGTGATTCTGAGCGTCTTTTTCTTGCTAGTGGGTGTCTGGTGTTATGTGGCGTATCAACTAACTCGCATGAGCGCGATCGCGACCCTACTTGTCCGCTACGGTAATTCCCTTGTTCCCTTCGTTCTAATGGGTCTGGGTACGCTGATCCTGCTCGATAGCCATACTCTAGAGAATCGCGGTTTAACGGTAGTTACTGTAGCTATCAGTTGCCTGTGGCTGCTGATATTGCTTAAAGACAGTTATCAATCGTTAGAGACTGCACCTAAAGTCGAAAAAATTTAGGCAAGCTAGAGTTCAAGTTTCCTCCACTTTGCTGAAGTTGAAAAATAATTTATAACTTCAGCAAAGTGGAGGGGTTTTCTAAGAACAAACTCTGATTTTTTACACAAAGGACAACAAAAATGAGCAAGTTTTTCAAACTAATTCTGGTGGCTTTAGTGCTTTTCGTAAACTTAGCTGTAGCTCAGCCTTCTTGGGCCGGCAAGGATTTCACAAAGGGGGCTGACTATGCGGAAGTGACACAGGAATTGAATCAGCTTTTGTCAGCTCAGAGCGATCCTTCGACTGCGGGTTATACGCCTGAACAGTACCAACAGCGGTTGTCCGAATTGCAAATGCAGAAATACGTGATCGAAACTGCTAAAAAGCGGGCTCAGTGCCGCAATCAAACCGGGCAAACGCTGGCAGTTTATGCGAATAAGCCGAAAAAATCGCCGACGCAACTTTATTTCCTGGCAGCGGGTGAGATTACAGATGATGATTGGGATTGCGATGGTATTTACTTGCCAGCAGGGACTCAAGCTATTTTAGGCCCGGCGACTCAGGCAGTTTCTTTGGCTGAACCGGTTGCTATTAAGGTTGTAGATGGTACGCAGCTAGTTGCTACAACGAGTGCAGGAACGGGCGGTATTCAATTGAATGTTGCCCCTGCTAAAGTTTTTAAAGCCGGTGAGACAACTTGGGCTCTGCCCTCGTTTTCTCAGGCTCAGATTAATGCACAAGTTCCTACGCCGGAACTGATTGATTAATCCTTCTTGAGGAACGGTTAATTGTTGGGGACTTGGGAAAAAATAAAGTCCCAGGCAGAATAGAGGAGAGGCAATGCCACCATTGGCGATTGTCTCTCCTCTTTATATCGCAAAAAAGCCAGTTGTATTTCCTTAAAGATTACGATTAGGAGGTTTTTTCAATGAAATGGCTAGTTTTACTAGAAGATGTTGAAAAGTCGGATTTTGACAATTTGTCGAACTTGCTGCGTTCATCAGATGAATTTAGCGTAATCACAGAGAATAGTAAATATTACCTAACTTCTTCGCGCTGGGAATCACTAACGAATGTGTCTGATGTATATTGGGAAGCTACTAAACCTCTTCGAGACATAAGTGCTGTTGCAAGGATTAAATTTACAGATTTTCCACTTCTTAAGCCTGATATGATCTACGAAGTTGACGAAGAAGGTAAGCGTCATGGGCGGCGTGCGCTTTCAGCCACAATTAACGTGGGTTCAAGTTGTTCTGTTTCTATCCAACTAGAAGGCGGTCAAGATATAATCCCTATTTTAGAGTTTGACTCCTGGATGAAGCTGGCAGAAGAAGACGAGATAGTTAAAAATGTCTTCAGACAAATTACGGACTTTGAACATAACTGGATTAATCTGTACAAAGTTTATGAAATTGTCCATAAAGATGCTGGTAAAAAAAAGATTGAACAGTGGATAACTAAAGATAAGATTAGCCAATTCACGCATACTGCTAATAGTCAAAGCGCAATTGGTGATGATGCACGGCATGGTGTCGATAAGCACGCTCCACCAAAAGAACCTATGTCACTATACGAAGCAGATGCTTTAATTATGACTCTGCTACAAAAATGGCTTGAGTGGAAGTGCGAACAACAAAAGTAGAATAGTAAAGTACGACACAGATTAATAAACGAAAGTCTGGATAAAGAGTGATTAATCCTTTGTATTCGCCTGCCCAATCTGTGCCGTACTTACATCATAACAAATCTTTCAATTTGTCATCTTCTCCCAATACCTTGATTACCTGTTTAATCTCCTGCGTCCTGTCCTTTTTCACAATCAAAGTCACATTGCCATCTCTGACAACTACCACATCTTCTAAACCAATGGTGACGATGACTTCATTCTCATCCGCTGCATAAAAAATGCCACCTTTGGTGTCAATTCCGACGTGTTTTGCTAACTCGACATTCGGTTTGTCTCCTTGCAGCAAACGACCGATCGCATTCCAATCTCCCAAATCGTCCCAGCTAAAGCCTACGGGCAGAACACAAGCTTTTTGCGTCTTCTCCATCAGGGCGTAATCGATGCTAATTTTGGGTAATTCCGAGTAAGCCTGCGCGCCTTTTGCTTCCAAAGCTGCCATCATTTCCGGTACATGATTTCGCAATTCTGTCAAGACAGTTCCAACTCGAAAGACAAAAATTCCGCCGTTCCAACTAAACTTGCCGCTGGCTACAAATTCTTCAGCAGTTGGGCGATCGGGCTTTTCGGTAAACCTGGCCACCCGATAGGCCGGAAAACCGGCAAAACTGCCAATTTCCTCGCCTTGTTCGATGTAGCCGTAGCCGGTGGAAGCATAACTCGGTTTTACTCCCAAAGTGGCGATCGCATCCTGATTTTTCGCCAACTCGGCCGCCGCCTCCAAAGTCTTGACAAACTCCTCTGGTTCCCCAATCCAGTGATCCGCCGGGAAAAAACCCACCACCGCATCCTCACCGTAACGCTTGGCAGTTTCTATAGCAGTCCAGGCCACCGCCGGCGCAGTATCCCGGCCCTCCGGTTCCGCCAGCAAATTCTCAGGAGGTAACAGCGGCAACTGTTCCCGGACTCCCGCAGCCAACATTTCCGACGTTACCACCCACAAATCGTCCCAGCCGTTACCTAATGTTAATAGTCTTTCCGCTGTAGCTTGCAGCAAACTCTTGCCACTACCGTCGAGACTCAAAAACTGCTTGGGCCGCTGCTTGCGACTCAGTGGCCAGAAACGTTCACCTTTACCGCCGGCCAGAATCACAGGAATTAAGGTTCTACTCATGGTTTATAGTTTAAATAGTTCACGTCCATTTTGCCCTGATATCCGAGATGGTGTTTGTAAAGAATTACTGAGGCAGAATCACGGTTGATGCTTGAGTGTTGACTGTTGACTCTGGACTGTTGACTGTTGACTGTATCACCCTAAATGTAGGGTGCGACCGGGCGCACCTTACCCAATATAAGACAAAAAAACTCTGTTAATGCCTCCTTAAAAATTGCTATAACGACTAGCAATTAGCCCTTACCTATTACTTGGATAATTCGACATTAAGTTCGTTCACAACGCGGCGTTTGAGCGGAAGTGATTTTGCTCGCGGCAGCAAATCAAATACTTTCCGAAAAGCATCATCTACCTGTTCAAATGGTATTTGTCCTTTCTCGTTAAAAACTACTTTTCCCGATTGGTCGAGGATGAGAGTTTGAGGTACGAAACCTTCGTAATAATGGCTCGGTTCGGTGAGTTCCGGTGACGGTTGCGGAGGCAAAGAGTCAATGCTTATGGGCATAAAATCGGCTTCGCGGCCGTAAAATTCCTGGAGTTGAGAGACGACGATCGCATATTGCTTCGAGTCGCTGCTGTCATCAGTATAAAAAACTAACAGGACGGGTTTATGGCGTTTGAAAGAATCTGCAAGCTTGACTTTAGGAGGAACTAGGGAACCGTTGCCGGCGTAGAGGGCAAAGATTGTACCGTCAAAGCGATCGTCGGTGAGAGTTGCTAAGGCTGGTGGCGTGCCGGTTAGCAGTATCAAGCTAAGTGCGATCGCCACTGTTAAAAGACTGGCTGACAAAATTCGCTTCAGCAAGCCCAGGCCAGAAGCAGGAGTAACAATTGAATTTTTGTTCTCAGGAAATATCATAGGGTGTTGGCAGTTGCTGTAAGGAAAGCGAAATCAGATGCAAAAACTTTCCTAAGTTTATCAGCAAAATGTAGGCAAATGTTGGTGAGTAGGTTAAAGTAGTTTCGGCTCGACTAGCATAAATTGCTGATAGTGCCCATCTACAAGGCGATTATAATGACTGAAGAGCACTATTTGCGATCGGCTTTTCACGGGCGGGATGGAAGTGTCCGCGCCACAATAAAATTTATTTGTGGTGGGGTGGGCTTCTAGCTTCCCAGAAGGGTGCAAGATATTAAATTCAACTGATTACTAGAAACTGACAACTGGGAATTTACAACTAATGATAGCTTTGCTTGACGCACTCCTCGCCCAAACGCCCGCTGCTGATGTTTCCGGGTCTGCTCAAATCAATCTGGTGCAGGCCCTTGTTTTAGGGATTGTGCAAGGATTAACAGAGTTTTTGCCCATCAGCAGCAGCGCTCATTTAAAGGTAGTGCCGATCGCCCTAGGATGGGGCGATCCCGGAGTTGCTTATACTGCTGTGATTCAGTTGGGCAGCATTATTGCAGTGCTTTGGTATTTCTGGAAAGACTTGACAAATATAACTGTTGGTGCCGTAGAAGCCGTGGTGCAGCGCAACTACAAATCGCATGAGTTTCAAATGGCGGTGGCACTGGTTTTGGGAACAATACCTATAGTCTTTTTTGGGCTGCTAATCAAGGCATTGGTTCCAGATTTTGACAAGTCGCCGCTCAGGAGTTTGGCCAGCATCGCCATTGCTTCGATAGTCATGTCGCTACTATTAGCAACAGCAGAAAAAATTGGCAAGCGCAATCGCACTTATGAAAAGTTAACTGTCTTAGACGGAATTTTGATGGGATTAGCTCAAGCAATTGCATTGATTCCGGGGTGTTCGCGATCGGGTTCCACTCTAACAGCAGGATTGTTCATGGGATTGGAAAGACCTGCCGCCGCGCGGTTTTCTTTTTTATTGGGAATTCCGGCAATTACTCTGGCTGGATTAGTGGAATTAAAGGGTGATTTGGCACAAGGAATCGGCGATGCTGGAGTTGCAGCTTTGATAGTGGGAACGATTTCGTCATTTGTGTTTTCTTATTTGTCGATCGCGTGGCTAATGAAGTTCCTGCAAACTCAAAAGACGTGGATATTTGTGTTGTATCGGCTAGCTTTTGGCGTAGCCATTTTAACGGCGCTCGCAGGTGGGGCAGTGAAAAATGTGTAGGTTGTTATAATTACAAGGACAGGCAAGATGCCTGTTCCACACAACAATAACAGGCAAGATGCCTGTTCCCCAAAGAGTAAATTTTCTTGTGGAACCGGCATCTTGCCCGTTCATAAAAAGCTTATTAATAGCTGACAAGCTGTTAGCTTTTAACTCAAAGTGAGCGTCGCCGTGAAGGATGTAGAATGCTCGAATATAGCGAGCGCCAAAATGCACAATTAGCGCTAATTATGCTGGTTCCTGCTGCTAGCATTGGTGTAGCGATGTCCTTCTTTATCACTCCCGGAATTGTGGGAACAATAGTATCAGATTTCAAACGGCTTCTCCGTTCAGAATCCCAGTGCTAATATATGGAAGAGTATCGCAAAAAAAGCGATTATTTCCCGCACGGCTGGGTTGACAAAAGAGCGGTGTTGTGATGGCCGAAACAACTAAGGAATGAGAATTAAATAACTTACAATGCGTGATGGTTCTTGTGGGATGGGCATCCCGCCCGCTCTTTCTGGACGGGCTTTCTGGCCCAACCCCTACTCCCCACAAACTTGTGTAAATTATTTAATTCGCGATCCTAAGCCTGTCAGGAGCCCGTCAAAATTTTGAGTTTCATAAATACATATTTTTGATACATCCTCTCACAGCCAAGCTAAATTCACAACCCAGAACTTATCCTGATTGTAAAGGCGATCGACTTTAGCAAACTGCTAAGCTAAAGAGAGAAAACTAACACTGCCATCAATCTCAAAATGCTACTTGTTCCTACGGCTGAACCAATTCCGCTGGTGGCTGATGCAAAGGGTGTGATTCGCGTTAGCAGAACCCGCGTCACCCGAGATACACTCATTACAGCTTTTCTTGAAGGATGCACAGCAGAAGAAATTAGGTAACAGTACCCGTCTCTTCAACTTTCCGATATTTATTATTTTGCGCTCGGCTACTACTTGCGACACCAATCCGAAGTTAACGCTTATCTGATGGAACGTCAACGTCTTGCCGCAGAAGTTCAGCAGGAAGCAGAAAGGCGTTTTAACCCAGTTGGAATACGCGATCGCCTATTAGCAAGACGCAACCAAAAAGGGTAGTTTTATATGCTGCGATTCTTGGCAGACGAGAACTTTAACAATTAGATTGTCCGAGGTATTCTGCGGCGGAATCCCGACGTTGATATTGTCCGCGTTCAAGCGATGTAGCAACGATGACCAACTTCGCCTATGAACGAATGCAAGCAGGTCTTGCAATGCCTGGCTTATTTGAAGTCAGTCGCCGTTTTTCCGTAGGTTTGGCGATCGAGGAAATTTTGCTAATAGCTGAGTGCAGTCTGGAAGGAGAATGAGAATGGCAAGTGCGATTTTTAGCTTTACGCTAACGAGCTTAGCAAACTATGTCAATACCGAAAAAAGGAACCAGAAAAATAATTGTTGATGGGGAGCCTTTCATCTGGCTAATCCGAAGACAAGCTACTTATACACAATCATGCTACGCTTGCGGAAATCTTCATGTTGCTGTCCAACACGCTGACGAACCGGGTTCGGTGTTAGTTATCATCACCGATCGACCTCATCCTCAAGGTTTCACTCCAACTAACGAAGTGAAACCAGTAACACCCTCTGATGCAGCACAATGGATAAGGCAAGCAGTGCAACTTGGATGGCAGCCTCGCGCGATCGGGAATACCTTTAAGGTGAGGATTGCAGGAGGACGTGCAGAAAAAATATATTAGAGCGGGGAGTATCGATCGGCTATGCTGAAGACAGAAAATTAACACCACACTCAAACTCAAAATGCTAGTCGTTCCCAGCAGTTAATATTGATGTAGCACAAAAATATAGATTCTACACCAACTACCACGATTCGGCTTTCGCCGACGCTAAGCGATGTCTACCGAAACATTAGTTAACTGGCTCGAATCGAGCACCGAATTAGGCATATTATCCCGCGAGATTTTACAGGCGATCGCCGGTGAAATGGAGATGTCAACTTTTCCCCCTGGATTTCGAGTGGTAATCGAAGATACACCAGTCACTAATCTCTATATCCTAGAACGAGGACAGGCCGATCGATACCGCCACAAACAACCGGGTTTAATGTGGGCGAGTAGTTTGTTGCCGGGGGCGATCGTCAATTTATCGGCCCTTCAACGATCGCAACCTGCGGATAGTCGAATTATTGCTCGGACAGAGTGTCAATTTTGGGTAATTAGTGCCGATCGTTGGCGTGGTTTGCTAGAAAGATATCCACGGATCGCCGAAGCCTACGCTCAACGTTTGGCGGCGAAATTAGAGCAGCTAGAAGCAGAAATCGCCTACGAACGAGAGCGTCAAAATGCCCTCCGCAGCTATCTAGTACCTAGGGCGAGACGGGGAGTCATTGGCAATAGTCGTTATGCAGTGAAATTGCGCCAACAAATTCGCACGGCATCGAGTGACAGCCGATCGGTGTTAATCTCTGGCGAACCTGGTTTAGAAAAGGATAATTTAGCTGCTTTAATTCATTTCGGTTCCCATCGCCGCAACGAGCCAATTATTCAGATTAAAAGTGCTTTACTTCAGAGCAATGGAGCGGAATTATTCGGGCGGTTGGGCGGCAAACCGGGGCTGTTGGAATGGTTGGGAGAAGGGACGTTAATTTTAAATGACGTGCAAGAATTACCCGCTCAATTATGCCCCCAAATTCAGCAATTATTAACCGAGGGAACCTATACGCCAGTTGTCAAGGAAGGACAAATACCGCGACCACCGCGTTCTAGTAAGGCCCGGATAATTTTAATCTCAGAAATTGTGCAGCCCAAGCTAGATAAGCTGACACAACACAAGATTAAAGTCCCATCCTTGCGGGTGCGAAAAACAGATTTAGAGGCACAAGTCAACTATTATCTCAATATCATTGGCCGCAAAAAGAAATTAGTCAAGCCCCAAGTTACACCGGAAGCAATTCGCCGCTTACAAGCCTACGATTTTCCAGGTAATTTGCAGGAATTGCAGGGAATGGTCGATCGCGCCTTAGTTCAAGCACAAGGGAGTCAGGTATTAACGGAAGAAGTGTTTTGGGCCCAGGCAGCGAAGAAACAAAAGTTTCGGCTGAATTTATTAAATATTTATCCAAAATTTCGGCAATTTTTACGGAGCGATTGGTATCCCGATCGCGTGAATTATTGGTTTACCACCTGGGTGTTTGCATTGGTGGTAATTATCCTGTTTGTTGCTCCCCAAGATCGACAACATAATTTTGCCCTAAATATCTTTTGGGCGTGGTGGTGGCCGTTAATTTTATTATTATTCCCCATCATCGGGCGATTGTGGTGTGCTTTTTGCCCTTTTATGATTTATGGGGAAATCGTCCAAAAACTATCGCTGAAAATTTTCCCTCGAACTCTTAATAAATGGCCGCGCCAACAAGCCGAAAAATGGGGTGGCTGGCTTTTATTTGGACTATTTACTCTGATATTTCTGTGGGAAGAGTTGTGGAATTTAGAAAATACCGCCTATTTATCCAGTTGTTTGTTGTTACTCATCACCGCCGGAGCGGTAATTTTTTCCCTAATCTTCGAGAGGCGATTTTGGTGTCGTTATTTATGCCCGATCGGGGGAATGAATGGATTATTTGCTAAACTATCAATTATCGAACTTCGCGCCCAACAAGGAACCTGCGGGGCGGAATGCAGCACCTACCAATGTTACAAAGGCGGCCCCGGCTTGGGGGAAGGATTAACTACTAATGGCTGTCCGATTTATTCCCATCCCGCCCAATTAACCGATAATAAAGATTGCGTGTTGTGCATGACTTGCTTGAAAGCTTGTCCGCATAGATCGGTAGAATTAAATCTGCGCCCTCCCGGCATCGAATTATGGACTACCCACGTTCCTCACAGTTATGAAGTTGCCCTGTTATTTCTATTATTAGGCGGTATTTATCTGCATCGCTTGCCGGAGATAAATAGTTTGTTGGGGCTGGGCATCAATTTAGAGCAATTTTTACCTCATTTAGGACTGTCGATCGCAGTGTTAATTATCCCGCCGATGATTCCCCTAATTGCCTACGCAATCATACAGGGAATTTATCGATTGGGACAAGCAGAAACCATGCCATTTACAACCTACAAACCCCTCTCATTTGTCTCTCTCGCCTACGGTTATTTACCCTTAGTCTGGGGCGGTAGTTTGGCTCACTATTGGCGATTGGGTTTGCAGGAAGCCGGTCGAGTGATTCCCGTAACTTTTGCCACTTTCGGACAAATTAGAGACGATTTACCGAGTTTTATTGGCGATCCAGCGGTGATTAGTTTCTTGCAAGGTTTAACTTTGATTGTATCATTATTAGTTACAATATTTGTGACTCAAAAAATTGCCAAGCGCTCGATTAAATTTTTGATTCCACAACATTTAGCGAGTTTGTGCCTGATGCTGAGTTTGTGGTATGCGATCGTGGGTAGCTAAAAGGGACATTTACCTGTTCTCCGAAGGCGATTAAATATTAACTATCAACTATGAACTTTGTACCGATCCTAAAATCCAATTGGTAGCATCTGGCACGCCATCTTCTTCCATTATCTTCCTTCTTCGATCGACCACCTATAAAGTGTCGAATTTCTTCCAGCCGTTATAACTCGGAGTTTTTGACCGTCGGCTGCGCTAAAAATAAAGCTACAAAATCCCAAACCCGTACCGCTACAGGCTTGCAATTCTGGATACCCAGATCGATCGGCACGATCGCGATCGGAGGGCGATAAATAAGAGTCGGAAACTGGTTGCCACCCAGCATTAATTAAAGCTTGTCTCACCTCAGCATAGGGATTATCCTGACGCAACATTGGTAGGGGTTGAGAAAGTTTAATTTTTGCCGGTTTTACCTCCCAAGAGACGATCGAGGGTTGTTTTTCTGCGCTATTATTGGTGGTTGTAATGGTTAAAGTTTTCCCATCTGCTGTGACAAACTGAAAATGACACAATCCCCGTGCCGTTTCCGGACAAGCGACCAGTTCTGCAAACCAAAATTTGCTGATAATATATTTCTCGATCGAATTTAAGGCTGCAATCCGACCGGGGGAGTAATAATTGTTGTAAGCAGCTTGCCACCCCGCATCTTGTAAACCTGCCCTAGCTTGCGCATAGGACATATTTTTTGCTAGAGTAGGTAGCTCTTGTGCCGAAACAGAAATGCAACTGCAAACGATCGATTCAATGGATAGGGCGATCGCACCCAAGAGAAGGTGATGCCAGCCAAGAGACCTGCGTTTCATAGACTTTTCTCAGCTAAAAAATCTACACCTGTTATAGCAAATGTTCTACAGTTAGTTTCCGGATTTGAAAGTAGTTAGCGATATGAACTTTAGTAGTATTGTAGCATTATTCTGTGCGATGACCGTCTTGGCTGCTATTCCCAGCATCAGCGTATTGGCTGTTTCCACTCGATCGGCCGCATTTGGATTTATTCACGGTGTTTTTACAACCCTAGGAATAGTAGTTGGTGACATCATTTTCATCCTGATAGCCATTTTAGGTTTATCGCTGCTTGCGGAAAAGATGGGAAACCTATTTTTTCTCATCAAATATCTCGGCGGGGCTTATCTCATTTGGTTGGGAATAGGTTTGTGCAGGTCAAAATTGCAGGATGTAGAAGCGGCGGAAGTTGTTAAATCCTCTTGGCTGTCGAGTTTTTTAACGGGATTGTTTATTACATTAGGCGACCAAAAAGCAACTCTCTTCTATCTCGGTTTTTTTCCAGCATTTCTCGATCTTTCCAAAATATCTTATTTTGATACTGCCATCATCATTGCAATTGCTATAGTATCCGTAGGTGGTGTAAAACTGGGTTACGCACTCGCGGCCGATCGAGCTAGATTGCTGATCAGTTCTAAAATCACGAAAGGCATCAACATTGCTGCTGGCTGCGTCACGATCGCGGTGGGAATATTTTTGATAATAAAAGCATAGATTATGACAACATTTTTAATCCAAAAACAAATATCGATGTGCCGCCAAGCGTTCTCTTTGACGCGCTGACTAACTCCGACAAACTCGTCCAATATTATCCACTGAAAGAAGTTCGATCGACTTGGGAAGTTGGTAGCAAGATTATTCTCAAGGGAAGTAATGGAGACCGAGATTTTACGGATTATGGAACAATTGAAATCTTATTGCCTAATGAAAAAGTTCAGTACAGGTACTGGAGCGACAATCACGGTACGGTTAGAGTGCCAGAAAACTATTTAACTATTTGCTATACACTCCATGAAACTGATAATAGCACAAATCTGGAGCTGGAACACAAAAAATTGAAGTCGGAAAAAATGTATCTTGAAATGCTCAATATGTGGGATTTATTGCTGTAGAACCTAAAAAGTTATGTTGAAAAAAGTAATCTTTGAATGTTATATTGATCGAGCGCTCGTAGATTAGGATTTCTTGAAACTTAGATATTGTACCTGTGGCAGAAACCGGGTTTCTGGCAAAAACTGGAGCAACAAAACCTAGATTCTTCGCTCCTAGTCCCGGTTTATCAATGCTTGTTGAGAATGCTGAAATATTCCTGTTGAAACAAACTATGTCAATACCGAAAAAAGGAACCAGAAAAATAATTGTTGATGGGGAGCCTTTCATCTGGCTAATCCGAAGACAAGCTACTTATACGCAAGCATACTACGATTGCGGAAACATTCATGTTGGTGTCGAACACGCTGAAAAACGGGGTTCGGTGTTAGTTATCCTCACCGATCGACCTCATCCTCAAGGTTTAAGTCCCGCTAACGAAGTGAAACCAGTAACACCCTGTGATGCAACACAATGGATACGGCAAGCAGTGCAACTTGGATGGCAGCCTCAGCTACCCGGAATAACTTTTGAGGTGCGGATTGCAGGACTGTTTATGGAAAAAATATAATGCTGTATATTTAGCAACCCGACAAGTCAATTCTGTTAAAGACAATTCACTCGCCTAGACTGGCAGAAGTCATCGGGCGATCGCTTCTGTCAGCCTAGACAAGTTAAACTGTAAACATTCTCCGCTAACAAATAACAAATAACAAATAACCATGAGCGAATCCTCAATCAAACCAGCCATAATTACCAAAGTTATCCCCGACAGCATCTGCGCCGAAATGGGATTTGAACCCGGAGACTCTATCGTCGCAGTCAACGGTCAAAAACCCCGCGATTTAATTGACTATCAATTCCTGTGCGCCGATGAAGTTCTCGAACTAGAAGTATTAGACAGTAAAGGCAAAACTCACAAGTTAGAAATCGAAAAAGAGTACGACGAAGATTTAGGATTGGAATTTGAAACTGCTCTCTTCGATGGACTAATTCAGTGCAACAATCGCTGCCCTTTTTGCTTTATCGACCAGCAGCCTCCGGGAAAGCGCGAAACTTTGTATCTCAAAGATGATGACTACCGCCTCAGCTTTCTTTATGGCAGCTATCTCACTCTCACAAATCTGACTCAAAAAGAGTGGGACAGAATCGAACAAATGCGGCTTTCTCCTCTCTATGTTTCCGTGCACGCTACCGAACCAGAAGTGCGAATTAGGCTGTTAAAAAATCTCCGCGCTGGGAAGATTCTAGAACAAATCAAATGGTTTCAAGAACGCCGCTTGCAAATTCACGCTCAAGTAGTTGTTTGTCCTGGTATTAATGACGGCGAACATTTAGAACGCACTTTGTTAGATTTGGCAAAGTTTCATACCGGAAATCTTCCCGCTGTAGCATCGGTGGCTGTAGTGCCGGTGGGTTTAACTCGCTTTCGCCCAGCAGAAGATGAACTGATCGCAGTAACTGCGGAAAAAGCGCGAGAAGTAATAGAGCAAGTGCAGAAAATTCAAGTGCTTTTAAGTACAGGAAAAGGGGGCGGAAAAGCTAAAAAGCAGAATTCAAAATCGCGCTGTATTTGGCTGGCTGACGAGTGGTTTTTAATAGCTGGTTTAGATTTGCCGTCGGCTGCTGATTACGAAGATTATCCGCAAATTGGTAACGGTGTGGGTTCTATCCGCCAGTTTATCCAGCAGTTTGAAACGGCTTTTGAGAAGCTGCAACCGATGCAAGTAGAGCCAGAGCGCAAGTTAGTTTGGGTGGTGGGGAATGCTGTCGAAAAAGCTTTTGAGCCGATCGTACAACAACTAAACCAAATTCCCGGCTTGTCCGTCAACATGGCAGCACTGTGCAGCCACTACTGGGGACAAACTATCACTGTTACGGGTTTGCTCACCGGGCAAGATTTGCTCGAAGCTTTGCAGGGGCGAGACTTGGGAGATGGCATCCTGCTGCCGTCGGTGATGCTAAAACAGGGGGAACCGCGTTTTCTAGACGACATGACCGTCGAACAACTTGCCAGCTTGCTGAAAACCCGGATTTTGCCGGTTAGCGGAGTAGAGGAACTAATCTCGGCGGCGATCGGTCGAGCAACTGCTGAAGTTGAATTGTAAATTTTGAACCGAACATTCAACAGTTAAGATGAGTAGGGTAATTCTGACTTGTAACTGGCGAGTTCAGGCTACAAACTAGAAACTTGAAGCCAACTCTTGCTCTAAAATTGTCTCTAGGATTGCAGAGTAATTAAAAAATTATGCGTGTTTTTCGTCAAATCATCGTAGTCGGAGTGGGCGCTGCAATTACTTTCAGCAACGCCGCACAGAGTGCTTCAGCACAGCCTCCGGCTCAATCTCAGGACAGTGTGGCCCTTAGCAATCAGCTCGAATTAGGTCAGAAGGTTCGATCGACCTCGAACACAGCGGCAGAATCAGCATCAGAGGCCGAACAGTCGATCGCCCTTAACCCTCAAACCTCCGACTCTCAGCAGCAAGGGGGAGCGAATATCGCATCAACTCGAACCCAGCCCGAGCAAGCATCAAAGCCTCAACAGGCTGCTCCGGCTGCCCCATCAACTCTGTCTCAGGGCGGTTCCACACCACTAAGAGGTTTGGAACCGACAGAGGTTCAGCAGCCTTCCCCGAACCCTCCCAACAATGTTCCTGTGCCCAGTTCCCCGGTACCCATTCTCCGGGGCACTCCGAACGAAAGTTTCCCCCCTGTGCCTCCAAGGGGCATTTTAGACACCAAGCCTCCGGCTTCCCTGGAACCCAACCCGAATCCGCTGCAGTTTCCGACAAACCCGGAGGATGTCAGGATCGAGCAAACTGAGTCAATTACCTTGCAGCAGGCGATCGACCTCGCCCGCCGCAACAGCCAAGTTTTGCAAATCGCCGGACAGCAAGTGGAACAAAGCAGAGCAGCTTTGCGCGAACAGCAAGCTGCTCTTTATCCAGACCTGAATTTTCAAATGGACGCCAGCCGGTCTGTGACTGCCGGGGGAGAACTCGGAGTCCGGGCTCAGCAGCGCTTCAACAACTCTCGGGCTAACGGAACCGGGCAGCCCGCCGAGCAAGCCCGGCAAAATTTCGGCAGCAACAGTCTCAACAGCACTTTGCAGTTGAGCTATGACGTGGATTTGTTCGGCAGGCGGCGGGCTAACATCCGCGCGGCAGAGGAACAGTTGCGCCTTCGGGAACTGGATGTGGAACGCCAAGCCGAGGAACTCCGCTTCGACACTGCTGAGGCTTACTACACCTTGCAAAACGCGGACGGACAAGTTGCCATCCGCCAAGCTTCGGTCAGAAATGCCCAGCAAAGTTTGCGGGATGCCGAAGCTTTGGAACGGGCAGGGGTGGGAACCCGGTTTGCTGTGTTGCAGGCTCAGGCAAATTTGGCTAACGAAGTGCAACAACTGTCAGTTGCCCGCCGCGATCAGCGAGTTGCCCAGCGGCGTCTGGCTGAGATTTTGAATATCAGCCAGTCGGCGAACTTGACAGCGGCTGACCCGGTAGAGCAAGCCGGCTCTTG
Organism: Microcoleus vaginatus FACHB-2002; assembly: GCF_040004035.1. Taxonomy (GTDB): domain Bacteria; phylum Cyanobacteriota; class Cyanobacteriia; order Cyanobacteriales; family Microcoleaceae; genus Microcoleus; species Microcoleus vaginatus_C. The sequence goes on along the minus strand of NZ_JAMPLN010000001.1, from coordinate 241,485 downwards.
GAGGCTGTCTTTGGAAGAGAGTATCGTGCAGGCTTTTAGGAATCGCCCCGAGTTGGAACAGCAGTTGGTGCAGAGGGATATCAGCAAGCAGCAGAGGCGATCGATTCAGGCGGGGCGTTTGCCTCAACTGAGTGTTGGGGGTAGTTACAACGTGCTGGGGCAAGACCCTGACGACCCGAACCCGTTTGCTACTCGCGGCTGGGCCGATGGTTATTCGATCCGGGCGAGTCTGACTTGGAGTATCTTTGATGGGGGCGCGGCGAACGCGAGGGTGAGACAGCGGGATGCTGATATTGCGATCGCCGAAAGTCGATTCGACCAACTCCGCAATCAGGTTCGCCGGGAAGTGGAACAAGCTTATTTTGGCTTGGAGTCGAGTTTTGAGAATATCGAAACTTCGGAGGCGGGGGTTTTGCAGTCAAGGGAAGCTTTGCGTTTGGCCAGACTGCGCTTTCAAGCTGGTGTGGGTACTCAGACGGATGTGATTCAGGCGGAAACTGATTTGACTAGGGCTGAGAGAAACCGATTGTCGGCAATTGTCACCTACAACCTGGGGCTTTCGTCTCTTCAGCGGGCGGTGAGTAATCTTCCGACTAATAACCTCTCGGATGCTCCTTGAGATTGAGTTGGGGCGAGCTTTAATTACCAGATCAATTGCACATCCTGTATTAAACGTCCGACACATTAGTTAATATTTTGTAATAGAGTTCCATGTCAACTGCGTTAAGGAATCGGCAATGGCCAATATCAAGTTTGTGAAGGAAAATCAGGAAGTCATCGCAGCAGACGGAGCCAATTTGAGGCTCAAAGCTCTAGAAAACCGCATCGATTTGTACACATTTTCGGGAAAGATGATGAACTGCGGGGGCTATGGTCAATGCGGCACCTGCATTGTGGAAATTGTCGAGGGCAGTGAAAATCTGTCGCCCCGCACTGACTTTGAGAACCGCAAGCTCAAGAAAAAGCCCGAAAACTATCGGTTGGCTTGTCAAGCTATGGTCAATGGCGAGGTCAGCGTCAAGACTAAACCGTGACTTTCAGAAGGCAGAAGGCTAGAGATGCTAGAGATGCACAAGGAAAGAAAAATGCAGAATGCAATAATTGTGTTTTTTTTCCTATTTCACTGTATAATCACGCCTTTTACCGGCCTAGGAAAAGAAACTTGGTTTCTAGGACAAATAAGAGATTGGGCAGCGAGGCATCCAGGCAGAAAGCGGGTTTCGACGCTTGTCCGTCAGCTCTTCTTCTGTCTTCGAGTTTGCCTTTCGCCTTTGAGTGATATCCTAGTTGTGTGTATTTTCCTATTTTCCGATAGAGGCGAGCGTCTTCATGGAAGTTAACGATTTAGGGTTTGTGGCAACCATTCTGTTTGTATTGGTTCCCAGCGTTTTTCTAATCATTCTGTACATTCAAACAGCTAGCCGTCAAAGCAGAAAAGATTAGCAACTGCTGCTGTTTCTGTCTGGTGCAAGCTGGTTGCAAAAAAAAGCGCCAACAGCTTTTTGCTGAGGCGCTTTTTTTGTTAAATGTTGAGTGTTAGCTGCTAACTCTTAACGATGAGATTCTAGCCTACTGTGCGGGCTAGCAAGACGGGACAGTTGGCATAAACTCGCACGTAGTCTGATAGCGAATTTCCCAGGAGTCGATCGATATCTACAAAGTTTTTGGCAACGTTGGGCCGTCGATCCGGGGAACCGAGCACCAACAAGTCGGCATTCATGTCGTCTGCAATCCGACAAATTTCTTCCCCTGGCTTGCCTGTAGCACTCACGCAGCGGTAGCTAACTCCCATTTGTTTCGCTAGTGCTACTGCTGGGGCTAATACGGGGTCTTTGTCAGCACTTACTGTTAAATCTGTGCTGGCTTTTCCCGTCAAATCTTTGGTGACGTGTACTAAAATTATCTCTCCGCCACTGACTTCTTTGACCAAAGATAGCGCAAGCTGTAATGACTGTTTGGCAGATTCTGATTTGTCTACCGCCACCATGACGCGCTTGATTTTTTTGACGTAGATGTCGTCTTTTACTAACAACATCGGTCGGGATGTTAGCTGAAAAACGTACTGGCTGACTGAGTTTTCCAAAATCGATTGCAGCCTTCCGAGTCCCCGGGAACCCATAATTACTAAGTCGGATTGTTCTTCTTCTGCGACTTGGCAAACTGTGGTTTTCGGGTCTCCCTGTTTGAGCCGAGGATTGACTCTGCTGGGATCTATTTTCAAAGACTGGACTGCTTGTGCTAAAATTTTGCCTCCTTCTTCCAATTTCTCGGCCATGCCATCGGAGGTTACTTGCGGCGGCACGACGTGCAAGACGGTGACAGAGGTTTGTTGCAAGGAAGGGATGTCCATCAACATATTAAACATCTCTTCGCACAAGCCGCGACCGGCGACGGCTACTAAAATTTTTTCTATCATGGTTTGGGCGGTAAAAATAGTTGAGTTTTCTTGCGCGACGCTCTAACTAGGGCGTTGGTACTCTAGTGGCTTAATGTCAAGCATAAGCCTGAAGTTTGCTTTATGATTTGTAGAAATGTAGCGTTTTGGAACAATTTGTAACGTGTTAGAAAACGATCGAACTCAACCAGAACTCGCACCGGCTGGTGCTATTCAAAACCGGCGCGGGATGGACTCTGAGGGCTGGTTTGAATATTTGGTGCGAGTGTACCCTCATCATACTGACTACAGCGGTGTGGTTTGGCACGGAACTTATCTGGCTTGGATGGAGGAAGCTAGGGTGGAAAGTTTGCGCTCTCTCGGCATCGAGTATGCAGATTGGGTGGCGCAGGGTTTGGAATTGCCTGTGGTGGAACTTTCGCTGCGCTACCACCGGGCTGTACAAATGGGTCAATCTGTGGCAGTCAGAACGCGGATGGCTGCTAGCGAGGGTGTGCGGCTGCTTTGGGATTACGAAATTCGATCGGCTGATACTCAGGAGTTATATGTGACAGCACAGGTAACTTTGGTTGGTGTCGATCGAGACAAGAACAAGATTATCCGCCAATTGCCGCCGGCGCTAAAGGAGGCTTTGACAAAACTTTCTGTTAAACCTTCAACCTAAGCTGCTGTTAACTATAAAAAATAGTTGGTGCAGCCCTAGTAAGTAGAGTGCGTGGCTTTTGAGTCACTCCATTCGTCGCCCAAATTTTATTTGGTCACGCACCCTACACAACTGCCTTCTGCCTTCATTGGAACTTTTAATAATGTCAAAAAAACTGGGATTGCCAGAGCCAAATATTGAACTTCAGCGCAATTTTTTGGAAAAAACCGAGTTAAACTCTGCCTTAATAACTGAGGACAAAACTCTTGTTTCGGGAAAGCCAGAGAGTTTAAAAAACGGTGAATTAGCTGACAGTCAAGCCAAAGTTTGGGCGATCGCATCGCTGTCAGCGGCGCTGCTAGCGGTGTCGCTGGCTGCGATTTTTATTAGGTTGAGCGAACGGGAAATCAGCCCGAATGCTACTGTTTTTAACCGTTTGTGGATAGCAACTGTAGTATTTGGAGTGTGGAATGGTGCTGATGCTGCGCGTCGCCGAATGTCTGGGGCGGAAGTTGAAGAGCGATCGAACTACACTCTGCAGGATGTGATGCTGTTAACAGCCGTAGGCGTGGTTTCTTCTGCTTCTGTGGGTTTCTGGGCATGGTCACTGAGTCAGACTAATGTCGCTAATTCTACTGTACTGCGAAACTTAACTCCTTTATTTACTACTTTGGGGGGATGGCTGCTGTTGGGGCGGCGCTTTGACAACAGGTTTTTGGTGGGACTGGCGGTGGCTTTGTCGGGCGCAATTGCGATCGGCATGGACGATTTGCAAACTGCCGGAGACAATCTTGCCGGCGACATTGCTGCTCTTTTATCGGCGATGTTTTATGCAGGAAATCTGCTCATTTCAGAACATTTACGAACCAAGTTTCCGGCAACAACTATATTGATGTGGCGCTGTTTTATGGGCAGTATATTGGTTTTGCCACTGGTTCTGCTTGCGGGCGATCGAGTTTTCCCTTATTCTTGGCAGGGATGGCTGACTGTAATTGCTTTGGCGGTGATTTGCCAAGCTTTCGGTCAGGGACTACTTATCCACAGTCTAGGTCGTTTGTCGTCGGAATTTGTAGCTTTTTTCCTGCTGCTAGAACCCGTACTTACCGCTATTCTGGCTTGGGTGCTGTTTTCGGAAAGTTTGAGCTTGTTTAATTGGTTTGCTTTCTCTGTGGTTTTGGCTGGAATATATTTGGGTAAATCTAGCGGTTCGGTCGCTAAAAAATGAAACAAAAAGGAAAAATACTTAAATGATTCCCAGATCAATTAGCCGGAATCGCTCGCATTATGAATTTAGTTTTCTGCCTCAATATTTGGAGGTACTGTTTGCTAAATTGCGAATTGCTGTGGTGTTTGGCGGCGACTGCGATCGCCCTGGTTCTGTGATTTACAAAACTCACAACCCCCGCGCTTGGAAGAGTTACGAAGTAGTCGCCCGCGAGATTGCTACAGCCTTAGCAGAAATTGGCTTTCAGCAAGTCTTTGTCATGCCTGATGACATGAATTTGCCGGAACAACTCAAACAAAAAAATATCCATTTAGTGTGGCTGAATACTGGCGGAGTCCAGGGCTACAATCCTGTTTGTCACACTCCCGCATTGTTGGAAATGTTGGGAATGCCTTATGTCGGCCACAATCCTTTAAACAGTTCAACTTTAGATAACAAACACGCTTTTAAACGGGAACTGCAATCAGTCGGAATTAAAACCGCTCCGTTTATGACTTGGCATCCTTCTCAAGGGATTTTGCAGCCTCATTTGCATCAGCGTTTTGCCATTGCTTTTGGTGAATATCAAGGGCCGTTTGTTGTTAAACCAGTATCCGGTCGCGCTTCGCTGCACGTTCATTTTGTAGACAAGATTGAGGGTTTGTCTCAGGCGGTTTTGGAAGTTCACCGAGACACTCACAATACTGCTTTAATTGAAAAGTATTTGCCGGGACGAGAATTTTGTGTAGCGGTTTGTGGCTATGTTACTTATGCTCAAGGCAGATTTGATAAAAATACAAAACCCTTTGCTTTTTCGACTGTGGAGCGGGTGCTGGAGCCTGACGAACGCATATTTACTTCTATGGATAAAAAGGCGATTACTGCCGACAGAGGACGGTTGATGGGCGGTGAAGAACCTGAACTAAAACAAGAGTTAATTGAGTTAGCTCGAAAAATTTATTGGGAGTTTAGTTTGAACAGTTTGGTGCGGATTGATGTCCGAAGTGATGCTGAGGGCTCGCTTTATGTTTTGGAAGCAAATCCCAAACCGGATCTTAAACATCCAGGAGAAAATGTGACGAGTTTGGTAGCTTTAGGTTTGGCGGAATACGGGATGAGTTATAACGATTTAATTTTTAGTTTACTGGCGGATAGGTTGGATTATTTGTTGACTCAGCATATCCAAATTATTCCTCATATTGTGGATTTGCTTCATTAATCGGACTTGGAGGGTGCGCTGCACCTTACCCGTAAACAAAAGGAATTTGTAAAGAAATATAAATTGTTGAGGCAAGTGAACACAGGCTGGCAAGTTGTGATAGCTTTGAGTAATATCAATTGCGGTTGCACTCCTCATGACTGTTGACTGTTGACTGTTGACTGTTGACTGTTGACCGAAAGCATCCAGGATACAAGCCCCCGGATTCATCCGTCCAAAAATAAAAAACCTGTATCCGATGAAACTTGCCCCCCGAATGTATGCGTGGAGTCAATGCTTCAATTCTTTAATCTAAAATCTCAAATCTAAAATCGATTGACTCGGAGTCGCAAAACAGAATGGTTGAGTGTTAACTGTTGACTCGATTTTATTGTTCCGATGCAACCGGAAACGATATAAGATAGCGATTTGTGGATCTCCATTTTTTTGTCAGGATCAAAAAACCTCAATTTATATTAATTAGATAAAACAAATGGAAGCATTACTTTTATTAATAGGGTTTGGAGGCGGGGCATTAGTCTGCTGGCTAATTTTAAATAAGCGAAATTCACGCAATTTGGTGCGGATGCAGGGTTCGCAGGAGGCTATATCGAATTTGGCTGCTCAGTTGGATGCCCGAACTTCGGAATTGCGGCAAAAGGTGCAGAATGAAGATCAGCTAAATTCTGAATTGTCCCAGTTGCAAAGTCGGTTGGAAACTGTGACTGGCGAGCAAGAATTGTTAAAAAATCAAGTGTCGGAAATGGAAGATTTTTTGGCAGGAATTGCCCAAGATCGATCGCAAATTGATGCTCTGATTACTGATTTGCAGTTTCAGCTAGAAAATGCTCAACAAGCTGAGTCGCAGTTAGCAGAAGTGGCAGAACTTAAAGATCAGTTAGAAGTTGCGGAGCAGGAGCGATCGCAACTTAACGCTCAATTGCTGGAAATGCAAGCAGAATTAGAGGCGGTTGATGCAGAACGTTCTCAATTTCACACTCTGCTGTCGGAATTTGAGAGTCAGTTGGAAACGGCTAGCCAGAGCAGATTGCAGGTACAGTACCAGTTGTCGGAAATTCAAATTAAGTTCGATCGCTCGATTCAAGAGCGGGAGCAACTTCAGTCTCAACTGTCGGGTTTGCAAGCTCAACTGGAATTAGTCGAAGCAGAGCGATCGCAACTGCAATCCCAGTTAGAAACAGCTAACAGAGAGCGATCGTATCTTTACTCTCAAATCTCGGAATTTCAAAGTCAAATCCATACAGCTAATCAGGCTCAAAATCAACTGCAATCTCAAGTAGGGGAATTAGAAAATCATTTAGAAACGGTATATCAAGAACGTTTGCAGCTAAATTCGCAGCTATCAGAATTGCAAACCAAGTCCCCAGCGGGCGAGCCAGAATCTCAAGAACCGGAAGTAGAGCCTACTTGAGTATAAATCAAAGATAGGACAGAAGCCCTCAGCAATCGGACATAATATTTACTCCTAAATTCCTAACAACCGAGCTGAATTTTCCTGCATCATTAAATCAATTTCAGGTTGAGAAATACCTTCAGCAATCAATTTTTTAACAAATAATTTGTAACCTTCCGCAGGTAAAGGATCGGGTTTCCTTCCTAAATCCGTGCTGAGAACAAAATGCTCGGCTCCGATTAGTTTAATCGCGGCTGCCATCTTACTAATAGAAACTTGATGCCAATTTTTGTGACCCTCATCAGCGGCATTTTCTCCCATCAAATCGTTCACAAATGCGAGTTCTAAGAAAGCTCCGGCTGCGGCGGCTGTTTGCATATTTTCTAGAGACAAGCCGGGTACATCCGCCATTGCGTGGGTAATCAGGATGTTTTTAATGTTGAGCAGGTTGGCTTCACTGACAACTGCCATAACTTCTTCTGAGGAAATATGACCGGTTTCCAATACCAAATTATCTTTGGCTACAATCTTCAAAACCGCTGCTGTTTCCGGTAAAACCTTGCCATTTTCCGCAACTTTAATCCCAATTCCCGGCTTGTGAAAAACCTGCAAGTGATGCTCAGCATCAACCGTTGGCAGCCACACTACTTTACCGTATTTGCCACCGATGCGGTGCATTGCGTCAACAGCGTCGGGATTAATTCCGCCTACCGAATGATTGAGAACAACTCCCCCGAAAACTTCGATTTCTGGTACTATTTTCTTCACCAAAACTGCCCGCGCTGCTGTGCTGGCATAATGATTTTTCAATACAACAGCTTTCATCTTCGCCCTAGCAGCTAGTTTCGCTACCTCAAAATCATCCAACCTGCGGGGAATCACATCAGGAGAAGAATGAATGTGAAAGTCTATCGCACCTTCAATCGTACTCTTTGGCAAATTGACCATCGGCGAATCTCCGACAGCATAAACTGGCAGACAAAACCAATAGCAAACCATCCAAACTAACGTAAAAAAAACAGCTTGCATTCATCCCCTCTTCCCTTCTCCCCTCTGCGTTCTCTGCGCCCTCTGCGGTTCATCCCCTCTTAATCCTCTCAAATAAAAGATTGAATCGCATTTGCTAAAGCTTCTGCATTCTCTTCGTGCATACCCAAAGAACCAGGAATAACTCGCGATTCAACACCCGGTAATTCCGTTAATGCTTCCATTTCAGCCTTTGATTTGGGCGGCGCATTTTCAGCAATTACAACCATCACCGGCACTGCTAATTGTTGAAACTTATCTGTAAATTCCGATCGCACTTTTGCCGGATCTAAACCACCAGTCACAAAGGCAGCGGAACCGTAGCGAGCACCTGGTTTTTGCGTCACTTGCCATTTGCTTTGGATGAAATCTGGCGTGACTTTAGCTGCATCGGCGTAGACGTGGCGGCGGTACATCAAACTGAGGAATGACGGTGCAGTGTTGAGTTTGTATAGGAATTGTCCCAGTAAGGGCGATCGTACTAATTCTCTCACGATTCCATGCCACCCGCTTTGCTGTTTGCTCATTGTCGGCAAAGGCCCGCGCCAAGTCGGCGCAGCTAACACAATCTTTGACCAAACATTGGGCTTTGATTGCGCTAATTGCATCACATAACCCGCAGCGTGACCTGCTGCAACTACAGCCACAGGACTATTAAAAATTGCCTCAACAAAATCCTTGAGAAATTGATGGTATAATTGCGGTTGATAGTCGGTGCGCGGGCGATCCGATTCGCCAAAGCCCGGCCAATCTAAACTCACAACTTGAAAGTTAGAAGCCAACAATTCTGCCAAAGGACGCATTTCTTCTCGCGTGGAAACCGTACTGAAAGCAGGCAGCAGCAATACAGGATTTCCCTGTCCTCTGGTTTCGTAAATAACTTTGATTTGCGTTTCTTGCCAATTCCAGATATATTCTTGAACTGCGGTGGGATAGTTGTCAGAACCTGATTTTGTTAAATTTGTAGTTTGAGTCATGGCTGTTTATTCTTTTAATTTGCTTCGGCTTGCTTGCTCAATTCACAAGCAAGTGCCTTATTTTTCATCATTTGAAAGATATTGTAAAATCCGTTAGCGCGGGAAGGTGTAAGACTCACATTCAATCCCGTGTCTTGAATAAAATCTGGGGTAATGGTGACTATTTCAGCGGGCGTTAATCCGCTCAAACCTTCCACCAGCAAGCCAACTAATCCTTTGACTAACTGAGCGTCTGAATCGCCTTGATACAAAACTTTTCCGTCAGCCAAATTTGCCGTAATATAAACTTGCGACACGCAGCCAGAAACTTTGTTTTCCGGCAGTTTGTCGCTTTCGGGAAATGCTGGGAGTCGCTTGGCATACCACAGCAGTTGTTCGTAGCGCTGTTTCGGATCGGAATGTCGCTGAAAGCGCTGAACGATTTTAGCTAGGGCTGCGGGTAGCGCGGTGTTTGCGGACATGATTCACTCGTAGCGGTTTACTTCGTTAATATTATACATTTAATTTTGGCTGCGGGTGCGATCGCCTGCTCATCTGCTCCCACTCAAGCCGTCTTGAGGTGAATCGGTTATTGTTATTGTAGTTAACGAGTTCGAGCATTTTAAACCGAGGAAATATGGTATTTAGTGCTGTTAATCAAGATTGTGGTGTAATGTAGTGAAGCTGCAAAAAATCTGGCTAGAATATCGAGTTTTTCAGGCAGTTGTATTCTTAGGATTGGGTTTGCTGTTAACCATCGCCCTTTCGCTTTCTTTTGGTGCGGTACCCATGAGTTCAGCTCAATTGTGGCAAGCATTTCTGCACCGAGGCGATGCTGTCAATCAAACTATTTTCTGGGAATTGCGTTTGCCCAGAGTGGCGGCAGCGCTGACGGTTGGTGCGGCTTTAGGAATGTCGGGGGCTTTGCTGCAAGGTTTGCTCCGCAACGGTTTAGCAGATCCTTTTGTATTAGGAATTTCGGCGGGTGCAGGGTTGGTTGCGATTACCATGCTGACTTTGGGAATATTTCAAACTTGGGTGCCTTTGGCGGCTTGGATAGGTGCTATTTTAACTTCGATGCTGGTCTACTTTTTGGGAAAAACTAAAACGGGGATTTCTGTGGAACGTTTGGTTTTAGCTGGTGTGGCTGTGAGTTCTCTGTTTGGGGCCATACAAACTACACTGTTGCTGTTAGCTGAAGACAGCCGCTTGCAAGCTGCTTTGAATTGGTTAATCGGCAGTTTGAACGGTCGCGGTTGGTCAGATTTGCAGGTGGCTGCACCTTATATTTTGGCTGCTTTGCTGTTAGGATGTTTTTTGGGGCGATCGATAAATTTGCTGGCTTTGGGCGACGATTTAGCTGTTGGTTTGGGGGTTTCGCTGGTGCGATCGCGCTTATTGATTGGGGGTGTTGCTACTTTGCTAGCTGCGAGTGCTGTCAGCATCGGCGGATTGATTGGTTTTGTGGGATTGGTTGTGCCTCACGGGGTGCGTTTGTTGGTTGGTAATGATTATCGGTTTGTGTTGCCGCTGAGTGCGATCGGCGGTGCTTGGGTGTTGACTTTTGCTGATTTTTTGGCTCGTTTGGGTGCGGTAGAATTGCCTGTGGGTACGGTTACGGCTTTGTTGGGTTCTCCGCTGTTTGTCTGGCTGCTTTATCGGCGTTCTAGTCAGTAGGAAAGAAGGAAGAAGGAAGAAGGAATAAGGAAGAGGGAAGAAGGAAGTTCGGCAACGGATTATCTAACGGATGTAACGGATGTCAGGAAGAGGGAAGAGGGAAGAAGGAAGAAGGAAGAAGGAAGAGGGAAGACGCAAAATTAATTACCGATTACCGATTACAAATAACCAATAACCAATAACCAATAACAAAATATAATGTCTTTAGAAATTCAAAATTTAACTGGTGGTTACGGCGAAGTTACGATCGCCCACAACATCACTTTATCTTTACAACCTGGTGAGTGGTTAAGTCTCATCGGTGCCAACGGTTCTGGTAAGTCTACTTTCTTGAAGTTAGTTAGCCGCATCCTAACTCCGCAGCAAGGAAGTGTGTTGCTTGATGGCAAAGCAATTCATACTCAACCTGCGGCTGTTGTCGCTCAAAAATTAGCGATTTTGCCGCAGCAGCAAACAGTGCCAGAAGGTTTGACGGTAAGGCAATTAGTTAGTTTGGGGCGTTCTCCTCATCAGGGTTGGTGGCAGTGGGAATTGAGCAAGGAAGATGCGGAAAAGGTGGAGGTTGCGATCGCTCAAACTGGGATTGAGGAATTTCGCGATCGCCCTGTCGAACAACTCTCAGGAGGCGAACGCCAGCGCGCTTTCCTCGCCTTAGCTTTGGCTCAAAATCCGCAAGTTTTGCTATTAGATGAACCTACTACTTATTTAGATATTTGCTATCAGTTGCAACTGTTAGAGTTGCTTAATCAACTAAATTTAAAACAAAAATTGACGATTATTACTGTGCTGCATGAAATTAATTTAGCTGCTAGGTACAGTTCGCGGATTGCTATGTTAAATAAAGGCGAACTTTTTTGTGTAGGGACTCCGGCACAAGTTTTAACTCCGGATAATTTAGCTCAAACTTTTGGCGTAGAAGCTATCATTTTAAAAACTTCTGTAGGCTTGCAGATTTGTGCGATCGCTCCCACTCTTCACACTTAATACTTTTTGGGTAAGTATAACCTTGTCCTCGCACTAAGTTCTCAAGTTATTCATAATTATTTCAATTAACTTATTGCCACAATCCGCTGTTCTATCTGAGTGCAAAAGGCTTTAAACCATTGCGTAGTCTTGATTCCCAAGGGAGAATAAAACTTAAGAGATACTTAAAAAATCTGAATTCAGGCAATAGATGCGGTTTTTTATACAAAATCTACCGTAAACTATTGATATTTAAATCATTAAGCGCTAAAGTGCGATCGAACTTCCCGTCCTATCGTTTCCGGTTGCATCGGTATTGTTCAAATATCCAAACAGTCAACAGTCAACAGTCAACCGTCAACAATCGTTTTTGAGTGCGATCGAACTTCCTGTCAATTCTGCCTCAACCTGGTCTAAACTCGCTGTAACTCCCGCCTAAACTATGTACAAAACTTTTTTTTATCGTACCGCTATCCTGTTGCTGAGTTTAGCATTTACCGCTTGCTCCGCCACCACTTCACCCCAACTTCAGCAATCAACTCCTGCTGGTTCGCCAGCCAATCAACCACAAACAACTAACAGCGAATCAGCACAAAAAGTTGTAGCTTTAACACCTTTAAGCGCCGATATTATCCATCAACTCGACCCAACCAAACTTGTAGGAATTCCCGGCAGCGCATTAGTCAGCAGCAACCCCAAATTTACAGGTATTACCGCAGTCACTGCCGAACGTACCCCTCCCAATTTGGAAAAAATCATCGCACTGAAACCGGATTTAGTGGTAGGTGCGTCGGGATTTCACGACCAAACAATGCAAAAATTGCAACAGCTTGGAATTAAAACTTTACTCACTCAAGTTGATAGCTGGAAATCGCTAGAAGATTTAACAACCACTTTAGCTAAATCCCTCAATACGAATCCCGAACCTCTGTTAAAACGCTACCAAACATTTTTAGCAGACATCCCCAATCAAAGCCCCGCCACTTTAGTTTTGGTAAGCAGACAACCGATTTTATCGCCCAATCAAAGCAGTTGGGCTGGAGATTTGTTGGGTAAGTTTAACGTGAAAAATGTCGCAGCCCAATTGCAAGGAGATAGCCCCGTGCGAGGCTACGTGACGCTTTCAGCGGAAAAGGTTTTAGAGGCTAATCCCGAAGTTATCATTATAGTCGATCGGGGAGAAGGAATTTTAGACCAATTTAAATCTGATTCATTTTGGAATAAACTAACAGCCACAAAAAATAATCGAGTTTACGTTTTTGACTACTACGGATTGGTCAACCCAGGCAGTATCGAAAAAATTGAGCAAGCAACTGCTCAACTTAAACAAGTTATCGCTAAAAAGTAGAAACCTGGTTTTGAGAGATAAAAAATCTCTAGAAATCATGGAACCAATTGACCACAATTTCTCCAAAAGTGAGAAAGCTAAAGGCACTCAAAAGCGCGCAGCGATCGGAAACCTGGTTTTTAAGCCTGACTTCCTATGCTGTCGGATCGCCCTCAAGAAGCTAGATCCAGAGGTGGCAAACCGCGCAACTGTCGCAGCGAGTTGATACACATCTGACAGTCGCAGCCAAACAGCGCCGCCGCCGCATCACTTTCTTCTTCCGAAAAATCCAGCATGGCCACCTGCTGATCATCGGGCCGCTGCCAACTGATTCTTACTTTAGAATTAGCAGCAGCAGCTTTGGCTGGGAGGCGCACGCAAGTCAGGCGCTGAGTGTGGGGCGATCGCACACACTTGGGCGAATCAGCCGATTGGCCTAGTGTTTCGGTAATTGGAGCGGGATTTGCGATCGCGCTCAAAGACATCAAAGATCCAAACAGCGTCGGACTTACAAGTAAAGTGAGGAGCAATCGATTCATTTGTCGTCCTTAAGAACTTCAACGTATACAGTAGCCGATTATCTGTTGCAATTCAACAAGGTTTTCGTCCGATATCAGTACGATTTGCCGTTATTAAGGCTTAAAAGCCGAATATTTACCGCCTAAACCTTCAACAATTATCAGGGTATTAGCAAGCCGCATTTTTTGATAAGTATCACCTTAGCTCGCCAGTTTAAGATTTGTTGCAATTTGAGTAAGTTTAGCTCGCCAGTGATAACAAATTCATCCAAGGCGGGTAAACTGATGTCAGCAAGGGTGACTCGAAGCAGCGAACAAGTTTACCTCAAAAACCAGGTGGGGAGTGATGAGAACAGTTTTAGTGGTGGAAGATTCCCGCAGCCAGCGGGAGTGCATTTCACATCAGTTGAGATGCAGCGGATTGAATGTAATTCAGGCATCTGACGGTGTGGAAGCGCTGGATAAAATTGAGAAAAATTGCCCTGATTTAGTATTATTAGATGTTATAATGCCCCGTCTGGACGGCTACGGGGTTTGTCGTTTAATTAAAGCTAATCCCGAAACTCGGAACATACCGGTGGTATTTTTAACAGGCAAGGGACAGCAGTTAGCTTTATTTTCCAGGTTCCAGGGCGATCGCGCCGAGGCTTATGTTAGCAAACCTTGGCAGCCGAGGGAACTTTTGGCAACGATTAAAAAAGTTTTGCTCAATGCCAATATTAAGTTCGATCGAGCTTCAGCCGACGCTTGGACAGAATACGGAATTTTAAACTTAAGTACAGTCGAACTGTATCAAAGCCATGCCGATGCTTGGACAAAATACAGCTCCCAAATTATTAAATTGTACGATTCCAGCTTAGCAGCTTTCGAGCAAGCATTGGCAATTGAACCGAGTCACTCGAATGCAAACAAGTATCGCAACCGAGTCCAGACAATCCGGGCTATCTTGATGAAAAAATTAGAGCAAACTAAACCTTGCAAAGTGTGCGATTATTATTACGGCAAGGACGGCATCAATTGTGCGGTGCATCCTGCTGGCCGCCCTCAAGAACAGTGTCGCGATTGGGAATTTAATTAAACTAAAATGAAAACAAATAACCGCGCTAACTTGGAAAAGTTGCTGCAAGAAAGAAACGAACATCCCGAAAGAATGGCGGAAATTGATGAAAAAATTAATGCCACTTTCCGCAAAAATTACGCAATTTTAGTAATGGATATGTCGGGATTTTCGCGCACGACAGTCCGCCACGGAATTATTCATTTTTTGGCAATGATTCACCGGATGCACGGAATTGTCAAACCGATAATTTCAGAATACGGCGGCACTCTAGTTAAGGAGGAAGCAGACAATATTTTTGCAGTTTTTGCTGATGTAAAATCAGCGGTGGAAGCTGCGATCGACTCTGTGAAACAAACAGCGGCTGTCAACACGACACTGCCGCCGGAGATGGATATTTACCTCTGCATTGGTATTGGCTGTGGCGATGTTTTGATGCTGGAAGGAGAGGATATGTACGGAGGGGAATTTAATCTGGCATCTAAGTTGGGAGAGGATTTGGCGGAACGCGGAGAGATTTTGCTTACCTCAGCAGCTTTTGAAAAGTTAGAAGGTGACAAGCAAGATTGGGAAAAAGTGGAACTTTCGGTTTCAGGTTTGGAATTGGTGGCGTACAAGCGGCTGTAATCGGGTGAATTTCTGTTGTCTTCTCGTTCTTTGCCCTGCTGGAAAATGAGAACATGACTTGCCTCAGCCTTGACTAGAAACCCGGTTTCTTCGCAGATATCGGGCGACTCAGCGATTTTGGTAGAAACCGCGTTGATGAGGCTATATTCTTAGAGAATATCGAATTTAAATAAAATTTAAAATCAGATGATTGAGGAACACAAAACTTGGCAATCTATTAATTTATCCGCTATTCGACAGCGGCTGGCTTGGCTGCAGCAACAGCCAGACAAAGTTATTTTTTGCAAAGAGTCTGGTGTTCACTATGTTGCAGTCACAAAAGAGCGATCGCACATTAAGCTATCTTTAGTAGAAAAAGTAAATCAGCACACAGATTTACTGCAATCTGTTTTCGATTTCAACAATCCTTTACATCTAGTGTCTGAATATACTCAGGCAATGATGTTGGGTTTAGTGTGGCAAAGCCAACCTCAAAGAATCTATATGGCTGGATTTGGCGGCGGCAGAATTCCCTTAGTTTTGCACCACTATTTGCCGGACACTGTTATAGAATGTGCGGAGATCGATCCGATCGCGATCGAAGCAGCTAAAAAGTGTTTTGGAGTGCAATTTGACGCTCGGCTAACTGTAAAAATGCAAGACGGCAGAGAGTATTTAGAGCAGCAAAAATCAGATACTCAGTACGATATAATCATGATCGACGTAGCTTTTGGCAACGGCTACTTTCCGCACCGCCTATCCACCAAAGAATTTTATCAAATCTGCGAAAAACACTTGTCAAGCGAGGGAGTTGTGCTAGCAAATCTGCTGCACAGAGATCAGTTTTATGCCGAAAAAATTACGACTCTTCAAAGTGTGTTTTCTCAGGTGTGCGTGTGTGTTTGCCAGGAAAGTAATAGCATTTTGATTGGTAGCAACAGCCAGATTTTGGAGAAAGATGAGATTGTTGCTAAGGCAAAATATTTGCAAGATAGCTATCAATTTTCCTTTCCATTAACAGACAGGGCGCTTGAGGTAAAAGTAGGTAGAGAATTGGCGGAGGCTGTACCTACTTTAGACAAAGCTCAAATTTTGCATGACGATTCGCCGCCCGCTGGTTATTTTGATTGCTGGTTATTCTGATATCTATAATAAGTCCGGGTTTACTCTTTGTGGAACAGGCATCTTGCCTATTGCTGATACGCAGTTGATCTCACCGAGGCATTGAAAGAGACTGTGGGATGAAATTGCCCTCAGAGTGCGATCAGATATAGCCATCGACAATAGGGCAAGTGAGGATACGGCATTGCCGTTTGCCTACCCCAAAATAGTCAATTTTCCTCGATAAAAGATGTCACAATCGCCCGATTAATTGTAGGAAAACCGCACGGCGTCGTCTCCTGATTGTAGGTAATATCAATTCCGATGCCACCGGATTTGATATAACTCCTATTTCATATATTCACCCATCTGCTGTTCCAGCTTAGCCAACAATGTATCAACATCTGTTGCGGCTTCCTCAAAACACACAGGAGGTTCAGGCTTAGGTTCAAAAAAAATTAACTTAATTTGACCTTCCCCGATCGCCAAAATCGCCACTTCTGTCTCAGGCTTGTGAGCGTTCAACACACCTACAACTTCCTGAATATGACTTCTCACTTGACGGTTCAACTCCTCAACCGCTTCTTTCTTACAATACACAAAACGCGCAGTTTCTGCAACATCAATTGCCAAAATCTCCTCGCTTTCCTCTCCCCTTTCCAGAAATAGTCCCCAAGCCAAAGCAGCCAATTCATTTTGATTAGCTTTCACGAATTTATCTAATTTGCGGCTCCAGCTATTTTCGTTGGGTTTGGACTCAGGGCTATCAAATAGAAACATTTTCTCTTCTTGTTTGTATAAACTAATATTTTACAGTCAGCAGTCAGTAGTCAGTTGGCAGTTGGCAGTTGGCAGTTGACTGTTGTCATTAGTTACCCATGCCCAATGCCCCATACCCAATTACAAATTAGCAATTCCCAATTACTCAAAACCGCTGCGTTTCTATCTTATACCAGATTGCACGCGCCAGAGCGCCGCATAAATTCCGTCCTGTTCGATCAGTTGTTCGTGCTGCCCCGATTCTACCACCAGCCCCTCTTCCATGACACAAATGCAATCGGCATTGCGGACAGTAGAAAGACGGTGGGCGATCGCAATTGTAGTGCGATTTTTGGTAATTCGTTCGAGCGATCGCTGAATTGCCGCCTCCGTCTCGTTATCCACCGCTGAAGTAGCCTCATCCAGAATCAAAATCGGCGGATTCTTCAAAACAGCCCTCGCAATTGCAATTCGCTGCCGCTGACCCCCCGACAATTTTTGACCGCGTTCCCCTACAATAGTGTTGTAACCGTCCGGCAATTGGGCGATAAACTCGTGAGCCTCCGCAATTTTCGCAGCATTTACTATCTCTCGATTAGTTGCCTCAAAACTGCCGTAAGCAATATTTTCTGCCACCGTACCGTGAAACAAAAACACATCTTGACTCACCAATCCGATCGCTCTCCGCAAGTCTTTTAAATTCAGGTTATTTAATTCTATTCCGTCGAGATAAATATTGCCGTGCTGTACCTCGTACAGCCTCAATATGAGTTTCACCAGCGTACTTTTTCCCGAACCAGTAGCCCCAACAATCGCAGTAGTTTTTCCAGCAGGTAGAGTCAGAGAAAAATACTGCAAAATCGGCTTTCTTTGATTGTAAGAAAAAGTAACATTTTTAAATTCCAACTCACCCTTAATCGAACTAACCGGCCGCCGAATATCACCCGTGCGAATTGCGATCGGAGTATCCAACAAATTCATCACCCGATTAGTAGAAGCCATGGCGCGCTGGTATTGATCCAGAGTATTTCCCAGGCGAGTCAGCGGCCACAGCAATCGCTGCGTTAAAAACACCAAAACGCTGTAAGTTCCCACAGACAACCGGCCCGCCACCACCTCCAAACCGCCCAGAAATAGCGTTGCAATAAACCCCAAGAAAATCACAACCCGAATTAGCGGAATAAAAGCTGCCGAAAGGACGATCGCCCGTCGGTTGCTTTCGCGGTAAGCTTGGCTTTGTGTTTCGATCCGCCGAATTTCATAATCTTCGGAAGTAAAGCTTTTAATAGTAGTAATTCCCGTCAAATTATTCGACAGTTGCCCGTTCAGAAAACTCACCTTTTCCCGCACATCAGCATAAAAAGGAGCGAGGCGATTTTGAAAGGCAATCGAACCCCAAATAATAAAAGGTATCGGCAGCATTGACAGCCCAGCAACACCAGGAGATGCAGCAAAAAAAGCCGCGCCAATCACAACAACCGTTGTAATTACCTGAATCACCTCATTAGCACCGTCGTCCAAAAAACGTTCCAGTTGATTGATATCATCATTGAGAATAGAAATCAAACCGCCCGTGCTGCGTTCTTCAAAATAAGCTAATTCTAATTCCTGCAAATGGCTGTAAGCTTCCAGACGCAAATCGTGTTCAATATCCTGGGCCAAATTGCGCCACAAATAATCATAAGCATATTCAAAAATAGATTCCAACGTCCAAACAATCGCGCTCAAAAGAGTGATAATTGCCAGTTGCCAAAAGACATCTTTTATGCCCCACTGAGCGAGGATAGAATCTTGCTGTTTCACCACCACATCAACGGCAATACCGATTAATGCTGGCGGCGCTAAATCAAAGAATTTATTCAGCAGCGAACAGATACTTGCCAGCCAAGCTTTCATGCGGTAGCGGCGCCCGTACTTCAGCAGCCGCTTTAGGGGATGGACAGGTTTTGATGGATTTGGTGATGCTTGAGAATCATTCATAGGGCATGGGGCATCGGAAATAGGGCCGAGAATTAAAAATTAGTAGGGCGATCCGCGCGCACCTTACCCTTGTTTAATTTTTAATTCTCAAATGCCCCGTTCCTAGGCTTTAAACGTTAACACTGGCTTCATTTTAGCGACTGCACCAACTATTTGCGCCTCAACCTGAACGTCAATTACTGGTTGAATAGGCTTGTAAGCTGCCGGTGCTTCTTCGATTCTGCGTTCTTCGCGCAAGGTAATGCAATCTACGCCGGTTAATTCCAAAGCGGAGTCAGTTTTGTCAACACCTTTGCGACTCATATCGAAGCGCGATCGCGCCCTTCCTGCACCGTGAGAGGCCGATCGCAAAAATCGATCGTTTCCCTTCCCAACCAGCAAAAAAGACGGTGCGCCCATCGAACCCGGTACAATTACAGGCTGACCGGAATGTGCGGGACAAGCGCCTTTGCGCGTTACCCAGCCGTCACCTTCAGCTAAGGTAATATTGTGAGGCAAATCGTAAACTAAAGGAGCTTCTATATCCCCGAAAACTTCCCGCAAACGCAGTCGCAGAAGTTCTGCTAGCAGCAAGCGGTTGATAAAACCGTAATTGGCGGCCGTTGCTTCCGCTTGCAGGTAGCTGCTGACAAGTTCGGGATTTGCTGCCAGAGACAGCGGGAAGAGCCTGGAATCAGGATGTTTGAGAGTTTTCGGCCAGGCTTCGCAAGCTCGATCGCGCCACATACCGCCGATGTATTTGCCGACACTTCGCGAACCGGAGTGAATCATAAAAGCGATTTGTCCCGATCGAACTCCCCAAGTATAAGCCGTAGCTCGATCGATAACTTCCTCAACCACTTGAATTTCCACAAAGTGATTGCCGCCACCGATGGTAGCTAACCCGCCATCCCTGACTAAGCCGTCGTTTGGGACTAATTCTTCGGGAGCCCATCTGACATCGCCATTCATGGAACCGCCGAGGAAAGTGCGGTCGCACTCTGTGGCCAACTGCTCGAAATCCGAATTAGCCACGCTGCCGGTTGCCTTGTGCAGCATAGCATCCAGCCATCCGGGAATCCCGTGTTGGAACATCGCGCGAGCAGTTTTTGCAGTCATGCTGACATCGCGAGTACCGAAGAAATAATCGCCTTTGAGCAATTCTACAAATCGATCGCGCTGACTGAGGAATTGTTCGATCGACAAATCCGCAACGTGTAACCGCATCCCGCAGTTGATATCGGAACCGGTAGCCGCCGGAATCACCATTCCTGCTGTTTCTACGATCGAGCCGATCGCGACTCCCGCATCCCCCGGATGGAAGTCTGGAGTAGCGCAAGCGCGGCAAACGCAGCCACCTTGAGGGTGTCGAACATTCGCCAAATTTGCTAACTGTTTCAGGGCCTTTGCTTCCACCGGAAAATCCTCTGGGAGCAAAACTTCTGCTGTTGTGGCACTGGCATCTTGCCAGTGTTCATTCAAAGAACTATTGAGTTCTCTTGTGGCACTGGCATCTTGCCAGTGTTCATTCAAAGAACTATTGAGACAAATCGAGTAGACTTTATTGTCGTAACTAACATCAAGACCTTGCCGAGACAAAGCTCGCAAAAGCCTGTTCAAGTTTTTTGGCTGCTGCATAAATAGTCTGTTGCGGGTTGCTATGCAACCCCCAAGAGTTGAAGAGATTTTTTAGGGAACAAAAGACTTGGGTTCAGCAGCCACAATCTTTTTCAAGATAAGTTGAAAGGCAACTTGTCTCATGACTAAGTTTATGACATATCATTTTTGATATGTCAACCCTTTCATTTAATTTTTAATAAATATATAGCGCTCCTAAATCATTTGTGAATTTCTTACTCCCTCTCATTACTAAGAGGAGGGCTGGGGTGGGGTAAAAAATTTACGACTCCTGCAAGGATTGCTATAGTTATTAGTTACATCCTTGGGGCGATCGGAATGTGCCACATCGCCTCCACTGAGGCTGTAGGAGTCAGACTGCAAGAATTGCTCTCCCCCTTAGTCTATAACCACCTAGGCTACTATCAGCAGTTAGGTTTAAGATCGCTAATTTGACGGGGTGACAACGCCTCTATCTTTTTGAGAGCAAGCAATTTAAACTCTTCTCATTGCCAAGCGTTCCGGTTGCTGGTCACTGCCTCAGTAAAATTATTCTAATACCCATACCAAATAAGGAGACTCAAATATATGCAATACAAAAACGGTATGCCAATTGCCATTATTGGCGCGGGAATATCAGGCATTACGACAGCCAATATTCTCCAGAAAAATGGTTTCCAAGCAGTTGTTTTCGAGAAATCCGAAAAGATTGGCGGAGTATGGGCACTTGCATACCCAAACGTACACCTGCAAAATATCAGGGAACAGTATCATTTATCTGATTTTCCCTGGCCATTCACCCCTGATTTACATCCCACCGGAGAACAAATCCTGAATTATTTGGAGCAAGCGGTCAACCATTTAAATCTTGATGTGCGGTTAAATCATGAAGTTATCGAACTCAAAGAAACAGAAGATGGCTGGCTATTAAAATATAAAAACCAGGATGGCGTTCACGAAGAATTATTTGGATATGTCGTTATCTCAGTTGGGCAATATACAGAAGGAAAGTATCAACCTGAATTTCCAGGCATCGAAAATTTCGGCGGGAAAATCATCACTGAACGGGATGTCCACACGCTTGATATATTCGACAATCAACGAGTTGTAATCGTTGGCTTCGGAAAAAGCGCTTTGGACATGGCGACTTTCGCAGCCAAACAAGGCGCACAAGTAAATCATGTATTTCGTACACCGCGCTGGCTTGTGCCCGAACGGATTTTGGGCATACATTTTACCTACCCATTATTCAGCCGTTTTGGAACAGTGATGATGACAAGTTGGGCACATCCAACCGCCATTGAACGTTTCCTGCACAATCGCCTTGGCTTCATTGTTTCAGCTTTTTGGGATTTGATTGCATCCATCTTTCACTTTCAAGTTCAGCGAAATGTTTCTGGAAAAGATCAAGAGGCCCAGCGCCGCATCAAAGCTGTACAACCAGATCACAAACTATTGCCTGATTTACGTTCAGCCACAGCGGTTGCCCCTGAAAATTACTATCCGTTTATTGCAGAAGGAAAAATCTCCCCCCACCGTGCAGAATTATCGGGTTTTTCAAAAGAAGCAGTAAAGTTGAAAAATGGTTGCGAGATTCCATGCGATTTAGTCGTTCTATCTTTGGGTTCGCAAACGCCTATTTTTCCATTTTTGCCTGATAAATATCGAAAAATGTTGGAAACCGAACCCGATGGCGTGCAATTATATCGCCACTTGCTTCATCCTCGCATTCCTGGCATTGCCTTTGCCGGGTTCAATCATGGATATATGCACGTGCCAGCAGTGGAGATTGCCGCACAATGGCTGTGTGCTTACTTGCGTGGTGAACTTGAGTTACCTTCCAGCGAAAATATGGAAAAAAGTATTGAATATATCCGCGAGTGGAAACGCGCAAATATTCAATTTGAACCTTCGCGCTCCTGTGCGATTAACACTCGCTTCCAACAATATATTGATATCATGCTTAAAGATCTGGGTATTTCTCCTTATCGAAAATTGCCTAACATTTTCGCTGAGATATTCGGCAGATATCAACCATCAGATTATCTTGGCGTACCGGAAGAATATAATCACAAAAAGAAAAGTCGCTCTACTCCACTACACCCTCTTCCGTTGGATACATGATTGCTTCCAAAGCTTACCAGGGGTCAATTGATATCAATTCCGGTTGCACCGGAATTATTTTTGACTGTTGACTGTTGACTGTTGACTGTTAATTGTCAGTCGAAAAAGTGAATGATAGTTGAGGATTGGCTGTTGATTCGATTTTACAATTCCGATGGTAGCGGAGTTGATATGACGCGCTATTGTGCTGCCCGTTTCGCACTGATTGGAAAGGATATCCAAGCTTGGGTAAATTTATTTGCTGAAGATTCGGCATCATTCGATCGCCCAAATCTAAGTTTTCTACCAAAAATTTGAGTAAATTCTGAGCATAATTGCTGATTTACAAATGCTTCACTAGCTTAAGTTGTTACCTTAGCAATGGGCACTGCCTGGTAATACAAATCGCTCGGCTAGGCCTCCAATTCCAATAACTAATGCCCAATTCCCAATTTGCAATGCCAAATTATTTGGATTTTTTCGGACTATTCAAAGAGTTAAGATGATTGTTCATATCTTGCAAATATTTTGATAAACTTGGATACTGTGAAGTTGTTAGTAGTGCATCTTTTTTCTGGGTAACAGTTGTTTCTAAGGGCAAAACGCGATAGTTCGTTTTATTGTTCTGAGTATAGCGGTGTACCCAAGTAGGATGTGTTTTTACATCTGTAATTTCTGTGGTTTTTTCGGGAAACTTTTTGCGAATATTTACTTGCAAAATTACGCCTAAGTCTGTATATTTTTTATTCTGACCGGAAATGAAGTTTCCCATTGAATAAATTGCTACAGCTTTGCGGGTTTTACCATTTTTTCCGGGAAAGTTAAAAATTTTGTAAGGTTGGACGACGTGGGGATGGCTGCCAAGAATGATGTCTGCACCAGCTTTTAATAGGTTTTCCACTAATTGTTTTTGTTGGGTGTTTGGCTGTCGCTGATATTCATCGCCAAAATGCAGGGAAATTGCGATAATATCTGCTCCTTGTTTGCGGGCTTTGGCTATGTCTTTGACTATCTTTTTTTCGTCGATTAGGGAAACTAAGTAATCTTTGCCTTTGGGTATGGGAATGCCGTTTGTGCCGTAGGTGTAGGCTAGCTTGGCTAATGAAATGTTGTTTTTGGTGCTGATAAAAGTGCGATCGGCTGCGGCGGCTGATGTGGCTGTTCCTATGGCAGCAATTTTGCGATCGCTCAGATTGGCGATCGTCCTAATTACTCCTTTTTCTCCACGGTCTAAAGCATGATTGTTCGCAGTTGTCAAGATATTAAATCCTGCTTTTTTAGCAGCATCTGCTAATTGAGCCGGTGCGTTAAATAGCGGATATCCCGTATATCCGCCCGCATCTTCGCCCGCTAAAGGTGTTTCGAGATTTCCGATCACCCAATCGCCTGTTGATAGGATACTTTTAACTGGTGCGAAGAAATTGTCAAAGTTGTAAGTTTTCTTTTTGGCGTCGTAGCCCGATCGCGTTTGGGTACTGTGCATCATAATGTCGCCGACAGCAATTAGTGTTGCTTCTTTGATCTCAGACTGTGGTTTGGGGGGAACAGGGGCTGCAATTGGCGATCGACTTTCTGTAGGCTGTGTGTTGGTTTGTGGCATTTCGATATTGCAGCCTGCGATCGAAAGCATGGCTATTAGCGAGAGCAACCGACGAAAATCCATGATTTTTAAGAGTGATTTGTCGGCTTATATGGTATCATAACTAATTTAGTTACGGCTAAATAGATGAAAAAAAACTATCTAATTATTGCCTTTATTGTTTTTGTATCAATTACGGGTTTTGGCGTTTTAACTTACGCTCAAACTTCCAGCGAGAGACCTTTTGAATTTGCCTTAATTGGCGATTTGCCCTACAGTGCCGAACAGGAAGCACAATTTCCGAGTTTGATTGCAGATATCAATCGATCGCCCGCAGCGTTTGTAGTCCACGACGGCGACATTAAAAACGGTTCTAGTGTGTGCGATGATGCAACTTTTGTCAGCCGCAAGCAGTTATTTGACAATTTTGAAATCCCGTTTATTCTAGCTTATGGCGATAATGAATGGACGGATTGCCACCGTTCCAAAAACGGCAGTTACGATCCAGTAGAAAGACTCGCTAAACTGCGGGAAATATTTAGCAACGGTAATCAAAGTTTGGGAAAGCGCACCTTAACTCTCACCCGTCAAAGCGAAAACCCCCAGTTTGCTAAATTCCGCGAAAATGTTCGCTGGATTTATCATGGCGTTGTGTTTTTCGCGATTAATATGCCGGGAAGCAACAACAATTTTGGCCGCACTCCCGAAGCAGATGCAGAATATGCCGATCGCAATTCAGCTAACTTAGCCTGGATCAAAGAATGTTTTGCTTTAGCGAAACGCAGCAACAGCAAAGGAATTGTGTTAGTTGCACAGGCTAATCCGGGATTTGAACTCGATCCGACGGACAAAAGAAGAAGCGGCTACAACGATTTTATCGCAACTCTGGAAACAGAAACAGGCAATTTCCCAGGGCAGGTTGTATTCGTCCACGGCGATACTCACTATTTCCGTATCGATAAACCTTTACCCTATTTTACCGATGAGACTCAACTACCGAGAATGAAAAATTTTACTAGAGTTGAAACTTTTGGTTCTCCAAACGTGCATTGGTTGCGGGCTTTTTATGACCCGGACAATCCTAATTTGTTTGAGTTTAAGCAGCAGATTGTTGCGGAAAATTAGGCGAGATAGCACAATTTTCATGCAAGATAAATATTTTTTTCGCTTACACTGAAGATAGGTAGAATTGAGGAATTTATTTATGGCAATCGCAACTGGGCGCCTCACCCTGGAAGAATTTCTGAAACGGCCAGAAACCAAACCTGCCAGCGAATATATTGAGGGGGAGATTATCCAAAAACCGCTGCCGAAAATAAAGCACAGCCTATTGCAGTCCAAAGCCTGCAACGAAATTAATCAGGTGACGGAAACTCCAAAGATAGCTTATGCTTTTCCAGAGTTGCGGTGTACCTTTGGCGGTCGATCGATTGTTCCAGATATTGCGGTAGTATTGTGGGAACAAATTGAATTTGATGAGAGCGGTGAACCGTTGGATGATGTGCTAATTGCACCGTATTGGGCGATCGAAATTCTCTCGCCACAACAAAGCTCAAATCGCGTAACTAAAAAAATCATTCACTGTCTTCAACATAATTGTCAATTGGGGTGGCTAATCGATCCAGACGATCGATCGATTTTAGCGTTTTTGCCCAACCAACAACCGCAATTCTGCGAAGGTAGCGATGTCCTTCCTGTGCCCGAAATGATTCCCCTGAATATCACCGCTGAACAGGTGTTTAGCTGGTTGAGAATGCAAGAATGAATCAGGGCGATCGTCTTTTTTGTACCAATTTTAAAAATCTCCCGCTTGGGTTTGTAGTGAGGACTTTAATCTTCATCTAAACTCAGGAATGAAGTCCTTACTACAAACCAAATCCCCTATTGCCGCCACCTGTCAAATTGGTCTTCGGAACAGCCATTAATAAATTGATTGTTCACCCAACCGTCAAGGATTGTCAAAGTTTCATTAGGAGGATTACCAGAAAATCTGGCCGCAATTTTCACCCAGTTACCTTGTCTGCTGACAGCCCTAACTCCGTCTCCTCTTTTCAATTTAGCTACAACCGCGTACTTATTGCCTGGGCCTTTGCGAATGTTAACAGCGCCACCTTCACCTGTAATAAACGAGCATTGAGTTTGCTTTTTTAAAGCTTCTGCTTTTGCGGGAGCAAGGGTTTGCTGCTTGCCGAAAACAGGAAAGCTGTAAAGTGAGAAGCTAAAACTTGCAACGACGGCTGCAATAAAAAAGGCTTTTGATTGAGTAAAAATTAGCATTATTTCATTTCCTTGAATTGACCGAACTGAAGTCCTGACTATGATTTTTGGGAGAAGGACTTCAGTCCTTACTACTAACTATTATTTGACCGAGGCAAACCATTCGGTAACACCTTGGGCGATCGCCTCAGCTAATTTTTTCTGTTCTATCGGGTTCACAATCCATTCAAACTCTTCGGGATTGATCATAAATCCCAATTCCATTAAAACAGATGGAGCAACGGCAGGACGAGTCATGGCTAAGTTGTTCCAGAATACACCATAGCTCGTACGGTTCAACTTGGCAACTAAATAATTGTGCAAAAACATTGCCAAACTGTGCGCTTGCGGGTGAAACCAGAAAGCGCCGACGCCTTTAGTATTAATGGCGTCGCCGTTATCTGGCAAAGCATTGTAGTGAATTGAAATTGCGATCGCAGGTTCTTCTTTTTGAATCATTTCCACCCGTGGCGGCAAATCCAAATCGACATCTTCTACCCGCGTCATTACCACATTCGCGCCCCGATTTACCAATTCCTGTTGCACCAATTTCGACACTGTTAAAGCTACTGTTTTTTCCCTAATTCCCACTGGACTCACCGCACCTCCATCCTCCGGCCCGCCGTGTCCCGGATCGATAAGAATCTTAATTCCCGACAGCGGCTTTGCTTGCGAATTGGGCACCGCGCTTGTATTGGCAGGCGGGTTTTTTAAAGACAGCACTAAAGTTGTGCCCTCGTATCTCAATTTATAGCCCCACTGCTGGGCAGATTTGAGATTAAAAGTATATTGTACTTGCAGTGGCGATATTTGTTGCCATTCCAAACGTGAAATTACTGGGTCATCCGAGAGGCGGATAATGTCAGTTTGAGCGGTGGTATTGTACAGGGTTAAAGTGAAAGTGCGTTCTCCTTCCTGCACGGTGACTGGGACGGCTGTTTCTAAGGGAAATAACACCTCTGTCCAGCCGGAAACTTGACGCGAACTGGCGCTACGAATAATCGATCGCGGAGGCACTGTATCCTGAACAATTCGCACTTCCGATGCTTTAATCCAAGCACCGTAATCGAGTCTGAGCCATTCTCCCTCGCGCCCGATAATTGTTGCTCGCGTTCCCTTCGGCAGCGGTGTCATCCGAGAAAAATCTGTACTCGCTCCGGTTCTGGCGACACCAGGATCGGCTGTTACTTCGGCTATTTCTAAGTCAGCCGGAGAGAGAATAGAAATCTTGCCCGTACCTTGTTGGCTGATAGTTCGATCGTTCATTGTTAGCTCAAACGATGGCACGCCTAAATCAACTGTTTCTCCCTTAGATGAGAGGGCGTTATCAGGGGTTTTACCGCAGCCTTGATACTGTTCGCTGCCGCCTTTTTTTATCGGGGAGTTTTCACCTAAAAGTACAGATTTGTTGTCGGGTAGTTCGACTTGCGATCGCGCTTTTAAAGGAATAGTAACTCCCGCCAATTTTACCGAAACTTGAGCATTCGCAGGTGCGATCGCCCCAAAGCAAATATATTCCCCAGGCAAACTCGCGACATCGACTTTCGGCGTCAGGGAATCTTTAGCAAAAGCCAATCCTACAGGGGCTTCCGGCTGATTAGACTCGCGCGTCACCTTAATTTTGACTTCCTGATTTTCGTGGCGCAAGGTAAAGACATTTTCGCCGAGTTGCAGCGGAAAAGTCGGGGCGAAATGACCGGCTGCGGTGCGCGAAATTTGGTTGCCATTTACCAAAACCTCACCCGTTGCCGGCGCTGTGCCGATAAAAAAGATGCGATCGGCTGTAGTTTTGTGGTTACTGGGAGGATAAGCGACGAACAAAGGTTGAGCGGCGACAGCTACAGAGGCGATCGCCAGGATCATCCCAAACACAACTAATCCTAAAAATTTTCTCATTCTCAATCGCAACTAATTGACACTCTGTGGGTTATTTATACTAGAACTTGCCCTAAGAAACCGGATTTCTGAGGATTAGCCGTAAGTCTTATTTACTAGACACGGCTCATTCTATCAGGTTTGTAGTTGCAATTGAGCGATCGGCAATATAAATTCCCGCCTAAAACCATTAAGTTTTAATTAATTCCGAGGTAGTTCTCCAGAGTTGCTCCAACCGATTCGCCGGCATCGTCAAATACAAAACATCCCCCGCACTCAGACAACAATTCAGCAAATCCCAGCCGTGGAGAGTTTGACACTTAGTTTCCACATAAAGAGGCACAAAATCAGCCGACTTAGCAGCATCTTGAATGCGCTGGCCGCAGAAAGGATGGTTTGGCGTAATCAATGTGGCCAAGCAAACCCACAGACTGTCAGCAGTCATTCCGTTTCCCAAAATTCGGCCTCCAATCGCCGCCGCCGCGAAAGCTGGAGCAGCCAATTCCGTCGGGTTCAAAACTCCTTCAAACTCAAAAACTTGCTGCACCATCAAAGCAAAATGTGGGTCTTGATTGCGGACAATAACTGATAGTTTTGGTGCCAATCCTTTAGCGCTCAAGGCAATTTCGACATTAGACATATCGCTGCTAGTTACCGCCAAAAGTGCTGCCGCTTGCTTAACATTAGCAGCTTCCAGAGTTGCGGGCAAACTGGCACTTCCCTGAATGACCGGAATTTTCATTGAGCGAGCCGTGCTCAGAAATCGACTGTTCGGATCTTGCTCGATCGCCACAATATCGTAACCGTTAGTGTGCAGTTCTTTAGCAATTTGGATACCCATTCCTCCGAGTCCGCAGATAATGTAATGATTGCGCTGCGGAACTCGCGCCACATCCCAATATTCGGTAAAGCGAGTTCCCAATACATAATCGTTGAGCAGTGCGTAGCAGATGCCGATGATGCCGGCTCCAACTAACATCATGACAACGGTAAATAGTTTAATGCTTTCAGGAGCTTGTTCGGCGACTTTTTCATAGCCTCCGGCTCCGGTAATCATCCCTACTGAAAAATAAAGAGAATCGACAATTGAGATATGATTGTCAACACAAATATAGGTAGCAGTAGCAACGGCAATCATTGACAGCAGCGTCAATACAACAATTACTGCTGCTTGGCTGTGCTGCTGAAATCTGTGCAGCCTAGTTAATGTTTTGAGCAGTTTTGGAATTAAAGTTGTTTGGGGGCTCTGGAGAGTGGGCTCAGTGGCAACAATTAGCCGATCGCCCTGCTGACACTGGCGATCGGCAAGCACCGCCGATACTAAATCAGTTTTGTTAACAGCCGGCAGATAATAAATCAACATTCGCGATCGATCATCCCACAAATCGCTCAGTTTTCGATTTTTCCAAGGATGTGTTTCATCGATATATTCTTCGTGAATCGGCCAAGTGCGATCGAACAAACGCAACTGTCCGATTGCCTGATTTCCGAGAGCGGCAAAGGCAAAAACTGGAGCAGCCAATGATGAAACGCTCATGGAAGCGTGATCGGGCAAAGTGTGGTCAATCCTGTCGCCCAAGCTAGTATTAAACAATCTGTTGATGATGCGAATCTGAGGATTGAGAATCCTCGCTTGCATCAAAATTGCCAAATTTACAGCATCATCGTCTCCTGCAATTACTAAAGTGTGAGCGTTTTGAATGCCCGCTGCCAACAAGGTAGAAGCTGCTTGCAAATTGCCGACAACCACATCAGAAGTTTCGCCGCGAATTGGGCGATCGCTAATACCAACCACAATCGCTCCTTGCTGTCTCAACAAACAAAAAATCTTGTGTCCCGTGTGGCCCAACCCGCAAACAATGATTCGAGGTTTCATAAAAAGTTATTTGCCAGCCTATTTCGGAGCTGTCCTTCTAGTTTTACTTACCATTGTTGACTGCTCTGGCTTTGAAGAATGTAGCTAAAAAGACTATATAGGACACTTGTGCCGCAGTGGCCTCGAAGTTTCGGAACAAGGAAAGGACAGTGCCGTGTCTCTACAGCCGCCTTCCCAAGTTTTGAAACAAGGACACAGCAGTGCCCAGTACCTACAGATATGAGGTGCAACTAACCTAATTTAATATTTGAAAAATATCCGGGTGCGACAGCCAACCAGCAGAATGTGAATAGGCAGGGACAGGACACTGCCTTGTCCCTTCAACTATGACTTCCTACATAAATTTAGCTGCCTTAGCGGCAGGAGTTATTATGAAATTGACTGCACCCTTATTAGCATCCGCTTTAGTTTTCGCCGGTACTGTCGCCTTTGCAAGCCAAGTGCAAGCAGCTCCAGCTAGCAACTCTTGGAATAGCACTAGAACAACATTTCAGTGCGTTACTTCCGGTCGGAATTTTGTCACAATTGCGCGGCGGGGAAATGTCACAACAGATCCAATGATTCTGTGGAAATCTACCGAGTTCGGCCGCGAATATACACCTTGGCAGCGCTGCCAAATTGTTTCAAATAGATTGACCAAAGCTGTTGCCCAGAATGGCGGAAGATTGAGCAACTTGCAGTTAACAACAGGAATTGTTAATAACTTGCCCGTAGTTTGTTACGTGAACGGGCGGGGACGCTGCAACTCTCGAAATCTGCTGTTCACCCTAGACAAGCGCAATGCTAAAAATCCCGGTGATGCTTTAACGAAATTGATTAATTTTGCCCAAGACGGCAGCGGGCCCGTGGCAGTGTTCAGAACCGGAGCTCCATCGGCTGCACCGCAGTTTGTTCCCTTTGGAGATATGGTCGATCGAGCTTTTAATTCTCCCAATAAGAAACCGTCAGTTCCTGTAGCAAAACCGCAGGGCGATCGAGGTATTTAATCTCCAATTCTACTCATTATCTACTCGTTACCAGGCTCTGCCTGGTAACGCAGATCCGGAGGCTCTGCCTCCAATTTTCCTGGAAGCTGGCGAGGCAGAGCCTCTGGATATCGGTTCCCAGGCAGAGCCTAGGAACCAGTTAAATATTTAGACTAAAAACACTACACTGTCACCCCTTCAAGTTTCTCATCTGTCAACTCGTACAACTCGCGCAACTGCTGCAACTTATCCGCATCCGGCAGCCAATAACCCCGCCCGTTAGCCTCCAACATTCGCCCTACAATATTGCGAAAAGCTTCAGGATTAGCCTCCCGCAACTTCTTCGCCATCTCTTCATCCAAAGCATAAGTATCAGCAGCCTGATCGTAAACCCAACTATCAGTAAAATCAGCCGTTCCGCCCCAACCAATTAACGCCGTCATCCGCTGCGAAATTTCATAAGCGCCGCCCGAACCTTGATTGGCCATCGCGTTTGCCCACTTAGGATTTAGCAACTTAGTTCGATATTCCAAACGCAGCAAATCTTCTAAATTGCGCGGAGTTGTATCCTGAGAAAAACTTTCTACAAAACTCGTGTTAACCTTTTTGCCACGCTGCTTTTCTGCGGCTTTCTTCAAACCGCCAGTATTCGCATAATACTCTTGAATATCAGTCAAACCGTATTCAACAGAATCAATTTCTTGAATTATGCGATCGCACCCTTGCAACAACTGAGTCAAAACCTCCGGCCTCGCTTCCCCCTTATCCTTCCTCCCGTAACTAAAAACATTGCGACTTTCCCAAGTTTTCCCCAACTCATCCCCCGATTCCCAACTACCATCAACAACCCTATCGTTAACCAAAGAACCAAAATCCCCAGCCGGATTAGAAAACAACCTTGCCGAATAATTCTGCACACCTTTTGCCTGCAAAATTAAAGCGTGTTTGCGAATAAAATTCTCCGATTCCGGTTCATCAGCATCCGCCGCCCGCACGAATAAATCATCCAACAATTCAATAATATTCACAAAGCTATCTCGGAAAATACCCGAAAGATTTCCCAACACATCAATCCGGGGATGACCGACATCAGCTAACGGTTTTAATTCATAGCGAACAATGCGGCCAGTACCTTCTTTAAGAGGTTCAGCGCCCACCAATTCTAGCAGAATTCCAATAGATTCGCCCCGCGTTTTAATCGCATCCAAACCCCACAACATCACCGCCACAGTCTCAGGGTAATTCCCATGTTCCTCAAAGTGCTTTTCAATAATTTTTCGGGCAATTTCGCGCCCCCTTTCATAAGCAGCCGGAGAAGGCATCCGATAAGGATCTAAAGCGTGAATATTCCTGCCAGTTGGCAACACCCCAGCCCCATCCCGCAACAAATCCCCACCCGGTGCCGGCAGAATATATTCCCCATTCAAACCCCGCAAAAGATTAGTCAACTCATCCGTCGTTTGCAACAACAAATCCCGCACCAACAAACCCTCCTCAAAAATCCCATCAAACCCCTCTTTTTCTTCCTCTCTGCGCCCTCTGCGCCTCTGCGGTTCATTTTCTTCCAAAACCAGTTTTTGCACCTGTTGCTGTGATAACCTCTCCCCAAAATAAGCCTCAAGATAAGAGGTCATTTCCTCAGAACTAGGCGGTTCCCCGAGAACGTGCAAACCCGAAGAAAACAAGCGACATTCCACCACCTGCAAATACTCGTAAAGCTTCACCAGATAGCGGTTAAAAGCATCAGCACTGAACATTCCCACAGTTTCAAAACTAAAAGCCATACCCAACTTGCGAGCCTCATCAAACGGACAATCAGCCTCCAAACCGCTATCTAAAATTTGCTTGCAAATAGCCTCTTTCAGCACATAATTCTTGGCCGGATCTTCCCGATATTCCGCAATCAAATCCCGCAAAGCCATCAATTCCTTGTACAAGCCAGCGCGGCCGTAGGGTGGCACGTTGTGAGAAATCAAAACACCGTAACCGCGCCGTTTTGCCAACATCGATTCCGAGGGATTATTGGCAGCATAGATATAAAGATTCGGCAAACTTCCCAACAAAATATCCGACCAAGAATAGCCAGTATTTCCCAGAGGAGAACCGGGCAACCATTCAACAGTACCGTGCATTCCGAAGTGAACCACAGCATCAGCTTGCAAATCATTTTGCAGCCACTTGTAAAAAGCAGCATATTGAGGGTGAGGCGTCAAATCGCGATCGAACATTAAGCGCATCGGATCGCCCGAAATTCCCAGCGGCGGCTGCAAACCTATCCAAACATTCCCCAGTTGAATGCCACCGATTTGGAACTCATCGCCGTCTGTCTTAATGCCCGTACCAGTTAAAGATTTCCACTGTTTTTCAATACGACTTGTTGACAAATACCCCAGCCACTTCTCCAGAGTTTTAACATTAACAGTATTGCCAAACCCTCCCCTCCCATCTGCGTTCATCTGCGTTAATCCGCCCCCATCTGCGGTTGCAGCATCATCCGCCTCTTTCACCCTACGAATTAACTCCTCACCGTCAGCCGGAATTTCTCCAACTGTATAACCTGCTGCTTGAAGTTTGTGCAGGAAATTTAGCAGGGATTTCGGTACATTTAATAAAGCAGCCGTACCCGCCGCACCATAACCGGGAGGAAACCCGTAGAGAATAATCGCAATTTTCCTTTCAGATGGCGGAGTTTGGCGTAGTTTCACCCAATTGTTAATTCTACTTGTCAGGCGTTTGGCGCGATCGGGCACCAGATAAATATCCTCACCCACCAAACCGCCAAGGGGAACAGGATCGATCGCGCCATCCAACTCAGGCAAAGCATATAATACCACACTTTGCAAACCCCCAATCCCCTGACGAGTCCAAGAATGGATATCCTGAATCAGCAGAGGTGCGGACACAAAATAAGGTACATTTTTAGCAGTTAAAATGCGCTTAGCAACTTCCACCTGCCTTCCACCCTCCATCGAACCAGCAGGCCCGCCAACCAAAGGAAAGCCAATAGTAGAAACAATCGCATCAACTTCCACAGCATCTTTAGAAAGCGAAAGAGTTTCAATATTGCCTTGTTTTCGCCGCGCAGTTTCATCTGCAGTCGTCATCCAATCCCGCACCGCCACATGGCCTTCAACGCCATTGATAAAAATCGGCAAAGGCACAATTCCCGCATCTTCAAAATAGCGAATCAATTGAGGAATATAAGGCTGCTTGGTGATAACGTGCTTGCGGTAAAGCAAGATGCCCACAACCGGGGATTTTACTTGATATGAATTTAGGAAGCCATTGGTTCCAAATTTTGTGGAACGGGCATCTTGCCCGCCCCTAGCACTTTGATTACCGAGATACCAATCCAAATATTGCCGAGGCGATTCAAAATAACCATTATAATCGGGATGCAATAAACCCATATTGGGAGTTTCCACAGGCGGCGGAATTTCTGCAACCTTCAGCCCCAAATACTTTTCTGCAATAATCCAAAACATCGAGACAACATTATCCGCACCGCCCGCATTCCAGTAACCATAAATAATCAGCCAGTTACGCAAATCTTGCACTTTTTGCACCGGCACATATTTTAATAATTTCGGCCCC
This sequence comes from Microcoleus vaginatus FACHB-2002, assembly GCF_040004035.1. Classification (GTDB taxonomy): domain Bacteria; phylum Cyanobacteriota; class Cyanobacteriia; order Cyanobacteriales; family Microcoleaceae; genus Microcoleus; species Microcoleus vaginatus_C. The sequence goes on along the minus strand of NZ_JAMPLN010000001.1, from coordinate 206,817 downwards.
ACCTTCAAAAAGCTGATGTAACCAGCCAGCTTATCTTCTTCTCGCCCATTGCTGAACTTATCCAGAATAAACTTAACCGGCTTCGGCATTCCCTTCGGTTTGTCACCAATTTTAAAAGCGCCAATTTGAGTAAGACTCATCAATTCCAAAGCCGACTCAAAAACCAGGCGAATCGGAATATTTTGTACCCTTTCTCGCAGCCACATTACCGCATCGTAATCAAACAGCAAACTCCCGAAAAACACATCAGCATTAGAGAGGGCGGCTGCTACAGCGTCGGGTTCGTCTGCGAGGGCGCGATCGCTAAAAACTTGTACTTCCAATCCCTGACAGCCTGAAACAGCCAACTCGGCAGCTTTGCGGTACAAATCAGCATTAAAAGATTCAAACCCTGCAATTAAGACAATGCGTTTCACAGCCCTACCTCGAAATATTTGCTTCTTTTAATGATAGACTAATTGCAGAAAATCACAGGCAAGATGCCTGTGCAACTAATAAAACAGAAAAACTACTTGCTTCACTTCTTACTTTTCCTTCGCGCCCTTCGCGCCTTCGCGGTTCGTCAAATATTTATTCTAGAAGTAACAAAAGATTAAAATAATCAAACCACTCCAAACACACACATAATTAAAACCGTGAATCGACTTCCTCCCGCCATAGTTATTTTAGGTCAAAACAGCCAGCCGATCGCCAAAAAAATCTCCGCACATTTCTCCGGTTCCCAGATTTACGGTTTAATCGATCGCACGAACGACACAGACATCAACTTTAGCAACTTCGGCGAAACATTGCGGGAATTGTTTGCAACAGAAACCCCAATTATCGCTATCTGCGCCGCCGGAATAATCATCCGTACCCTCGCCCCGCTGCTGTCAGACAAACGCGCCGAACCGCCAGTTTTAGCCGTCGCAGAAGACGGAAGCGCCGTCGTACCGCTGCTGGGCGGTTTGCACGGCGTTAATGATTTGGCCAGAGAGATTGCAGCAGCCCTGGGCGTACAACCTGCAATTACCACCACCGGAGATATTCGGTTTCGCACCGCCTTGCTGAGTCCTCCCCAAGGCTATTATTTAGCGAATCCAGAGGACGCGAAGACTTTTATTTCAAATTTGCTCGCCGGGGCAAAAGTACGCCTAGAAGGGGCTGCAAGCTGGCTTTCCGAGAGCAATTTGCCGATCGCCCCCGACGCCAAATTGACGATCTGCGTCACCGAAAAAGCAATTGCGCCAACGCCCGATTGTTTAGTGTACCATCCGCAAATTGCAGCAGTTGCACTGACAAAACTATCGAATATTGAGCCGGAAATAGCGGTTTCATTTGTCCAGGAAGTCTTGGAAAAAGCAGGTTTAGCAGCAGCTTCCGTGGCTGGATTTTTTGCATTAAAAGATGAGATGGGAAATCCAGCACTTGAAGCAGTTTCACAATATTTTAAAGTTTGCGTCCGCTTTTTCAATCTCTCCGAACTTGTCGAATTAGACTCAATTGAATTCAGCGAAAATAAGGCCGCACAAATTGCCCTGACAGCAGCCGGTGCCAACAGTCACTTAATCGAGTCCGATCGCCCAAACGCACTCAATTGCGCGATCGCCCTGGCCGCCCAACCCTTTGATGCTAGGGCGATCGGAGTTAGCCGCGGCAAACTGGCGATCGTCGGCACCGGCCCCGGAGGCGCGCCCTGGATGTCCCCGGAGGTTAAGGAAATTCTGCGCGAGGCCACGGATTGGGTGGGTTACAAGTTCTATCTCGACTTAGCCGGAACCCTGCGCGAAGGACAAAAGCGGCACGATTCCGACAACCGCGAAGAGATCGATCGCGCCCGTTTCGCCCTAGATTTAGCAGCATCCGGCAAATCTGTCGCCGTCGTTTCGTCGGGAGATCCGGGTATTTTTGCGATGGCGGCGGCGGTGTTTGAGGCGATCGACCTTGATGCCAAACCCGAATGGCAAGGCATCGATATTCGGGTGGCACCGGGCATTTCAGCCATGCAGGCGGCCGCTGCTGCGATCGGAGCACCCCTGGGACACGATTTTTGCGTGATTTCGCTTTCGGATATTCTCAAGCCTTGGGAGGTCATTGAACAGCGAATTGCGGCTGCTGCGATCGCAGATTTCGCGATCGCATTTTACAATCCGATCTCGAAACAGCGGATTTGGCAACTCGCAAGGGCGATCGAGATTTTGTTGCAAAGTCGCGATGCTAAAACCCCCGTCATATTGGGGCGAAACCTCGGCCGGCCCGGTCAATCTGTGCGGGTTTGCACCCTCGGCGAATTCCAGCCGGAAGATGCAGACATGAGAACTTTAGTGATTGTCGGTTCGAGTCAAACTCGGATTATTCCCCGCAAATATGGAGATGTTTGGGTTTACACGCCGCGCAGGTACGACAAATAAGTAAAGCAGCAAAAAATTCGGAAATAAGCCATTGACTGAAAGCTAATTGACTTTGACAAGGAGATGTTTTGATCGGGCTGGGGCGTCTAGGTTAACAAATGGTGGCAACTCACTCCAGCGCCCTCTTCTTTCATCTCATGGTTGTCATTCTCGATTAATGAGTAATCGCCTTTGATTACACAAATCCTCGGTAATGAGGAATCTCGGCTTCCTGAAGCCGAGTTTTCTCCCAGACATCGAGCGAATTTAGAACTAGACTCAACCATAGCAAGGGTTTAAGCTTCATTTTGGGAGAAATATAATTTACTTCTCAGGCAATACTATTTTTATATATCAGAATAAAATTAAGGGCGATCGAGGTGTGATCAATTCCTTAATCCTACAATAATCCTACAGTTACAGAAAGATAGCCTTCACCCGCAGGCGTCTTCTCTGTCTGTGGGTAGACCGAATTAGTTTTTTCTTTTGATAAGATTCCCTTAAACAAAGGTTAAGAGAATAGTTAAAAGAACATGAAATTCCAAATTCCTTTAGCTCCTGGGGCTGTAACCCAATTTTTGCTGCGAGTGGTGACCTGTCTAGCTGTACTCTCTTTCTTAAGTCAGATGAGTCTGTACTACTTGCCGGAATACCCGTTGAGAGAGTACATTGCAAGGATATTTAACGTTGATGCCGAGCGGAACCTTCCAACCTTATACTCATTTTTGGCATTGGTGTTTAGTTCTCTCTTGCTGGGTGTGATCGCCTATGCGAAAAATTTGGATAGCGATCGCTATAAGAATCACTGGAAAATTTTATCCTTCATATTTCTATATCTATCTTTAGACGAAGCTGGTCAATTGCACGAAAAGTTTATAAACCCGACGCGAAGCCTGCTAAATGCGTCAGGATTTCTTTACTTTACTTGGATTGTGCCGTTCGGTATTATGGTAGCACTCTTTCTATTATCCTATAGTAAGTTTGTGTTCCACCTTCCTGTCGCCACAAGAAAATTGTTTGTAGCAGCATGCGCTCTTTATGTTGGAGGAGCAATCGGGATGGAAATGATCGGGGCCTACCTATTTACTACAATCGGAATGGAGAATGTATATTACCTGATAGTAGTGACCCTGGAAGAGTCATTAGAAATGGTGGGCATCGTTGTATTTCTCCACGGATTGATTTCATATATCAAGACATATTTAGGTGGGGTAAGTTGGAATATTTACATACCAGGAAAAAACACACAATTTACCGAGCATCAAAATAGCGGCATACCTGCCCTTAGCGGACCAGCCAACACAAATTTATCAAGGTGAATCACTTAAAACCGGGTTTAATGGACGAAGAAAATACTGGATTCTGGCTTTTGATCGGGAGAAAAAACCCGGTTTCTTTGGTACTGATGCGTCCTAGACTGGAGGTTCTGCGATCTTCGGCGCACAAAACGACTAATATATAGGCTGCTTGCTGGACTAAAAGACTAATTAGAGGTGCAACAGCTTAGTTCACAGATGACATCCTCACCTTTACCAGAAAATCGTTAAGAGCAACCTTTGCATTAGGATTTGACGGCAAATGACTTGTACTGCTTGCATCTACCAATATATTAACCAGTCGAACGCGCTCTTGTCGATAAAACTCGATCTCAGCATCTTCCAGCACCGATTTTTCCTCCCCGCCGAGCTTTCTGGCAATCAAATCGGGAATGTACGACAACTGAAATTTTTCATTTAGTTTTACCAAATTCGCCTCAACTTCCCCCGTTTGCATCAAATGAATCCCAGTCAGCAACACCCGGTAAACATACAGCAGCGGTTTCACCCGGCGCGGCTGTTCTTTCTCAAACAATTTCCACTGATTGTGAGCAAAACCGAGATAGTGGTGGCTGTGATGCTTGGTGATGCAGTTCGAGGCGAGCTCTTTTAATTCCTCGTGTTCCTTTGTACTGTAAACTATCAGCGGCGAATACAGTTGTTCTAGCACGTAGCCGTTGCGCTTCAACAGCATCTCAAAAAATTTCTTGATGTCGTGAGTTACTAAATCGAGTTGCATTTCCTCCCAAACTTCCGAAACTTCGATCGTTTCTTCGGCAGAAATCAGTCCAATTACTTTCGGTAGCGGTAAGATGTGTACTCCCCGCAAGTCGAAGTCAGAATCTGCGGAAGGAAAGCCGTATAAGTGCGAACCGCTGACAGTCGCAAACAGCAGCGGATAACGTTGAACGGAGATAATTTGGGCGAGATTCGAGATGTATTCTGTCATTTATTCCAGTCCATGCAGGCGGGCTTTGTTTCACAAGAAGCGATTTCAAGATCCGATTTCGATCGCACCTCTACGAGATTTAATCAAAAACAGGTTCGCTTTCTCGTAATTAGGACGTTCTGGCAACTTAGTTGCAGCAAAAGCGCGATCGAACTCACCGTGCAAGCTCAACCGCCAGCGATTCACCTCATCCCAGGATATTTCTTGGTTGCGGATAGATAAAAGTTGCGATCGATAATCCTGCACGCGAACGGGTACAAACCCCTCCTTGAGCACCGTAATTCCTGACAGCAACAAGCGAATTAAGTGCATCGCGTGCTTCCAACGAATTTCTCCGGTATTGCGGAGGTCTTGCTCCATTTTTTTAAATTGAGACAAAACGTAGCTATTGTAAGTTTGATAAACCAATTGAGAAAGAAAGATTTCCCTAATTTCCAGCAATTCTTGTGCGACAGGAGAAACCGTTTCTACTAAAGGCGTGTACAAACATTCTAGCACATTTGGATTAGCTTTTAGTGCCAAAACTAGAAACTTTTGCAGTTCCCAATAGCATTCCTGATTTTCCTGGTTTTCCAGTTGTTCTGGAATGCCGTAAAGCGACCAATGAAGTATTGCCGGCGGCAGGTAAATCCCGCGTCTGTCTGTATCGGATTGCTCGTTATCAAGACCATAAGCTCTCGAACCAACAATGCAGCGGTAAATTACAGAATCATAGAGGTTGTATTCTGCAAGAAAATCTCCTCCTGACTGCAATCCTTCGCTCTGAAACTGCTTGCGGATGCTGAGTTCGTGCCGCCGCAGACTAACTTGTGTTCCGTCTGGGAGTTTGACTAAATATGCGTGGGAATTGTCTGTAGGCGATTGAACGATGACGCCTACTAATCCCGGTTTCCAAGATTCGTTAGTTGCAGGATTTTTGACTTCGATTTTGGTGACAATTTGGGTTCCTGCGGGTAGGATTAAGTTGAAATTTTGAGGAATATTGGCATTTGCCATGAGGAAACCTCCTGCGGGGCACGAGCTATGATATTAGTGTAGCATAAATGTAGTATACAAGGGGAGTTTTGGGCGATCGGCTGTTTTTGCCTTGTTGAACAGTGTCTAATTCACGATCGATTCTGCAAAAAGAGAAACAGAAATAATTAACGTATTTCCTAAACTCTGAACTTCCGTAAAATCGCGATCGCCTGTAATTAAAAAATCAGCATTAGCAGAGAGTGCACAAGCAATAAACTTAGCATCTTTTTGATCTCTAGGGAAATCAATTTCTATAGAGACATCAATGAGTGTGGTTGAACCTTGAATCAAATTCAACCATCTTTCTTTCTGAACATCTGTTAACTTTAGTTTTCGTCTACTTAATACCTCCTGATACTCTGCTAAAATTTCTTCGGAAACTACCCATTCATAATCAGGTTGATTGATAACCCAGGTAATAATAATTGCTGGTTTTCTTCCAGCGCTCGCCGCAGATACTAAAATATTAGTATCTATAACAACTCTCATTCTCCACTCCGATAAGCTGCAATTTCTTCGGCAATTTCTTCATCAGTTAAAGGACGATCGGCGTGTAAAGCCTGGGTTTCTTCACATAAGTTGCTAAAATCTTCAGCTAAAGCTTTTCGGTGCGGATCGGGCTGATAACTCTTCTTAAGTTCCCGGCTCATTTTAATTTTTTCTGCGAGTAACTCTTGTGCAGGTTTTCCTGAAAGAATCGTTACTACTTGCCGAGATTGATTAAGATGCTGTTTTTCTGACAAAGCTTTTAAAGCATCAGTAATTACCTGATCGGGGGTTGTATATTTCCCTGTTTCTAACTGTTGTTGCAGAAACTTTTCTTGTTCTGAGTTCAGAATTATTTGGATCATAAAGTTACCTCTCTAAATAATCTCAAGCTCTTTGAGATCTGTAGGGGTGAAGCATTTGGGCGACAATTTATGTTGAAAACCTGTAATTTTATCCCCAAATGCTTCACCCTCCAACCTGGATCGCGCGATCGCACTCCGACAGGATATTTTATTGTTGGCAGATGTCTAATGACTCACCATAGATTTTGAATGGGCAATACAGGATTTGAACCTGTGACCCCTTCCGTGTGAAGGAAGTGCGCTACCACTGTGCTAATTGCCCGCAGATAATTAAGATACCATACCAAGTCAAAATTCGCAACTAAATTTTTCCTAAAAATTCAGCAGCTTGTTTCCGAGTTAAACTCGACACAATGCCAAGAATACAGGCATTTGTCGAGTCTGGCATCAGTTAACCTGCCACCAACCTGCCGACGGGCCGACAAACCGCACTACAATCCACCAAGCCACCAAAAGGCCAATCCCGATCCAGCTTCCGCGACTTGTCCACTTGACAAAATCTTCGCTTTGGGTTTTCGTGATTGGCAGCCAGGGAACGATGCGTTCTTCTTTACCGTATTCGTCGCCGATCGCCTCTTTGCGACGCTTAGATTCACCCATAATCTTTGTCTACTAAATTAGATTTCAACTGGATACCTAACCAAATTATACGCCAACAGGTCATCTCAAGCCTGCGTCAGCCAAGTCGTATCCAAATAATCAATCCTCGCAAAAGGACTCAAAGCCGCTAAAACCTGCTGTCCATAACTGCGGTGAATCACCCTGCTGTCGAAAATCGCCACCACCCCTTGACGTTCTCGCACAGGCGCGATCGCCCGCTGCAACTCATTCAGCGCCGCCGGCAGCAAATACAACCGAAACCAATCCTTGCGCCGTTCCTTATAATAAGCCACACGCGCCGTCACCAAAGGATTCTCCAAAGAAGGTAGCGGCAAAGTTGCGATCGCCAGCAAGTGAGGCGCCCTCAATTCCCCCTGATGTTCCCGCCAAAACTCCCACCCAGTCACCAAAATCGCATTCTCGCCCACATCAGTCTTTTCTACCTGCACCCGAGAACCGAACTCAGAAGCCAAAATCGCCGCCAGCCGAGCCTTCAGCGGTACATCACCAACAATCAGCACAGTTAAACCCGCCACCGACGCGCTCATCAACAGCAAAGTCCGAATTTCTTCAATTAAAACACCCTGAAATTCCGGCGTATTTGGCAGCGGCAGCCAGTTGGGAATGTACAGTTGAATTAATTCACTTTGTCGATCGGGCGAAAACTTAACGCTCGTCAATTCTGGCAGTCCCAGCATTTGCCGGAAGATCGGAGCCTTCGGTTCCACATCCACCGCCCCCCCAATCAACACCACAGGCTGAGAATCCCAAATTTTGCTCAAAACCTCAGCCACCTGAACCGGCGCGCAGTACAGAGAAAATGACCCCGCCTCCCGATGAATTTCCGCCCACCGCAGTTTTCCGTTTGTTTCCCACCGCTGCCAAAAATTGCTCCAAGCAGCCGGAATTAAGGAGTTTGGCTCGATTTTTTCAAACAGCCCCTGCAAAATATTTTGCTCTGCGGTTTCCAGCAAATAGCACTCCTCTGGTTTCGCCGGATGCTGAAAGAAAGCCCGCGTTAGCAGTACCCGCCCTTGGAGGATTGCATCGGCTTCCAAAGGCTGAGATTGCATTAAATCATTCCAGTCAGCAGGTTGCAAACACGCCGTCAATTGCTGGCGCGTCCAAACTTCCAAGTCATCCACACCGTCAATAATTGTCGGAATATTGCCCTGAAGTGGCGAATTCGCCGCCAAGCGAGCCGCCAGCCAAGACTCGGGATCTGCTAGCATCAATCCTCGCCCAGTGGCATTATCCGAATAAGTCTCGATCGGCTTATCAGTTTGCAGCCACTCTTGCAAACGCGGAATTTCCACTGCTCTCAAATGCTCGATCACCCGTGTCGGCGCGACTAAAATCACAGGTTCCGGCCACATCAAAACCGGCATCAAATAGCTGACTCGATACCGCTGTCGGTAAGCTCCAGCGGGAAGCCCTGTTTGGATCAGAGCGCTGCGCCCCAAGCGCAAAGCCCGCGCCACGAGCCGCGCCATCGTTAAATGGTGTGGCCAGTGCGGCTCGGAGTTCGATCGCAGGAAGCGGAGCAATGAGTTGTGGACTTCTACCTCAATCAATCGGTTTTAAAATTGACATTTCTCACTCAACATAATCAAAACTGGCCAGAAAATCAACTACTTTTTGACCGAGAGGCAAACAGAATTTACTCGGCTGATAATTTGCAGATCCCTTCCCAAAATTCCCGTGAGAATTCACCATCAAACTCTCCTGGCCCGAACTAATTAAAATAGTTTGGGTAGGTGAATCAAAAAACTTTGTTGGCTGACTCACCCGTGATATATTAGACACCAAATTTATCAACTCATTTAATTTATTTGTAGCTGTACTCAATGCTTTACGCAACTGCACTATTCGTTTCTCTTCCAAATTTTGACTTTCGATATTTTTCCCGATAACCATAATATTTCTCTGAGTTTGTACAGCATCCTTAAAAGGAAGAATCGCTAAAAAAGCTGCTGGCAATAAATGCTCATCGCTCTCAAACCTAAAAGTTAGAGTTGTGCGGCGGTAGCCGACTTCAATATTAGGAGGAAAATTCATTGCCCGGTAATGCCGAGCTATTTCGCTGTAAACTGTTGCTAAAGTGCTGTTTGCTGAGTAGTCTAAAAGTGCGTCAACCACAATTTGCACTAACCCAGGCGTGTGATTTAAAAATTTTCTCGATTCTGAGGGCGAATTAAAGTGTTGAATCTGAGTGCGATCGCCTGCGGGGCTGAGGTCAACCCACTGACAAGTAATATCATCTGCGATGATGCCACATCGAGGAACCAAATACAGTTTTGCTCCTGTTAAAGTTGCTCCCCTCAAATCAGCGCCCACCCAATCTGCATTAATCAAATTTGTTTCTGTCAAATCAGCGTGAACGAAACTAGCACTTCCTAAATTAGTATTTCTTAAATCTGCTCCGTTAAGGTTAGCTCCGCTCAATTTAGCACAGCTCAGATCCGCGCCGCTGAGGTTAGCTCCCGTCAAATCAGCCCATTTAAGGTTAGCTCCGCTCAAATTGGCACTGCTGAGATTCACCTGTTGCAAAGAAGCTTGTCTCATATCGGCATTGCTCAAATTGACGCCGCTAAGTTCTGCTTTCGTCAAATCTGCGCCGTGTAAGTTAGCTTCTTGAAAGTTAGCTGAAGCAGCCGAAGCACCTCTGAGATTAGCACCGGAAAGATTAGCACCGCACAGGTTAGCTTCCGTCAGTTTTACCTCTCTTAAATCTGCTTCAGTCAGGTTTGCGCTGCTGAAGTTAGTTTTGCTGAGTTCGCAGCGGACTAATTCGCTTCTAATCAGGGATGCTCGGATTAATTGAGCTGCACTTAAATCGGCTCTCACTAAGTTTGCTACGTTGAGAGTAGCCCCGTTTAAGATTGCCCGCGAGAGGTTGGTACTGCTGAGTCTAGCCACATTCAGGTTAGCTTCGCTCAAGTTAGCTTCGCTCAAGTTAGCACCGCTGAGGTTGGTGACAAATAAGCTAGCCCGCCTTAAAATTGATTGGCTGAGGTTGATGCGGCTGAGATTAGCTTCATTCAGGTTGATTCCTGTGAAATCTCTGTCGCCTTCAGTGTATCTTTTGACGATTGCAAATCGTTTGAGCAGTTCTTCAGCTTCCATTTGTTTACCTGAATAAAATGGCGATTGGCTAACTTTTATATGGCATAAATAGAAATAATATCAAATTAATTTATAGTATTTACTCACCGAGCTGATAAAAGCTTTTGACAAACTCAATGACCGTATTTAGTGGCGGGGTGGTAAATCTTTGCGCTTTAATTGCTGGACTGATAGAGGTTTTGTTGACTCCCGGCAAATTTGTCAAGTTTCTGCCAAAATCTGGGTGATAGTGAATCATCAAAGTTTCGGCGCTGGAGTTAGCCAGTACAGTTTGGGTAGGTGATTGGAAAAAACTTGACATCGGTTCGCGATCGAGGCGAATCGGCTGAATTTTCATTTCCCCTATTTTTCTCATTGTTTTGGTCAGGGCTACGTTTAATTGCACTACCATATTTGAGACTCTGACGCCCAGGTTATTACCACTTTGGGGTTGAATCATCTTGATCAAAGTAATCAAATTTTTCTGAGTAAATGCTGCATCACTAAAGGGAACAATCGCAACGAAAGCTGTGGGAAATAGTTGCTCGTCCTGCTCTATTTTAAATGATATGATTGTGCGTCTGGAATTAACTTCGATACTGGGAGGATGATTCAAAGCAGGGTATTGACGGGCAATTTGGCGGTAGGTAGCTGCAAGGACAAAGTTAGCATCGGGGTCGAGGGGTCGATCGACAATAATTTGAACTGTCGGCGGTGTAGCATTGAAAAACCTTTGAGATTCTTCAGGGGTAAAGCGCTGAATGTGGCTGCGATCGCCGTTAGGACTGAGGTCAACCCAATCGCAGGTAATGTCATCTGCCTTCACATCAAACCTAGAAACCGCGTAAATTTTTGCCCCCGTCAGGGCCGCCCCCGTCAAATCTGCGCCCACCCAATCAGCGTGAATTAAATTCGCTTGAGTCAAATCCGCGTGTACCAGAGTAGCGTTCAACAGATTGACATTGCTCAAATTTGCCCCGTACAAGTTGGCCCCGCTCAATCTCGCTTCATCGAGGTCAGCGCCGGTCAGGTTCGCCCCGCTGAGGTCAGCCCACCGAAGATTAGCGCCTCGCAAGTCAGCGCCGCTGAGGTTTGCCTGAGACAGATTAGCTTGTCTGAGTTCGGCATTGCAGAGGTTGACTCCTCGCAAGTCTGCCCTGCTGAGGTCGGCTCTGTGCAAGTTGGCCCGTTCCAAGTTGGCCGCTGTTAGAAAAGCGCCTCTCAGGTGAGCCCCGCTGAGATCGGCTTGCTCTAGATTGGCTTCTCTGAGGGTTGCTTCTCTCAAATCTGCTTCGCTGAGATTTGCACCGGTCAAGTTGGCACTGCTGAGGTTGGCTCGAATCAGTTCGGATCTGATCATTGTAGCTTCGACGAGTTTGGCTTCGCTGAGATCGGCTCGAATCAAGTTAGCCACGTTGAGGATAGCGCCGCTGAGGTTGGCTTGGTGGAGATTAGCACCGCTGAGTCTGGCAACATTGAGTTTGGCTTTTCTCATGTTGGCGTTTGACAAATTGGTGCCACTCATGTTGGTGAGGCTCAAGATTGCCTCACTGAAATTAGCCCCGCTGAGATCGATCCTGCTGAGATTTGCCTCGCAAAGGAGGATGGCAGTAAAATCTCTTTCTCCTGCTGCATATTTGGTGATGAGTTCTTCGGCATCCATGCTTTTCAATTTCCCTGATGTCTTAGCTAGAACAAAGCTTTATTATGCCAACGTTTAAACTAGAATAAGCATTTTTTGTAACTTGATGCAATATGCCTAGACATCTATATTGTGGAAGCCTTTTATAAAATCCAAAATGCTAGTGATATTAGCTTGAGCCAATTTTGTGCTTTCGGCTAACTTAGCCGATGTTGAGTTACTCAGATCGTATTTTTTAATCAGGCGCTTGCCGAAGCCTGGGTGGTGATATACGCTGAGTCTTTGATCGCGGGAATTAATTAAGCTCATCTGTGTTGGAATTTGAAAGAAATTGATGCTTTCACCGATTTTTGGAAAAGAACTAGAAATTTTGATTTGGTCTACTTTGCTGATAGCTTGGTTGAGAGCTTTGCTGCATAACTGGACGTGTTTAGATTCTTTGACGTTAAGTTTGCCTGCATCGTGGGATTGAATCATTTTCATCAAAGCTATTAGGTTTTTTTGAGTTATGGCAGCGTCGTTAAAAGGAATGATGGCAACGTAAGCGGTGGCAAATAATTTATCGTCGCTGTCCATTTTAAACGCGAGTACGGTGCGCCTGGAGCTGACTTCGATCGTGGGAGGCTGACTTAAACTTGGGTATTGTTGGGCAATTTGGTAATAAGTTGCAGCTAGTGCAAAATGAGCGCCTTGGTCTAAGGGCGAGTCAATTACAATCCGAACTGTGGGCAAGGTTTCATGAAAAAATTCCTGGGTTCCTCCCGAGTTCAACCAGTAAATTTGGCTGTGGTCGCCGTTGGGGCTAAGATCAACCCACTTGCAGGTCATGCCTTCGGTTTTGATGCCCAGCCGCGAAACTGCGTGAAGTTTGGCTCCGGTTAAGGTGGCTCCGGTTAAGTCGGCTCCAATCCAGTCGGCGCGGATCAGATAGGCATTTGTCAGGTCGGCGTGAACTAAGCTGGCATTCAGCAAGTTGGCGTGGCAGAGGTCGGCTCGGCTGAGGTCGGCACCGCTCAATTTGGCTTCGCTGAGGTCGGCCCAGCGGAGATTGCAGCCGCTGAGGATGGCCCAGCGCAAATTGACGCCGCTGAGGTCGGCGCCGCTGAGTACGGCTTGAGTGAGGTTGGCTTGTCTCAGTTCTGTGCCTCGCAAGTCGGCGCCGCTGAGGTCGGCTCGGCTAAGGTCGGCTCCTTGCAGGTTGGCTTGTTCGAGGTTGGCTTCTGTTAAGCACGCGCCGCTGAGGTGAGCGCCTCGAAGGTTGGCTTGAGCGAGGTTGGCTCCTCGAAGGGTGGCTTCGGTGAGGGTGGCGCCGCTGAGGTTTGCTCCGCTCAGGTTGGCGCCGCTGAGTTCGGCTCGAATCAGCTCGGCTCTGATCAGTTTGGCTCCTATGAGTATGGCTTTTTTGAGGTCAACTCGCACTAGGTAAGCGACGTTGAGGTCGGCGTCGGTGAGGTCGGCGCCACCTAGATGGGCGCCACTGAGTCTGGCGATGTTGAGTTTGGCACCTGTGAGGTTGGTTTTGCTGAGGTTTGCTCCGCTGAGGTTTGCTACACTCAGATTCGCACCCTTGAGGTTGGCTCCGCTCAAGTTGACGCCGCTGAGGTTGGCCTCAGTCAGGTTGATTCCGGCAAAGTTTCTTTCTCCGGCGGCATATTTTTTCAGGAGTTCCTCGACTGTCATGGGGGCGGCACCGTATCAAATATCCCCATTTTATTGCTATGAATATCGGTATTGTAGGACTGGGTTTAATTGGCGGCTCGATCGGGCTGGATTTGCGATCGCGCGGGTTTAATATTTTTGGGGTGTCGAGTCGGCAGCAGACTTGCGATCGGGCGCAAGCTCGCGGTGTTGTCAAGGAAGCCAGCATAAACCTGTCTCTGATGGCAGCAGCCGATGTGGTTTTTATTTGCACGCCGCTGGGGTCGATCGAGCCGATCGTCCGAGAGTTGGTGCCCTATCTTTCCCCTGATACTATTGTAACCGATGTCGGTTCCGTAAAAACACCCATAGTGCAGGCTGTGTCTCCTCTGTGGCCGAATTTTGTGGGGGGACACCCGATGGCGGGGACTGCTGAAAGCGGAATTGAGGCGGCGATACCGGATTTGTTTGTGGGCCGGCCTTATGTGGTGACGCCGACAGCCCAAACGCCGGCGCTTGCGGTGGATAAGGTTGAGGAAATTGCGCGGTTGCTGGGTGCTAAAGTTTACCGATGTGAGCCGGAAGAGCACGATCGAGCTGTGGCTTGGATTTCTCATTTGCCGCTCATGGCGAGCGCGACGCTGGTTGCGGCCTGCGATCGAGAGGGCGATCGGGATATTGTTAATTTAGCCCAACATTTAGCGAGTTCGGGTTTTCGGGATACGAGCCGCGTTGGCGGCGGCAATCCCGAGCTGGGAGTGATGGTGGCAAAGTACAATCGAGAGGAATTGTTGCGATCGCTCTCTATTTACCGCGACAGTCTCGACGAGTTCATCAGCGATATCGAAGCTCAAAATTGGGAAGGTCTCGAACACAAGCTGAAGCTGACTCAACAAGCGAGACAGAATTACAAATTGTGATCAAAAATTACTTAAAACTTTCCCCGGCTCGATTATGATTTGTGGACGGCTATATATTGAGTTTCAATGTACACTTATTCTCGACTCAAGTGATTTTTACTTGGTGAATCTCTTCCGACTAGCGCATCTATTCATGAACGCCTGAGCAACGCTACAGGACTAGCTGTTCTGGCTTCCGATGCACTGTCGTCTGTTGCTTACGCTACTCAAGAAACTCTGCTGGTACTGTTACTAGCGGGGAGTAGCAGTTTGAGCTTATCGCTGCCTATTTCTGGAATTATTATTTTACTGTTGGCGATCGTGGCGCTGTCTTACCGACAGACAATTAAAGCGTACCCCAACGGCGGTGGCGCTTACATTGTAGCGCGAGAAAATTTAGGTATTTATCCTGGCTCGATCGCAGCAGCTTCGCTGATGATTGATTACATTTTAACTGTAACAGTGAGTATTTTGGCTGGGGTGGCGGCCCTAACTTCAGCAGTTCCCTCGCTGCAACCCTACACAGTTGAACTGTGCTTAGTTTTTATTGTCTTAATCATGTTTGCTAATCTCAGGGGATTGCGGGAATCGGGCAATATATTTATGGTTCCCACCTATGGGTTTCTCGTTGGCATTTTTGTTTTGATTGGCTGCGGTTTATTCCAACAGGCAACAGGTAATGTTATGCCGACATTACAAAATATTCCAGCTAAGGAACCTTTGGGAT
Source organism: Microcoleus vaginatus FACHB-2002 (assembly GCF_040004035.1). Taxonomy (GTDB): domain Bacteria; phylum Cyanobacteriota; class Cyanobacteriia; order Cyanobacteriales; family Microcoleaceae; genus Microcoleus; species Microcoleus vaginatus_C. The sequence continues at coordinate 191,704 of NZ_JAMPLN010000001.1, read as the reverse complement.
TATTTCTGCTGGCGCGGGCTTTTGCGGCGGGCTGTACAGCCCTGACTGGAGTTGAAGCCATATCAGACGGGGTGTTGGCTTTTAAGCCTCCTGAATGGAAAAATGCGCGCCTGACTTTGACCTATATGGGGGGAATTCTGGGAGCGATGTTTTTGGGGATTAGTTACTTGGCTCATATTTATCAGGTGATTCCTACAGAACATGAAACGCTCCTTTCTGTATTGGGAAAACAGATTTTTGGTGTCGGTATATTTTATTACTATTTGCAAGCAGCAACTCTGTTGATTTTGCTGTTGGCGGCGAATACAAGTTATGCAGATTTTCCGCGACTTTGTTATTTTTTGGCGCGGGACGGGTTTTTACCGAGGCAATTGTCGCTGTTGGGCGATCGCCTAGTTTATTCTAATGGGATTAATCTGCTAAGCTTCTGCGCGGCTCTTTTAATTATCATCTTTCGAGGCAATACAAGTGCGGTGCTTCCCCTGTATGCGGTTGGAGTTTTCACTTCTTTTACTCTCTCCCAATCGGGCATGGTAATTCACTGGTTTAAGGAACGAGGTAAAGGTTGGCAAGTTAGTGCTGTGATGAACGGTATTGGTGCAGTGGCAACAACGGGAGTTTTGGCTGTAATTCTCGCTACAAAATTCCTTTTGGGAGCCTGGGTTGTCGTAGTAACTATTCCGATCGTAGTCACTCTATTTTTAGTTATTCACCGACACTATCGGTATGTAGCAGCTCGCTTGAGCATTCAGGGAATAGAACCGAGGTCTTATCTTCGCAGACCTAGAGTTAAGACGGTGACACATCCGGCAGTGGTGTTAGTCGGGCAGTTGCACCGGGGAACTTTCGAGGCCCTCGATTACGCTCGTTTAATTGCTGATGAAGTGGTCGAAGTTCACGTAGATATTGGTTTGACCGAGCGAGAAAAATTACAATTAGCTTGGAAAGATTTACAGTCTGATATTCCTTTGGAAATTCTGGACTCACCTTACCGTTCTGTTAGTAAGCCTTTGACTCACTTTTTGGCTTTGTTTGAAGAGCAGCGACCGGGAGTATATTTAACGCCGATCATTCCGGCTTTTGTGACGCGAAATTGGTGGGAGGGACTGCTGCACAATCAAACTGCTTTCTTTTTGAAAGCGGCTTTGCGGGCTAAAAGAAGTCGGGTTGTAACAACGGTTAGATATTATCTTTAAGTGGGGATAGGCAACCACGGGGGATTGCCGCTACTTCCTCGCAAGTAAGACTGGAATGCGGTCACGCGCTGGCCCAATAAACCCGGTTTGTTCGCAAAATCTTTCGTTTGGATGCTATTTTTCTAGGAGAAACCGGGTTTTTGACACTGCTGGGTAAATCATATATATTTATTAAATATTCACTAAAATGGTTGACAGATTAGAAATGATATGCCATAAATTTAGTTATTAGATAATTGCCTTTCAATTTATCTTGAAAAAGATTGCGGCTGCTGCACTTAAGTCTTTTTTTGCCTCAAAAATCTCTTCAACTACTGGCGGTTAGTATGCAACCCGCAACAGACTATTTATGCCGCTGTCAAAAAACTTGAATAGGCTTTTGCGAGCTTTGTCTATGCCAAGTCTGGATGTTAGTTACAGCACCAAAGTCTACTTTATTTCTCTCAATAGTTCTTTGAAATAACACTGGCAAGATGCCAGTGCCACAAGAGAATTCAATAGTTCTTTGAAAGAACGCTGGCAAGATCCCAGTGGGGAGCGTGTCACTTTGGTGATGAGTCTAAATACTCATAATAATCCCCATGACTGTTTTAGCTATCATCAGTAAAATACGCGATAATTATCATGTCTTCCCACTTGAGATAGAATTATGACACCAGAACAACAACAGGCAATTAAAACACATAGAGATGCTATTTTTGCCATCCTTTATGCTAATTGTAATCCTGAATTGTTCAGACATTAGAAGATATTGATATCGCAGTAATAGAGCAAGTTTTGCCTCATGTGACACCGCATATCGGATTTTTTATCTCCTCAGTTAGCGGTACAAAAGCAGGAAGAATAAAAACATTAAAAATGACTATAGGTAATTTAATCATTACCCAGAAGCAAGCAGATTAACTAGGCTAGGGTAGTAGGTTGAGTGCACATTTAAAAAACTGTTGCTTAAGACAAGCGTGCCAATGTTGCTTATAATCATGCAGCCCAAGATATTGAGTATATAACGAGGGTGACTGTTCCGTCTAAGACACAACAAAGATTAGTACATTCTCAAGACTTCGACCAACCATGAGCAACAGAAGATATTTCGGAGCTAAGCGCCGATGGTGGAAAAGTACAACTGAGCGCACCTTTCATGAGAAAAAGCTGAAGGGAAAGACTATAAAGCAATTGTGTCGGAAGCTTGTAGAGTGGATCGTTTTAATCAAAATGATATCATTGATTGGGCAAATAAACAACGGCTAGCAAAACCTATCACTTGCTTAGGTGATCGACATGATGGATTGTGGAATATATTTAAGGACATCAGTTGTGAATAGGAGAGAAGAGAAATTCTCGATTGGTATCATCTCACTGAAAATCTTCAGAAAGTAGGCGGTTCAATTAAGCGACTCAAGCAAGCAGAAGCATACTTGTGGAAAGGGAATGTAGAGAGTGCGGGCGCTCTATTTACAAAGCTAAATAAAAATCAGCCTTGAATTTTTGCAAATATGAAGGAAAAGCACAAAGAAAGGATTATCAACTATGAAGTTTTCTCCAGGGATGGCATCTGTTCAATTGGTTCGGGAGCGGTAGAATCAGGCATTAAGCAAATAGACAGACGAATTAAAATATCTGAAGCGAGTTGGAAATCAGAATATGTGGGACAAGTATTAGCTCATCGTTGTGCTTACTTGAACGGCTTAATTGGTAATCAGCGAAAACCTGCCTGAGTATAATTACTCCCTGCAAAAGTGACATTCTCTTCTTTCCTTCTGCCTCCTGCCTCAAAACTCCAATTTCTAGCTTGGCTGCAAAAGTGAGATTCTCCTTACATACCTTCGGGCTCTGATGCGATCGGGCGATCGACACAATTGCTGTAGGGAAACCGCACTACCGTTTCCTGACTGCCGTTTTCTTACCCGCAGTTTTTTTAAAGTCGCATAAATTTTCAGTAAATACCGATCTACACACTCGCCAAACCCAAAGTTAAAATATACCCAATAAAAAAAAATAGCTCCTCCTAGCTGTTTTTTTGGCCAGCTAAATATCAGGGAGTGCATCTACGTGTCAATAAATAAAACGCTCAAAGGCAGAGCCACTACACCTGCCGCAGGTTTTACAATGATTGAGCTATTGATAATTATTTTAATCATAGGAATATTTAGTGCGATCGTAGCCCCCTCTTGGCTAATGTTTATCAACAACCACCGTTTAAAGGTATCGCTCGATCGAGCTTATTGGGCAATGGAACTTGCCCACAGCAACGCCAAACGATCCAAAATTTCATGGCAAGCGAGCTTCAAACAAGTAGGAGAAAATTTACAAATAGCCGTTCACCCAGCCGACATTCCCCCAGCCCAAATACCAGCCAGTCAATGGAAAAACCTAGAACCGCAAATTCAAATAGATCCAGATGAAACAACAGTGCTCCAAGTAAATGAAAGCAACGAGCAAAAAGCAAACGGCACAATCCGGCGCGTCATGTTCAACCACAGAGGTTGCCCCGTATCTCGAAGCGACCATGACTGCACCCTAACAAGTATAAGAGCCAAAGGAACCCTAACGCTATATCATCCCGACTTAAGAAACAGCCAACGCTGCATCATCATCTCCACCCTCCTAGGGCATAAGCGCACCTCCAAAAGACAATCAAAACCCAACGAAAACAAAAGATATTGTTACTGACAGGGCGATCGATTATTTTGGGGTAGGGACACGGCATTGGCGTGTCCTCAATAGCCTTGTTGTCGATCGTCAAATTCGATGTCAATTCCTGACGCAACATCTCAGATATAGCGGTTCTCAAGCGTTGTGAGGTATGGGGGCGAGTCCTATGCCCACGGAGGCCTATGCCCACGGAGGCCTATGCCCTATGCCCACGGAGGCCTATGAGTACCTCATGTTACTGAGAAAGGCTATATAATCCACTACTTCTTACTCGGCGCAATCTTCTCAATAGAAATCAGCGCCTCCATCACCGACTCCACAATCGGCGCCGCCACCGTACCCCCCGAACCGTCCTTCGGTTCATCAATCACCGCCAAAACCACATACCGAGGCGCCTCCACAGGCATAATCCCCACAAAGCTAGTAATAATCGCCTTGTCAGAATAACCCCCACCAGCCTTAGCTTTTTGAGCCGTGCCCGTTTTTCCAGCAATCCGATACCCAGGAATTTGTGCAGCTTTCCCGGTACCACCATCAACCACAGTTTCCATCATTTCTAACACCTGCTTAGTAGTTTCCGGCGAAAAAACCTGCTTGGGGACCGCCCTTGGAAGCTTCCAATAAGCTTCACCGTCCCTATCAAAAAGTCCCCGCACAACGTGAGGAGTCACCAACTTGCCACCGTTAGCCAAAGCCCCGTTAAGCTGCACCAACTGCATCGGAGTAATCGAAAAACCTTGCCCAAAAGCCGTAGTAGCAACTTCCACCGGAGAGTTAATAAATTGCTCTCGATTTTTAAGCTGACTGCTTACTTCAAAAGGCAAATCACTCCCTGCCGTTTGTCCGAGTCCGAGTTTTTCTAAAGCTTGATAGTAAAGAGAAGCTTTCATACTTCTCATTACGTGCACCATCCCCACATTGCTAGAATGTTTCAAAATCTCAGTAACAGTCGAAGGGCCGCGCGCGCCTACGAATTTGTAATCGGAATTTTGGATAGTCCAGCCATCCATGTAAATCCGACCTTCGTCCTTAAACACAGTATTAGGTTTCACCGCACCAGCTTCCAGAGCGATCGCCACATTAATCGCTTTAAAAGTCGAACCAGGCTCATAAACATCAGTTACAGCCCAATTTTTATAGCGCGACAAATCGAAATTAAAATATTGATTCGGGTCATAAGAAGGTTCCGCTACAACTGACAGCAATTCCCCGTTACTGGCATCCATCACAATCACCGTGCCCCGCTTCGCATCGTGTTGCTTCATTTTTTCCTTAAGCGCAGTTCGGGCAGCCCGCTGCAAGCGAGTGTCGATCGTCAATTGCAATTTCAAGTCATCAAGCTGCACAAATCCCGCCGTCAGCCGATCGGGAACCCAATTCCCATTGCTTGACCTGCTGAACTGAATCGACGGCATCGATCGTTCCAACAAATTCTGCTGGCTGTATTCCACCCCGGCTTGTCCCTTCCGTTCCCCGTCCACATAACCGAGGATATCCGCCGCCAACTCCTGCTGCGGGTAAAAACGCTGCTGCTGTCGCAGCAACTCCAAGCCATCGACCAGACTCTCTTTTATTTGCATCTGAGCGACGCGATCGGCAACCTCTTGAGGCAGAGAGTCCGCAATTGTAATACCGCTTTCAGCAAGATTAAACCTGCGTATCAATTCAGTTTCCGACGTAGTTCCCGGAGTCAGATCGATCGCCAGCATCGGAGCCAATTTAGCAGCAATTTCCGCCTTCGAGTGGTTAAACAACTTCGGGTGAGCGTAGAGCGTGTACACCTGTCTGTCGATCGCCAAAACATTCCCTGCGCGGTCAATTATCGGGCGTCTCGGTACAAACGGCTTCGTTTTGAGAGTTTGCTGCTGCTCGGCCTGTTTACGCAGCGCCGGAGCTCGCGTCACCTGCAGATAAAACAAATTCACAGCCAGCCCCAGCCCCCCCAGCATCAACACCGCCCACACGGCCCACAAACGGAACTTGCTGCGCTTTAAACGCTCCACCGGTCGCCCCCAAGATGCAGCCGTCTGTTGTGGCGATCGGCCGAAACTGCCCGAAGATTTAGGTTTGGCTGGTTTTTCCCACCCAGTGCGAGCGCCCGCCTGTTTTGTGCGTTTGAAATTCGGCGATCTGTAGCGGTCAAAACGGGGGTCGTAGCTCATGGCATTAAAAATTCAATAGCAAGTTAGAGCGTTTTAGAATTTATAATTTATAACTTAAATCTTAAAATATAAAATTTACAACTTGGGAATGAGCAGGGTTGGGATCACACCTACAGTTGGATTCTGTTTTTTTAAGGGGTCTTATTATTTTTAATCTGTAACTTCCGGTTGGAAGCAGAAAAATCGATCGCGACTTGCAAAAAAGTCAAAAAGGAAATTACACCTCGAATTTTCAGGCCCTCGGACACTCAGGCCCTCGGGCGCTCTCCGCTTTGACACAGGTTTAATAGCCCAGCGGTGTTTCCACACCGGCTCCCTTCTTGAGAGCGGGTTCAGAATTTGGTGCCGCGACGGGCGATCGAGTTTCAGGGGCCGGCTGCAAGAAAATCGTGTCCCCAGGATTCTGCGGAGCCAAACCGGTTTCGGGATTTTGGGCTTCTTTAGCCAGTTGGTGTTTCAAGACTTCACTAGAAGCACTCAATTGCTGTTCCCGGAGGCGCAGAGTTTCCAGTTTTTGATACTCCTGACTCCAGCGCTGCTCGCCGTAAACAGTCAAGCCGTAGAGACTCAGAGCTCCGCCCAAAAGCATAACTGCTACCACTGAGGAGGCGCGCTGTGCCTGCAGGAGCGATCGCAACCACACTGGCTGCTGCTGGCGTTCGGGCAAGACTTTGATCACCGATGCGGACGATCGAGCCTGAGCCTGTTCGTCGGCTGGCGAGTAGTTCGGCAATACCGGTCCTGTCTTCGCCCGCCTAGCTCGGGCAATAGAAGTAACTTTGCTTTTGGCTGCGCCAGCAGCGGGCTTGCGGGTCGATCGGGAGCGGGGAGAATCGGGGGATCTGATAGCAGCGGTCATAGAGTTCACCAATACGTAAAGTGGGGTAGCTTCAGCTTGATTGAGGTTAAGAGTTTTTTGTCTCCCAGATCGCCAGTGGTGGCCATCTGCGTTTGATCGGTTATCCTTACCAAAGATACCTCACAAGCCAACCAACCCATCCTACCACTGGTCTCTTTGACTTCAGGATTTGCCAAAAAAAAGAAATCTTTGCTGGTTAGCGATAATCTATGTGAAATTTATGAATAAATGCAGTATTGTAATCAACGAGCGAATCGTTGAGCTATTCGTGCCAGCATTGTTTCTCAAGTAAACTATTCCCTTCCTTGCGATGGGTTTTCAATGTTAAGGAGTTTTTATGAACAAGGGATTAATTCGTTTGACTTTGGTAGTGGGCTTGGCAGTAGCCCTCGGCGCCTGCGGAGGAGATACCACCACCCCCAGCTCTAGCCCCTCTCCGGGCGGCCCTGGCACTACTACTACTACTCCTCCTGCTGCTTCTTCTCCATCTCCAAAGGCCACTCCAACTACTAGCCCTGCCCCTACTCCTAAAAAGCCCTAACAAGGGCTCTGCCGGAGTCGGTGCCCAACGAGCCTAGCCTCGGGGTGAAAAATGGTTCGCTCCTCCCATTTTTTCATCTCATCGGTCTAGGTCTCAAGTTGGGTGGTAGTGATTGTCTGATGCTTTTACTACTAAAGTTCAGTACGTCCCCTTACCGCAGCAAAGTCCGCTGATTCGCTGCGTTACAAAAACATTCCTTTTCAAGTATAAAATTTGACCAAGAATTTCTTGATGGTACAAGCCCCCGGATTTATCCGTGGAATCAATGCCAGATCCAAAATCCTTGCATCCTCAAGCCCCCGGATTTATCCGTGGTGTCAATCTCAAATCTCAAATCTCAAATCTCAAATCGAATGACTCCCGGTCTGCAGGTCTTGAAACTCAAACCTGTGACAGGATGTTTGAGGACATTGCCAGTGCTGCTGCCTCAACTGAATATCAACCGGAGGATCTCGCAGACTCGACGCAAATTTGGCACTGTCGATCGAGTCTCGCTTTCCTTCCCCGCCGCTGTTACCCGCAGACGAGACGAAAGCAAGCACAAACTTGGATGCTCGAAAACTGGCTCGATGACAGCATCGGCATTGCTACTCGATTTGTTGACTACGAGTTTCGCCCCGGTGCGGGCAAGCACATCGAGCTGTCTGTTTTGGGCCAGTTTAGTGATTCAATTGACGCCGCGCCAGTTCGGTATTAACCCTGCCTCGGCAAAACTCGCTCCAGTTGCGCCTGAGTGCTGCTTTAAACCTATTGCACCGTCGCTGGTAGGATGGTGCAGTGCTAGTTTGGTAGGCGATGCCTTGAGCATGGCAGATATTCCTTGCTGCTGTCGCCATGCTGAGTCCTTTAGCTTTGGTTCTTCAATATCGAGTTAAGCATCCTTTGCTGTTTGAACCTATTGCCCCAATTCATGGGCTTTGTGGGCAAACCCAGCCTCCGGGAGATCAAAGTCTACCGATCGGGGGATCGCCCCTGCATGAAAATTCCAGGTAAACTATTAACTGCTGCCCAACACTTACAGGGTTGACTTTCCTGCAGTGGCAAATCGACAAGAGTTTAAAAACTTTTAATATCACATATTAAGTAATAAGTCAAGGGTTTTTGGGAAAAAATATAAATTTTTCAATTTGTTTTAATATTTCTATACTTAGATGTTAGCAGTAAAACCCCAGCTCGGCCGCCGGCAAGGCAACAGCCTGCTGTGTGTGCAAGGGCGCGCGCTGGAGCTGCTGCAGGCAAGATCATGCTAATCAGTGGTAGGATCAGCGATCAAAAATGTATCGAAATGTAAAGTGCAGCGCCACTCTAGGTTTTGAAAGCCATTTAGTTAAAAGATTGAGGTAAGTAGTTTTATGCCCGCGACCGTCCCCTTTGAACAGATTGACCGCATTGTTTGGAATCAGCACCACGATCCATTTGAAGTGCTAGGCCCTCACGCGATCGAAGAAAATGGCAAAAAAGTCTGGGTCGTCCGAGCTTATCTGCCGAATGCGGATGCGGTATCCGTAGTTTTGCCGGAGGCCAGGGCCCAATACCCGATGAAATCAGAGCATCACCCTCACTTTTTTGAATGTACGATCGACACCCCAGAACTAGCAAACTATCAATTGCGGGTCAAAGAAGGGGAACACGAGCGCTTCATCTACGATCCCTACGCCTTTCGATCGCCCAAACTCACAGAATTCGACCAGCACCTATTCTCAGAAGGCAATCACCACCGCATTTATGAAAAACTCGGGGCGCACCTCACCGAGGTAGGCGGCATCACAGGAGTATATTTTGCCGTTTGGGCTCCCAATGCCCGCAACGTATCTGTTTTAGGAGATTTCAACTATTGGGACGGCCGCAAACATCAAATGCGGAAATCGCAAAACGGCATCTGGGAATTATTTATTCCGGGACTATCCGTGGGAACTTCCTACAAATACGAAGTGAAAAACCAAGACGGACATCCCTACGAAAAGTCCGATCCTTACGGTTTCCAGCAAGAAGTGCGGCCTAAAACAGCATCAATTGTCACCGACTTAGACACCTACACTTGGCACGACAGCGCTTGGATCGAAAAGCGGCGGCACACAGACCCACTGACGCAGCCGATTTCGGTTTACGAATGCCACATCGGTTCTTGGCTGCACGCCGCGACTGACGAACCCGCCGTGCGACCAAATGGGGAAATAGAACCACCCGTGCAGGTTTCGGAACTCAATCCCGGGGCGCGCTTTCTGACTTACCGGGAATTAGCCGATCGGCTGATACCCTACGTCAAAGATTTGGGATTCACTCACATCGAAATGCTGCCCATAGCCGAACATCCTTTCGACGGTTCTTGGGGCTATCAAGTCACCGGCTATTTTGCCCCAACTTCCCGCTACGGCAAACCTGAAGATTTCATGTATTTTGTTGACCAGTGCCACGCCAACGGCATTGGCGTACTCGTGGACTGGGTACCGGGACATTTCCCCAAAGACGGCCACGGCTTGGCTTTCTTTGACGGAACTCACTTGTATGAACACGCCGACTCCCGCAAGGGCGAACACAAAGAGTGGGGAACCCTAGTATTTAACTACGGCCGCAACGAAGTGCGGAATTTCCTAGTATCAAACGCTCTGTTCTGGTTTGACAAATACCACATCGACGGGGTTCGTGTAGATGCCGTAGCCTCGATGCTTTATTTGGATTACTGCCGTGAACCGGGAGAATGGCTGACCAACCAGTATGGAGGCAGGGAAAATATCGAGGCGGCAGATTTTCTGCGTCAGGCGAATCACGTCATTTTTAGCTATTTCCCTGGTGCGCTGTCGATCGCCGAAGAATCTACCTCTTGGCCGATGGTATCTTGGCCGACCTATGTAGGTGGTTTGGGTTTCAACCTGAAGTGGAACATGGGTTGGATGCACGATATGCTCGACTATTACCACATGGACCCGTGGTTCCGCCAGTTCCACCAGAACAACATAACTTTCAGTATGTGGTACAACCACAGCGAGAATTTCATGCTGGCTTTGTCCCACGATGAAGTAGTCCACGGCAAGGCTCACATCATCGGGAAAATGCCAGGGGACGAATGGCAAAAGTTTGCAAACGTGCGGTGTTTGTTTACTTTTATGTTTACTCATCCCGGAAAGAAAACGATCTTTATGGGGATGGAGTTTGGTCAGTGGCACGAGTGGAACGTTTGGGGGGATTTGCAGTGGCAGTTGCTGCAATTTGAGCCGCACCAAAAGTTGAAGCTGTTTTTTAAGGATTTGAACAATTTGTACCGCAGCGAAACGGCACTTTACAGTCAAGATTTTGCTGAGGATGGGTTTGAGTGGATTGATTGCAGCGACAACCGACACAGTGTCGTGGCATTTGTGCGCCGAGAGAAGGATGGCGACGAGTTTGTGGTGATCGTGTGCAATTTTACGCCCCAGCCGCACTCTCACTATCGCGTAGGAGTGCCGGAACCAGGTTTCTATACGGAGTTGTTTAACAGCGACGCGCGGGAGTACGGCGGCAGCAATATGGGGAATTTGGGCGGTAAGTGGACTGAGGAGTGGTGGTTCCACAACAGTGCTTATTCGATCGACTTGTGTTTGCCACCTTTGGGGGTGTTGATTTTAAAGCTCGATCGGGCAAAAACAACAGCAAAATCTCAAGAGTTTTAAGTTGTGAGTCGTGAGAGTTTTGAGTTAAGAAGAATCAAAACTTTATTAAACCTAAAAATTTGAGGGTATTCAGCAACCCGGTTTCTCCAAGAAATCGGGTTTTTTTTGTTTTGTTGTTGTGGTGAATATCTGGACGGGGTGACAAACCCGTCAAAAGACCTACTGATGGCGGAGCGTTGCATAATAGCGGGAGGATTTTAATTTTTTTTGTAGGTTTGCCCATGCTCCCGAAGGCGTGTATTTTCACAGCAGGTGCGACGCTTCACCCATACTCCCCACAATAATCATCCTCCAATTGTGCCAAGCCGAATCAATGATAATTAGGCACAATAAACTACCATTTTTTCTGATGTGTATCAGGGCTATATTCTTGATTCGATCTATGTTCTGAGGGGGTTGTCATCCAGTGAAGTGCGTAAATCATGTTTTTTTTTAAGTTGTATTAATTACCAATGCCAATTTTTAATGCCCAATTTTTAATGCCCAATTTTTAATTTCGAGTATCGGAAGCCCCAAGATTATAAGAAACTTTAGACGGTTCAACTGTTACTACTTCCGAAATAGATTGTTCGGCTGCTACCTCTAAAGTTGGCAGTGGTAGATGCTTCATTTCCCAAACTTTCAGCAAAATTAGATATTCATAAAAAGCTTGCAGCGTGCACCAAGCCAATCCCGCTTGGCCGTCAAGAAATCCGCCCAGTAAAATATACATATAGAAAAAGCGCACCACAGGCCGCAAAGGCAAGCGCAAAGAAAAATCTTTCAAAGCGCGGCGCCTTTCCACCTCCGACGCGCCAAACAATAAATCCCACCAATTTACTTGACCCGCTTCTAATTGACGGAGAGTTTCAGCCGCCTCGTCAGTCGAGTAGCGATTGTGCTTTTCAATCCAGCGGGAAAGACCTTTGCTGCAAGTATAGTGAGGGTAAGTTTCCTTCAAAAAGTGAGTAGGCCCGTTGCAGACTTCCCGTTCCGTGTGACCGTAGTCAGTAAACCACACTCGGTCTTTGCGAAAGAGACGCATTTGATAGCGGGGATATTGAGTGCTGCGGCGAATCCACCGCTCCATAAATATTACTTTTTCAGCTACGTAATAGCCGATATATTCTTGACTTTCGATCGCCTTTAAGCATTCAGCAAACAGTGCAGGCGTCATCCGCTCGTCAGCTTCGAGGATGTAAACCCATTCGTACTTGCAGGGGACTTCTTGGAGCATCCAAGTCCGCTGGCGTCCGTGAGTTTCAAAGCGGTGCTGCACTGTTTGCACGGCATAGTTCTGAACAATCTCAAGGGTGCGATCGGTGCTGAAAGAATCAACTACAATGATATCGTCACAAAGCAGCGCCGATTCAATGCAAGCGGCGATATCAATCTCTTCGTTGTAAGTCAGAATATAAATTGAGAACATTCCCAGCTTTCAGTAAGGGCAAACTATTGGGTAAACAAACTATTTCTCAGGGATGTCTCGACCAGCGTGATCCCTGCCAGCGCTGGTCAATTTTTGCGGCGGCCGAACCGCAGAATTCCCATACTTCTCAATCCCGTCCAACCAACAGTAATGTAGCCTATCGCTAACAGCAAACTGGTGATTCCCGTCTGCAAACTCGAATTTCTCGATCGAGTTCTTAACTCTTTCTCTTTTTGTTGCTTGCGGGTGCGAATCTCGTTACGAGCTTGAGTCGGAAGTGCTTGAGCTTGCTGTTCCAGGAACTTGTCAACGGCTTTCGGGTCATTTTTCGACTCCTCAAGCACAGCTTTCAATTCCTTGGGAACCTCTGGACTCTTGAGTGCTTGTTGCAGCTTCCCGTTGTCTTCCAGCAGCGCCCCTATCTGGCTGCGACGCTGGCTTTTGAGCTGTTCTACCTGAGCTTTAAATTGAGGGCTTTTAAGTTGTGCCTCAAGTTGACCTTCCGCTTGTCCCGCTTCTTGATCTACTTGAGCCAGAGCATCCTTGAGTTCCAAACGAGTATTGTTGAGGTGAACGGGAACCAGAGATAGGTAAACTAGACCTAACAAGCTGGAAATCAACAGCGCCCAGAATCGCAAGTCCAGCCAAACCTTGCGTCGCTCAATAGAGACTCCACTGCTGCTGTCAACCCAAAAGCCAGTCATCAGCAGGGCGATACCGATCAAAGGAATAATGCCCCTGTCAACTATCTGAGTTGCTGCAGCCAACTGCCAGCCTCGATTGAGAAGGTCTGAAGTTTCTCCCGGCAGCGACAGAACAATGCAGTCAAGCAAAGCAGAGAGAATCAAGATAATCCCAACTACTTTTAGAGTTCGAGCAGCTACTGAAGAAAATTGACGGCTATTACTTGCTTTCATAATTCGTGTTAGATAATTCTACACCGTTAGATTCAATGGGGTAGTTGAGTGGATTTTGTTCAAGGAGTTAAGCTATTTTCCACCAAAATAGCTGCTTCGGGTACCGACCTCGACTTTCCTCTGGGTTTTCACAAGCTGCGGTTGCGACCCAAAAGGTCGAGTTTCTGCACAGCTATATAGAGTTGGACACAGGAGGCTGCGCGCTTCTGGGGTGGCTGTAAGGCTTGGTCAAGATAGCGCCCAGAAACTGCTGCAAGCAACTGCTGGCTTCTTCTATAGTCTGGCGAATCCAGCGTAAAGATTAGCTCTGCACGCTTAGGTTCCAGCTTTTAACTAGCTTTCGCTCGCGCGGCGGTGTCAGAAAGAATAGACACAGGAGGAGCGCGTTTCGCTGGGTTTCACCCCCTAGGGTTCTCACTACCCGATTGCCTGCCCAAGGCGGTGGAACTAAATCCCTTGTCTTATAGTAATTGATATCAGAGAGGGCGGGAATAAATAATTGTTTACCCACCTTTTTAACCTCCAGTTACCAACAGCAGGATACGGCAGTCACCGATAGACGAGTAGCTGTTTTTGACGGAGGAATTATGTTTCCCATATCGGCTTCGCCCTCGGTAGTTTTTACTTATCCATTCTGGGTTAAAAGTTACCATTTACTAATTAATTTTCTGCTAAGATACAAATATTAATGAGTAGGATATTGAATGATTGATTTTTAAATATCGAAAGTGCAAACATCTCATTTTTTGGTAGGATAATTTTGATCGCTGTTTAAATTGGGTGGTAATGACTGCAATGATTTCTGATGTTTACACTTTGAGAGAACTTGAAATATCGATCGCATCCGATCCGGACAAGTGGCGTCCGATCGTGTTTACTAACGGCTGCTTCGATATCCTGCACTGCGGTCACGTCCGCTATTTGCAGGCGGCAAAAAAATTGGGGCGATCGCTAGTGGTGGGCTTGAATAGCGACGCCAGCGTGCAAGCTATCAAACCGCAGCAGCCGGGATTGCCACCTCGCCCGATCGTACCGGAAAATCAGCGAGCCGAAGTGTTAGCCGCTCTCAAACCAGTAGACGCCGTAGTAATTTTTTCCGAGATTACAGCAACTAAACTGATAAATATCCTGAAGCCTGATATATACGTTAAAGGAGGCGACTATCAAGTCGAAACTCTGCCGGAAGCACCGGCCGTTATCGCCGGAGGTGGCAAGATTTGCTTGATAGAAATAGAAGTTCCGAGTTCTACCAGTGCGATCGTCAAACGCATTTTACAATTAGGTACTTAACCCTTGATCGCAAACAGCAAACAGTGAGCTAAACTCAGAAGTTGCCCCATCAAAAAACGCTAAAGTACGCGCGTGCGAAGCTATCCCGTAGGGAATCGCTCGTACAACTTCATCCCAATTGCTAAGCAGGAGATAATTTTAATGGAACTCACAAGCAATAACACGATCGCGGAAATCCTACAAAGACACAAAGCAGAGTTACTAGCAGACTGGCTCAAAGAACTGCAAAATACCGGGCTGCGGCGGGACGACTTGATGAGAGCCAAAGAATTGCGCTCCGAGTGTCAAGAGTTTCTGCAACTGCTCCACATTGCAGTCGGGCACGGTAACTTTAGCGACATCCAGACACCCGAATGGGAAAATATGCGGGTGTTGCTAGCAGAAGTTTCGCGCTCGCGCGTTCAGAGAGGCTTTACTCCCTCAGAGATAGCGAGTTTCATTTTATGCTTCAAAAAGCCATTGTTCGATCGGCTTTGTCATGAACTGACAGAAAATCGCGACGCACTTGTCGAACAACTTTGGCTTTCCACCAGTTTATTAGACCAGCTTGGCCTTTGGGTGACAGAAATTTTTCTCAAAGCTCGCGAAGAAGTCATTGAACGCCAGCAGCAAGAAATGCTCGAATTGTCAACACCCGTAGTCAAACTTTGGCAAGGCATTCTCGCTTTACCCATGATCGGGACTCTCGACAGTGCCCGCACTCAAATAGTCATGGAAACTCTGTTGCAGGAAATCATGGAAACCGGCTCCGAATTTGCGATTTTAGACATTACAGGCGTGCCGACTGTTGACACTTTAGTTGCTCAACATTTATTAAAAACTGTCGCTGCCGCCCGTTTAATGGGTACTGAGTGCATCATCAGTGGCATTCGCCCGCAAATAGCTCAAACCATAGTTCACTTGGGAGTTGACTTACAGGATATTCTCACAAAAGCTACTTTAGCAGATGCTTTTAAAGTTGCACTGCAGCGCCAAGGTTTAACTATAAAAAATCTTAAAGAGGAAACATAAAAATATTGCGTTCTGACATGATAAATCAAGTAAATGTTAGCAAATAGGTGAATTTGTGGAACGAATACCGATCCTTCAAATGGGAGAGTTCTTGCTAGTAACAATTCAAGTAGATATGCACGATCGCTTAGCAATGACCCTGCAAGATGACCTGACGAACCGCATCGTCAAAACAGGTGTCAAAGGTGTGTTAATAGAGATTTCTTCCCTCGAAATTGTTGATTCTTTTATCGGTCGCATTATTAACAATATCGCTAGTATGTCACGAATTTTAGATGCGGAGACAGTTGTGGTCGGGATGCAGCCAGCGGTTGCGATTACGCTCGTTGAGTTGGGGCTTTCCCTGACAGGAGTTCGCACAGCTTTAAGCGTTGAAAAGGGCATGATTTTGTTGCGAAAATCCTTGGGTTGGCCTGTTGACGAGCAAGCGTAACCAGTCGCTTAATTGTCCCATAACTGAGGCACAGGCAGTCAAGAAACCTTGTTTGTTTGTAGATACCTTGTTGACAAACTGAAGAATTCTGAGGAGAGGGCTTACGCACTCAAGGGGGTTAAATCAAGGGTTTGAGATTCCTGCACTATGTTCTCTTTTGAGAGAAAATCGTAGTAAGTGCGTAAGTCCTATGAGGAGAAACTAAGTTGATGAGTGTAAGTCCTATATTTTGGGGAGAAGTTCTATTTTGGTACAGTAGCCACCATGTCAAAACGTGAGACACTAGAAATCCGATCGTCATCCGATATAGTCCACGTCCGACAGCAAGTGCGAACTTGGGCTGTAGCAATGGGGTTCGGTTTATTAGACCAAACGAAAATCGTTACCGCAGCCAGCGAACTCGCCCGCAATACTGTAGAGTACGGCAAAGGGGGAACTGTAACTCTCGAAACGCTCCAATTAGGCACCCGCAAAGGGCTGAGGCTGATATTTGAAGACAAGGGCCCGGGAATTCCAGACATCGAATTGGCAATGACTGACGGTTATACTTCTAATCACGGTTTGGGTTTGGGGCTCAGTGGTTCCAAGCGGTTGATGCACGAATTTGAGATTGTTTCCAAAGTGGGTAAGGGAACTAAAATTGCGATCGTCCGCTGGCGGTGAGGAAGTAATACGATTTGAGAGTTGAGATTTTAGATTACAGCATTGGGAATGACTGAGGACCATCGGGGTTTGGAGCTTGCGTATAGTTGTATTATTTTTTAAATTGGTATAAAGAGTAACCAGCAAAGCCAAGAAGTGATTCTTGGAATCCCACACCATACCCGGAGAGGGTTGGCGTATGGAGGATTTCATTATGAGAACTGATAAAAAATGATAGATGCCGTAGCCTTGCCCGTAACAGAAGAAAGTCAAGTCGGAGAAGCGCGGCGAATCGCAGTCGCCCTGGCGGCCGAAGTCGAATTTAACGATACCGATCGCGGTAAAGTGGCAATTGTTACCACCGAAGCAGCAAAAAACGTGGTCAAGCACGCCCGCGAAGGAGAACTTTTGCTGCGAACATTAAAAACAGCGGCAGGATATAGCATTGAAATAGTAGCGCTAGACCGGGGCCAAGGAATGGCAAATGTCGCGCTGTGTATGCGGGACGGTTTTTCTACAGCGGGAAGCCCTGGAACAGGACTGGGGGCAATTAAACGCCTCTCTACTTTTTTTGATATTCATTCTGTACCAAAACTGGGGACAGCCTTATTAGCGCGGCTGGAACCGACCCAAAATAGCCGGGAAGCCTTCCAAAACAGCAATTACTTGGAATTTGGGGTCATCCACCTGCCGAAAGTAGGAGAGCAAATTTGCGGCGATTCGTGGGCGGAAGAAAATCACCTTGACAAAAACCTGATTTTAGTTGCTGACGGGCTCGGATACGGGGATTTGGCGGAGGAAGCGTCTCGCGAAGCAGTGCGCGTATTTCAAGAAAACGCCAAACTCGGGCCGAAAGCAATTTTAGAGAAGGCGCACGCTGCTTTAAAAAATACCAGAGGAGCGGCTGCGGCGATCGCCCAAATCGATCGTACCCAACAAACAGTTTGTTTTGCCGGAATTGGCAACATCAGCGGTGTAGTGGTCACAGATAACCAAAGCCGCACCATGGTTTCCTACAATGGCACAGTTGGACATATGATGCGAAAAGTAGCAGAATTTGTTTATCCTTGGTCGCAGCAGTCCCTACTCATCATGCACTCCGACGGTTTGGCGGCGCAGTGGAATTTAAACCGCTACCCGGGTTTAGCCTCCAGACATCCTGCTTTAATCGCAGCCGTGCTCTACCGGGACTTCAAACGCACTCGCGATGACATGACAGTTATAGTAGCCAAGGTGAGAGAAGCAGCGTGAGTTACCCAATCCTGACGACGGAAGTCCGTTTTGAACAAGACATCGTACAAGTACGGCAAAGAGCTCGCCAAATTGCTAAAGGGCTGGGATTCGATTCCCAAGTACAAACCCGCATCGCCACAGCAGTTTCCGAAATTGCCCGCAATGCTTTCAAATATGCAGGCGGTGGCAAAGTAGAATTCATTGTGGAAGGGGAATCGCCCCAAATTTTTCGGACTCGGATTTCCGACACGGGGCCGGGAATTGCTGATTTAGCGGCTGTGTTAAGCCCCAATTTTCGGTCGCAAACCGGCGCGGGACTTGGTTTAGCAGCAGCGAAACGGTTGATGGACGAAGTGAAAATCGACTCGGCGCCCGATCGCGGAACGGCTGTACAATTAATTAAACAGTTTTCCAAAAATATGCCGGCGCTGAGTTCTATCGAACTAAATCAATTAGTTGACAAACTAGCGCGCCAAATTCCCGAAGATCCCTATGCCGAAATTCAGCAGCAAAATCAAGAATTACTACGCACTTTAGACGAACTCCGCCAGCGTCAAGAAGAACTCGTACAATTAAATCAACAACTAGAAGATACCAATCGCGGAGTCCTGGCACTTTACGCCGAATTGAACGACAAGGCCGAATCTCTCCGGCGCGCCAGCGAACTCAAAACCAGCTTTCTCTCCAATATGAGCCACGAGTTTCGCACTCCGCTAACGGCAATTATGAGCCTTTCGGAAATATTGTTAAATCGCCTCGACGGAGAACTTTCAGCCGAACAGGACAAGCAAGTAAATTACATTTACAAATCCGCCGAGTCTCTCGCAGAACTTGTCAACGACTCGTTAGATTTAGCCAAAGTGGAAGCCGGAAAACTAACAGTTCGCTTGGCTGATTTTGCAGTCGAAGATTTGTTCAGCGCCCTGCGAGGAATGATGCGCCCCCTGCTTCCCCCAAACTCTGCCGTTTCTCTAATTTTTGAAGATCCTCTCGAACTTCCAATCCTCACCACCGACGAGGGAAAAGTTTCTCAGATTTTGCGAAATCTGATTTCTAATGCCCTCAAATTTACCGAAGCAGGTGAAGTTCGAGTTGCTGCGGAAATAGGAGATGAGGGAACAGTTACTTTTTCAGTGGCAGATACGGGCATTGGCATTTCTCCACGCGACCAAAGGCGGATTTTTGAAGAATTTGTCCAAATAGAAAATCCCTTGCAGAATGGCGTCAGAGGCACGGGATTGGGATTGTCTCTGTGCAAAAAACTGGCGGAATTTCTGGGGGGAAGCATTGAAATCACAAGTTCACCCGGAGTGGGTTCGACTTTTTTTGTCACACTGCCGATTCTGTATCCTGGAGAGGAAGAAAACCCTTTGGAAATGTCCGCTGCTAAGGGAGATGAAATATCGCCCAAAAGCGCACATTCTCGTAGCTTGCGGGGTTCCGGGCGATCGCCAGCGGCGGATTCAGCAGCAAAAGTTTTGATTGGGGAGGATGAAGATAGTTTTTCGGTATTTGCTGAAAAACTTGCTGGCAGAAATTCATTGTACTGCGATATAGGTCGCCAACGGTGCTGAACGTTTGGGTGCGGCTCCTCTTTGAGCAACCGCAAGCAATTTTTATCGACATTATGATACCGGATCTGACGGAGTTTGAGGTTTGAGAAGGGTTGAAATGCGATAGAACTACTTGTCAAATACCTGCTATCGTGATTAATTCAAAACATTTTGGGTTACATCAATTTTTTGCTGTGCGGGATGCTAGGCCTGCACGGTGAAAAATATTATTTCGATGCCAAGGGAAAGGATATCAGGCATTGTAGCTTTTGGGGACTGAAGTCGGATGCTGCGAACCTAATTATATTTTTTTCACCGTATTTTATATTGTTCGTAAGAGAGTTAATTTATAGCAGGCAAGATTTATTTAATTTGCAACAGCATTTAACCTTTGTGCTGTAAAATGTAGCAGTTCTCAGTTGCCGACTATATAGTAGGAACTTACCGAGGGCCTGTTTTTGTGTGGGCGATCGGCTAAAACCCATGATAAATCTCGTTCTTAGCAAAGTCTCGATTATTAAAAATAATGCAACAGTAAGCCCGCGATCCAAACGCATACCAAATAAGCCATTCTCAATTCTAAAATCTAAAATCGAAAATCCAAAATCTAAAATGGTATGACTTTCATCTCCCTTCAATATGCCCTGTTTCTATTGGTTTTGTTCGCGGCTTACTGGTTGGTTCCGCTGCGATGGTGGCGGCTGTTCATCATGTTGGTGGGTAGTTTAATTTTTTACGCTTCGCTGCAAATTTGGTACATTCCTCTGCTGTTAGTCGGTGCTTTGTTTAATTACTGCTTAGCGATGGCGATTGGGGAACCTCTGGATTGGCGGATTGCTAATGAATCTTGGAACCGCCGCCGTTTGTTGCTGCTGTGGATAGGCATCTGCCTGAATGTGTTGCTGCTTCTGGGCTTTAAGTATGTGCCTTTTTTATTGAGTTCGATCGGCACTTTGTTCAATTGGCCTTTAGCTATCGACGGGGCTGACTGGGTGAAAAGTCACGTCATCGCACCCCTGGGATTGAGTTTCTTTTGCTTTGAGTGCATTGCTTATTTGATTGACGTGTACCGAGGCGCGCCTGCTGCTACTTCGCTGCTGCACTTTGCTGCTTACAAGTTGTTTTTTCCCAAACTGATTTCCGGCCCGATTACTCGGTATCACAACTTGATCTATCAACTGAAAACCCAGCAATTTCCGACGCCAGATCGCATTTCTGAGGGACTTTGGACGATCGCCTTTGGTGCAGTAAAAAAAGGTCTTTTCGCAGATAACTTGGGAATTTATGTCGATTTAAGCTTTACCAACTTGCAGCGGGCGGGTAGCGAGGATTTGTGGCTGGCTATTTTTGCTTACGGGCTGCAACTTTATCTCGATTTTAGTGGCTATGTTGACATGGCGCGCGGTACAGCTTTGCTGCTGGGTTGGTACTTGCCACCAAATTTTGATTTTCCTTATTTTAGTGCCAGCATAGCTGATTTTTGGCGACGCTGGCACATGACTTTAGGCGATTGGCTACGCAATTATTTGTATTTTCCTTTGGGCGGTTCGCGAGTCGGTTTGTGGCGCACTTGTCTGAATTTGTCGATTGTCATGTTAATTGCGGGAATTTGGCACGGGGCAGCTTGGGGATTTATTGTGTGGGGGGGTTTACACGGTTTAGCTTTGGCGGTTCACAGGCTGACTGATGTGGCGTTTAAGCGGTTGCGGATCGAGTTTTTGTGGGAAAATCCGATCGGTATTGCGATCGGTTGGCTGTTGACTCAGGCGATGGTTTTTGGTAGTTGGATATTTTTCCGCCTTCCCGATTTAAAGGATTCTGGATGGGCGATTTCGCATTTGTGGGGACACAATGCTGACGTGCAGTTTGCTGAGAAAGTTTATGGCGAAGCTTTGGGTTTGGAAAGAGTACATTTAACTTGGATGTTGGCAGCTTTGGCTGCGGCGATGCTGGGGAATTATGCGTTAAGTCGGGGTTTGAAATTGGAGTTAAATTGGCCGCTGAAATTGGTGTTAGTGCCACTTTGTTTGTATGCGGTGTGGGTGTTGGCTCCCGAAGGCGGTTTGCCTTATATTTATTTTGATTTTTAGGGCATTATAGCAGAAGGAAGTTCGGCAACGGATTCTGTAACGGATGTAACGGATGTCATGAAGAAGGAAGTTTGGCAACGGATGTAACGGATGTAACGGATGTCAGGAAGAAGGAAGAAGCAATAAAATCAATCGTTTCAGCCATTAACAACGTCCTAACCGTCTTGGCTGTTGCTATATTTGATTTTCCTTTTATTCCCCGTAAGGTGCGCCGAAGTGATTCCCCGCTTTGGTGCGCGGTGCCCACCCTAGAAATCACAGTCAATAGTCAACAGTCAACAATCATCTCGCTCCTGCACCCTACAACTGATAAGAACACCAGTCACTCCAGCTACCGACATAAAGTTTAGCATCGGGAATTCCGGCGATTTCTAAAGACAGTAAATTAACGCAAGCCGTCACCCCGGAACCGCAATAAACAATAATTTCTTCGGCTTTTTCTAATTCTGTCCATCGCTGTTTTTGTTCGGATGCCGATCGCACTTTTCCAGTTTCATCCGTCACCCCTTGCCAAGGATAGTTAACCGCACCCGGAATGTGACCTGCAATGGGGTCGATAGGCTCCCGCAAACCTTCATATCTCTCGCTTTCTCGCGAATCAACCAAAACCTTTCCCGGCAAGTCTTTACGCTCTTTTACCGCCTCAATATCTACCGCCAAATCCTGCTGCAAATGAGCAACAAATTTACCCTCGCGGGGTTCTGGTAAAATATTTGTTACCGGATATCCGGCCGCTTTCCAGCCGCTGAAACCGCCGTCTAACAAAGCGACTTTGCTGTGTCCCATATATCGCAGCAGCCACCACAAACGAGAGGCAAAAGCCAGCCGCGAATCGTCATAGGCGACGACTAAAGTTTCAGGTGAATTAATGCCGATCGCGCTCAATTTCTCAGCTAATTCTTCAATATTTGGCAGCGGATGTCTACCGCCGTGTTTGCCCACTGAACTCGCGAGATCGCGGTTTAAATCTAAATAGAAAGCTCCGGGAATGTGACTTTCTTGATATTGTTTTTGTCCCAATTCAGGGTCGGCAAGGGAAAACCGACAGTCAATAATTACAACTTGCGGATTGTCGGTACTGGTGGCTAACCATTCAGGAGAAACGATGAAGTTGTTGTCTGTCATGATTATTCAAATCTATATTTTAACATCTATCGGGAAGGAGATTTTTTTTCTGGTTCTGCTTTTGCGGAAGGAGGTTTTTTAGGAGTTGCTTTTTCCGAAGTTTCTTTGGGCGAATTGGATTTTTTAGGAGTTGCTTTTTCCGCAGGTGATTTTTCGGCTGGTGCGGGAGTTGGAGTTGGCAGAGGGGTGGTTACTGCTGCTTCTTGAGCGTAAAGT
The DNA here is from genome assembly GCF_040004035.1 of Microcoleus vaginatus FACHB-2002. GTDB lineage: Bacteria > Cyanobacteriota > Cyanobacteriia > Cyanobacteriales > Microcoleaceae > Microcoleus > Microcoleus vaginatus_C. The sequence goes on along the minus strand of NZ_JAMPLN010000001.1, from coordinate 168,729 downwards.
AGATATTTCTGATACTCGATTACTTTTGCTTGAGCTAGTTGATGATTGGGGCTAGAAACTGGTACTCTTCTCATTAATGAGACCGCTTCTTGCCAACCATCGATAACAGTCTTCCAATCTTCCTTTGTTTTTGCCGATCGCCCTAATTCTGCTGCTTTGAGTGCGCTGTTAACGGCTTCTCGAAAAGTATCTGGTGCAGTTGCTACATCTACTGTTTCATCGGGATTATTCCCCGCAGTTGCTGTCGGCTCGTTTAAAATCTTACCGACAAACGCTACTACGGCGATCGCCAACATACCCGTTACTAGCCCGACTACAATGAAAGTCGATCGCAGCCGATTCTCAAATGCAGCAAGTTCCGGCGGTTTTTCTTCCTCAAAATAGTTCTCCATCTCTGTGCGATCGTCCATATTAGCAACAGCAGTATTTGGTACAGATTCTCCTGCAAAGCTCTCTGGTTCAAAAGTGCTGTTTTCCAAACTAAACTCTTGACTCCAAGCAGCAGCAATCTGACCGCTTTCTCGGCCCTCAACCTTCACTTTGCGAATCGAATCCGGCTGCAAATTCGTCAGCTCGGTGCGGACAAAATCAACTAATGTATTTTCTATGGGTACCTGCTCGGCCTCAAGAATTACATCCAAACAGTCGCCATCGAGATTCGCCGAGGCTGTGATGCCTTCAGATTGCAACTGGCTATTGAGCCAAGATGCGATAGCGTGCGGATTTCCCTGCTTGGCAAGTTCCTGAAAATTAAGCTCTGTCATAGCTGGACACCTGATAACGCAGAAGATAGAAGAGAGAAGGCAGAAACAATAAAAAATTCAGAAAGAGTTTTTTTGAGTTGAAAACACAATAACTGAAATTCAACAAATAGTATAATGTATCGTGGCAAATCCCAGCCCAAAGATGCAAATTATCACTCTCGCTAGGCCTGGCATCCCTTGGGGGAGGACTTGCATTCCTTGCTAAAAACCGAATTCAGGTTTTTGGTGAGGAATGCAAGTCGTCTTGCTCAGCCGCCAAATACTGCTGCTGCAACCAGGTTTTTGATACCGGGCGCGCCAGCCCAGATATTGCAAGCATCGCCCCTAAAACCAGCATCCGCCTGGAAAAATTCTCGATCGCGCGGATGCGAGATAGGAAATTTTAGATGAAAAATTTGTGCGATCGCAGTGCCATCAGCGGACAGCGAGTGATATCATCAGTGAGTCAATATTCAAGTTTTTATAGCAAATAACTCGATCGCACAATGGTAGCAATAGCAATTTTAGCGGCTGGACGCGGCACGCGCATGAAATCTGACTTGCCCAAAGTTCTACACGAATTAGGCGGTCGATCGCTAGTTGAGCGAGTCCTCCAAAGTTGTCAAGAAATTCAAATTACCAGGCGACTTGTCATCGTCGGTTATCGAGGTGAACTCGTTAAAGAATCCCTGATTCGAGGTCAAGAATTATCAGGGAAAAATCCTCAATCTCCTCCCCTAGAATTTGTCGAACAAACTGAACAATTGGGAACAGGTCATGCCATCCAACAATTGCTGCCTCACTTAGAGGGATTTCAAGGAGACTTGTTGGTCTTAAATGGGGATGTACCTTTGCTGAGGGCAGAAACTATCAAACAATTGATAGCAATTCACAAAAAGCACCAAAACTCTGCTACTTTATTGACAGCTAATTTGCCGAATCCCCAAGGGTACGGACGAGTATTTACCGACAGTCAAAACTTAGTCCAGCAAATTGTCGAAGACCGCGACTGCACACAAGCTCAAAAGCAAAATCACCGAATTAATGCAGGTGTTTACTGCTTTCACTGGCCGGATTTAGAGAAAATTTTGCCAGAATTGAAGGCAGACAATGACCAAAAAGAATATTACCTAACTGATACGGTAAATTTCCTCAGTCCGGTGATGGCGGTGGATGTAGAAGATTATCAAGAAATATTGGGAATTAACGATCGCAAACATTTAGCTACAGCTTGCGATATTTTGCAAACGCGGATCAAGGACAAGTGGATGACGGCGGGAGTGACGCTGCTCGATCCCAACAGCATCACCATTGACGATACAGTAGAGTTGCAGCCGGATGTGGTAATTGAACCGCAAACTCACTTGCGGGGAAATACTTCGATCGCCTCTGGGAGTCGCATCGGCCCCGGCAGTTTGATCGAAAACAGTCAGGTTGGAGAAAATGTGACTGTGCTTTATTCGGTGGTTTCTGACAGTATGGTTGCTGAAAATTCGCGAATTGGCCCTTACGCACACTTGCGGGGACACGCAGAAATTGGGGCGAACTGTCGCGTCGGCAATTTTGTAGAATTGAAAAATACTCAAATAGGCGATCGAACTAATGTCGCTCACTTGTCTTATTTAGGCGATGCGACTTTGGGAGAAAAAGTCAACATCGGTGCTGGGACAATTACGGCGAATTATGACGGAAAAAACAAGCACAAAACTCAAATAGGCGATCGGAGTAAAACGGGTTCTAATAGCGTGCTGGTTGCACCGATAACTTTGGGAGAAGATGTTACTGTAGCGGCGGGTTCTGTGGTGACAGAAGATGTGCCGAATGATTGTTTAGTAATTGCCCGTTCCCGGCAAGTTGTCAAACCAGGTTGGAAGTTGCAAGAACCAAAAAAGTGAACGATTGTTCACTTTTTAGATGATGAGTTTCCACCCATCGGGACTTGTGCGATCGATACCTAAAGAAACCGGGTTTTTATAACGGGAGCGATGGCGCACTCGCGTGAAATTGGGGTGGAAAACCCGGTTTCTGCGTAAGTCCGCAAGCTTGAGAAATCGGGTTTGTGGCATCTGCTATTTTGTCTTATTTTTGGGCGTTCAGATAGTGGTTAATCGCTTTGGCAATTTTTTCTTGCTGGTAGAGGTTCATAGTGTTGGGCAGGGATATGCGATCTCCTCCACAAACTAACAGTCTGACTTGGTACCAAGTGTCATTTTGCAGATCTTTGGTTCGATCGACTTCCACGCCATAAATCTCGCACAGAGAGTATTCAATTACTTTACGTGCCAACAAACCCTGCTGTTTAACAGTCAAGGTGTTTAAATTTCCATCGAAGCTGTAGGTTTCATTATTTCTCAAGAGGATCACTGCGGCTGCTGCGAGCAAAAATATGCCTCCTGTCCATCCCAACCAGCGATCTTCTTGGCTTAAGCGCAGCAATCGATCTTTGGCATTTTTAACAAAAAAATTGATGTCAGAAGCAACAGCGTCTTGGCTTCCCCAATTAGGGGAGTTAGCAGTGAAAGGAACATAGCCAACAGATGTCAGAAGTACAACTCTGGTTTTATAGCCGCATCTTTGAACTTTAGCTCCCTGCAAAGAAGCAAGCTCAATTTCTTGAATTTTTGAGCCCAGTAAATTCGATCGCACCAACTGGCAACTGCCTTGTTTTGCCTGCAATCGCTGGCAGCTCAGGGTTGCTTTATGATAATCAAAAGCCAGCCCGAACAGTCCAAAAGCCATGAATAAACAACTAGGCAACCAAAAATCAAATATGCTTTGAGTCTGAATTATTAATTCACTTGCTGTTTGCTTGATTATTTTCATTTATCTTGCCCTTATATTCCCAATATGATGTTACAGATCGCCTTACTCACCCCGATCAGCCCCATTGTTAACTTATATATTATTTGAAGTCGTCCTCTGCCATGACCCCTTTTGTTTTGGTAAAAGGTTAGCACTAAAATTGCTGACAGACAACAAATGTCGCCAGTTTACCTGCGGCTTAGTTTAAGATAGCTTTCCATGATTTAAAATAGATGAATCTTAAAAATATATTAATTATGTTATGTGGAATAAAACGTTAGCTTCGCGCTCCGTAGGAAAGTAATCACCCAGGTGAGTACCGGTTTACATTTTGTTACATTGTCAGGTTTATGTGCGCCTACTTAATTATCGTTAGTTATTAATTTGGGCGATTCCCTGCAGGATAGGTACGATTCACGGACTTGCAGGGCAAATACATTGCTAAGCGTGGGATTATCGCTAATCGAGATATATGCGAATCAAGTCAGCCATTTTGTGTTGTTCTGTTAGTGAATAGCTTCTTAAACAGAGGAGATCGCCCCCGAACATCCACAAATCCACATAATAGCTACGATTTCCCTCGCTATCTCTCACTTCCTCTAATTCCACCGCAGAAATCTCGTGAGTTGAGCATTCGGTAACATCATGAAGCCATGCACCCCGTCGTTTAATGGTCATTTTGCTAAAAGTTTTATCAAAAATGTATGTTTCATCTATCGCGCCGTCCAACAAAGACAGGGAAAACAACAGAAATATGCCTCCACCTATCCAATTTGAAGCTAAAATAATCTGCAATAATCCAATGAGGATGAAGGGAGAAATTAATAACAAACCCTCCCAGGCGCTTGCCGTTTTAATTGTTAGTTTAGTTGGTGTTTGCTTGAGAACTTTCATTAGTTTAGTGGTTGAGTTTAAAAACAATGTGGATTACTTATCTATCCGCTGTAGGCAATTTTTAATGCACCGGTTATTATTGGAGCCGGCTTTGGACGATCGCACTTTTGGTGTTGTAAACAGCCTTGACAGCATAAGCGTCGCCCGGACGTATCTGTAAAGCTCTGTTAAAATTGATTAAAGCCGTTTGATAGTCTCCCTGCCCGTAGTAGATATAACCGAGTTTCATCGATTGTTTGAAGTCAGAATTTTGAGCAGCAACACGAGCAGAATTAGGCTCAGAAACATGTGCTGCGACAGCAGGAGATGGCTCGGCAGCAGGAACTGACTCGAAAGCAGGAGATAACTCTTGATAGGGTGATGGAGAAGTGTTGAAACCAGAAGGAAAAGAAGAGGGCGATTGCTCGTTATACCCCTGCTCTACATTAGATCCAGAGTCAGAGACTTTTACAAAATTTTTGCCATAAAATACTGAAGTAGTAATGCCTCCCAATACAAACATTAGCAATCCAGCACATTGAATTAAAAAGGTCTTTCTGATTTTTTTGTTGCTCCAATTTTTGATATAAAAAACCAATGATGCCAATGGGACAAGCAAGTAAAGCACTCCCCAAATAGTTTCCTCTCCAAAAGCTTGAACTAATCCCCAAAAATAGCCAACAAGACTTAAAACTAAACCTAGGATGAAAAATAAGGCGATCGCAATTCCAGGCATTTTCTATTTCTCCGATTGATGTATAGTTATTTTGCCAACTGTAAAGGAGAGGATTTTCTACCTGCAACTCATTCCCCCGTTGGCTGTGTTAAAAATAGATTAGCGGTGACAACAGTTCGATCGCGCACAGCGAATGTTAGGATTTTGGTTAGGATTTTGACTAGGAACTCGATCGCGACTGCCGCAAATGATACCCTCTACCCTCAATCGACCCGAAGAACCATTTGCACGCGCAAGCAACGGCTGGGACATCCAAAAGCTTTACACTGACTTGGCAAATGCCAAACAAGAATTCGCCCCCCACACCAGAAGAGGGCTGACACCCGTAGAAAAGCGGCATCTCTGTGGCTTGTTGTGCGGCTACAGTCCAGCGGAAATAGCGGTTTTTCTCAACAAACAAATCAAAGGTGTAGAAGTTGATTTGTCAAAAACTTTGTACCGATACATAGAATTATTGACAAATCGGCCCCGAAATGCACTCAAAAATTGGAGAGATGCGATCGACTGGCTGGAAATAGCCGGATATAAAACGCAGCCAAAAACCTCAACCGGCGCAATATTAAAAGCCACTCTCCACCATTCAGACAGGATTTTGTCTGCAGCTATTAGTCCCGACGGACAATTCCTCGCAACGGGCTCAGAGGACAGTACAGTGAAAATTTGGAGTTTGCACAGCGGGGAACTGCGGCAGACGATTTTCGGACATTCAACAGCCGTGTTGCTAGTGGCTTTCAGTCCCGCCAGCAAAACGCTGCTGACACGATCGCGCGCGGGCACAGTCAAACTCTGGAACCTGCAAAACGGCGAACTGCTGAAGCGTTTGGCAGACGTGCACCGCCACGAATCCGTCGCCGTCAGCCCCGACTGGCAAATTTTGGCGATCGGCACCACCCGTGGCACCATCAAGCTTCTGCACCTCAACAGCGGCCAACTGCTGCAAGTTTTAGAAGGCTATCAAGGGGATGACATTAGTGCGATCGCCCTCAGTCCCAACGGCAGAATGCTAGTAGCCAGCGGCCTCAATGCAGCCAGCGGTTTCTGTCGCGCCACAGTCACTTTGTGGGAATTGCCGGGAGGCGAAGTGAGACGAACGTTTGGCAGCGAAAATTATGTAGCGATTTCTTCCGATAGCCAAATTCTTGTCAATCATGGTGGCCAAACTATCAAACTGTGGAATTTGCAAACAGGCGAATTATTGCATTCGCTGCATACAGGCATTCGCATCACTTCCGCCGCCGCAATTAGCCCTGATGGGAAATACTTTGCAGTGGGGTGTTTTGACGGTACTGTTAGACTTTGGAATTTTCGCGGCGAATTGTTGCACACTTTAGATGGACATTCTAGCCCTGTGTCTGCGGTGGCGATCGGGCTTTTGGGCGAAACTCTGGTCAGCGGCGGGGAGAATGGTACTGTTAAACTTTGGCAACTGCGGATTTAAGAATATCGATTCCGGTTGCACCGTCCGTGCTTGTTGACTGTTGACTGTTGACTGTTGACTGTTGAAGGAGGGGTCAAAAAAATGAAAATTGCGCGAATTATTTGTTGGCAGCTTGATTAGACTTTACGCCCGAGGATGAAGCGCGGATTATATCAATTATGATGCCACCGGAATTGATATAATATCAATTATGATGCCACCGGATTTGATATAAAACTAACCCCGATCGAGATACCCGAATTATTCAAAAAGTCGGGTATCTGAACCGCAGACTGACAATTTATATCGGCATTTTAAGCAAGGAAAATCAGCGTTCCCTTGCTCATTTCCAAAGTATCGCCCATTTCCATGCCATTGTGAAAAGCACCCAAAATCACCTCGCTAGTTTTGCCGAAAGCGATCCCCCCGCTAGCATCAATTCCAATTGCGCCAAAATCCCGTTGACGTTCGTCAGCCTCAGTAAAAGAACGCTCAAAAGCAGCTTTCAAACTCAAACCATCCGTTACCCGAATCACAATTCGCGCGGCCAAACACTCGTCCATAATGTGCTCGCCAATTCCCGTACAGCTTACCGCCGCACTTTGGGCCGCGTAATTTCCCGCCGGCATCGCCGAGTCACTAACCCGCCCAATCCGCTCAAAACCCTTGCCACCAGTCGAAGTCCCAGCAGCCAAGCGTCCATGCACATCCAAAGCTACGACTCCGATGGTCCCAACACCGGCCGGTTCGGCAACCACGTCAGCCATTGCTTTACTAAAATTGCCTTGGCGTTCCTGCATCCACTCGTGCAAACGCAAATCCGTCATCGGATCGTAAATCGGCAATTGAAGTTCTCGCAGCAATTCCGCCGAACCAAAATCAGAGAGAACTCGATCGTCCGAATGCTGCAAAAATTCAGCAAGTTCGATCGGATGTTGAACGCGAGAAACATTAATCGCCCCGCTGAAACGCTGCATCAAACCGTCCATCAGCGAAGCACTCATCCGAATTTGACCGTCCGACTGCACTACAGAACCAGTACCGGCATTGAATCGCGGGTCATCTTCCAACAATTGGCAGCCCCGCACCACTGCATCTACGGCACTTGCACCGTCTTTCAGCAGCGGATAAACTTCCTCCAAAACATCGTAAAGCGATTTCCGCACTGCCTCAATTCCGCCTTTACTATGTAGAGAACTGCCCGCACCGCCGTGAATAACTAACTTTGGTTGCACTTGTTGCGATGCCATAATTTATAACCTAATAACCTAAAATTTTTCCTTTGCAATCTTAGCTTTGATCGAGCAACTTGCCCTAAATTCTTAATCTTGAGCCGCCAAACGGCGGCGACGACAACGTTCGGAGCAGTATTTGACCTCATCCCAGCAGTCCGCCCATTTTTTGCGCCAAGTAAAAGGTCGATCGCACACGGGGCACATTTTTGTCGGTAAATCAGATTTCGATCGCTGCTTTGCCATGCTAATTGGGAAAGTACATTACTAACTCAGATCTTGTACCATTTTCAGGAACAGGCAAGATGCGTGTTCCACAAGAGTTAAATTTGATTGTGGAACAGGCATCTTGCGATTATGAACAGGCAAGATGCGTGTTCCACAAGAGTTGAATTTGATTGTGGAACAGGTATCTTGCGATTATGAACAGGCAAGATGCGTGTTTCACAAGAGTTAAATTTGATTGTGGAACAGGCATCTTGCCTGTTGCTAAGGAAACAACCCAATTTTTGCCTAACACCTCCCCAAATAAAAATGCTCGAAACGGCCGACGCCAACATCCGAATCGTCTTAGTCGAACCTGCAGGCCCATTGAATGTTGGTTCTGTTGCCCGCGTCATGAAAAATATGGGTTTGCACCAATTAGTTTTGGTAAATCCCCAGTGCGATCATTTAGGGGAAGAGGCCAGACTGATGGCTGTTCGCGCCGCCGACATATTGGAAACGGCCAAAGTAGTCGAGAGTTTGCCGGCTGCTTTGGTTGGGTGTGTCAGAGCGATCGCAACTACAGGGGATGATTGTCGATCGTTGCCAACACAACTAGAAGAACCCGCAGAGGCCTTGCCTTGGCTCCTAGAAGCCCCCAGCGCCCTCATTTTCGGCCGAGAAGACTGCGGCTTGACCAATGCCGAATTAAACCGCGCTCAACGCCTGATCCGCATTCCTAGCAGCGATGCCTACACTTCCTTAAATCTCGCCCAAGCCGTCGCTATCTGCTGTTACGAACTATACCGGGAAGAAGGAAGAAGGAAGAGGGAAGAAGGAAGAGGGAAGAGCGAAGAAGGAAGAGGGAAGGAAGAAGAAGATGCCTCGTTCCCCGGATCAGCCGGGGAACGCATATCCAGAGGCTCTGCCTCTTCAATACCCGATGCCACAGATAATTTATCAACTTGTTACCAAGAACAACTTGCCACCCGCCAGACAGAAAATCCCTCAATTCCCCTCGCCAGTGCTCCCTTGGAAAATTTAGAGGGATATTACCAGCAACTAGAAACTTTGCTGTTAAAAATAGGATATTTGCAGCAGCACACAGCAGCAAGCCGGATGGAAAAATTTCGGCGTTTGTACAACAGAGCCTATCCGACAATTGATGAAGTCGCCATGCTGCGGGGCGTCCTCCGCCAAACAGAATGGGCAATCAAAACTTACCCACGAGAGGCAAATTCTGATACTCTGGATGGGGCGTTACCGGAAAATCCAACGGATAGCTAGGAGAAATGCTGATAATTGGGGATGTGAGATTGAGGATTTTTTTCACAGAGAACTTTCCTGCCCCCACTTGTCATCTTCATAACAGGGTTTCTTGACTAAAAACCTAAGCTTTGCGATAATTTGCGAGCAATAAACTTGCTTGCTGATACCATGCAGCGTCTGGGGCCAATCTAAAATCTAAAATCTAAAATCTAAAATTGATTGGCTGGCAGGCTGAAAAATCTTAAACTTGAACTTTACAGTAGTGATGAAGGAGTAAGACGTGGCAGAGCGGTTTCCCAAAGGATCGATATTATCGGTGATATCCTCGTCGATATCCTCTCCCAACTCCGGCTCAAAGCAGCCTAAGTCCGGCAAAGCAAGTCAGTCTGGCAAATCGGGCCGCCGCCGCCCTCCGCAACCGCAAAACGGCAATTCAGAAATTCGATCGCCCGAACCTGCGATTGTGCCACTGCAACAGGGCCGCGGCAGCAGAAATGGAGCCAATTCTCCCACATCTTCGGAAGAATTTACTACACAAGACTTTTTATCCGATCCTCGCTCGGCAATTAACCCCAGAAAACCCAGAACCAGCAAAACTCCTCAGTCGAAGACTCGCCAACCACGCAAAAAAGGCCTCGCTGCTGTCGATATGTTCGAGTTTCCGAACCCAAATCTGGAGCGGGAAAATGTAAGTTCGATCGCCAGCAATCCCAACAGCCAGCTCCCCACAGCCACTCCCCCTACCACCCGTGGAAGTCGCCCCACTTCGCCCCCAACGCGCATTCAAGACACGGTAATCCCCCCAAATGCCAAAAAACAACCCGTGCCTAAACCGCGCCCACAAGCGAGTCAGAGACCGGGTAAACGCTCTGCACCTCGGAGTGTGCCGCCGTTGGTCTATGCTACTCGCTTGCTGATTTTGGGAGTTGGGATAGCGGTGATTTGCGGTACGCTGCTGTCGGTGGTAAATGCTGTGAGTCGAGCATCCACTGTAGCGGCAGAAGAACAAACCACCGCAGGGCAGAACAACCCAGCCGATAGCGCATCTGCTGCACCCGCAACCCCAGAAGTGCTGCAACTGAATCAAGAATTAGGAGCTTTGAAAACCCAAGTTCAGGTTTTAGCAACAGAAAATCCTAGTTTGACAGCCGGAATATTTCTAGTCGATTTAGATACTGGAAGCTACCTAAATTTTAATGGCGATACTGCTTTTGCTTCAGCTAGCACGATTAAAGTGCCAATTTTAGTAGCTTTTTTCCAAGCAGTAGATGAGGGCAAAGTGCAGTTAGACCAGATGCTGACGCTGAAGTCCGAACACATTGTCGGCGGTTCTGGAGATATGCAAGACCAGGCTCCGGGCAAGAAGTATTCGGCTTTGGAAGTTGCCCAAAAGATGATTGTTGTCAGCGACAATACGGCGACAAATATGATGATTGAGTTGTTGGGAGGTGCTGAGGTTTTGAATCAGCATTTTGCCAATTGGGGTTTGAGGGCGACAGTTCTCCGCAATAATTTGCCGGATTTGGAGGGAACTAATACTACAAGTCCGCAGGATTTGATTAATATCATAGCCCAGATCGATCGGGGTAATTTGGTATCGGTGAAATCGCGCGATCGTATTTTGCAAATCATGCGCCAAACTAGAAATGATTCTTTGCTGCCGAAAGGTTTAGGCGAAGGTTCAGTTATTGCTCACAAAACTGGCAACATTGATACAATGCTTGCGGATGCGGGAATGGTGGATTTGCCGAACGGTAAGCGTTATTTGGTGGCGGTGATGGTGAAGCATTCACCGGAAACAGAGAAGCCTGCTCAAACATTGATTCGGGAGATTTCTCGGATTAGTTACCGCTATTTGTACGGTGGGGAAACGCCAGCGGATTCACAAGTGAAAATTAAAAATTGAAAATTCAACCGGGTTTTTTCCGGCTAGTGTTGTAGACTTTATCAAACTATAAATCAGTTTGTATTATGAAACTAAACATCCGACTTGCTTGTCTGGTAGCGCTCTCAACTTTAGCCGTTGGAGTCTCCCCCACCTTGAGTAATGCTAATCCTGCTCCTGAATATGAGACCGACGGCGTGAGAGTGATTAACAATAATATCGAACTCAATCGGGCAAAAAACTTAGCTCGTCAAGCAGCAGAAATTGCTAATGGGGGTTTAGGCAACTATCGAGCTGAAGCTTCTATGCACGGTACTTCTAAGGAATCGCCTTTTGTAGACAATGGCGATGGAACTTGGACTTTTACTTTTAAGGGTAACAAGCCTGGTTCGTCTGTCTATACTGTAGAAACGGTTGTTACGGTTTCTCAAGATGGGAGGGTGAGAGTCGATTACAACGGGCGAATCCGCGAGTCAAGCGGAATTTAACAATACTTCGGACTTACTCATCGGTAATCAGAAATCGGGTTTTTCAATGATGGGGTGTGGGGAGTGGGGAGTGGGGGAATGTGGAATTATTGGCCTTGACTTTATCATTCCCATGCAACCGGAAACGATATGAACTTGTGAAATAGCGATCGCCCGATTAGAGAAATCCTTAATTAAGCTTTCGTCGCGGGTGATCCGCGCAACATTCTTTCGGTACTGAGTTCCCGATCGATTTCTTCTCAATGAATGCCCTAACCACCGCCGCATACTTGCCACTTCTGGCGCCGTGCGGGTGTCGCATTCAGCGATCGGGGATAGGAAACTAGAGGTAGGGTAATGGTGGGCCCATCCATCCGATCGAGGCTAATTCTGTCTTTGGTCAAATGGAGTTGCTTAAGTCTGTCCTGGGTTTTAATTGCCAAACTACCCATACCAAGCCTCAAGAAAATTTGCTGATTATTTTGTGCTATCGAGTGTAATTTCCCAAGTTTTTTGGCACTGAATGCAATTTCAATCCCTGATCGGGATTTAGGTTGATTCCGGCTAGGAGGCAACTATAATTTTGGGGTATGGAATCCCCCGTTTCAATCCCTGATAGGGATTTAGGTTGATTCCGGCCCAACAACATAGACCCCTTTGCCCTGGAACTGCACGTTTCAATCCCTGATAGGGATTTAGGTTGATTCCGGCTAGAGATGTACCACCACTTCATAACTGGTATATACCAGAGAGTGTTTCAATCCCTGATAGGGATTTAGGTTGATTCCCGCGAAAGAGATATTCTAACTGAAGCTCCTACTGGTCAGTTTCAATCCCTGATAGGGATTTAGGTTGATTCCGGCCGCCCGTGCCAGAAGCATTACAGTATTTAGTTTTCAAGGTACTGTTCCCTCCAGTATCCAAAAAATATCATTTCAGCCACCGCCCTGTCAAAAAACAAAATTTTCAACAACCATCAAAGCTATACACAGCAATAATTTCAGCGTTTCCGTGAACAGATTTATTCAGCATAGAGGCTCAAACCCTTCCCGCACAAGCCCTACAGCCGAAAGATTTGACCGAAAGCATCCAGGATACAAGCCCCCGGATTCATCCGTCCAGAAATAAAAAACCTGTATCCGATAAACCAGCCCCCGAATTTATCCGTGGGGTCAATGCTTCAATCTAAAATCTAAAATCTAAAATCTAAAATCGATTGACCCCCTCAAAAAAACACCTACCCATTCACGGAAATTCCACGAACCGGAAAGGGATTAAACACTCGCCACTGCTAACTGTTCCGCCGCCTCTTTTTCGTTCATCTCGTCGAGTTTTTGCCAAACTTGCTGCATCAATTCATCCAATCCAACTCGACTCACAGCGGAAATCAACAAAACAGGAGCGCCGCTAATTTCTTTAAGTCGGCTGATTAAATTAGCGATTTCTTCGCTTTCAAGGTCGATCGCATCTACCTTATTAAAAGCCAAAATCTGCGGTTTATCGGCTAAACCACGCCTGTAAGCCTTCAATTCTTCCTGAATTGTGACGTAATTGGCGATCGGATCTTCATCGGTAATATCGATCAAGTGCAGCAGCAACCGAGTCCGTTCAATGTGCCGCAAAAACTCGTAACCCAAACCAGCACCTTCGTGAGCTCCCTCAATTAATCCCGGAATGTCTGCAAACACCGTACCGTCGCCAGTCGGTTTTCTGACTACGCCCAAATTCGGGACTAAAGTTGTAAACGGATAATCTGCTATCTTGGGGCGGGCGGCAGACAAAGCTGAAATTAATGTGGATTTGCCAGCATTCGGCATCCCCAGAATTCCCACTTCAGCTAATAGCTTCAATTCCAAACGCAAAAATTTGTGTTCTCCTTCTTTTCCCGGCATCGCATAATCTGGAGCGCGGTTAGAATTGGTCAGAAAACACTTATTCCCCAAACCGCCTTTGCCGCCTTGGGCAACGCAAAAAGTCTGTCCTGGCGTTACTAAATCTGCTAAGATTGCCTGAGTTTCCGCGTCGTAAACTACTGTACCGCAGGGAACTTCAATTATGCGATCGTCCCCACCGGCACCAGTCATATTTTTCGGCGCGCCTCGCTTCCCGTCATCGGCTTTAAAAATCCGGTTGTACTGAAAATCTAGCAGCGTTTGCAGGCTTTCCACCGCCACCATATACACGGAACCGCCTTTGCCGCCCGTCCCGCCAGAGGGGCCGCCCGCCGGAACATACTTTTCTCTGCGAAAAGCTACCATACCGTCGCCGCCTTTGCCGGCTGCGACTTGAATATCTGCTCGATCGATAAATTGCATAATTTAGTCAGTAGTCAATAGTCAGTGTCAATAGTCATTACTTATTATGATACCAGATCCAAGCACAATATTCGTCTTTGCCTTTAGTCGGGGTCGGTGAACGACAGCCAAGTTTAGTCGCGATTTACAGTTGCCGGAAAAATATAATTCTACCAATTCTGAAAAGTAGTGCAGAGTGAAAAATTGTACGCGAGCATTTGTAGGTAAATGGCACTGCCGTGTCCGGCTCCGAAATCTTTTAATAATCTGTATAATAATTTGAGAATTGTATCAAGACTTTTGGTGAATTAGTATGATCAAAGCAGATGTGATATTAACAGGAATCACGCACACAAAATGAATTAACCGGGTTTTTCTACTGGCTTTTTCTACTGGCGCGGATGGTGTAACGATGTTTTGTCCTAGAAAAACCCGTTTTTTGCATTTTGGACTAATTAGTAGTCATTGGTTAATAGTTACAGTCGTTAATCCAAGATTTCACAAGAATGACCAATGACTCATGACTACTGACTAATGACTACTAACTACTAACAATATGATGATACATCTTCCTTACATTCATCTGCCAAATAGCAGAGAGCTCGAAAGCGCATCCCGACTAACTGTTCGTAAAGCGGGTTAATCTGGCACATCGCCGGAATATGGACGATTTTGCGACCAAATAACACGACATCTCGCTCAAACGGACACTGGGGCGGAATAATTTTACAGACAAAGTGTGCCAATTTTGGGTCGTGAATTTCCCAGCCGTCCAGCCAGTCTTTGACGGGTTGCAGGACATCTTTGTGGTGAGGTTTAGGTAGCCGAGATGAAAGGGGTGTTCCGGTGGCGGGGGCGATATTCGCATCGAAAACTATTTGGCTGCTGGGCCCCTGCGGATCATCGCACTTGCTGTCTTCGATGGTGTGTCGCAGAGCTTCGAGCGCCTCTACATTGTGCCCCAAAGCTGTGCAAAACTTATAGATTACCTCGTCTTCGCTGAGCGAGTAAGTACCGTCTGCCAAAGCTACCATGACTGCTGTCCTCAAAAAATCCTCGCCTTTGGCGGTTTCTTTCCCTAACACAGCGACTAATTCCTCTGGGGCAATAGGTTCAAAACCCTCCTCAAAAGATACCGGGTGTAGTTCATCCTGAGTTAGATTTGCAATCATTTTTTGCTCGTCTTCGTCAAAGTTGCCGTCTGCCCAAGCAATTGTCAGCAATCCCCGCAGCCAAGCAGTAATCTCTTCATTGGTGCAGGAAGATTTAGCGTTACTCATTAGCATTTCCACTTGGATGTACCAGTCAATTTGTTCGTTTACAGCGGACTCAATATTCCCCTCCCAATAATTTTTACTGGTTTTGTGGTCGATGGATGATCTATTTGTGGAAGGTTTGTGGCCCAAGATTGCTCCAAACGCTTGTAGTGGATGTGTTAAAAGCATATTTGTTTCTCAGCAGCATCGCTGACTAGCGAGCTAATCTATTGGCTAATCCTATTCCCTACAAAGTCATCTATCGGGAGGAATAGGTTTGTTGAATTCATCTTAACTCTAGTTGCACCCATCGAGATGACGATCGAATTTTATGCAACCTCGATTGCCATTAGCAACCCGATTTTTCGCAAGAAACAAAAGGTTGGCAAGCGTTAAATCTAATCAGGCACTGGGTTTGTCTCCCAGGGGCGATCGAACTTCGCTCTCTTTACATTTTAATATATATTTTTGTAAATTTTTCTGTCCAGGCTGGACAATATTAACAGCGAGCCGGATTTAAGCTGTTGAAATAAAAATATTTGAGGAAAATGTTACTGCCGGTTAACAGTTTTGATTGCTGTGTCCGCCTAAAAATGACAAAAGTTTTTAACTTCGGCGGCACAAAATCCAGCGCAATTCCATTGGCGGGCGGGCGTTCGCCATCGGGAAGACATCTCGACCGGTGGCCCAACTGGGAAACCAGGGCGTCGGTGGCCAGGCTCCTTCCGGCAGGTGGTGGCGTTCGTACTCAAACACCAATTCATCGGATATTTGGACTAATGGCAACCCTTCCATTGCGGTGGCGAGTTCTTGAGGCGTAAATAAAGTAGACCAGGAGAGTTGGGCAACTTGTCGCACGAGGGCATCCGGCTGGTAGTCGCCGACGGTTAAAAAGGTGCTGAACAGCAACAGGCCTCCGGGACACAGGGAATCGCACATTTTGGCGAGGAAAAGCCGTACTTGATCGCTGTCTCGAAAATGTGAGATGACTTCGGCGGCAACTGCCAACTGGTAGCGGGCTGGTTTCATCCGCATTAAGGGATCGAGCACATCGCCTTCAGTCACTGTCACGGGAAGGTTTTCGGCTGTTACTGCAGCTTTCAATTGTTCTGCAAAAGCTGGAGTTAGTTCGATCGCATCTACAGAATAGCCCAATCTCGCCAGCGGCAAGGTATTGCGGCCGGTACCAGCGCCCACGTCCAAAATCCGCACTCGATCGGGTGTACCCAATTTAGCAGCCGTTGCCATCAATTTTGCATCGGGATGAGAACCGAAAAGCGGAGGTTCTCTGGTGTCTACCCAGCTTTTGTACTGTTCTCCAACTGTTGAGGTAGTAACAATGACTTTGCAGGCTAAACCGGTTTGTGGCGGCTGTACTGATTCGTATTGCAGGATCAGCATCGATGCTGTGGAGGTGCGGTAGCCTTGTTCTAACTTGGTGGCTAAAAGCTTGCTGAGTTCGTCTCTGCGGTCTTCGGGCAGGGGTCTGTCGAGAGTGCTAAATAGATTTTCTATTGCCTTGAGATAGTGGCTTAGCATTCCCGGTACGCAGGGGAAAATTAATTCTCCGCGAGCGTTTACGCGGGTATTAATTTTGTAGAGGATAGCTTGCTGGAGAATGTCGGGATTTACTACCAGCGGTAGCTGTTCGGTCTGGTTGATTGTACTTTCGGCGCCCATAGATTCCGCGAAGAAGGAAGGAGGAAGAAGGAAGGAGGAAGAAGGAAGAAGGAAGAAGGAAGAAGGAAGAAATAAGAAAGAAGTTCAACAAGGAAGCCGTGTACAAGAGTTAACTAATTTAACCGATGGATTTTGAGGCTTGAGGTTGGAGGTTCGGGGGAATTACGTTGAGAGCTGACTGTACAATTTAAAAGTATAAAAAAGCCGATTTTAGATTTATTTGGTTTAGTTGCTTAGTCTTTTTAGATTGTATTAAATCAGATTTGAGAGCTTTATTTTGAATAAATCTCAAATCTCAAATCTCAAATCGACCAAGCCCAAAACCCTAGTAGATCCCAAAATCGGAGTTAGTATCAATATAAGCTGTAGCGCATTTAAATTGTAGGTTTCACGGCGAGGTGGAAAAAGCGTCAAATCTTCTCGCCTTCTCCCCTCTCTCCTTCCCCTCGTCAGCCATAACAGGCAATGTATATGGGTAGCAACTTAAAGCTGGGCTTAGTTGCTGCCGGTAAAAGTCACTAGGGGGAACTTTGACTGAGCTTCTGTCATCGGGCGCCGTCTGCCTTCCTCTTGCCAGTAGTTGATGACTTCTGTGGCTTGGTTGAGGATTTCGACACGATCGTTATCAGCAATCCAGTGTTTGGCTTCGAGTTCGTTTTTGAGGTCTTCCCAGGCATCTTTGCGAGGCCAGAAAAAGTAGGATGTCAGCGGGCTAGTTCCTTTGCCGACAACTTGGTCAACGGCGAGGGCAACATTCTCTTCTAGCCAGAGAACTTTTAAGATGAACTTGGACAAGCAAACCTCCAGGGTTCCGATCGAACTTGTTAAAAATTTCTACAATCGCTAAGCGTAGCACACTCTGTTCGATAATTGGTCATCGGCCAGGAAAAGTTTTGTGGCACGGCTGGTTTTAGCGCCACTGAGGGGCTGGGAACAGATAAAATTTGGGTTCTCACCGGCCCTAGGTACAAGGATTGTTAAATTGTGAACAGAGTTATTTTAGTCTTCGACATTGATGGTGTGGTGCGGGATGTGTCCGGTTCTTATCGGCGGGCGATCGCGGATGCGGTGGAACATTTCACGGCGGGTGCTTTTCGCCCGAATTCTCTCGATATTGACTCTCTGAAGTCTGAGGGAGTGTGGAATAATGACTGGCAGGCGTCTTTTGAGTTAGTTTGTCGTTATTTTGAGGGGATTGGGCGATCGAGAAACGAACTCGCTCTCAACTATGACGAATTAGTGGCTTTTTTCCAAAGTCGCTATCGCGGGCCCGATGAGAAAAATTGGACTGGCTACATTTGTGACGAACCGCTGCTGTTAAGTCCGGCTTACCTGGAAAATTTAACGGTTGGGGGCATTGTTTGGGGCTTTTTTAGCGGGGCGATGCGGGATGAAGCTGCTTATGTTTTGTCAGGGAAACTGAGTTTAAATTCTCCGGTGTTGGTGGCGATGGAAGATGCACCGGGAAAACCCGATCCGGCTGGACTTTTCGCGGCAATTGAACAGTTGGAAAATCTGCACGGTTTAGAAAAAAATTTGCCCGTGATTTACGCGGGAGATACTGTTGCCGATATTTACACGGTTGTGAAGGCGCGGGAAGTGCAACCAAATCGGGTTTGGCTGGGGGCTGGAATTTTGCCGCCTCATGTTTTGGATGATTCTGTGCGCTGCGAGGCTTATGCTGCTGCGCTGAAAACTGCTGGTGCAGCAGCGGTTTTCAGGAATGTCGAAGAGTTGACGGCTGCGCGGATTCGAGAATTAGTCAGTTGTTAGTTGTCAGTTGTCAGTTGTTAGTTGTCGAAATAACAAATAACCAATGATATCGTTTCCGGTCGTATCGGAATCATAAAATCGAGTCAACAGTCAACAGTCAACAATCAACAGTCAACAGTCAACAGTCAACAGTCAACAATCAACAGTCAACAATCAACAGTCAACAGTCAACAGTCAACAGTCAACAGTCAACAGTCAACTTTCCCTTTGAGATTATTGCAAGTGCAAGAATTTCTCTAATGCACTGACTGCAAGTGGTGGCCAGCGGCGGTTATTGGCAACCCAATCGATGTCTTTGTAGCGGGAGTCGAGGCCGACTGCTGCTACCCAATTGCTTTCAGCTTCGCCGCGCTTTCCTGCTTCCCAAAGACAGGCGCTGAGGGCGGCTCTCATGTCGGCAAATTGGGGGTATCTGCGGACGATGTTTTTCATGTTGCGAATTGCTTCTTTGGTTTGCCCGTTTTGATAAAGTGCGAGGGCGTGGTTGGCGCGGGCAAAGGCGTATTCGGGGGCTAATTCAAAGGCTTTGCTGTAGTCGGCAATTGCTTGTTCCCATTTTCCTAAACCTGCTTCGGCGTTGCCTCGGTTGTTGTAGGCGGCTGGATCTTGGGAGTCTAATTCTAGTACATGATTGTAGTCGGCGATCGCCTCTTCCCAGCGTCCTAAACCTTCTAAGGCGGTGCCGCGGTTTAGGTAAGGATCGGGGGCGTCGGGTGCTAGTTCGATCGCTCTTTGGTAGTCTAAAATAGCGGCTTGTAGTTTGTTTTGGCTGACTCTAGAATTGCCTCGGTTGCTCCAAGCGGCGGCTTGTGAGGGAAATTTGTCAATAATTTGAGTCCAAAAAGTTTCTGCGGCGGGAAATTTGCCTTCATTTGTAGCTTCAAAAGCTTTTTGAACGAGTTCTCCCAATTCCTGTTGAGGATCGGTGATATCTGTTGGTTGTACTTGTGCGGCAACGGGGGCGATATTTCCTAACCACACTAACCCGGTTACAATTAATACTGTAAAAAATGTCAAAAATGAGCGAATCATTGTTGTTGGCGGTTTAAACTTTATTAAACATATTATTAACCGAAATTGCGGGCGTTGCTTGGATAAGTTAGGAGTAATTTGGTGAAAAAACGGTTGCTAATTTTGGGGGGGACGGGGGATGCTGCTGAATTGGCGGTAAGAGCGTCTCAAATTGCTGAAATTGAGGTGGTATCTTCGCTGGCAGGACGCACTCAACAGCCTTTTACCCCAAAAACTGGTACGGTGCGAGTTGGGGGGTTTGGTGGGGCGGCTGGGCTGGCGGCGTTTTTGCTCGATCGCCCGATCGACTTCTTAATCGATGCTACTCATCCGTTTGCGGCTCAGATTTCTGCTAATGCTGCTGTTGCTGCTGCTGATTGTAATGTGCCCTATTTGATGCTGGTGCGTCCTGCTTGGGAGAGGGTGGAGGGCGATCGCTGGATTGAAGTTGCCAGCCACTCGGAGGCTGCAAAGGCTTTATTAGGGCTGTCTCAGCGGGTGTTTCTCACGATTGGTAGGCAGGAATTGGCTGCTTTTGCTGGTTTGGATGCTATTTGGTTTTTGATGCGGGCGATCGATCCTCCGGCACTCAATTCTCCTATTCCTAATGGTAAATTGTTGTTAGCAAGGGGGCCTTTTTCTTTGGCAGATGAGCGTCAATTATTATTAGAATATCAGATTGATACGATTGTTAGTAAAAACAGCGGGGGCGCTGCTACTTATGCGAAAATTGTGGCGGCTAGGGAACTGGGAATTCCGGTGGTGATGGTGCAGCGGCCGCCGATTGGGGATGTTGAAAAGGTTGCTGATGTTGCAGGGGCGATCGGTTGGTTAGTTAAGCAGTTATGATATCAAATCCGTTAGCATCGGAATAGTAAATTCGAGTTCACTGTTGACTGTTGACTGTTCACTGTCAACCGTCAACCGTCAACATCATAAGGAGTGTTACCGGAAATGATATTAGTAGGGTTTTAAACATCGGCCAGGTTATGTCTTTTAGTAATAGTTGATTTCCGGGCTGGATGATTATTTGTTTTTGTTTTAGCTGCATATTTTGACTGTTTTAATAGGATTTGAAATATTAAATAATTCAAGTTAAGAGATTTTAGCAATTCTGCACTTATGCGGAATTGCTGTTAGAGATTCAGATTAAATTTATTGAAAGCTATCATGGACACCCTGTTAGTTGCATTGTGTGCCTTCAGCAGTTCTCATTCCTCCTATGATAGTTTCCACGATCGCACAGTGCTTAGCACCACCATTAACAGGAGAAACAGTGACTTGAAAAGGCAGGGTTGGTGGACTGTTTGGATCGAAAGCACCATCAAACTTAAAAGTGAGCGATTTTTGAGTAGCAGTAAGAGTAGGAGCAGGAGGAGCAGCCGGAGGAGTTGTATCTCCACCAATAACAGCAAGTTGAAGCTGTCCAGCTTTAACTTCACCTCCTGCATTTAACTCTTGTGTACCACCACCCGTACTTAGTGGCGGGTAAAAAGTTACTTTTAGCGGGTCATTTGTATCAAATATAATAGTGGTATCGCGCTTAGTACGTTTTGCTTCGCTTTGTGCAAGTCGTAATGATTGGAAAACGCGATCGTTCACAGTGCGAACTCTTTGTCTGGTGATGAATGCCTGCCAACTCGGAGCGGCGATCGAGCTTAATATACCTATGACCAATGCTATCACCAGCACTTCTAGAAGTGTGAATCCTCCATCAGTTTTTCGGGATGCAGTTTTGTGGAAATTAGGGTTGGCTTTTGTTGCAGAAATCTGCAAAACTTTTAATAATATGGGCGTTTTCATTTTACTCTCCTCCTTTATCTGCTAGTGCCGCGAGTCGAAAATCTGTTTCAGATATCTGTTATTTTCCTACTGCACCTAGACCTTTTACTTGAACGGTTGCTGTTGGGAAAAAAGCCGATTTGTTGGGGTTGTAAGCAGTATCGTTGGGTTGAAGGCGACGCAGGCTGTTTCCTCTGATAGTAACTCTGGCTAAGTTTTTAGATGTATCTACACAAGCGTAGAAGCTGTGGGTTGAGCCGTCTGTTATTCGTAAATCTGAGGCGTTGATAGGAGTTGATCCTGCTGCTGTTGGATCTACTACGCCCAGAGCAATTTTACAATCGGGCGGTTGTGGAACATTACCGGTACTGTGGTCGATATAATTAACCAATACTTGAGGATCGGGAAAATTGCTTCCCATCGTCAAATCTGTCACTTCTAATGTGGGCTTACTAAAGTCAAATTTTTCATTAAAAACTGAATCTTTTCTTTGCTCCTTTGTAGTTTCACTATCATCCTGTTTATAGTATGCCTGAGTTAAAGGGTTTTTTACTCCATCCGTAATTTCATAGCGGGCAATACGGGTAGGACAATCGTTTGGGTTTCCTGAAGGCTGACACCAAGTATTATCCGGGTCTTTAAAGTGATAGTAAGCAACTAATGATCTTAGGTAAGTGTCGTTGCAGGTATTAGCGCTGCAATCTTTTGGTTTTAGAGTAGAAGCATCAACTGGAATCGAGTTTTTAATTAGCTGTCGCTTCCAGAATACGAGAATCGGAACTTTATTAGTATCTCCATTATTTGGAAGTTGAGATCTAATTGCATTAATACCCTTGCCATCGTAAATATAAATAGCTTGACTCAAATCTTGGGCAATGAAATCAACGGCAGCCTGAAGGTCTTGCTCGGTATTTGACTTGACTTGTTCTCTCCTGTCGGTATTTAGCATATCGACTACAAAACCGAGCATGGGCGTGATGATTAAAAACGCCATAATTGCTCCGACTAATAGCTCGACGAGAGTCATGCCCTTTTCTGTTTGATCTGGCCCGGAGCGGTTTCGCTGGTGCTGAGTTTTGAGAAGCAACCTGAGTAAAGTTTTCATTTTGACTGTTTCCTTTGTCAAATGGGGAGAGCGAGTTTAAAGTTAATAACGGGGACTTGGATTATTACTTACAGCCATTGATGTTCTTGAGTCGATCGCACAACGATCGATATGCAGACGCTGCTCCTTGTGTAGTAGGGGGAATTTCTGTTTGCATTACCACCAAAGGCGCTTTAGGATTGCCAAGACCGGAATTAGCGACTGATTGCTGTATAGTTGTCATCGTGCCAGGAGAAGAAAAAGCATCGGCCCGGTAAACCCGCACAGTCAGCTCGTAGCCTGTTGTTGTCGGATCGGTCGGATTAGCTGTATTTCGCCAAGCACCTTGAACAAAAAACTCTTTGCTGCCAGCACAACCTGGCGTTTCATCCAAGTTAACGCAGTACAAACTACTGGAGTTTGTAGGAGCAGGAGCCGAATCAAGAGAACCAGAGTTATGTTCGATAGGAAAACCTTTTGGGCTTGTTGTATCATCTCTGATTGCCCCCACTCTCAGCGCGTCGATGTAAGTTCTCGCCGCCATCGTAGCAAGTTCAATCCGCCGCGCTTGTACGCGAGTCGCTACTGAGTAAGCCATCACAGGGGCGATCGCAATCATCAGCACCGAAACTACAATCATCGCTACCAATGACTCGATAATCGTGTAGCCACCATCTCGTGACTGGGATAAATTTTGGTGTTGTTTTTGCTTAGTCATAAATAGGACTCCAGTAATTGCGCGACGGAAAGTTAGAGGGTTAAGTGGAGCATTTAGCTCTCTCGGCAGTTGAAAGGGTTTCGGTGGCGTTCTTTTTGTCCTTTTCTAAGGTAGAACACATCAAAGTTTTTACCCAATCGTCATTGCGAGGTACTTCCCGGAAATACTCGTCCGGGGTTCGTCGTGAGGGAGGAGTTGTGAACTTTTGGGTAAACAAATCAGGCGGCTGAGATAGCAAGCCCACGTCATAACCCCAGTTCCGGGTGGGCGGGCTGAAGTATGGAATCTGATTACCTGAGATGTTGTATACAGTTATTAGTGAATTAGTACCACTAGGAGCCGTAGGCTCTGTAGTAGGAGTAGATGATCGGGCGAACACAGTTTTTAGCCCATCAGCCGATGCTGGCGGATAGCCCGTCGGCATAGTTGGCAGATAAGGTGCGGTATTAAAGGCGCTACGGTTTAGCTGGATGAAAGACCCTTGGATGTTATTAGAAATTGGAGTTGAAGTTCCTTGGCGCCAGAGTTCCAAGAATCGGGGCAAGTTTTGCAAACCGCCGTTAAAGTCACCCGAGGTAGGGTTTAGCGTCCTTGAGGGAGTGTCGCCTGCTGCAACAATCATATTGAATGTAGTCTCTCCAGCCAAGGATATCCACCCTGTTGTGTCTGCTGCTGCATTACCTCGTGGAGTACCTGGGGTAGCTGCTGTTGCACTCATGAGCTGCGGAACTGGCATCAATAGCGGCTGCGAGCCCTGTAATGGACTAAGTTTGCTTTCTGTGGCAATGGCCGGTAGAGGTACTTTGCTGCCGTCTGTAGTGCCTGGATCGGTAGCGCTGGTGTTGACCTGAAACGGAAGATCGGTAGCATTGTAAGCCACATTAGTCCCACTCTTGGCTGCAAACCAAAGAGCGTTAGTTCCTATACGGCCGACGGCACCTGCTTGGATGGTGTTTCCGGCAGTAATCGCCAAAGGCTTTGGAGCACCAAGGTTTGTCAGAGCGAAAGGTGTAGTAGTGTTTCTCTCAAAAGCTACGCGACGGGGAAAGCGCTGCAATTCTGGCGCTGGCGGAATTGCAGTTGTTCCCGCTGGATAAGCAGCGGCTGTGTATGAATCACCATCTTTTGCCTTACCTACTGCTGGTGTGGATGGGTCCGCCAATGCTGGATTAACGTACCAGTCTTCATCCGTACACGCAGAAACTGGAAGTTTTGTACAAACTTCCATTACATACTCTGGGAAAGGCCCCCGGCGCTGGACGGGGGTGACAAAGTTGTTGAAGTAGGAACTCCAGAGCGGCTTGGGATTTGAAGTCAGATAGTTAGCGTCTGTCACCGTTATCGGATCTGCTGCTGCCTTTAAATTTCCGTTAGCTAAAAACGCCCCGCTGGAAAGTCCGTTAGTAACAAAGTTGTTGTTGAAAAATCCTTGCTGTCTGCGAGGTAATACAGCAGCAGCGCCGGCATTATTTCTCAGGTCAAAATCTCCCTCGTTGCGGAAGCCAAAACGGTAATTGTTTGAAAGCAGGGTAACAGCATCTGCCAGTATGTTTGTGGGACGCCAATCATCGCCGGTTGTACATTTACCATTTAGTCTGGGGTCGTTTGGGCGACAGGCAAAGTTCTTATTGAGGTCGTTTTTGTTGCGAGTGTAAAACTTGTCCCAAGCAGCAATAGTTTTAAACTCTTCTTGGGAGGGAGCTTTAAACTCGTGTTGGGTGTGTAAATTAAATTCGCCTTTGATGTAAACGGGCAAATTAGATGCCAAAGTCAGCCCTTTTTCCATAACTACATTGGCAATAGTGGGAGGAAGACTGGGAATTCTGGCTAGCTGGCGACCATTTACCAGCACAATTCCGTTAGGTTTGCGAGTCGGGTCTAGTAAGGAGTCAGTAGGGCTAACTCTGGCACTAATACTTGCATCTGAGTCTCTCTTACTACGATCGGGCAGGGCATCATCTCGGCTGGCGTATATAATCCCGCTGTATGGCAGTAAAGGCTCTCCTCCAATTGAGTTTCTCCGCAATAGATCGAGGTTTATCTGAGTGGCGCGAATTTCTAAGGGTTGACGTTCTTCTAAGGGCTGGTTGTAATAGCCTGTTAGATTTGCTGGTTTTGCTGTTCCAATAGTTGTTAGGGGACTGCTCAGCGTAAAGGCTTCGTTGACGTTGGGGGTATTAGGGTCGTCACGATCGATCGCCTTGACTTCTCTGGCATTCAAAAATGCTACTTCTTGGATAGCTCCGGGAGGAATATCAGCACTCACTACCTTGGGGGTGAGGGCTATAATTTCTAGGGCGCACATGGTAGAGTCGATCGCTGCTCTGTCAGCCAGAGTGCGATCGCCCGGTTCTTTCAGTAGCGCGTTTCTCAAAGGCTCGTTGGCAAACCTACCGTCAGGAAAAACGTAATTGGCTTGCCTTTCTAAAGCAGTTGGCGAACCCCCGCCTAACAAACCCCGTGTAGCCGGAGCTGTACTTGCAGTTGATTTTGCCTCTTGTGTCTTATCGACCGGTGGGCCGTATACTACTCCATTGTTGGAGCCAATTTGAGTTCCCGGAACCCCTAATGCGGGTGGGTTTAGGGTTGCGTTCTGGCCGCTTACATCAGGAAGTGTAGATAAGTTTCTGGCTGTGGAAGCGTTGCTGGGGTCGTAGTAGCTGCTGACGCAGGCAAAGGGCTTAACGGGGGGATTATTGAGGTTTATTGGTGTTACATTTGGATTGTAGCCACCGTCTTTTTTGTAGTGATACACTGCTGTCGCCCGCATCCGTAAATCGCCCTTAGCATACTTGGGAGTTCTGGGGTCAATGGCAGAGCCTGTTCCTGCTACGAGCGTTGTTGGCAGGGTAACCCATTTGGCAGGATCGTAAGCGCCACCAGCACTATTGTCATAAACTTTAGAACCTGGCCCCAGGGGTGACATCGGCATTGAGTCCGGCCAAACAACAGGGTATTTCTCAATATTAGCAGTACCTGTAGTTGTTGGGTCGTCGTAAGCATCAGTTGCGCCATTTCCCAATAACGTACCATCTAAGGGATTTATCCAAGTAGGGGGTGGCAGAAAAGAATTGGTGCGTTCGTAAACTCCTGCACTGGTGATCACCCGAAGACCCCCAACGCCATCCAGAGGATTTTTAGGTATTTCCGCTGCTGCTCCTTCCCAGAAGCCGCTGCGATCTGTGGCTCCTACGTCTGCCAGCTTTGTCACCTGGGGCGATCTGGTACGGGGAATGCCACTGGTGTCGGTAGAATTCCACTTGCCTGGGATTGGGTCTGGCTCACTGGTGAATTTGGTACCATCCCATCTCTTTGCTGGTAAATTGTTACCCGCAATCACGCGATCGCCCAGCAATAGTTCTTCAGGTAGCGGTGAGCCATCTTCTGTTGGTGTTGTTGTTTCTAGCTGACCTTCTTTTAGTGCGATCGGGCTTGTAGCGTCCGAGTTGCTCCATTTGAAACCGTCTAAAGGTTCTAAAGGTCGCAGAGTGTCCAGGCTTCCATCAATAGGCAGCTTTTTTGGTGCGGGGCCGTAAATGTCCGATGCGTCTGCCTGGGTAAGTCCTACTGTTACAGGTCCTACTTCTTTAAAGGGAACCTTGCGGAGCATCTGTTTAAAATATTCTTCCAGCGCTTGTTCCCGGGTTTGGGTGGCTGGTCTATTTTGCACCGAAAATGGGTCGGTAGTATCGACTTTGGCCATCTGTGCTGCCACTAGGGAAGAGAGGCGAGCAGTATAGGCACCATTGTTGTAAAGTACCTCCAAACTGCTATTGGTAGTGGTGGATTCAGCATCTGCATTGCTAATAGTTTTTGCCGCAGCCAGCATGGCTGTGTTTCTATCACCTGTAAGTGATGAGGCATTTTTGAAAAGATGCACGCCCACTGGATTAATTTGTCCGCCAGTGGTATTGCCCGACCAGCCATTAACTACATTGCCTCCCACCACAATTTTGCTATTTTCTTGTTCATAAAAACAAGAATCAGGGCTACTAACTTGATAGAATCGTGTCCTATTTCCCCCATTTAAGTTAGTCACCAACAAATTACTATTTGTGAATATCCGCCCGTTTAGATTCAACTCAGGCCCTGGCGATATATCCAAGTCGTCTTCATAAACTACCGCGTTATTAGCGAGGGGAATGCGGCTTTGGTCTTGCTGGTATTCGAGAGCCGATGTGCTGGCAGTTCCTGTTAACGGTTGATAGTTAGCGCCCAAACTGCTAGCTTCCGAGGCGGTAATCGGTACATTAACTGTGTCAACAAAAAAACTTTTTTTAAGTTGGCCGTCTATCCTGTACCAGCCCGAGTCGCCTACCAAACTAGCGACAGTACCTCCACCCTGCACGCAGTCAGGATTGAGACTTTTGGCTGAGGTCGGTGGGGTTCGGGCATCCAACGACTTTCTCGCCCTTGTGAAGTTGCCTAAAGTTGGGCCTGGAACATTACTGCGCTTCGGACTGCGGAAGAATATGCCGTAAATAGTAAAAGTGTCAAATTTCCCATCATTATTAGTATCTACGGGATATCTCCACGCAGTGTTGATCGCTTCGTTTTCTACATCTGTTATGGGGTCTACCATCGGGGCTTTAGGATCGGCAGCAGGATCGGCGGTATTGTCTGGATCACCGAGGTCTGCTCTAAGTACCAGCCGTTCCTCGTCCCCAAAGCTATAAAGATCCGTAGCTGCGCCTGTAGCATTCGCCATCCTTGCGTACAATTCTGGATCGGATGGAGTACCCGTCGGTCTTTGCGGGTCTTCCCACAGCATAAACTGAATTTTCGCTTTTGCCCGATCGAGCGCGGGAGTCGCGGCCGCCAGCACCTGCTGGTTCACGCGCACGTTACGCGCCGTATTAGCCCGATCGAACGATCGCAGCGTAATCGCCACAGTCAACAATATCACTACCAGCAACACCATCGTCACCGTCGGCAGCACAAACCCCGCCATCGGTAGTCTTGCCCTGCGGCCCATAGCCATCAGCGCTTGCAGCATTGCTCTCATCAGCCGCTTGGCCCCGGATCTGGTAACACCAGCAATCCGCCGCAGCAGGGATACGATAACTTTGGATAATTTGCTCTTAAACATTGACGCCTTCCTGAATAATTTCAGAGATGGTATTGCAGGTAGTTACTGCTCGACAGTACAATCCCATCTTTATTGTTCCCATTTTTTGCAACTTGCATATCAGCCTCTTGCACAAATTTAAATCTGTACCTTGGCTGAAAAATAAAACCCACAAACCCCCAACCAAAATCACCGCCGCTTCTATATTTTTCAGCGAAAGATTTGCCCAGCAAGGAGGAGAGTTCCCTAACTCCACTCTAATCTAGTTAAATAGAAATGTCAGTACCAAGAGCGAGAGTGAATTTGATCACCCCAAAACAGTGATCGCGATCTTATCCGACGTATAGCCCAGCCCTTGCGGGCTTTGTTTGTGTACTCGCCTTGCTAGCGGTTTCCACTCTTGCACCCTTGTCAATAAGCCTTTGAGGGGCGGGTTCTGGGGCCCAAACCCTACTCCCCACAAGAAAATCGAACTATCAGTGGAACAGGCATCTTGCCTGTTCTCCAAAATAGTGCAAGATATCAGTGCGATCGAATTTTCATTTTCCCCTCCGGCGCACTGTCAGTACAAGTGCAAAATATAAAACATACAACCCATGAAACAAACTCCCAAACCCCCCGATTTCATCATCATCGGAGCCCAAAAAGGCGGCACAACATCTCTGTACAATTACCTAATCCAACATCCCCAAATCGCCCCCGCCACCCAAAAAGAAATTCATTACTTCGACTTAAACTTCGATAAAACCTGGGAGTGGTACTGTTCCCAATTTCCCCAGCCCCCAACAGCCGAAAACCTACTAACCGGAGAAGCCAGCCCCTACTACATCTTTCACCCCCAAGTTCCCCAGCGAATTTATGATTTATGTCCCAAAGTTAAAATAATCGCCCTCCTGAGAAACCCCGTAGATCGCGCAATTTCCCACTATTATTACTATATCAAAATAGGCTACGAAACACTCTCATTAGAAGAGGCGATCGCCGCCGAACCCGAAAGACTCAAAGGCGAAATAGAAAAACTCCTAGCCAACCCAACCTACTACAGTTACGAACACCAACACCACAGTTATCTAACCCGCGGCATTTACGCAGATCAACTCCCAGCCTGGATGAAACTTTTTCCCAAATCACAAATCTCAATCATCAAAAGCGAAGACTTGTATAGCAACCCAGCAAAAATCTGCAACAGCGTCCTCGAATTTTTAGACTTACCGCCCCACCAACTAAAAAGCTACGGCAAGCACAACTCCAGCGAATATCCCCCCATCAGCGACACAGTATACGACCAATTAAAAGCATATTTTCGATCGCACAACCAAAGACTAGCCGAATTGTGCGATCGAGATTTCGGCTGGGACTAACAGCGCTTAAGCGCAACTACGTACCTTTTTTGTACCAGTTGCACTCAGGACTAAAATATTAAGCAGCGGCCGTAGCATTTGCTTCCAGAGGCTCGATTTCCTCCGGCGTAGCGTGACGGCGCGGATCATTAAAGCTGCGTGCCGCTAGCCAGTTAGGATTTTGCGCCGCCTCGCAACCAATCACGTAAAGCGAAGATTCGTTAAAAGCAGCCCAGAGAGCATCACAAGCCTGTTTATCCATCAGTGAATCGGCGA
Source organism: Microcoleus vaginatus FACHB-2002 (assembly GCF_040004035.1). Classification (GTDB taxonomy): domain Bacteria; phylum Cyanobacteriota; class Cyanobacteriia; order Cyanobacteriales; family Microcoleaceae; genus Microcoleus; species Microcoleus vaginatus_C. The sequence continues at coordinate 138,819 of NZ_JAMPLN010000001.1, read as the reverse complement.
TGGGGCGATCGTGAATCAGAGCAAATAAATCAAACTCATTTCGTTTTGGATTCCACTGATATTGCAAAATAGGAGCATAACCCATTTCGATCAATTGTGCGATCGCGCGATCGGGCGTATATCCGTCCAAATGCACCCGATTGAGATAGATAGAAACTTGGACATACTCATCTCTGGCAGGTAGGAGTCGGTAATTCGAGTTAGTCATCATTATTTGTCTCCGTGCAGTAGTAATCAGAGCGGCCTGCCATATCGGGGCGTTTTTCAGCCTTCATTTTTTGCTGAGCACATCGTCGCTTAGCATAAAGGTCTTTTTCAATTTCAGTCTCGCCGGGGGCATAAAAAGGACCGTGAGGAAGCAATTCGGCTTCTAAATCCTCCCAAGATTTCTCTGGGTTGTCTGAATCTCTCAGCATTTGTCCCTCGCGGTTTGTTCGAGGATGCCGTTTATTCGATATAGTCGATCGGTCAATCCATTTTAGATTTTAGATTTTAGATTAAAGAATTGAAGCATTGACCCCACGGATAAGTTTGGAGCTTGTTTATCGGATACACGTTTTTTATTTCTCCACGGATGAATCCGGGGGCTTGTATCCTGGATGATTTAACTGGTTCCCAGGCTCAGCCTGGGAACCCCTATCTAGAGGCTCTGCCTCGCTCTTGAAAATCGAGGCAGAGCCTCCGGCTCTGCGTTACCAGGCAGAGCCTAGTAACGAGTAATACCCAAAAAACGACAACCGCGCCGAGTTAAACGGCATTGCCGTTTCCATACATTTTGCAAAAAAATGCTTGACATTCCTACCAGTCTGTGGTAGGTTATCGAATAGTATTGTGTTTAATCCACAAATCGCAGCACTTCAACTATGTTCACAGCCCACAGCAATTTTTATTTTTGGTACTGGAGAGTTCGCCCGGAGTGAATTTACAATTCACTGTGAACATCCGGGCGAACCGCAGATTAACACCTGCGGTTTTGTTTTTTCTACTTCTTTCCCCAACAACCAATCGAGCACAAGCGAAAACAGCAATGACATTATTCAGTAACTGGTACTACAGCTTTTATTTTTGGCCCCACAGGAGTTCTGGGTAAATTGTCGCGCTGTCTTTTCGCACCAACCCGGAACTCCTTAAAAGTTCCGGGTTTTTTATTGTCAACCACCCACTTAAATTTCCAGGAAAATACCCTCATGTTAGAAGCCAAACTCGTAACCAAATCTCATCCCGAACACCAAACAATTGTCAAACTCTCAGAAACAGTCTCAGTCGGCGGCGAAGAATTATTAATCATCGGCGGCCCCTGTACCGTCGAAAGTTCCGCACAAATGGAAACAGTCGCCCGCCAACTATCCGCCGCATCAGTGCAAGCTTTGCGAGGCGGAGTCTACAAACCCCGCACATCTCCCTATGCTTTCCAAGGCATGGGAATTGAGGGACTGGAAATTTTAGCCGATGTCAGTCGCCGTTACAGTTTGCCCGTGGTGACAGAGGTAATGTCGATCGCCCAAATCGAGCCAGTTGTCACCTATGCTGATATGCTGCAAGTAGGCAGTCGGAATATGCAAAACTTCGAGTTACTAAAGGCGATCGGTCAAGCCGGAAAACCAGTCCTGCTAAAACGCGGCTTATCAGCCACAATCGAAGAATTTGTGATGGCCGCCGAATACATTCTCAGTCACGGAAATCCTCATGTAGTTCTCTGCGAAAGAGGCATCCGCAGCTTCGACAATTACACGCGAAACGTATTAGATTTAGGTGCAGTCGTCGCGCTGAAACAGTTAACTCATTTGCCAGTAATTGTAGACCCTTCTCACGCCGTCGGCAAGCGAGAATTAGTCGCACCACTAGCCAAAGCAGCGGTTGCTTGCGGTGCAGACGGATTAATTATTGAGTGTCACCCGCAACCCGAAAAATCAGTTTCTGACGCGCGGCAAGCTCTTTCTTTGGCAGATATGGTAGATTTAGTTGCAAGTTTACAGGCTGTAGCCGCCGCCGTTGGGCGGTGCATACCTGATACTAATTTACATTCACAGGCATTAAGTTTGAAGTGATATTCGTAGGAAATAATGTATAACTTTTAACGTCAAACTCTACAGTCGGTTAAAACTGAATATCTTACACCATTGTCAGCAACAGGCTTTCCGGCCTGTTCCACAAGAAAATTTATCTTTTGTGGAACAGGCCGGAAAGCCTGTTCATAAAAGGTTAATTGAGAATGGTGCAACATATCAGTTTTAACCGAATTGAGCTTTGAGGCAGGGCTTAAACCCCAGCCGAAATCGGGAAAAGCGCGTCTTTCACGAATTTAGATTACAATAAAAAATAATACTGTCATCTACGAAAATTTGCTCAATTATGGCAATACTACTTAACGTTCCCTCGATCGTCTGTTCCGGCTGCGGTGATACAATTACCAAAGCCATCAAAACTGTTGAATCCGACGCTACTGTCAATGTGGATGTCGCAGCTAAGACGGTTACGGTTGAGGCTCAAGCTTCTGAAGAGTCAATTAAACAAGCCGTTGTTGCTACGGGCCACACCGTCCAAGATTGATATTGAGTTTGGTGAGGGCGGGTTTACGAGATTATTGGCATTAGGCCGAAATTATTGGTAAAAGCCGCCCCTACAGAATTTTAAATCCATTATCAATGCCCAATGCCCAATGCCCAATGCCCAATGCCCAAAAGATTATTCTTCGTCTAAGTGTTCGGCGACTGCTTGGTAAAGTTCAAAAACGTGGCGATCGAGTAAACTATAAAAAACTTGTCTCCCAACCTTGCGGTAACTTACCAACCGCATCGCCCGCAATGCCCGCAACTGATGCGATACTGCTGACTCGCTCATACTCAACGCCGCAGCCAAGTCACACACGCACAGTTCTTGTTTTGCCAATACAGATAGCAGCCGCAGGCGGTTCGCATCTCCCAAAAGACTGAAAAACTCAGCCATCCGCTGAGCTTTTGCGGTGTTGAGAACTTGTGTTTGGATGTCCCCTGCCCGTACACTGTCAACTAGGTGCGGTCGATCGCACATTGGTGTATCGTTTTGTTGGTGAGGCTGACTTATCGCTCCATTAACAGCAGAGTTGGGTGACATCTTTTCCCGGCTAATTTTAATTCTCATTTTCATTTTAGTGCGATCGACAACCTTTTGTAACAAAGTTTTTACATTCCCTTGACTAATATCTGAATATGTGTTCAGATATTAGTAGAGACAAACAAACCCACGAGGAAAATCTAAAATGACTACTGCCACCCAAACAAAATGTGCCTGTCCTTCATGTTCGTGCGTTGTCAGCCCCAGCGAAGCCATTGAAAAAGACGGCAAAACATACTGTTCCAGTGCCTGCGCTGACGGCCACCCCAACGGCCAAGGCTGTGGCCACACCGGCTGCGAGTGCCACAAGTAAATATCCACCTTCACCAAAGGTTAATCAACACTTTAAAATCTATCTAAAGGGAGATGCCAAAAGCGCATCTCCCAATTCTTTTGCTTTTAGGTTAAAGAAAAGTTAAAATAAAGCTAACTTAAGGTTAAGACTGCATTAATAGACTAAATACAGAGCGAAAAAGCACAACTGCTACTTACGCAATACAATAGAAGCAAGTTAGCGCCGCGATACTGAGTACCAATAGTGCTATTAAAAACAGAGACCGAACCAAAAGTTGAATACCAAAAGTTTAATTAGGAGGGGGCAATGAAAGAGCGGGAAGATTTTTTACATCCTCGCAATCGCTACTACGGTGATTTCACGCCAGAAAACTTGGCGTTTAATGCCAACTTGCAGGAGTTTGCTCAAAAAATAACTTATATTTGCTCGCTGGAAACTGGGGGGAAAATTAGCGCTGAGAAAGCCTATAAAGATATTAAGATGCTTTGGAAAGACTTAAAATCCTCTAAGAAGCAATTGGGAATTGGTCAAAAACCCCCCAGTACCGAGGAGCAAAATTCACCTTAAAGTCATCGCAGCAAACGCAGCGTTTGCAATCGAAAACCCCTGCGATTGCGAGCGCTGCGTTTTGCTGCGTACCGATTCAATTCCCAGAATACGACTTGCAAGGGGGAGATGAATTTACACTCAGCCATACTTCTTTTCGAGTTGGCGTTGCCCTTGACCCGGAAATTGTCAAAACTGCCGAACATCAAATACCCCCTGTCATTCCCTCAAATCAAGCGAATCTGTGGGAAATGCTCAAAGCTTTTCTGTTGAAAGCTGTGGCGAATGAAAGCAATATCGGAGTTCTCGGCGATTACGTTTTGCTCAAAGAATTGGGTAGGGGAGGTTTTAGTTTAGTTTATTTGGCGCGCCACAAGCGGACTAACGAACAAGTTGCGCTGAAAGTGATGCTGCCAAAAGTAGCGGCAAATCAGCGGGCTGTTAATTGGTTTTTGCGGGAAGTTGAAAATATGAAAGTTTTAAAACATCCCAATGTGGTAGGATTAAAAGAGTTTGGTTATGCTGATGAAACTTTCTTTTTCACAATGGAATACTGCGACGGCGGCAGTGTTGTGGATTTGATGGAAAAACGCGGTTTCAGCACTTTGCCGATTGGTGAGGCTGTGGCTATTATTTTGCAAGTTTTAGAAGGTTTGACTTACATCCATAATGCAGAAATTCCCAATGTCAGATTGGCTGATGGTAGTTTTGCAAAAGGACGGGGCTTGATTCACCGGGATTTGAAACCGGGGAATATTTTTCTGGCGAATGTGGGTGGGAAACAAGTTGCCAAAATTGGGGATTATGGGTTAGCAAAGGCTTTTGACCAAGCGGGTTTAAGCGGCCAAACGATGACTGGTAATGTTGTGGGCACGCCGTATTTTATGCCGCGACAGCAGGTAGTAAATTATAAGTACGCGCAACCGGATGTTGATGTTTGGGCGGCGGCGGCTTGTTTGTATGTGATGATAACGGGATATTCCCCGCGAAATTTGCAGGAGCAAGACCCGTTTTTGGCGGTTTTACAAAATGATGCGGTTCCTGTGTGCGATCGCACATCTGCAATTCCTCAACCGCTAGCCACCGTTATCGATCGCGCTTTAATTGACAATCCTGAAATTTATTATAAAAGTGCAGCGGAATTTAAACAAGCCCTATTCAATAGTATATCGTAATTTATGGTTCGACTAGCAATAGGTTTTCAGAAACCCGGTTTCTTCAAGAAACCGGGTTTCTTGGTATTCTCAATCTGCCATCACAGACAACACATACTCTCCTTGATTTACTGACTGATTTGTCGAAACATCAAAAATGAAAACATCCGACTCAGCACAAACATCAACCAAACTCGGAAATTCCCCATTCTTATTAAAGCTAAGAATTTGATAAAGCCGATCGCACTTTTTGACATAACTCCCCAACTCCACTCGATTTGGTATCATCCCGCCCGCCGGCGCGTAGTATTTGAACACTGAATTCTTGGGGGTAAAAATAACTTGATGATTCGCAGTTTCGGGCAGAGGAAATCCATCTATTTTCAATAAACCCTTACTTGCTAAGTAATTTTTGATGCCCCGCAAGCCATTCGCCACCGACTGGGGATTCATTTCCATCCCCGAACCTAATTCTAAAGTCCAAGCTTCCACGTCAAATTCGATCGCACTTCCCAAGTCGGCCAAAATCTTCTCCAAAGCCAGCCAAGGCTTGAGAAACGCCTCGTCAAAAGCATCGCCGTCGTACTCATCCATCAAGATTGCGCGATCGAGCAAAAAAGCTTTCGCACTCTCCTCGCGGGAATTAAAACAGTAAAGGTAATCTAAACTTTGATTCGTAGAACTGTGCAAGTCCAGCACATAGTCAGCATCCAAACACAATGATTGTAGCTGATATCGGTAAAGTTCGCTGTAGGGGCGACAACTAGGAGCGTTAATTTTTTCCAACTCTTTCGCAAAACTCAAAGCAATCGCTTTTCTGTAATTAACTTTGACAGTATCGGCATCAAGATGGATGTGAGACTTAGCAAAACTCAGAATATCTTCCCCTTGTTTTTCAAAATCCCAGAAAATCCGGTTCCAATTTACCCCATCATAAAGATTGTAGCGACCAGGGGAAAAATGGTGCGATCGCTGACTGACACCCACAGGATTACAAACAGGAACTAGCCAAATTTCCCCGATTAACTGACTGCTGTCCAAAGACCTTAAAAACTCAATTAATTGGTAAATCACAGCATTACCGCTAATCTCAGCGCCGTGGAGGTTAGATTGGAGATAAGCTTTTTTGCCGGGAATCGCACCTTGGAACTGATAGACTTGCAATGAAAGCCGATCGCCCGAAGCAAGCTGCACCACAGGAATACTCGAAATCACAGGAATCATAGACAAGACTCGGAGAGAGGGAACACGTTTAGAAAGGCAGGTGAGACTGGGCAAAACCAATCTTCCCAATTGAAGCATCGATCGGCTTCTAGCTTTTTGGACCGATTAACCAGTAAGTAATCATTTCTCCCCGACCCTTAATAGAAATAGTACCTCTTGGTTCCAGCACATACAGATCTTTCAAATGAGAATATGTGGTCTCTGTTACCTGAATATAGCCCGGTTTACCGTGAGACTCCATGCGAGAAGCCACATTAACGGCATCTCCCCACAAGTCATAAATAAACTTCTTGATGCCAATCACTCCCGCAATGACAGGACCCGTGTTAATGCCAATCCGTATTTGTAGTGAGTTTCCTAAATTGTTGGGTATTGTTTTCATGTAAGCCTGCATTTCTAAAGCCATATCCGCGATCGCCCTGGCATGATCCTCACTGGCGATTGGCAATCCACCCACCACCATGTAAGCATCACCAATGGTTTTAATTTTTTCTAGACCGTACTTTTCCGTCAACTCATCGAAAGCCGAAAAAATTTGGTTCAATCCGGCAACTAATTGCATAGGTTCCATTTGGGCTGAGAGACTGGTGAAACCAACAATATCAGCAAAGAGAATCGTCACTTCTTCAAAATGTTCTGTGGGAGATTCTGCCCGTTTCAAGCGATCGGCAATTTTGGCAGGCAGAATATTGAGTAAAAGCTGTTCCGATCGCTCCTTTTCTTTGCGTAGTTCGGCCGTGCGGATTTCCACTCGATTTTCTAACTCCTCATTAGCTAAGCGTAGGGCTTTTACGGATTCCTTGAGTTTGTCGGTCATGCTGTTGAAAGAATCAGCCACAATAGCCACTTCTTTAATCGAGCCAGCGTCAACTTTTTGGTCGAGATTACCTCGGGCAACTTCTTGAGATGCCTCAGCAAGTTTTAATAATGGGTGAGTAATCCAACGGGCAGTGAGAATACCGATCGCGAGCGCGACGAGTAAGGCTATTAAAACTAGCACGATCGTATTTTGGGTGTTTTCATAGATTTGTGCCATAAAATCTGCTTCTGGAATCACCACCGCAATCAGCCAATCAATACCTTTGCCATCCTTGAGGGGGGATACCTGCACGAACTGTCGCTTACCGTTGAGTAGGTAATCGCCTTGTTGCGATCTTTCAATGCGATCGAAGCTGCCAAAATGCTGCTGCAAATATTGGGCAGTTTCTCTGACTACGGGTTCTTCGCTTTGAATCGCCATCACCAGCTTGGCATTTTCCCCTTTGCCCACAGTCAGAGGTTCATTGGTGGAGCTAGAAAGCATGGAACCTTTGCGATCCATAATGAAAGCATGACCTGTTTTGCCAATTGCCAGACTAGCTAAAAATTTCCTTAAATCTTCTAAAAGCACCACATCCATGGCACAAACCCCTAAGATGTTTCCCGTACTATCGTACACTGGCTCGCTAGCTGTAATCGTGGGCAATCCGCCGGAAAAATCCAGGTAAACCTCACTCCAAATCTGTCGTTTTGCTTCTATGGCGGCAGTGTACCAAGGACGTTTGCGCGGATCGTAGGGGCGGCGTTTTTCTAGCAACTGCTGCCGATTGCCCCGACTATCCATAGCATAATAGTAAAAATTGTAGTCGCTCTCTTGATTGCTAACAGACATGGCGACCGTTGCAGAACCTTGATAAAACAGGCGAGATGCCCCCAGATATTGCCCTTGGGAGTCACCGCAGTAGGATGAATCAATAAAGGTAGAAATTTGTATCTGGGTCAGAAATTGCTTGGCATTGCTGGCATTAACCATATCAAAACTATTCTCAGAAAAAGCTGCTCCATTCAACTGATTAAAATCGTGGGGCCTACCTAGATATTTTCTTAATTCTCCCTCAATCCGGGCAGTGAGTTCATTGCGTAATTGGGCTGCTAGATCGTTAACCGCTTTTTGACCGCTGCGAAAAGACAAATAACTGACTAACCCCACAATTCCAGCGATCTGCAATACAAAGGGCAAAACAAGGGCGATGCGGAGCCGGAATCTGCGATTTTTGATAATTTTCATATAAAAAAAACCGTGATATTTCTGAGATTGACAGGACTTACGCATAAACCCTATAAAAAGGGTGTGCACTGCACACATTACGCCATAAATAGCGTGTCAAAATACTTGGGGCTTAATTCCTGATTTATATTTTTTGTTAATATCATGCTAGATATAACCCTTTGTTTCAGGAACGGCACCTTGGAACTGATAGACTTGCAGTGAAAGCCGATCGCCCGAAGCAAGCTGCACCACAGGAATAGTCGAAATAACTGGAATCATAGAGAAGGAAACGGGGAATGGGGAATTGGGAATTGGGAATTGGGCATGGGGCATGGGGCATGGGCCAAACAGGTAACTGGTAATTGGTAATTGTTACTAATGATTAATGACTAATGACAACTGCCAACAGACTTATTGCTTCCTAGCCGATTTGGTGGCGAAGGTTTAAAATCAATACAGTCCTCTGCTGACTTGCTTTCAGCAAGATTTAAGCATACTTATCCTGCAACCTTATAATAATCCTTGTGCCAGACACTGCCCAGAACCGCCCAGAGCTGGATCTGAAGACCATATTTCCATTCGAGCTAGATAACTTTCAGAGAGAGGCGATCGCCGCCCTCGATGCAGGTAAATCCGTTGTCGTGTGCGCTCCCACAGGCTCGGGGAAAACTTTAATCGGCGAATACGCCATCCATCAAGCACTCTCCAGGGGGCGGCGCGTCTTCTATACCACTCCCCTCAAAGCTCTCTCTAACCAAAAGCTGCGCGACTTCCGCAGTCAATTTGGAGACGACAACGTAGGTTTGCTGACGGGTGACATCTCCGTCAATCGAGATGCGCCGATTTTGGTGATGACTACCGAAATATTTCGGAATATGCTCTACGGTACGCCGATCGGAGAAGTCGGTACTTCCCTCACCGGAGTCGAAACCGTGGTGCTCGACGAGTGTCACTACATGAATGATCGCCAGCGCGGTACCGTCTGGGAAGAATCCATCATCTACTGTTCGAGCGAAATTCAACTGCTCGCCCTCTCAGCAACCGTTGCCAATAGCGACCAACTCACAGACTGGATTAACAAAGTCCACGGGCCCACAGAACTCGTCTACTCAGACTTTCGGCCAGTACCGCTGCAATTCCACTTCGCCAACCAAAAAGGGATATTTCCCCTGCTAGACGACACCGGCAAAAGAGCCAATGTCCGGTTAGTCCCCAAAAAGAAGCAGCAAAAAGTAGAAAGAGGCAGCATCCCCACTCCGAGTTTGACCGATGTTTTAGCCCGGTTGGACGATCGAGATATGCTACCAGCAATTTACTTCATCTTCAGCCGTCGCGGGTGCGACCAAGCAGTCGCAGAAGTCGGCAATTTCTCCCTGGTTAACGAAGCCGAAACAGCCGAACTCAAACGCATCATTGACGATTTTTTACAGCGAAACCCAGAAGCAGAACGCTTCGGTCAAAAAGAAGCACTTTTAAAAGGCATCGCCGCCCACCACGCAGGCATTTTGCCCGCTTGGAAAGGTTTAGTAGAAGAACTCTTTGGCAGAGGTTTGATTAAAGTCGTATTTGCCACCGAAACCCTAGCAGCCGGGATTAATATGCCCGCCCGCACCACAGTCATTTCCACCCTGTCCAAGCGCACCGACAAGGGACACCGACTGCTAAACGCTTCAGAATTCCTGCAAATGGCCGGTCGGGCGGGTCGGCGGGGCATGGACAAGCTGGGGCACGTCGTCGCAGTTCAGACGCGCTTTGAAGGCGCAAAAGAAGCCTCATATTTGGCAACAGCAAAAGCCGACCCCCTCGCCAGTCAGTTTACGCCCAGCTATGGCATGGTGCTGAATTTGCTGCAAACTCACACTCTCGACGAAGCTCAAGAGTTGGTAGAGCGGAGTTTTGGTCAATACCTGTCTACCTTGTACTTGCAGCCGCAGCAAGAAGAATTAGACCGATTGCAAACAGAATTGGCGGTGCTCGAACAGTCCCTGGCGGCCGGAGGAAATGTCTCCACCCTGGAAAAAGAGCTCGCCCATTACGAAAAATTGCAGGCAAGACTCAAAGAAGACAAACGTTTGCTCAAAATTCTCTTGCAGCAAGCTGAAGAAGCCAGATTTAAGGAGATGTCCGTAGCTGTGGCTTTTGCAGTGCTCGGAACGGTTCTGAGTCTCAAAGGCAAGCACGTTCCGACAGCCAAACGATCGCACACAAATCCTGTACCCGCCGTATTGGTTGCCAAAACCCCAGGTTCCGGCCAAGCACCAAATTTAGTGTGCTTGGGCAAAGATAACCGCTGGTATATCGTCGCCATTAGCGATGTCGCTAGCCTGCACGCCGAATTACCCCGCTTGAGCGTTGCAGATACCTTGAACCCGCCGCCGGAAATGGCTCTGAGACTCGGCCAGTGCCGTTTGGGAACTGAAGAAACTGCTTCAATTGCTGCATCTATCCCACAATTGCCGACACCGGAACCGAGCCCAGAGGCGATCGAGCAACAGCAGAAAATCGCAGCCCTAGAAGCTCAGCTAGAAATTCACCCGGTTCTAGAATGGGGAAATCCCGGTACTTTGCTCAAACGCCAGCGCCGCCGGGAAGAATTGAAAAAAGAAATTCGCAAAAGCGAACAAGAGTTAGAAAAGCAGCGAGCTCGCTACTGGGAGCAATTTCTCAACTTAATCGACATCTTGCTTAATTTCGGCTGCTTGGAAAGAGTAGTTTCGGCAACGGGAAACCGAGATGACTCCTCCGACAGGTTGGTACCCACAGTCTTGGGCCAAGCTTGCGCCGCCATTCGCGGCGATAACGAACTTTGGCTGGGTTTGTCCCTGATGTCTGCGGAGTTTGACGAACTCGACCCCCACCACCTCGCTGCTGCTTGCGCGGCCTTAGTTACAGAAGTTTCCAGGCCGGACAGTTGGACTCACTACTCGCTGTCGCCGGAAGTTTTGGCACCTTTGGACAATCTACAAAAAGGCCTGCGCCGCCGATTGTTTCAAGTGCAGTACCGTCACGAAGCTGCAATCCCGATTTGGCTGGAACGGGATTTAGTGACTTTGGTCGAACAGTGGGCTCTGGGAGTTGAATGGCTGGAACTGATTAGCCATACGAGTTTGGATGAAGGGGATGTGGTGCGGATTTTGCGCCGGACTTTGGATTTCTTGTCTCAGATTCCTCATGTTCCTCATGTTTCGGATTCTTTGCGTAGGAATGCTTGTCGGGCGATGCAGTTAATCGATCGATTCCCGGTGAATGAAGCTGCAACGCCAGAAAATTGTTGACAGTTGACTGTTGAGAGTGGGCTGTTGACTGTTGACGGTTGGCTGTTGACTGTTGACGGTTGGCATCTAAATTGTATTTTTGGTTTTTCAACCCAAATGCACGCAGATTTTAATCTAAAATCGTTTCCGGTTGCATTGGTATTGTTCCAATGCCCAAATGACCAAACAGTCAACTGTCAACTGTCATGAGGAATAGACCCAGATTTACATCTAAAATCCAAAATCCAAAATCCAAAATCCAAAATCCAAAATCTAAAATCTAAAATCGATCGATCGCACTTTTTCCTGATTCAGGTTGCAGGGCAGGATAGAAAATTGTATGGTGCGGATCGATCGCTCTTAATTGTTATTGAATTTTTGCCTAGCGGCGTGGTGGGTATTTCTCGTATTTATGCAACAAATCAAAAAGTCTTATCAAATGCCTGATGCCTGCTCCCAGGCTCAAAGAATTCGCTTTTTCACTTTCTTGCAAAGAGTCTTAATGGGAACTCTAGCGAGTACATTAATCAATCTCTTCATCATATTTCCCTCTCCGAGTTTCGCAGAAGTAGTTCTGGGTGTGGTTCGCAGTTCCGAGAATTCTCCCGACTGGGTAAAGATTACCACGCGCCTCTGGGAAGGTGGCATTGCTTACAAACCAATCAATCTCGAAGAAATCAAAAGTACGGCGGATTTAGCAGGTGTTAACGTGCTATTTTTGCCCAACATTGAAACTTTGACTCCGGCACAAATTAAAGTTTTAGAAGCTTGGGCCTCCCAGGGTGGCCGCTTGATTGCTTCGGGCCCCGTCGGTCGAAGTTCCCCAGCCTTGGTGCGCCAATCTTTGCGATCGCTCCTTGGGGCCTATTGGGCTTTTCCGTTAACCCAGCCGGCCACGCCACAACCACGCAGCCGCTGTCGAGATATTGCTTGCACTACTTCTAGCAGTTGGGTGCCACCAGAACAAAAAAATGCCTCAGTCCAAGGCGGTGTCTTGATTCCGGCTGATGCGAACAGTCAAACTATTGCTACTTGGAAAGATAGTTCCGGTTCCTCCGCAGCCATCGCCACGGATCGCGCTACCTATCTCGGCTGGCGCTGGGGTAGCGACGGTTCGGCAAATGTAGATAAGGCTTGGCTGCAAGCCTCGATCGCTCGCTGGGGAGGCACGATCGCTCCGCAGTCCTCCGCGCCGCCCACCGCTGCCGCGACCCCACTGCCAACTCCCCCCTCCAGAGTCACTATAAACAGCCCTAGTTCGCCGCGTACTACCCCGCTGAGCCGACTTTCTCCCTCTGGATCGCTTCCCGATCCAGTTCCTGCAACTTTTACAGATCCTTCGGATCAGTCGGCGCCGGCGGGTTTGGACGTGCAGCCAAATTCCAATAAGCCGATCGTCAGCATTGAAGCTTACTTGATGCGCCAAGAACTCACTAACCTCCTCGGCCGGTTTGAAAGCGCCCTGACAGCATCTAATTCAGCCAATACCGCCATCAATCTCAATGCTGCTACCTCCCCTCAACTGGTGGCGGCAGAACAGGGGGGCGGCGGCCCGGCAGCCAGCCGCTCGCCTGTTCTGCAAGCGGCAACGACGGGGGCGATCGCCCAAGCGCGGCAGGTTTTGCAAACTTTTGACCAACTCCTGCAAGAGCGAAACTACGCGGAGGCTAGAAAGCAGTGGGTGGAAGCGCGGCAGTTGCTGTGGCAAAATTACCCCCAGGAAGGGCAGCGCGTTGGGGCGGAAATTCGGGCGGTTTGGCTCGATCGCGGGACGATCGTCGCAGCGCGATCGGAACAGGGTTTGGCGGCAGTGTTCGATCGGCTCGCCGCCGCCGGTATCAATACTGTTTTCTTTGAAACTTTAAATGCCGGATATACGATTTATCCCAGTCAAGTTGCACCGCAACAAAATCCCCTAACAGTTGGCTGGGACCCGCTGGCATCGGCGGTTAAATTAGCTCACGAGCGAGGCATGGAACTGCACGCTTGGGTTTGGGTTTTTGCCACAGGAAATAAGCGCCACAATACTTTAATTGGCCAGCCTAATTCTTATCCGGGACCTGTGCTTTCCGCCCATCCACAGTGGGCGAATATTGACAATAAAGGACGCACCCAAAATCCTAATGATGGCAAATTTTATCTCGATCCTGCGAACCCGGAAGCGCGTAATTATTTGCTGCGGATTGTCAGCGAAATTGCCAACAACTACAAAGTAGATGGGGTGCAATTAGACTATATTCGCTATCCTTTTCAAGATGACAATGCGAATTTTACTTACGGTTACGGTATTGCGGCGAGGCAGCAATTTAGGCAGTTGACGGGTGCAGATCCGGTGAATATTTCCCCCAGAAACGGCAGTTTGTGGCGGCAGTGGGTTGAGTTTAAAACTAATCAAATTAATAGTTTTGTAGCTGAAGTTTCTCAGCTTTTGCGGCAGAATTATCCGCGCACAATTCTGTCGGTGGCGGTGTTTCCGCACCCGGAAAGTCAGCGGATTTACAAAATTCAGCAAAATTGGGAAGTTTGGGCTCGTCAAGGTATTGTAGATTTGATTGTGCCGATGACTTATGCTTTGGATACTAACCGACTTGAGCGCATTACGGAACCGTTGGTAAAGGAACAAATGCTCGGTTCGGCTTTGATTTCTCCGTCGGTTAAGTTGTTGACTCTCCCACAAGTTGTGGCGATCGACCAAATTCAAGCTTTGCGCGATTTGCCGACTGGGGGCTATGCTATTTTTGCGGTGGAAAGTATCAGCAGCGGGATGCAGGGGTTTTTTAACCGCACTCAAGGCACGCCGGTGCGTTCCACTTCTGCTGCGGAGCCGATTCCTTACCGACAGCCGTTTGCCGCGGCGGCTTCGCGGTATACTGCTCTCAAGCAGGAATGGAGTTTTTTGTTGGCTAACAATCAGTTGCGGGTGTCGGAATCTGAACTAAAAGTTTTGCAAAGTCGATCGGAGGAATTGGCGCAAGCTTTGAGCAAATTGGCGGCAAATCCTTCTACGGAAAGTTTAGCCACTGCTAAAAGATTGTTAAGGGGTTTTCAATCTCAATTTCAATCTTCGATGCGCCTGCATTCTGCCGAAAATAGCTATCAGGTGCAAACTTGGCAAAATCGTTTGGAGAGTTTGGATATGCTGTTACGTTACGGCGAAAGGATGGAGTTGAATCGCAGGTAAATGCAGGTTTTTGGGCGGAGTTCTTGTGTAGCTACTCTTGGTTCAAACTGAGATGTTGCACTAAGCTGTTCTGCCTTTAAATTGTCTGTCAAAAAAAATTCAAGTCTTGTGGGGTGGGCGTCCCGCCCGCCCAGAATATACAAATAAAATGCGCGACAGGTTATTCTCGCTTAACAGGCTGGACGGCCTGTTTCACAAAAAGTGCATTTTCTTGTGGGGAGTAGGGGTTGGGCAGGAGAGTCCGCCCGTTCAAGGCTTATTGAGAATGGTGCAATAGATCAGATGATTTCGACTTAGGTCGATCGCGCCCACTTATCTGTATCAGTAGTTACGAAAAAGCTCTGAGTATAAATACGCTATATTGAGTTAAATTGATCGACGGGTACTGTCGTCAGTCAACTACAGCATAAGGAGAAAAGGAAGGGCAAAGGGAACATAATTTACACTCAAAACTCCCAACAATTACCAATGCCCAATGCCCAATGCCCAATTCCCAATTCCTCTTAGGATGAATATGTTTCCTAAACCCCTCAATCGCTTTGCTACCAAAATTATCGGCAAAGCTCCATTACAAACGGTACTCGTGGTTCCTTTTTTAGTGCAAATTGTCGGCACGGTAGGAGTTGTAGGTTGGCTATCTTTTCAAAACGGTCAGCGGGCAGTTAACGAGGTTGCCGCTCAGTTGCGGGGAGAAATTAGCGATCGCATCAAAGACCGCATGGAAAATTATATGTCAATTCCCCACATTGTCAATCACCTGAACGTTCAAGGCATAAAATTGGGGCAGTTGAACCTAGAAGACAACCAAAAACTAGAACATCATTTCCTAGAACAAATTCAATATTTTGATTCGATCAGCATCATTTACACAGGTAAAGAAAATGGAGAACATTCGGGAGCAATCCGCACTAAAGATGGGACTTTGATATCTGCTGCCGACAGCTCTACGGGCAATAAATTAGCTCGCTATACGGGTGACTTTCAGGGAAACCGCCTTCAATTAGTGCAAATTTCACCCAATATTTACGACCCGCGAACTCGCCCTTGGTACATAGCTGCCGCTGCGGCTAAAAAACCTATTTGGACTCCAATCTATACAGATTTTTTGACGAGGGAACTGGCAATTACTGCTGCTTTGCCTATCTACGATGACGCTGGCAAGTTGTTAGGCGTAGCTGGCAGCGATTTGCTGTTTTCCCGAATCAAAGAATTTCTGGTTAGCCTCAAAATTGGTAAGTCGGGGCAAACTTTTCTCATGGAGCGATCGGGGATGTTAATTGCCACTTCAACGGCGAGTCCAGAATTCGTGGTGGAAGGTAAAGAAACAAGGCGCATTAAAGCTTCCGAAAGCGAGAATCCGGTAATTAGCCAAACTGCACAATATTTAGAGAAATCCTACAAAAGCGTAGCTAAAATCAATAATTCTCAACAGCTTACTTTTGATGTTGACCGCAAGCGAAATTTTATTCAGGTAGCTCCTTTTAAAGACGATCGAGGGTTGGATTGGCTGATTGTAGTAGTTGTACCAGAGTCTGACTTTATGGAGCAAATTAACCTCAACACGCGCACGACTTTTTTACTGTCGCTTGCAGCTTTGATGGGGGCGACAATCCTGGGAATTCTTACTGCGAAATGGGTAGTTCAGCCGATTTTAAGATTGAATGCAGCGGCGAAAGCTTTGGCGCGGAATGAATGGGATACAAAGCTCACTCTGAATCGCGAAGATGAACTCGGAGAACTTGCGACTGCTTTTAACAGCATGGCAGAGCAATTGCAGCATTCATTTACTTCCCTCTCAGAAAGCGAAAGCCGAGTCAAACAATTTCTCAATGCAGTACCGCTAGGCATTTTTATTGCAGAGTCAAACGGTCAACCTCACTACATTAACCCTACAGGAGAGAAACTTTTATCTCAAGGAATTGTGGCAGCAGATGCGGAAAAATTGCGTCAATCCTACCGAGTTTATTTAGCTGGAACTCAGGAAATTTACCCAGCGGAACGCGACCCTATTTTAAATGCTTTGCAGGGCAAAAGTGTAACTGTTGATGACATTGAAATCTCCTCCAATAACAAAACTGTTCCCCTGCAAGTTTGGGGGACTCCTATTTACGACGCCCAAGGAAACATTATTTACGGAATGTGCGCTTTTCAAGATATTACGAAACGCAAACTAGCGGAGAAATTATTAAGGGCATACAACCAAAATTTAGCAGTGCAAGTTGCAGCACGCACCGCAGATCTTGCTAAGGCAAAAGAAAAGTTTTCTAAAGCTTTTCGTTCGAGTCCGAATGCGATTACAATTACAAGAATTAGTGACGGTTGCCACCTAGAAGTTAATGATAGTTTTTGCCGGATGATGGGCTACACCCAGGAAGAAATTATCGGTAAAACAGCGGTTGAACTAAACTTTTGGGCGAGTTTGAAAGAGCGTGACCGCATGATTCAAATGTTAAAAAACAAGACAGCAATTCACAATTATGAGCTGAGGTTTCGCAATAAAAATGGTACAGAAAGAACGGCACTGCTGTCTATAGAAACCATCGATATTGACGGAGAAGCTTGTTTTTTGTCGATGTCTAGCGATATTACCGATCGCCAAAAAGCAGAAACTGCCCTCCGGGAAGCCGAAGAAAAGTACCGCAACATTTATGAAAATGCTTTGAATGGAATTTTTCAAACTGCTGTTGACGGGAAATACATCAGCGCTAACCCCGCTTTAGCTAACATCTACGGTTACGACTCGCCGGCAGATTTAATAGCAGCACAGCCGAATTTCAATAACCAGCTTTACGTGAAACCCAACCGCCGCGACGAATTTGCAGCGCTGATGAACGAGTGCGGGATACTATCAAACTTTGAATCGGAAATTTACCGCAAAGATGGCAGCATAATCTGGATTTCGGAAAATTGTCGCGCTGTCTGCGATGAAGCAGGAAATTTACTTTACTACGAAGGTTTTATTAAAGACATTACTGATAACAAACAAGCGGAAATCAAAATGCAGCAGGCGAAAGAAGCGGCCGAAGCAGCAAACAAAGCTAAGAGTACCTTTCTCGCCAATATGAGCCACGAATTGCGATCGCCCCTGAACGCGATTATCGGCTTTGCTCAAGTCTTGATCCGCAGTCAAACTTTGTCTCAGGCAAATCAAGAGAATGTCGGAATTATCCTGCGGAGTGGCGAACATTTACTGGCTTTAATTAACCAAGTTTTAGACTTGTCAAAAATCGAAGCCGGACGCACAACGCTTAATGAAAAAAGCTTCGATTTGTACCAACTAATCGACGATTTAGAAGATATGTTTGCTCTCAAAGCGGAGCAAAAAGGTTTGCAACTAATCTTCGACAGAGACGCAGAAGTTCCCCATTACATTTGTACTGATGAAGTTAAATTGCGGCAAGTCTTAATTAATTTGCTCAATAATGCAATTAAATTTACCTCAGAAGGGGGAGTGTCGGTGCAAGTCAAAGGAGGAAGGCGGAACATACATAAAAATAGCCCTGACCAATTGCCCGATCGCTACTGGCTGCATTTTGAAGTTCAAGATACTGGTGCAGGCATTGCTGCTGAGGAAATCCATCAGTTGTTTGAAGCATTCGTGCAGACGAAAACAGGTAAAGATTCTCAGGAAGGAACGGGTTTAGGTTTAGCTATTAGCCGCCAGTTCGTGCAATTAATGGGAGGTGAAATTACTGTTAGCAGCGAGATCGGAAAAGGTGCATTATTTCAGTTGGACATCCAAGTTCATCTGGTTGAAGCTAGTGATATTGAAAGCAAAAAAACTCAACGTCGAGTTGTTGCCCTCGAACCGAATCAGCCGAGTTATCGCTTGCTAATTGTGGACGACAAACCTTTGAACCGCCAACTGTTAGTAAAACTTCTCAGTCCACTCGGATTTGAGTTGAGAGAAGCAAATAACGGTAAAGAAGCGGTGGATATTTTTATGGAGTGGGAACCGCATCTGATTTGGATGGACATGAGAATGCCTGTCATGGACGGCTATGAGGCAACGAAACAGATTAAAACTACAACTGGCGGGCAAGCAACGGCGATTGTGGCCCTAACTGCTAGCGTTTTGGAGGAAGAACGGGCGGTGATTCTTTCGGCGGGTTGCGATGATTTTATGCGGAAACCGTTCCGCGAGGAGGATATCTTTGTGGCAATGGGAAAACATTTAGGAGTACGCTATATTTATGAAGATTCAACCGCAGTAAGTGCCGCAGGTGTAGAGGAGTCAAGTCAGGAGGTGCTGACACCGGAGGCTTTTGCCTCTCTTTCTCCAGACTGGATGGCCCAATTCAAGCAAAGTATTTTGAGTGTGGACATGGAGGCGATCGCAACTTCGATCGCACAAATCGGCACTGTCAACCCCTCTCTTGCGGCCAAGCTTCAAGAGTGCATTAATAATTTTGAATATGACAGAATTTTGCACATAATCGATCTCAGCGAGAAACCGTAAATACCCGATGCCTTCAACTTCACCTAAAACCAATCGAGCTAATATTTTAGTAGTAGACGATACGCCAGAAAATCTGCGGCTGCTGGCAGGAATTTTGAGCGAAAAAGGCTATCAAGTTCGCCCCGTCCCCAATGGCAAGCTAGCATTGTCTGCTGCTCAAAAAATACCCCCGGATCTAGTGCTGCTGGATATTATGATGCCGGAAATGGACGGCTATCAAGTTTGCCAGCAACTCAAAGCTTCTGAAATTACCAAAGACATTCCTGTTATTTTTATTAGTGCGATCAATGACGTGCTGGATAAAGTTAAAGCTTTTGCAGTGGGCGGAGTTGACTTTATTACTAAACCGTTTCAGGTTGAAGAAGTTTTAGCCCGGATAGAAACTCATTTAAAAATTTGTTCACTGCAACAAACTTTGCAAGAAAAAAATCAAGATTTGGCAACGGCGCTGCATCAACTGCAAGCCACCCAAGAGCATTTGATTCAATCGGAAAAAATGGCAGCCCTGGGACAACTGATTGCCGGCATTGCTCACGAAATCAATACACCCCTGGGCATTATAGGTTCCTCTATTAATAATATAGCTAATTTTTCCGAGGAGTTTTTAGAAAAATTTCCTCAAATTTATCAAGAACTTTCTGACGAAAGCAAAGCTTATTTTTTAGCTTTACTGTACAGAGCCACCCATCAAGAAGTTTTATTCACTAGCAGAGAGAAACGCAAATTTAAGCACCAGTTAGCTGCGGATTTGATGGCAGAATCTGTGGGAAACTCCGAGGAAATTGCGGATACTTTAGTTGACATGGAAATCTACGAAAACATAGAAGATTTGTTGCCGCTTTTTAAATCGCCGGATTGGGAAGTAGTTTTAAATAGTGCTTACCAGTTTGCGAGCTTTAAAAAAAGTATTAGCCTGATCCAAAGAGCAACAGCGAAGTCTGGGAAAGTAGTATTTGCCTTAAAAACCTACGCTCATTTTGATAGCAAACCCGAAAAAGTCCAGGCGAACTTGCACGATGGCATTGAAACGGTGTTAACCCTTTATCAAAATCAACTGAAACACGGTATAGAAGTAGTAAAAAATTATGGAGATTTACCCGAAATTATGTGCTATCCCGATGACTTAAATCAAGTTTGGACGAATCTCGTTCATAATGCCCTGCAAGCAATGGATTATAAAGGTATTTTGACGATTGAAACTCGGCAGCAAGATGCAAATATTTTCCTCAAGTTTACTGATAACGGTAAAGGTATTCCCTCAGAAGTTATTCCCAAAATTTTTCAGCCGTTTTTTACGACTAAATCTGCGGGCGAAGGTAGCGGTTTGGGATTGGATATTGTAAGAAAAATTGTGGAAAAACACGAAGGCACAATTGCTGTAGATTCTGTACCGGGGCAGACAACTTTTACAGTCTCGCTGCCTATTTATTAAACAAAACTTACCCGCAGGGAGCTGATTCCCGGTGACACTCGTCGCTGTCTCGCGGACAAATACAAGATTTATTACAAGAAACCGGGGTGATCTTCGGAAGTCCTATTAAAATAAGATAGGGGACAGATATCCTGCATCCTTGGCCGAAATCAATAATGTAAAAGCAAGTCATGTTAGTAAACCTACTAAAATTTAAGCAGATAAGAAAAGATGAATAAGCCTATAATTCTTTGTGTTGATGATGAACCGGATATCTTGAATACTCTCAAGATGCAGCTTAAAAATGAATTTAAAAATGATTACTTTTATGAATTAGCTGAAAGTGGTGAGGAAGCTTTAGATTTACTGGAGGAGTTTCAAGAAAAAGCTCAGGTGATTGTGGTTGTTTCTGATTGGCTGATGCCGGGAATTAAAGGTGACGAACTTTTAATTAAAGTTCACCAAAAATATCCTAAAATTATTAAAGTGATGTTGACTGGACAAGCGGATGCAGGGGCAGTTCAGCGGGCATTAGAAGAAGCAGATTTATACTGTTGTTTGTACAAACCCTGGCAAAGCAAAGACTTAATAGAGATTATAAAATCTGGGCTGGCTAAGTTATGAAAAAACCTGTGATTGTTTGTATTGATGATGAACCTGACGTTTTGAAGAGTTTAAAGATTGAGCTGAAAAAGGCGATCGGCGATCGGTGTATAATTGAAACCGCTGAAGGGGGGGCTGATGCTTTAGAGTTGCTGGCTGATTTGCAGGCAGATGAATGCGAGATTGCTTTGGTGCTTTCCGATTATATCATGCCGGATATTAAAGGGGATGAACTGCTCAGAAAAATTCACGAAAGATCGCCTGAGACGCTGACCATTATGCTAACGGGGCAAGCAGATTTGGAAGCCCTGAGTAATGCTATCAAGTATGCTAAATTGTACCGTTATATTCCTAAACCTTGGCAAAATGAAGACTTAAAATTAACGGTAGTAGAAGCAGTTCACAGTTATTTGCAAGATCAAAAGTTAACAGATGAAATTCATAAGCGCCAAGAAGTAAACGAGGAGTTAAAGCTAGTAAATGAGGCGCTATCTGCGAGTGAAAGCCGCCTGAGTCAATTTTTAGAAGCTTTGCCGGTGGGGGTATCTGTTTATCATCCCGATGGCTCGATCGCCTATTTCAACCAGGCAGCGCGGGATTTGCTGGGTGAAGACACGATCCCGGAAAGCACTGCGGAACAATTAGCTGCCACTTATCAACTTTATGTTGCCAATACTGATGAGCTGTACCCGCCAGATAATCTGCCAATTTTGCGCGCACTGAAAGGAGAATCTGTCAAGGTAGACGATGTAGAAATCCGTCAAGATGGCAAAAGAATTGCGATCGAGATCAATACCACGCCGATTTTTGACGCTAGCGGAAATATTGTTTATGCGATCGCAGCTTTTCAAGATATTAGCGATCGCAAACAAGCCGAAAAAATACTAGCAGAATACCACCACACCTTAGAAGCCCAAATTGATGAACGCACAGAACAACTGCAACAAGCCGCATTAGCTGCTGAAGCAGCAAACAAAGCTAAAAGCACGTTTATTGCCAATATGAGCCACGAGTTACGCACCCCTCTCAATTCTATACTCGGCTTTGCACAAATCATGGAACCCAGCCCGGATCTTACTGTCGAAAACCGAGAAAATATGAGAATTATTCGCCGTAGTGGCGAACACTTGCTGAGTTTGATAAATGAAGTCTTAGACTTGTCAAAAATCGAAGCGGGGCGGATGACACTCAACCCAAACAACTTCGACCTCTACCGCTTGCTTGACGATTTGCAAGATATGTTTCAACTGCGGGTACATAATCAAGAATTGCAGTTGCATTTCCAGCGCGATGCTGACGTTCCTCAGTACGTGCGAACCGATGATATTAAACTGCGGCAAGTGCTGATTAATCTTCTGAGTAATGCGATTAAGTTTACCCAAAAAGGCGAAATTATCTTAAGAGTTACAAAGTTAGAAAAATCAGTTTTTTTTGATTTATTGGATAGTCCCACAGCTTGCTTTGATACCACAAGAAGTATTCGGGATTTTTCGAGAACTAGCAGTGATTTTGCCACTGTTGAATGGAGCCCTGATGTTGAGGATTTAACTGTGCCTGGTTTTTTCCTTCTATTTGAACTTGAAGATACAGGAGTTGGCATTGCTCCCGAAGAATTGGGCAATATTTTTAAGGCTTTTGTGCAAACAGCTTCGGGCCAAAAGATTCAGAAAGGCACTGGTTTAGGATTGAAGATCAGCCGTCAATTTGTCCGCCTGATGGGAGGAGAAATTGTCGTAGAAAGTCAACTGGAAGTCGGTACCACTTTTAAATTTGAAATTCCAGTCGGTGCGGTTTATGCTGCTGAGCTTCCCGATCCGGAACTTAACCGCGAAGTTAGTGGGTTGGAACCCAATCAACCGTGCTACCGGATTTTAATTGTGGACGATCGCGAAGACAACCGCCAACTTTTAGTTCAAATGCTTTCTCCTTTGGGTTTCGGGGTGGAACAAGCCACCAACGGCCAGGAAGCAATAGAAATGTGGGAAAATTGGCATCCGCACTTAATTTTGATGGATGTGCGAATGCCAGTGATGGACGGTTACGAAGCTACTAAACAAATTAAGGCTAGAATCAAGCAGAGAGAGCAAGAGGGGGAAATGAATATTTCCCATCCCGACTCCCCGATTCCAAAGATTATTGCTTTGACAGCTAGTACAATTGAAGGGAGGCAAGCGTTTGCTTTATTGGTCGGCTGCGACGATTTTATTAGCAAACCTTTCCGCAAAACAGATATATTTGATACCCTCACCAAACATTTGGGGGTTAAGTATCTCTACTCTAACTCAACGGACTTTATCTCAATAGGCGATCGCAATAATTTATCTGACTCGCTCCCTAATGCTGCGCTTGCTTATTTACCTAGACTTCCCGCAGAATGGATAGACAACATGAAGCAGGTAATCCGCAGTGCTGATTTTGACTTAATTGTCAGAACAATCGACGAAATAAGGGAGCCTCATCCTGAATTGGCGGAAATCCTCCAGGGTCATCTCGATAATTTTGATTACCAGAAAATTCTCAATTTAATTGCCGAGGCGGAGGAATCAGATCATGCAGATGAAGGCGGAACAAACTGAAAACTATCAAGCAGATATTTTAGTAGTTGACGATACGCCAGATAATCTGCGTTTGTTGATTAGACTTTTGCAAAAAAATGGCTATAAAGTTCGACCAGTTACTAATGGTTTTTCGGCGTTAGATGCCATTCAATCTAGCGCACCAGATTTGATTTTACTCGATATTATGATGCCGGATATTGACGGCTACGAACTATGTAAAAAATTAAAATCACAACCGCAATTTAGGGAAATTCCCATCATTTTTCTGAGTGCGCTAGAAGAAGGAATAAATAAAGCCAAAGCTTTTGAAGTGGGCGGAGCGGATTATATAACTAAACCTTTTCAGGTGAAAGAAGTATTGGCGCGAGTGAGCAATCAACTTACTGTGCGTTCATTGCAAATCCAATTGCAAGAAAAAAATCAAAAATTGACGGCTCAAAATATCCAGTTGCACCAAGAAATCGCTGAACGCCACCAGGTGGAAATGGAAACAAGATTGCTGCTGCAGGCCACTCAAGCTATTAGCAAATCTGAGGATTTTGAGTCGGCTATAGATGTGATTTTAGGTTTAATTTGCCAAACAATTGAATGGAATCTGGGCGAAGCTTGGATTCCTTGCAGTGAGGGCTTTTTAAAATGTGCTACAGGCAGGTACGTCAGTGACTTGAGTTTTGCCCAATTCCGAGAAACCAGTTGGCAGTTAATTTTTGCTCCCGGTGTGGGACTCCCAGGTAGGATTTGGCAGTCGCAGCAGTCTGAATGGATCGATGATGTTTCTACTGCACCGGAACAAGTTTTTTTACGAGCGGAAATTGCGGTGAGTGTGGGATTGAAAGCGGCTTTTGGAGTGCCAATTGTAGCGGACAATCAAGTGTTAGCTATTTTGATTTTTTATCGTGAAAAAGTTCTGAAATGTCAGCCGCGCTTGTTGGAATTAGTGAGCGCGGTTGCTACGCAGCTCGGTTCGTTGATTCAGCGAAAACAAGCTGAAGCAGCGCTGAAAGTGCAGCAAGAGCAAACAGAGAAATTGCTGCTGAATATTTTACCGAAACCTATTGCGGATCGCTTGCAAAAAGAACAAAAGTTGATAGCGGATCATTTTGATGAGGTGAGCGTCTTGTTTGCTGATTTGGTGGGTTTTACAGAGTTTTCTGCTCACAAAAGTCCGACGCAGTTGGTAGAAATTTTGAACGGAATTTTCTCGGAGTTCGATAGGTTGTCTGAATTGCACGGGTTAGAAAAGATTAAGACGATTGGGGATGCTTACATGGTGGTTGGGGGTTTGCCGACGCCGCGGGAGGATCACTCTGAGGCGATCGCACTTTTAGCTTTGGAGATGCAGGCAGCTTTGAGGAGGTTTAATGCCAAAATGGGAGAAAATTTTCAATTGAGGCTCGGAATTCACAGCGGTTCGGTGGTGGCTGGAATTATTGGGATTAGTAAATTTAGCTATGATTTGTGGGGAGATACTGTTAATGTTGCTTCACGCATGGAGTCTAACGGATTGCCTGGTAAAATTCAAGTGACAGCGGCGACTTACGAGCGTTTGAAAGAGCAGTTTGTTTTGGAAGAACGGGGCCATATCCCGATTAAAGGTAAAGGAAGAATGCTGACTTACTGGTTAATTGAAGAACAAAAGAAAACTTTTTAATTTTTTGATGTTAATTTCAATTAATATGAAAAGTATACCGCATTTATACTTTCAGGAGGGCTAATCCTTTGCAAACAGTTGAAACAAAATCGCCGACAGCATGGAAAAAAGTCGTGGTTATTTTAATATCACTGCTAGCAGTAGCGGTACTGTCGATCGCTACTTTTATCGCTATACCCGGAGAAAAAACAATGTTTGCTGGAACCAGACCTGCCAATATCGGGATTCAGTCAGGAAAACTCGCAGCGTGCCCGAGTTCCCCCAACTGCGTCAGCAGCTTCAGTCAAGATGCCGAACACAAAATTGAGCCTTTGGCATACACTTCGTCCCCTGCTGAAGCGATGGTAAAGCTCAAAGGGGCGATCGAGTCCTATGGAAAAACTAAAATTATCACGGCAACTGATAATTACCTGTATGCGGAGTTCACCAGTGCTTTGATGGGGTTTGTTGATGACGTTGAATTTTTGGTAGATGATGAAGCAAAAGTTATCCATGTGCGATCGGCTTCGCGTCTGGGACAGTCGGATATGGGAGTTAACCGCAGTCGGATAGAAGCTATCAGAACTCAATTCAATCAACTCTGAACTTAAAATTTCTAGCTTTTCGGAAGCCCCTCTCCTGCAAGATGAGGGGCTTTGATATTTGTGTCTTACTATATAAGGTTGATTTTTTACCCCCTAGTTAACAATTATTAACAGTAAGTACAGCGCAAAGGAGTGTCCTACAGGGGGAGTAGGACACAGCAATGCCGTGTCCCTACGGTTGGCTTTTAGTTTTAATACTTGTTATAAGATTGATGATTGTAGAGTTTTAGAATCTTTAAAATAGCTGAGCGCGCTAGCACAGAAGAAGAGATGCCGTAGTATTCCTATAGTATTAAACAACCTAAATTATACACTTCTGACTTTAGGGAGAGGGAACTGAACGAATTAATTTCTACTATTAATTTAAGTAGAGCAAAGAGGAAAAAACACATGGCCCTTCAAAAATTAGCAGAATTTTATCCTAACTACCAGGAAGAAATCTTTGCTGGAGACGACATCAAGGGATTTGATGTTTATGCTGGCGACTCTGATGAAAAAGTAGGCACGGTTTATGATGCCTTGGTTGATGACACTGGTCGTTTTCGCTATCTGGTAATTGATACCGGTATTTGGATTTTTGGCAAAAAAGTATTGTTGCCAATCGGCTCGGCCCGCTTCGACTACGGAGCCCGTCGCGTCCACGCCACAGGCCTTCGCAACAAAGCTCAAGCAGAACAATTGCCGGCTTACAATGATTTAGAACCATTAGATTACGATCGCGAAGAACAGGTAAGAGGCGTCTACCGCAATCAAGAAACTGCCGCTGCCCGCACTGCAACTCCTGCTAGCTACGATCGCAGCAGCTACAGCTACGATATGGATCGCCCCCTCTACGAAACCAACGAACAGCAGCACCAAAATCTCAAGCTTTATGAAGAACGCTTGATTGCCAACAAACACCGCGCAAAAACAGGCGAAGTAGCAGTTGGCAAGCGCGTAGAAACTGAAACAGCGCGAGCTTCAGTACCCATTGAAAAAGAACGAGTTGTAATCGATCGAGTAACCCCGGTAGAAGCGGGTCGAGTAGTTTCAGTCGGTGAGGCTGACTTCCAATCTGGGGAAGTTGCACGCATGGAAGTCTACGAAGAAACTGCCGACATCCACAAGGAAGCTTTCGTGCGCGAAGAAGTCAACGTCAGAAAAGAAGTTGTTCGCAGCACGGTTGAGGGCGAAGAAACCTTGCGTCGTGAAGAATTAGACGTTAAGACTGATGGAACTGCGGTTGTAGATAATAAAAATCCAAAGATCTAAACCAACCGCAACAGCTATTGCATAGGAATTGCGCCTTAATGACATAATTCTGTCACCGCCCAGGTTTGATTGAACTGGTGGCGATCGGGCAATTCCTATGTGAGCGGCGGGGGGGGTACAAAACTTGTCTAGTTTTGGCAACGTTTATGCACTTTCCCCGCCTTTACCAATTTCCCCTTACCAATTCATAATAAAAATCCCTAAGCAGGAAAGTTTAAAAAATGAACGGTCAAGCATCAGCAGAAAAGATAGCAACTGCCAAATCAATAACCCGTCTCAACCGGGTGCCTGAAAAAGTCAGAACTAAGCTAAAAAGTTTTACCGTCAAAGACAACCAAGGTCACTTGGTCGGCAAAGTTAAAGATGTCTATTTTGATGCTAACGGTCAGTTAAACTTTGTGGTGGCCGGGCTAGGCAGCGAAAACCCCCGCACTTTTTTATTAAGTATTAAGCTGCTCAAAAAAGTAGATTATCACCAAAAGTCGCTGTTTGTAACTATTAATTCGGATCGAGTCGATATGCTGCCGGTAGTGTCGGCTCATGGCGGGCATTCGTATTTAGAAAATGCCTCTGAAACGCATAGTGAATATAGCAACAGTGAGTTAACCAATCCCTCAACAGATATGTCAAATCTAACAGATGCCGAGCTCACAGATCCAAATTTGGAGACAGATGAGGATGAGGAAAACTTCGATATTGTCGATCAAGAAGTAATTCGCCTGCTAGAAGAACGATTGGTGATCAATCGCAGCAAGCGCAAAGTCGGCGAAGTCATAGTGCGTAAAGAAATTGAAACTCGGATGGTACAAGTACCCATCCAGTGGGAAAAGCTGATTGTCGAACAAGTCGGCGACGATCCGAAGGTGTTGGCCGAAATAGATTTAGGCGAGGGAAACATCACCGGTATAGATTTGACGGAGGTTAAAAGCGATCGCCAAGAACCGACAGTTAAGGCTGAATTTACCTCTGTGCAGAAAGCTAGCAAAATCTTAAATTCGATCGCCTCTCAACCCCGTCACGGTTGCGTCAAAGTTCGCCTAGAACTCGTTCTCGAAGACAAGCAACTTGAGGATACTTACCAAAAATGGATGACGGAACACCACTCAGAGAGTTAAAATATTCGTCCTTTTTGGTGTAGATTTTAGCTATTAGCGAGAAACTTAAATCTAATAGCTGACTGTGGCGATAGATGCTGTGGGAAAGTTCACCGCCATCTACTAAGATCATGTTCGGTAAATTAACCGTGATTTTGGTAGAGGCGGGTTCACCAATATCTATAATATAAGCCCGATATCCGTCAACCCGCCCCGACCGGGCTATTTAAATTTTTAGCGATCGACCTCTCGACAAAATTGTAACGACTTGCGGTAAAATTGTGGTGGTCAAATTTAAAAGTATTTGAAAATGCCCAGCACAATCTCCGACATTAAAGTAAAAACGATCGCAGGCGAAGACAAGCAGCTAGGAGAGTACGCTGGCAAGGTACTCTTGATAGTTAATGTAGCTTCCAAATGTGGCTATACACCTCAATACAAAGGACTCGAAGAATTAAGCCAGAAGTACAGCGCGGCTGGACTCCGTGTTTTAGGATTTCCCTGCAACGACTTCGGAGGTCAAGAACCCGGAAGTAATCCAGAAATCGTCAATTTCTGTACTACTAAATACGGCGTCAGCTTTGAATTATTTGACAAAGTACGCGCTAAAGGTACTCAGCAGCACCCGCTATACGCTAAGCTTACGAGTGCAGTCGATCCCAAGGGTGAGGTTTCCTGGAATTTTGAGAAATTCTTAGTTAGCAAACAGGGTGAAGTGGTGGCCAGATTCCGCAGCAGTGTTGGCCCCGATTCGCCAGAACTAATCGCTGCTATTGAGCGAGAATTGGCAAAATAAGAAGTTCGCCAACTAAGCTGTGTACAGGATTTAACTGATTTAACGGATGGATGTTTAGGGAAGACGGAAGAAATTAATAGGCTTTTTTTCTAATAAATTGAGAGCTATTTTTTTTTCTGCTCTTCCCCATTGTGTGCAAGCACTCAACCATGAACAAATACCGATGATTGTATTTAATTGGAGAACTGTTTAATTTAATGGAAAATACATCGGGATTAGATTTAGTTGTAGGTGTACTTGCCTTCGCAATTCTGGCAGGGGGTCTGGCAATGCTATTTGTAGGCATGGCATCGTTTCCTAAAGAAAAATAATACTAATGGACATGATGTGCGATCGCACAACTCGAATAAAAGTTTTGGTAGTGAGGACTTCAGTTATCCTAGAAATTGGAGGGCTGCACTCCTCACTACCAACTTAAAATGCTTATTTTACAGGGTACCATCTGAATAAATCAAACTGCATTCAATTTGAAGATTCGCAATTGACAATCATGCAAACTACCGAAAACAACGTCAAAATTGCCCTCGCGCCGGGGAATTTGCGCCGCGTTCACCATATCGCTTTAAACGTGCGCGACATGAAAGCTTCCCGGCACTTCTACGGTACAATTCTCGGCCTCCACGAACTAACAGGTGCAGAAATTCCCGCAACTTTAACAGAAATGGTAGCCGCTGGTAAAGTCGCTAATTTCGTCACCCCAGAGGGCACTGTTATTGACTTATTTTGGCAGCCAGACTTAGAACCGCCAAACCCAGACCCGGAGAAAGCTTTTACCCGCGCCAACCACTTAGCCTTCGACATCGAGCCGGATTTGTTCGATCGCGCTCTGGAAGTGCTAAAGTCAAATCAAATTGCGATCGATAGCGGCCCCGTCACTCGCGCTACAGGACGCGGCATTTACTTTTACGATCCTGATGGATTTATCATCGAAATCCGTTGTGATCCAGTTTAAACACTCGCTATCGGGTTCTTGGTAGTCCGGGTGCACCCTACATTTACTCTTTGGATCGCCGTGAGTAGTTTTATTTTCCGTCTTGGCTAATAGGTTGCTTCGGCCAAGTAAACCGAAAAGTTGCTCCCTCACCTTCAGCAGATTCTAGGGAAATACTGCCCCCTTGACCTTCGACAATTTTTTTCACCAGCGACAAACCTATCCCAGTATTTTCAACTTTATCGCGAGCTTCCAAGGTCTGAAAAATTACAAAAACTTTATCGTGATATTGAGGATCAATCCCCGGCCCGTCATCCTCTACAGAAAACTCGTAAAAATTATCTAACTCTTTAACCGAGATTTTTACATGACCCGATTCAGCTCGGTTGTGCTTAATTGCGTTGCTAATTAAATTAGAAAAAACCTGCTGCAACAGTAATTTTTCTGTCACAAAAGTTGGCATTCCCGGTTCAACTTTCACCTCAAATCCCGACGGCGGCGCCAAAGAATCAATAATTTCTGCTAATAACTTCTCAACTTTTACCATTTCTGAAGGCACTTGAATCCGTCCGACGCGGGAATATTGCAGCAGTCCCTCAATCAAACCTTCCATCCTGTGAACTCTGCCGCGCAGCAGGTTCATTTGGTGCAGAGTATCCTCTGTCATCGACTCGCTGAGGTCTTCTTCTATCCAACTGCTGAGATTGGCGATCGCCCTGAGTGGCGCTTTCAAATCGTGAGAAACTACATAAGCAAACTGGTCTAATTCTTGATTCCGCTTTCTTAAACTATTCGTCGTTTGAGCCAGATTTTGGGCTGTCAACCTCAATTCTTGAGCGCGCAACCGCAGCGATTCCTCAGCTTGTTTGCGTTCCCTAATATCTTCTATCACACTCATCAGAAATTGACTGCCATCTTGTTCTCGCAACAGCGAAACCGTTAAGTTTGCCCACACTAACTCTCCGTCTTTGCGGATGTAGCGCTTTTCCAGAGAGAAATTTTCAATTTCTGCTGCTAACAATTGGCGCAAAAGTTCCAGTTCGCTTGCCAAATCTCCAGGCCAAGTAATATCCTGAAATCTTTTCTCCCCCAATTCTTGGCGACTGTAGCCCAAAATATCGCAAAGTTTTTGATTGACTAAAAGAAATTTGCCTTCCACAGTCGCTTGGGCCATGCCGACTGCCGCCTGCTCAAAAGTAGCGCGAAACCGCTGCGCGCTTTGGGCTAAAGCAATTTCTGAGCGTTTGCGATCGCTAATATCATTGCTAATTTCTAAAATAGCAACCGGTTGATCTTGATCATCGTACTGCAAAGTCCACCGGCTTGCCACCGTTATTTTTGTGCCATCTTTCTTGGTTCGCACCAGTTCTCCTTGCCAAGAACCCTGCTCGAAAAATACTTTTTGAATTACCTCAAAAGGTTGACTCCATTCTGTTTTTAAAAGCTTGTGAATATTTTTTCCTATTGCTTGCGACTTCCGCCAGCCGTAGAGCCACTTTGCCCCCGAATTCCAATAAGAAATTGCCCCATTCAAGTCTAGGACCGCGATCGTATCGTTTGCCAAATCCAGCATTTGCGCTTGCTTTCGCAGAGTTTCCTCGGCTTGTTTTCGTCCTCTGGCATCGCGGCAAATCGCAATAAACAAGTGTTGCTCCGCCAGACGCATTTCACTGACAGCCAACTCCATCGGAAACTTCGTTCCGTCGTGGCGAAGTCCAACTGTTTCTTGCTGGTAAGTCTTTAGCGTACTATCGGGATGTAACACAAAATATTCGATTGAATAATCCCCCACGCTGCTGTAGGGCTGCGGTTGAGAGATCAGCCGCCGTAGGTTAGAGCCAATTATTCGATCGGCTTTCTCGCCAAAAATGTTTTCTGCTGCCCTATTAAAAGACTCAATATTTCCCCGTTCGTCCAAAGTAATAATCCCGTCAGCCGCATTGTCAACCACAGCTTGAATGCGACTTTTACTTTCTTCCAAGCCAGCTTCCCGCTTCCTCAATTCCTTCTCTAAACTATCAAATAAATACCAGGAAGCCCCTGCGCCCAAACAGCCGAAAAGCAAACCAGCAACTTGCACAAAATTAGTGAAATCTATCAAACCTCGTCTTTGCTGATCTAGATCTTTCTGGTAGGCTTCGCCGGCATTAGAAAACACATTAATTTGTGCGCGCAGGTTATCTCTCCTCAATTTGCCTTGAGTGAACACCTCAATTATTTCCGGCGACTGCACGCTTGTTGGCGAACTGTCGAGCTTATTCAAAGTGTTTTGCAAGAAATTTATATGCTGTTCGGTACTTTTTTTTATATCTTCAAATCGCTGAGCTTGCAGTTTGTTTTCTTGAACCATCACCTTGAGTTCAGCCAGTAGGGGAGGCAAACTCTTCTTGGCTTCTAAGTAGGGTGAGAGAAATGCGCGACGCTTAGTCAACCCGTAACCTCGAATGCCCGTTTCCGCATCCACCACGAGGGTTAACAAGCGGTTAGTTTCCTGAAGTATTGCCCTATTAGTATCTGCTCGCTCTCTTATCTGTAGGGTAATCTCCCGGAGGCGTGCAATTGCTAGCAGCGAAGCAAACAGAAAAATAATGGGGATAGCAATGATGACTGTTCCCCGCTGGCGAATTGGTCGGTCTGTCCATACAAAGTGGAGGCAGCGATCGAGCAAATACTTCACGGATATTGAAGGAGAAAGTTTGCTGCCAGTATATCGCTTTTTGACAGTTTAGGCTATGGATAAGTTCGTTTTTTTTATTTGGCGATCGTCGGGGACTAACCGTGGAAACTAGATTAGACCCCTGCGATAGCTACCTGCTGACACTAACAGCAGATTTTTTGGCACGGTGTTTATACTGAGGCACGGAGAAAGAAAGGACTTTTTTCGGCAGCGAGACAGCAGGCGAAGCAGAAAGGATGGTTTCTGCTTTACCTTCGTTTTCGCCTTCGGCTTCTGCTTTCAAACTAGAGTCTGTTTCGCAAGTGTTTTCAACACTTGTAACTACAGTAGTCCACCTGCCTGTAGCCGGATCGCGATAACAAGTAAAAGGATTTATTTTTAGCGGTTGACTGCAAGGTTTAATCATGTAGATGCACTCCTTTGATTCTGAGAAATTGTGCATTGCTTTCAGCAGCAGTGCTATCTCGCCAGTAGAAGCAGTATGAAGGTAAAAAGCAGAATTGTGTTTCTGCGTCCAGAGACTTTTGAAACTTCCTGATTTCCTGTTAACTTTTGCCTTCTACTGCTTCGCGACCATAGCATTACTTTTACCAAATTGCCCTTCTGGAAGCAACCCCCCACCCCCTTAACTGGGTTGAGGTGGGATTTGTAAATGCAGCGAGGCGCCCGATCGTGCCTGCAGGACAATTTTGGGATAATATAGGTATTCTAGGCTGAAAAAAAATGCTACTGTGTGATCGACAACAGAGGTTGATCGCGATCGGTGTCACAATTAAAAAGGTAATGGGTAATTGGTAATGGGTAATTGGTAATGGGTAATTGGTAATGGGGGAATTATTCCCTCTTTTGCCATGCGTTAAATCCGTTAAATCCGGTACACAATTGCTGGCAAAGCCCCCACCCGTTAAATCCCTTAAATCCCCTAGATTGCTAGTTACCCAACTTGCTTCTAACTAATATCAACTTTTGCCTTTAAATGAACCGTAAAAGTAGAGCCAACATCCAACTGACTCTCAACAGTGATATCGCCTCCCATCATCTGGCAAAACAAGCGGCTAATAGCCAATCCTAAACCTGTGCCGCCGTACTTGCGAGTAGTGGAAGCGTCCCCTTGAATAAAAGGTTCAAACAAACCCTGCTGCTGTTCTGCCGACATTCCAATCCCCGTATCAGATACCTGCAAATAAACCCAATCGCTTCCGCCTGCTGGTTCGCGAGTCGCGCTCAACAGCACCGTTCCACCTTCGGTAAACTTCAGGGCATTCGAGAGCAAATTGAACAGAATTTGCCGGACTTTAGTCAAATCTGCATACATCACTCCCAAATTTTCAGAGCAAGAAACTTGCAATTGATTGTGATTTTTTTCGACCAAAGGGTGCAAAGTTGCAACGACTTCTTCTATTAAATTACTGAGGTCAAATTTTTCTAAATAAAGCTCCATCCGACCAGCTTCTATCTTAGAAAGGTCTAGAATATCGTTAATTAAAGTCAGCAAATGTTTGCCGGCGTTATAAATTTTTTGGGTATCGGGAATGATCTCTTCGAGTCCTGATTCCCGTGCTTCTTCTTGTAGCATTTCGCTGTAACCGATAATCGCGTTGAGCGGCGTCCGCAGCTCGTGGCTCATATTGGCTAAAAAAGTGCTTTTAGCTCTCGAAGCTGCTTCAGCTTTGTGTAAGGCTTCTTGCAAGGCTATTTCGGCTCTTTTGCGCTCGGCAATTTCGATGCGGAGCAGTTTATTGGCAGTGGTGAGTTGAGTGGTGCGCTGATCGACGGTCATTTCTAGCTGCGCTTTGGCTTTGGAGAGTGCTTCCTGAGCCCGCTGGCGCTCAAATCCTTCGATCGCCAGCGCTACCAAATTTGCCAAAGAATCAGCGAAGGTGCGCTCCTCCAGAGCCCACTGGCGGGGCGCGCCGATATGTTCGAGAGAGAGGATGCCCACGATCTGCCCACCGAGCCTAATTGCTACATTTAATATGGATGAATTGGGCTTGCTGGCATTTGGCAGCACAGCGGAATGTTCGGCTAGCGAAGATGAATGGGACAAATTTGTTTGTAGAGAATTTTGAGTCTTTGTCGTAGGTTCTAAAGCATTGTCCGATCGCAAATTTTCGCCCGGTGTGTCGCCTTCAACATCTAAACTTGATAAATTTAAATCGCTTGCCGATATGGACTCCCGGCTCAAATGATTCTCTTGGGTGCGATCGTACAAGTCGAGACAAACTAATTTGGGGTTGGGGATTTTAAACTTAGAATGATTAACCCCCTCGTGTTGCTCTGGGGCAGCGGCCTCTGTACCGAGTGCCTCTGTTTGGTTCTGGGCGAGAACTCTCTCGGTAAAATTTAGCTGATCGCTGGGGTAGCGAGTTCCAAATCTTCCATGGTTGTAAAGCCAGACGCTGACTTTTTCCACATCCAAAGTCCGGGCTGCAGCCTCAGTAATTTCGCGAATTCCCACATTCAGCGCACCGCTATTGAGAGTTCTCTGCCGACCTAGCTGCAACAAAGCCAAACTCTGGCGGCGGAGACGCTTTTCGCTCTCTTGGAGGGTTTGTTCTGCTTCCTTGCGCTGGGTGAGGTCGTACAAGGCGCACAATGCCGTCTGTTGCCCGTTAAAAACCAGCGACTGAACCGAGATCATCGCCCAGAAAGCGGTGCCGTCTGATTTTTTGCAGTGGAGTTCGTAGTTTTGGAGGTATCCGTTTTGAGCAAGTGCCTCCAGTACCTTTGGGCGATCGGCGGGGTTGAAGTAAAAGTCGGGAGTGCTGCAGCCGATCAATTTTTCTAGGGGTATGTTCAGGAGAGAAGCCAATTGAGCGTTCGCATACAGAATTAAGCCGTCACAGAGGCGAGAAACTAATATCGGCACGGGAGTTGCCGAGGCGATCGCCCGAAACTGCTCTTCGCTTGAACGCAGCGCCAACTGAGCTTTGCTCAGCAAGTGAGCTTCCATCGTATCTGAATGTTCGGTGGTAGTCTCCAGCAAAATTTCTAGGTCAACCTTTTCGCGCTTCAAGTTTTCAAGTTCCGCACTCAGCCGCTGAACGTCGAAAAGTAGCTGTTCTGTCGAGGGTTCTTCCTGCATAGCAATTGAAAATTGGTAATTTTTAGTCGGTTCTGAAGTTTTTTAGGGTTTTGTGCTAGTTTAACTATGACTTATTCCGATTAACTTCAGCCACCCTCATCCTGGTTCCCCGACTTAGCCGGGGATTTATCTTTACCTTTTTCGTTGCTATTCGAATTCTAAGTGCAAGGAAGGCATCAGCCGCTGCAAGTTCTTCAGGGATTTGATCTGCCAGGGGATCTGTTTAGAACCTTTGATGGCGATTTGAATATTTTTTTGCTGGCGCACTTTGATCACAAATTTTGAGACAATATTAATTCCAGAACTATTTAAAAATTCTAGCTTTCGCAAGTCTAGAGTCACCGTATTTGGGCAGGAGTCAGCCACTTCGTTGAGCAGATCGACGATCGGTGCGTACTCTTCTACCTGGCTGAGTCGGAACGAGCCGCTACATGTGACTGTTTGCGTAGCGCTATCGTACTGGATCGTGTAATCTTTGGTCTGAATCTCCATACTTTTGTCAGTTGCCGATTTTGAGTGGTAAAGGGGCTTTGGCTGCGTGAGCGAGGATCGAGCTTCAGGCTAGCACGATCAAAATTCAGCCGTTTGCCGAATGCCGAAGACCTTTGCCTGTGTAACTTTTATTACATATACTGCCAACTGTACCATTGCCACAGGGCCGTTATGAGTTATTTTATGATTTACCAATTGTAAGACCAGTTGGAAAAAAGAATGCAACTGTTGACTCGCTCTCAACCCTAGTAGTCATCAGTCATTGCTAATCTAACATCTCAAATCTCAAATTGTATGAGTTGCGGGGGTTAAGGAGACCAACTTTTGCTGAAGTTGCGAGCTATCAATTCGATTTTTTTTCTCAAGTTAGTATTGACAAAATTACCAAAATGTGAGACATATTGCACATCTGACACTGAAGTGAAGGGGAGAATATTTAATGGCAATTTCAGGAATTACAGAAAAGCTTTTGGCCGCTAAAAAAGCTAAGGGAATTAGCTTTGCAGATTTGGAAAAAGTTTTGGGGCGCGACGAAGTTTGGATTGCGGCGGTTATTTACCGTCAAGCTACCGCATCAGAAGATGAAGCCGAGAAAATTGTCTCGGCTTTGGGACTAGATAGCGAGACGGCTGCGGTTCTCTGTGAACCTCCGTTAAAAGGTTCTTTGGAGGCCTCGGTTCCGGTTGACCCTCTGATTTATCGATTCTATGAAATAATGCAGGTTTACGGGATGCCGCTCAAAGCAGTGATTCACGAAAAATTTGGTGACGGGATTATGAGCGCGATCGACTTTACTATGGATGTCGAGAAAGAAGCAGACCCAAAAGGCGATCGAGTAAAAATAATTATGTCGGGAAAATTTTTGGAATACAAAAAATGGTAAGCCCGGGCCGCTTTACTTTCAAGTGAAAAATAAAAATTCAAATTTGCTCGAATGACTCGTGACTAATGACTAAAGCCTCAAAAGTGTTAACTTAGAAATAGAGATCGCGAAGCTTGACTGGCTTGGGTATCCGATCGGGAAACCCTTCTAGGGCAAAGCTAAGGTCGCTCCCGCGGCAACTTCCCCAGTCGAAACAAGCAACCGCAACCGTAAAGTAAGAGGCAAATATGTCAAAATATGACTCCCATCTCAGATGCTCGTTTTGCGGCAAGTCGCAAGAGTACGTCCGCAAGTTAATCGCTGGGCCCGGCGTCTACATTTGCGATGAATGCGTGGAACTGTGCAATGAAATTTTAGAGGAGGAGTTCTTTGACTCCAGTAAAACAATTGGTCAACAGATTCCCCAATCAGAGGTGCGAGAGTCTCAGGGACAAGGAACGCGGCGTCCGGGTCGATCGAATAAATCGAAAATCGTTTTAGGTCAAATTCCGAAACCAACAGAGATTAAGCAGCATTTAGACAACCACGTCATCGGCCAGCATTCAGCAAAAAAAGTCCTTTCTGTAGCAGTTTATAACCACTACAAGCGCTTGAGCGTTGACCAAGCTAAAGATAGCGACAAGTCTTCCCCTGACAGCGATGTAGAACTGCAAAAATCTAACATCCTGCTAGTCGGACCGACAGGTTGTGGCAAAACTTTGTTAGCGCAAAGTTTGGCGCAAATGCTCGAAGTTCCGTTTGCTGTAGCCGATGCGACGACTCTGACAGAAGCTGGATATGTCGGCGACGATGTAGAAAATATTTTGCTGCGGCTGTTGCAAATGTCGGATTTTGATGTCGAAGCGGCGCAGCGAGGCATTATTTATATTGATGAAATTGACAAGATTGCTCGCAAAAGCGAAAACACTTCGATCACTAGGGATGTATCGGGAGAAGGAGTGCAGCAAGCGCTGCTAAAAATGTTGGAAGGAACAGTGGTTAACGTGCCCCCGCAAGGCGGCCGCAAACATCCTTACCAAGATTTTATTCAAGTTGACACTAGCAAAATTCTATTTATTTGTGGCGGTGCTTTTGTCGGTTTGGAAAAAATAGTTGAACAGCGTTTGGGTAAAAAATCCTTGGGCTTTATTCAGCCAACAGAAAGCGACAGCAACTCGACTTTGCCGGCGAAAGACAAGCGGGCCGCTGATATTTTGCAGCAGGTACAGCCGGACGATTTAGTCAAGTTTGGTTTGATTCCTGAGTTTGTCGGGCGGATACCGGTGGTGACGGTGATTTCGCCGCTGGATGAAGCAGCTTTGATGCAGATATTGACCGAGCCCCGGAATGCGCTGGTGAAGCAGTATCAAAAGCTGTTGAAGATGGACAGCGTGGAATTGGAATTCCAGCCGGAAGCGCTACGGGCGATCGCCCAGGAGGCCTATCGTCGCAAAACTGGCGCCAGAGCTCTCCGCAGCATTTTAGAGGAGTTAATGCTGGATGTCATGTACGAGTTGCCTTCTCGCAAGGATGTGGCTCACTGTATGATTACTCCTGAAATGGTCGAGAAGCGATCGACTGCCGAATTGCTGTGGCATCCCGCATGGCGCAAACAGCACGAAACTGCATAATTTGTAATCTGTAGGGTGCTTGTGGCGCACCCTACAAGCTTGGCAAATTTACTTTATGACAGTTAAAAAAATGTCAGTCAATGTAGCTAAAGCCAGTAAAAAATCGAGATTGTCAGTATCCAGTTTGCTGCCGAGGATTGCAATTTACAGCGCGCTTGTGGCTGGCATCATGGCGTCATGTTACGATTTCAAACTCAATACGATCGCCCTGCCCTCGTCCCGGTCAAGGGGTCAGACATATTTAGAAGGCAGACAGTATATTGCAATCATCAATAAAGCGCAGCAAGCTTATTATGCAGAGTACGGTCAATTTAGCGATAACATTACCCAACTGAATCTAGGACTTAAAGAACAGACCGAGAACTATAATTACACGATCGTCTCATCAATGGGCCCGGTTCAAACTAGGCACAATCACCGCGAACCAGCACAATTTGAAAGCGCGATCGCGAGCGCCAAACCTACTGCTAGGAACCCCGGGAAATCCTACACTGGCGCAGTATTTGCTTACAAAGAAAAGGGTAGCAATCTAATAAAAACTATTTGGGCTATATGCGAGAGCGATCGCGAGAACGGAACTTATGCAGAAACTTGGAACCCGCCAACTTTTGACGGCAAAGAAATTAAATGCCAGCCCGGAACAACTATGTTAAGGTAAAACCTTGAAACTATTTTGCGCCACTCTTTGACCCCCTAAGTAAAATTGAAACTGCCAATTGCCCGGTTTGTCATCTTTTTTAAAATTGTACCAGCACCAAGTATTTAATCGATCGCCCGTCGTTTTTAAATAAGATTGACTCTGGGCTGCGAATAGTCCTTGAGGGTTGACAACCTTACAATAACTTCTATATTTTCCTTCTGGCAAGTTAGCAGCACTGACAGCAAAATAGACTTTTTTCTTTTGCTTCAAAGACCAAAAATCTCTAGTTTTTGTCGATTCTACTTCGTCAGTTAACATCACTTGAGTCTGAGGATTTAACTTTTTTGCGGTGATTACTGGTTTGAGAGCGACAAATTTCCAGAGCAAAGGAATAAAAATAGCAGCAATTGCTGTTAATAATCCGACTGATATCAGTGCGAGTTTTGACTTGTTACGCTGCTGAACTACCTCTAGGGGAATCAAAGCATTGAGGGCAGCATCCGCCGAAGGATAGCGGTGTTTGAAATTAGGTTCCACCATTTTTTGCAGCCAGTCAAGAAACTCTGGAGTTAGCTGCGGCAAGCGATGTTTAAAATTAATCCGCCCGGTATCGTCCATCAAACTGCCAACTTCGGTAGAATTGATGCCGATTAGCAAGCAAATTAGCGTCGCGCCGAGACTGTATAAATCCGATGCAACAGTTAGCTGCCGATTGAACATTTGTTCTGGCGGCATAAAGCCCAAAGTGCCTTTCACAACGCTGCTGGCCGCCACTTCTCCCCCGCCGATTCTAGCAAATCCGAAATCGACAAGGCTGACGTTCATCCGGTCATTTACTAAGATATTTTCGGGTTTTAAATCTCTGTGGATGACTGGCGGAACCCGATTTTGCAGGTATTTGAGTATTTCTAAAACAGAGATAGCAATTTGCTTGATTTGTGGGGGCTTCCAGCGGTTAGAATTTGCCAAGGAAGGGGCATTTTTGTATTCTTGCACCATGCAGAAACCCGATGCAGTTGGGAAGGAATCTAAATACCGGGGAATGCTGGGATGGTCGAGTTCTCGCAAAATCTGAATTTCTTGTTCGCAAGCTTGATATTGAACCCAATTAGCGCCAGTTTGGGCAAATTGAAATTGTTTGACGGCGACGGAACGTTTGGTATTAATTTCGGTAGCGAGATAAGTAACTCTACCGCCAGCGCGATTGTGTCCGAGCTCGCGGGTTATTTGATAGCCGTAGTTGGAAAAGTCAGGAAAAGCATTCATAGGTAAATAGTTGATAGTTGATAGTTGATAGTTAGTAGTTGAGAGTTGTGATAGTTAATAGCGAGGTTTTTAAAAGTTAGATTTAAAGCGAACTCTCGAAACAATCCGCCAACAACAGGCAGGAATGCAGACTCTTAATGTTTGGTAAGGTTTGTAGTGAGGACTTCAGTCATTGAGGTTGAAAGTCCTTGCTGCGAACAAGTTTTTACGGTTTAATTAAATTTGGTCGGGATTTGCGATAGTTGGCAAGCATTCTTTTTGGTTTAAAAAAGATCGAGTCAATTAACGGAATTCCAGTGACGGCTAGAGATGTCATTATCGTTCCTCCTACAACTAATATTTCTCTTGTTTCAACCCCTTTAAAGGGAAAATCAAATCTTCTAAACAGAAGAAATGCTACAGACAAACTCATACAAAATCCTGCAGTAAGAAAAGCTCTTTTGGTAGCATCTACTTCAAGAATTTGTCTGGCTATCTGCTGGTCAATCAGCTTGTTAAATACCGAATAGACTATTTTGTAAATCAGGGATGCCAGCGCTAGAATCAAGACGACTCTAACGGTCTGAGTATACAATGAAAATGATAACAGCATAATAACTGCTACTATCGTAACATTTTCGATCGTAACATTCGTAATCCTTTGTCCTAGTATTAAGGCTGCAAGTAAAGTTACTGGGATCGAAACCAGCCCTGACCCAGCATACACAAAATTTATTAATTGATAATCGATCGTACCCTTCGCGATATCAACAAGAAGACTGGTTAGTATGCTGCTAATAAAACCCGAAAAAATCAATCCTATTAACCCTCCACATAAAGCTAGAAACCAATTAAAATCATATTTGTTTGATTGGGCTGTAATGGCGATTTCGGCGACTAAAAATCCCAATAAGCCACTCGTAAAACAGATTGGAAGCAGGATAGTAGTAGTCCCAGAATACAAAAAGATGTCAACCTCCGGAGGGACGAACTGATAATCAATCCAGTAAAATATGAAAACTGTTAACAGCAAACAGCACATAAAACTTGCTAATATCAAACAGAACATAAAAATCAGCCTGAATACCGACAAAAAATTAGTTTTTTGCGGTACGGGCAGCGGGGCTGTTGTAGCTTGCAATTCTATTGTATAAGTTCCGGGTTCAGAATTTGCGCGCAAGATGATTTGGCGGTTGTAAGTTTGACTTGCCAGCAATTTGCTCGTATCGACTGCGATTTTGCACTCGATATTATTGCTTTCAAATGCCTGCGGTTCAAAGGAGATCCAAGAGTGGTCGTAGGGCGTGTGAGGCGGATCGTTCGGATGCGGCGCGACTTCCCACCT
The DNA here is from genome assembly GCF_040004035.1 of Microcoleus vaginatus FACHB-2002. Classification (GTDB taxonomy): domain Bacteria; phylum Cyanobacteriota; class Cyanobacteriia; order Cyanobacteriales; family Microcoleaceae; genus Microcoleus; species Microcoleus vaginatus_C. The sequence continues at coordinate 96,728 of NZ_JAMPLN010000001.1, read as the reverse complement.
GCCACAAAGCATTGTATCGGGAATTGGGTTGCTAATGGCAATAGTTTGTGTTAAGATTTCTCCATATTCTGTGGCGGTAAATTGAATGCGATCGCGCTCAATTCTCACTTTCGGCAAGCTGCTGACATCCAAAGATTTTAGCGCAGTTAAAGCCTCAGCAGCCGATGGATATCTGTCTTGCAATCTCGGCGCTACCATCCTCTCCAACCAATTCATCCAACCCTGCTGCAATGGCGGTACTAAATGCCGGAAATGAATGCCATAATTGGCATCAACTAAATTACCGACATCCGCAGATTTAGTCCCAGTTAACAAACAAATCAGCGTTATCCCCAAGCCGTAAAGGTCGGATGCTTTTGTTAATTTTCGGTTGAACATTTGTTCCGGTGGCATAAATCCCATCGTGCCTTTTACGACGCTGCTAGCCGCGATATTTCCACCTCCTAACCTGGCAAAACCGAAGTCTACTAAGTAAACATTTAACTGTTCGTCGATTAACAAGTTTTCCGGTTTGATGTCGCGGTGAATAATCGGCTGTTTCTGAGCTTGCAGGTAAACTAAAATCTCTAAAGTTGCGATCGCAATTTGTTTGATATCCGGCAGCGAAAAAGTCCGGGCGACAGCAGATTCGGCATTTTTGTATTCCTGCACCATGCAGAAACCGCTGTCAGTTTGAAAAGAATCGAGATAGCGGGGAATGCCCGGGAAATCCAGTTTTTGCAAAACTTTAATTTCTTGTTCGTAAGCTTCGTACTCTGTCCAGCTAGCACCTAATTGGGCAAATTTAAATTGCTTAATTACAACTAATTTTTGAGTCTTCGTATTTTTCGCTAAGTATGTAACTCTGCCGCCGAGACTGTTGTGTCCGAGTTCTTTTTCAATCTGATAGCCGTGAGTGGAAAAATCGGGGAAGGCGTTCATATAGTTTGTAGTAATGTTCTTGTGGGAGGGGCTTCTAGCCCGTCATTAACAGGCAAGATGCCTCTTCCACAAAGAGTTATTTTTTTGGGGATGGGTTTCTATCCTGTCAGCAACAGGCAAGATGCCTGTTCCACAAAGAGTTATTTTTTTTTGTGGGGTTATATCCTGTCAGCAACAGGCAAGATGCCCGTTCCACAAAGAGTTATTTTTTTGGGGATGGATCGACGTTACCAACATAACTTTTTTCCAAAAAGGCGGCAAGTGCGGTATGATGTGATTTCGCGATCGGTTCTAGCGGGGAGCAGTCGCTAGAGGAAACGGGGAAAGTTCGGTGCAAGTCCGGCGCTGTCCCGCAACTGTAATGAAACCCTTGTGGTTTCTAAAGTCAGAATGCCCGCCGATATCTAACTCACTTTTGAACGCATCTGCGAGGTACGGATGATGGATGGAATTAACAAGGCTGTACGCACAAAGCACAGTCTATTTGTTTGCACTGATTGCGCTAGTGTTTGGAAAAACGGCAAGCGCGAAGGCAAAAGCGGCGGTCAACAATTCATGGAAAATTTGTCGCAACTCGCTAAAGATTGGGAGTTTTCTGATAAGTTTGAGATTCAAGAGGTTGAGTGCATGAGTGCTTGCAGTCACTCTTGTGCGGTGTCTTTTGCTGCTGTTGGAAAGTACACTTATCTGTTTGGCGATTTACCTGCAAATGAGTCGGAAAGCGTCGCGGCTGTACTCGAATGTGCGGGTCAATACTATGCTAAACCGGACGGTTTGTTGCCTTGGTCTGAGCGTCCTCAAGCTCTGAAAAAAGGCATTTTGGCGAAGATTCCACCGCTTCCTAGTTAGAGTTTTTCTTATTTTTAGGATCTGCCCCTTTGTGACAACTTAACGTTCAACCCACCGTCTCTCTTGTTTTTATCGAAATCTAGATCCCCCCTAACCCCCCTTAATAAGGGGGGGACAAGAAATATTCTCAAAGTCCCCCTTCTTAAGGGGGATTTAGGGGGATCTAGACTTCGCCGAACAACGACTTTTATTGTAGGTTTCCGTCTTAAGTTGTCACCTACATTCTCGGCTTGGGAGCGCATAGCCAGAGGCTCGGCCTCGTGTTAAAAGCGCTCTTTTATTCCAGCGAGGCAGAGCCTCTAGATCGGCCTTCCCAGGCAGAGCTTGGGAACAAGATATTCCACCACCAAATAACCACAAAATTATCAATGCACAAAATTCCTGTTACTGTCATCACTGGTTTTCTCGGTAGCGGCAAAACTACCTTAATTCGCCACTTATTGCAAAATAATCAAGGTCGCAGAATTGCTGTTCTGGTTAACGAATTTGGCGAAATCGGAATTGATGGAGAACTGCTGCGCGATTGCCAAGTTTGCGACGAAGAAGAAAATATCAGCAGCAATATTGTAGAACTAACAAATGGTTGTCTTTGCTGCACAGTTCAAGAGGAATTTTTGCCCACTATGCAGGAATTGTTGAAGCGTAGAGAGCAAATTGATTGTATCTTAATTGAAACTTCGGGACTCGCACTTCCTAAACCTTTGATTCAAGCTTTTCGCTGGCCGGAAATTCGCACGGGTGCTACAGTGGATGGTGTTGTTGCTGTTGTCGATTGCGAAGCTATTGCTAGCGGTACTTTTGTCGGTGATATCGATGCTTTGATGGCACAGCGACAAGCTGATGATAGTTTAGATCACGAAACTCCGATCGAGGAATTGTTTGAAGACCAGTTAGCCTGTGCCGATATGGTACTTTTAACGAAGGTCGATCGCGTAGATGCTGAAACTCACAAGAAAGTCCAAAGCTGGTTGCAGCAAGAGTTGCGTCCGAGTGTGAAAATTGTGCCTTGCAAAGGTGGCGAAATTAACCCTGATGTGCTAATGGGATTTAATGCGGCGGTTGAGGATGATTTGGAGTCTCGCCCAAGTCACCACGACACTGAGGAGGAACACGAACATGATGATGATATTAACTCGACTTTCTTTATTGCCGATCGCGAATTTGAACCTGAAGCTTTGGTGAAAAAACTGCAATCCTTGATGCAGCAGGAGGAAATTTATCGGATTAAAGGGTTTGTGGCGGTTCCCAAGAAACCGATGAGGATGGTGTTGCAAGGTGTGGGCTCGCGGATAGAATATTTTTACGATCGTCCTTGGCAACCTTCCGAACTCCGTCAAACCAAATTAGTGCTGATCGGTCGAGAGTTAGAGCGCGATCGAATTGCAGCTATGATTAACAACTAATTGTCATCTGAGAGGGGCGGGTTTATCGATATTTTGAATTGCAGCAAATATTATTGGTAAAACTCGCTCCTCCAAGCTCTCACCAACAATTTATTAACATTATTTAATATTGTGACTACTGCCAGCAAGTCTGGTGTAAAATAGCGATAATGGTTATCATTGTACAATAATCGAGGTCAAGTATGGTGACTGCTGGGGCGATCGAATCAGTTCCTGTTACCGTTCTCACGGGCTATCTGGGTGCAGGCAAAACTACGCTACTGAACCGCATTTTAACAGAGGAACACGGCAAAAAAGTTGCAGTCATCGTCAACGAGTTCGGCGAAGTAGGGATCGACAACCAACTGATAATTGATGCCGACGAAGAAATTTTCGAGATGAACAACGGCTGCATTTGCTGTACAGTCCGAGGCGATTTAATCCGGATTATCGGTAACTTAATGAAGCGGCGAGACAAATTTGACCACATAGTCATCGAAACCACAGGTTTAGCCGACCCTGCACCCGTAATTCAGACATTTTTTGTAGACGAAGATATGCGGGACACATTACTGCTAGATGCAGTTGTCACGGTAGTTGATGCCAAGCACATATCGGCTCACTGGGACGCAGACGAAGCTCAAGAACAAATTGCATTCGCCGATGTAGTTTTGATAAACAAAACTGATTTAGTGACTGATGAAGAATTGGCAGAATTAGAAAAGCGAATTCGCGCCATGAATGCAATGGCAAAAATTTACCGTACTCACAACGCTGAATTACAAATGGATGCTTTGTTGGGCGTCAAAGCATTTGATTTGAACCGGGCATTAGAAATCGAACCAGACTTTTTGGGCGAACACACCCACGAACACGACGAAACTGTTACCTCAGTAGCAATAGTAGAATCCGGTGCTATTGACGGCAACAAATTTAGCGATTGGATTGAGGAATTGTTGCGGACTCAAGGCCCGAATATCTTTCGGACAAAAGGCATTTTGAATATGGCTGGAGAAAACAACAGATTTGTGTTTCAAGGAGTGCATATGCTGTTCGATGGCAGACCGGATCGACCTTGGAAAGATACAGAAACTCGGAAAAACGAGCTTGTATTCATCGGTCGCGACTTAAACGAAAATCAATTGCGAGAGGATTTCCGTCGGTGTCTAGCTTAAAAGAAACGGGAAAAAAAAAGAGCGGCAGCCGCGAACTAACCCTGCAATTTCACGCTAAAGCCATGCTGTCTGACTACGTAACTGCTGTTACTTGGTCGCCGGACGGCAAAACTTTAGCAGTCTGTTCCGCTGCGGGCGAAGTGATGTTAGGGACTGTAGGGGCAATGAATGAATTGTCCTTGCAAACGCTACAAAGTGCCACGGGTAAATCAGCCGATTGCTTGTCTTTTTCCTCCGACAGTCAATTCCTAGCTGCTGGCGGACAAGACGGACGGGTGCAAATTTGGCGCGTTAATTCTGGGGAATTAATTGCTGATTTGGATAACCAGCGCGTCTGGGTTGATAAGTTAGCTTGGAGTCCCAACTGCAATCAGTTAGCTTTCAGTATGGGTCGCTGCGTTCAAGTCTGGAATGCTGAGGATAATGTTGTTGAAGTAACGCTGAATTTCGACTCATCATCTATCCTCGATTTAGCATGGCATCCTGTTGTTAAATATCTGGCAGTTAGCGGCTATCAAGGCGTCAAAGTTTGGGACGGCGAAGACTGGGACGAAGACCCGCACGTCTTGTCAGTACCGTCTGCAACAGGTGCAATTTCTTGGGATACGTCAGGGCAATATTTAGCTTGCGGCAATATGGACAACACCCTAATTGTTAATGAATGGGGCAGTTATCAACCGTGGGTAATGCAGGGTTTTCCGGGGAAAGTTCGGCAATTAGCTTGGTCGGATAAAACTAATTCTTTGGGTGCGCCTTTGTTAGCTGCTTCGAGTTCTCAAGGCATTTCTGTCTGGGAAAGAGACGCGGATGAAAGAGTCGGTTGGGAAGGTTGGGCGTTAGAAGTGCATGAAAAAGTTGTAAATGCGATCGCCTTTCAACCTACCACATTTTTATTAGCTTCCGCAGCCGCAGACGGTCAAGTTTGTTTGTGGGACGAAGCAGAACAATTGCTGCAAATTCTAGAAGGTGCAGAGGGCGGTTTTTCCTGTCTCGCATGGCATCCCGAAGGCCAGTTTCTCGCCGCTGGCGGTGGTGGTGGCGAATTGCTTGTTTGGTCAAAGTCTATGCGCGGCAAAGGCTTCGGGCGGCGCTAAGTTCGCATACGCACCCATTTGACCAAAACATATACAATTGAAAACTTTAGGACTTACCCACGAGTACCCAGAAACCGGGTTTTTCCAGCGTCTACTTCGTTGCAGACCGCATTGAGTAAAAAACCCGGTTTCTGAGCGTCGAAGTGCGTCCTGGAGTGTTATCCTCTCTTTCTCGTCAAAATCCCTTGACTGGGACTGAAAAGCAAAGCTACTAAAAATAACCCAAAAACAACTAATACAATTGCCGCACCAGACGGCATATTCCAATAATAGCTGAGATACATACCAGTAACGCTAGCTATAATCCCAATAACAGCTCCTAATCCCATCATTAAATGTAGCTCTTTTACCAACAAATACGCCGTCATTCCCGGTCCGATTAATAGCGAAATTACTAACAACGCCCCCACGGTTTGCAAACTCGCAACAATCGTCAGCGTAATCGCCGAAATCATCCCCAAATAAATCCAGTTTACAGGCAAACCGCACGCTTGCGCTCCCAGGGGGTCAAAAGTATAGAATAGCAGTTCTTTGTAAAAAATTTTAACGGTCGCCAAAATAATCAAAGTTATGACAAAAGTCTGCTGCACGTCAGCAGGTGCAACTGACAAGATATTCCCGAACAAAAACCCGTCTAAGTCTAATTTTGTTGTCCGCAACAAGCTAATCAAGGTGACGCTAATTGCTAAAAAGGTAGACAAAATTAATGCCATAACTGCATCTATTTTTAGGCGCGATTGCGATTGAATCCAAGCCATAATTACCGCGCTGATAATTCCCGATATAAACGCGCCGATCGAAATATTGAAACCTAAAGAAAAAGCCACCGGCAATCCTGCTAATACTGAATGGGCAATCATGTCAACCATCATTCCCATTTGCTGTACAATTAAATAGGAGCCGACAACGGCGCAGAGAATGCCTAGCAAAACGCCGACGGCGATCGCATTTCGCATGAACTCGAATTGTAGCGGCTCAATTAGAAAATTTAACATTGAATTAGGTTAATAATAGGGTTTTTTCAACCACAATCAACTGCACAGGCAGGATGCCCGTGCCACAATCAATTTTAAAGATAAATCTTTTTTTGCTTACGCCGAAACTAAACTTAAATCGTATCCATAGGCTTTTTGAATATTGGCGGCGGTGAGGACTTCCCGGCAGGAACCAGTTGCAATTAACTGCTTATTTAGCAATAATAAATGGTCGTACTGTTTTAAAGTTTCGCCTAAATCGTGGCTGATTACTAGCAATGTTTTATTTTGGGCTTTTAGTTCGGCAAAAATATCGAAAATAATTTCTTCGGTTGCTTTGTCGATCGCGTTAAAAGGTTCGTCGAAGAAGAATAAATCGGCTTGTTGGGCGATCGACCTTGCTAAAAAAATCCGCTGCTGCTGTCCGCCAGACAGTTCGCCAATTTGCCGATCGCGCAAATCCCACATTCCCACCCGCAGCAAAGCAGCTTTCACCAATTCTTGCGACTGCTTTGAGGGACTGCGAAACCAACCAGTCTGGACGGTTCGCGCCATCATCACCGCATTCCACACCGTAATCGGATAATCCCAGTCAATTTGCGATCGCTGCGGGACATAAGCCACCCGCGATAACTGTTGCTTCAACAACCGCCCCTGATATTTCACCAAACCCCGACAGGCCGGGATCAACCCCAGCATCGCTTTCACCATCGTGCTTTTCCCCGCGCCGTTGGGGCCGAACACACCGGTTAATTGCCCCGATTCTAACTGGAAATTCACGCTATTGAGGGCGGAAATTCCTCGATAATTCACAGCTAAGTCTTGCACTTCTAACATAATTCAAGTTTTTGAGAACGATTCTTGTTCGTAGCTACTACAATAGGATAACTCGAAAAAGCAATAACGATTATCGTTCCAAAGGTGAAAATGTTAAAGAACTGGGCTGGAAAAAGCGGCAGATTGTGCGGTGCGGCTGTTTTGGCAATTGGCTGCGGAGTGGTTGGGTGCAGTGGAGGGCAGAACGCTAGCAATCGGCTGCCAGAGAGTCCCGCCGCAACTCAAACTCAAGCCAGTCCCGCCGCCAACTTGCCCAAAGTCGTCGCCACGACTGGCGTTATCTGCAACCTAACTAAAGAAATCGCTCAAAGTTCGATCGACACCACCTGTCTGCTCCAGCCGGGAGACGACCCCCACGCTTATCAAACCAAGCCGGAAGACCGCAAAGCGATTGAAACAGCAAATCTGATTTTATACGGCGGCTACAACCACGAACCAAGCATCATTAAGTTAATTCAATCCAGCAGTAATTCCGCACCCAAAATCGCCGTACACGAACTCGCAGTTCCCAAACCACTGATAGGCGAACACGAGCACGAACACGGCGAAGAGAAAGCCCAAAACCAACCCCACGCAGAAGGCGAAAAAGTCCCTGACCCTCACGTTTGGCATAACCCTCAAAATGGCATCCGTATGGTAGAAACAATTCGCGACCAATTGATCAAAGTTTCCCCCACCAATGCTCAACTTTTTACAAAAAATGCAGCCAGCTTAACAGATGAGTTGCAAAAAATAGATACTTGGATAAAAGCTCAAATTGCGACTATTCCCGCCCAAAGACGCAAGTTAGTAACCACTCACGATGCTCTGAGTTACTATGCCGATGCTTACGGTTTGGAGATTGCTGGAGCTTTGCAGGGTGTGACGACAGAGGAACAGCCCACGGCCGCAAGAATTGCCGAATTGTCTTCAGAAATTAAGAGCACAGGAGTGCCGACAATTTTTGCCGAAACCACAACTAATCCGAAGTTGATGGAGACTGTGGCGAGGGAGGCAAATGTCAAAATTTGGGACAAAGAACTTTACAGCGACGAGTTGGGCGGCCCCGGCACTGGTGCTGATACATATCAGGGAATGCTGAAAACTAATACTTGCGCGATTATTTCTGGCCTCGGTGGCAATTGTACTTCCTTTGCAGGAGAAACTGCACCAAATCCCAAACCATAGACTTTATAAAGTGCGCCTAGCAAGCACTTTATATTTCAATAGGGTTCAGTTAAGCTCGATCCCCCCTAACCCCCAGGGCGGTTTCATTCTCAAATTTTAGCAGCGCTAAAATTTGAGAATGGGACATCATTATGTTTAGGGAACGCCCCGATTTTTGCGCTCCCTCAAAACTCGCTAATATTTAATATGAAAATTAACCGTCTGCATTGCGGAGCAACGGTTTAACTGATAAAATGTTTTAAATTAGAGCGACAATAAACCGCTCGAATAGTGTGTTAAATGCTGATAAGTATTAGCTTGGATAAGTTATAACCCAACCATCGTTGTCCTGTTTTTACTGACAAAAAGCCTAAAACTCGGTAAAAATTGAGGGCTATCGTACTTAAAATCGATAAGTTAGTGACGGCTTTATAATTGTGTCTCGGCCACATATATTCTCGAAAAATTACATCCTTTACCCAATGTAATTGATTTTCAATTAACCAATGACCCCGGATTTTTGACGCAAATGTCTCTGCCGATGCAGATAAACTGCTAATGTAATAAGCGAGATGCTCGTAATTTTTTTTACCGCGAGTTCCACTTCTCTCTACTTTAACTAAGCTCCTAATATTGGCCCACTCTTCTGAGTTAAATTCATCGGAGTTTAGAGACTCAATATTAAAGACGGATACCTTTCTTAGTATCTGATGACCGTGGCTGATATCTACTGTTTGATTTTCGGTGAGAGGCCGGCGCTCGTTGCTAATTTTTAAGGCAGCTTTTAACAATTTTTTTTTGATTGCCTTTGAGGGCGATCGTATAATCATTTTTTGATTGAGTTATTAGAGTAGTTGTCTGTTTTTGGCAGTGTAAAGCATCCAAGGTAAATACTCTACCGCTAGTTGTCTCTGTTTTTACCAGTTCTTGTACGCACTTGATTTCTGAAGTTTTTTTGTTCTCAATTTTTTGTAACCCAAGTACCAAGCCACTCGTTTGACTGAATAAAGACACCATTGACACATAATTTTGAGAATTATTGTCATGGTTAACACAGGTACTTTTGAGACATTTACCATCTATTGATACCCAATCATTATCTGAATTGACCGGGGTTAAGCTGCGACCCTACTGATTAAATACCTCGATGAAATTTGAGGTGTCCACCAACATCATTACCCGTCTAATTGTCGAATAAGATGGCATTCGATCGCCCGCAACTTTAAAAAACTGAACAATTAATTTTTGGTGAGATGAGAGCAAATGCTGTGATGTCTCTATAGCCAAGATGACCAAACATCATACCCAAAATGACTAAGAGTAATATCAGCCATAAAGAATGTCTTTTTCCTGAGTTCTGGCGTGGGTCATTGACTTTTTTGAGAAATGTGATTAAAGTTAGCATATATATTTGTTATGAGCGCGGTTGCTTGAGATTTTATCATCCCTGCGATCGCTTTTACTTTATGCGATCTCACCCGAGAATGAAACCGCCCTGCCCCAGCCCCCCCTTGGTAAGGGGGGGAGTAAGAGCATTTTTTTAGTTTTTTCGGTGGTTGTTTGTTTTTTTAACTGCCGAAACCATCCGAATGCTTCGCCCAATTCACGCGAGTAAACTCGAATCTTCAGGGTTATCACTAATCAGCGCGGGTTAACCAATATCTGCGTTGGGAAATCAGATAAATCAATTTCTAAAACATCGGAATTGTATCTAGCGCGGAAGCCTGGGCGAAGCATTCTGGCAATATATTGTTGGTTTTGAAGCTCATATTTTTCGCCGAATGCTTCGCCCCTACAGTTAATAATAAAGTTTATCTTATAGTCATGGTAACTGGGGGTTTAGGCATTAACTTAGAAGTGGCGATCGTGGAAAAAGTTGGGTTCGCAAGTCTTAATAAAAATCTGAAACGCTTAGATGTTACACTTTACAAGTCTCGACGCGAGAGAAGAACCACCACATCCAACCACTCCCCCTCACCTCTCCAGCTTTTGAGCGACACCAAGCTGCCGGGAGGTGAGCTTCTGGTGCTTTCTCTGAAAAAGTGAGGTCGGTGTAGTACAGGCATTGGTTGTTTTTTATCCAGCCTACACGCTCGCAAAAATTCTCCCATGCTTTCTCAGGATATTTCCTAGTTCCCCCCAAACTTGAATAGATGCGCTTCTGCACCGAAAAGCCGAAGCGTCCATCGCTGTATTTTAACCAAAGTTGGTCAATGGTTCGCAAGTCTTCACAAGGAAATTTTTCAATACTTTCTGGCTCCAGCCATCCTTCTTGCTCCCTACTCGCCACCTTCAACATCACTCTCCTGGTTTCTTCATCTGCTTCTTGCCACTTTTTGGCGGCTAATAAATTTTCCAAGTTTATATAATTAATCCCCAGGACTGAAATCACCCGCGCAGTATCAGGATGCGCTGGTTTCGGCGGCGTTTCAAAAGATTTTTGTGCGGACTGAGGGCTAACTTTTGGTGATGGCAATACCACAGGTTTCGGCACCAGCAAATCCAACCATTCCTGCACCGACTGCGGGCGATTTTGCGGTTCCAACTCCATTCCTTTCATAATCGCCGCATTCACCCTGTCGCTAATCTCCGATTTGAATTGCTTTGGCGGAGTTAAAGGAATATTTTGTTTCCTGAATTGCGACGGAAACGGCAACTCACCAGTCAACATGACATAAAGCGTTGCTGTCAGGGAATAAACATCTGTATAAGCGCCCAGTTCAGCGCGTCTTTCTAATAGTTCGATGGGTGCGTAACACTCAGTCCCGGAATTGCTATTTGTCCTCAATTTCCCCGGTGCCGTCACCTGTCGCGCTATGCCAAAATCAATCAAAACGGCTTCAAGACCCCGCTGCCTGAGCATAATATTTTGGGGTTTAACATCGAGGTGAGTAAATCCTTGCTGGTGAACAAAACTCAGCGCGCTTCCGACTTGCTGAACAATCGGCAAAGCTTTGGCTTCCGACAAAAGGCCGTTATCTTCGAGATGGCTAGCTAAGTCAATTCCATCGATTAATTCCATCACCATGCACCACAATTCGATATTTCCCACCATTTCGGGAAATACTTCGTAAACTTGGACGACGTGAGGATGGCTGCACCGGGCTAAAGATAAAGCTTCGTTGACAAATTTGGTTTGGAATTCGCGAAAGTTTGGCTTACCTTGAACGTTGGCATTTAGGGTTTTGATGGCGACTACTTTACCTTCTTTGCGGTTTTGAGCACGGTAGGTGACACCGAATCCGCCACCGCCGAGGATTTCTTCGATTAGGTATTTGCCTTGGTGGAGTTGTTGTCCAGGGGGCCAGTGCCTCATGATGGGTATGTGAGGATGTGGAGAGGATGGTTTTGATTATAGCTGAGACGGGGGAATTATGTTGAGTTTTTTCTTTCTTGTACAGTCTTCTCGATCGCCCCCTAGCCACCCTTAATAAGGGGAGGACAAGAGTTTGTAGGGTGCGTCAGTGCGGAGATTCTCGATTGTTGAGAAGATAACGCACACTGACTCACCCTACTATTTAACGTGACGGTTTATGGTTGAATGAAAATACCGATCGCATTATGAACTCTCGCAGCAGTTGCCGGAGGTCGATCGAGCAAACTACCTCCCAAATACAAACTCGTCGAACTTCCCCCATCCAAATTTAAAGCCTCCACAGCACCCATTTGCTGCAATATCTGCGCCAGTTCTGCGAAATTTGGCCCCGCCCCGCCCGCACGATTGTGCACGGCTACAATCAGCAAATTCCCCGCAGCATTTCGCCCGATCGCACTTCTAATTGCTGTCTGTCTAACATACGCATCGCTAAACCCTTCCGCCTTCGCATCCAGCACAACTTGACTGTTTTGTACCAACACCGGTCCGCCGCCGAGAATGTACGGAAAACGGTTAAAATCAGCAGGAAAAGTATTAGTTTCTAAACGCAATAAAGTGCCGATAGAGAGTTCAGATGCAGGGAAAAAACCGGAACGTAAAACCAAAATATAACCGTTAGCTGGAATGGGAAAAGTTGTTGTTCCCACCGCACCTCCGGGGGATTGACTGACAACTCGCTCGCCCGCAACTGTCACAACTATTTCATTGCCAGACAACGGAGTATAAGTTGTTCCCCAATCAGAATTGTAGCGACCGATTCCCGGTTGTACGTAGGCACTATTGAGATGAGAAACAGGCAAAAATTGATTGGCCGGACTTATCACCGTTTCTTGCAAAGTCAAACGATCGATCGCAAATTCTCCCCGATCGTTCCAGGCGATCGCCCCCCGGTTTAATATCGGCCCGGAAAGCCATTTATTGTCGCGCCGAATTGCACCTAAAGCTAAGCGATTAATTCGATTAAAAAAACCTGCATTAATCGCCGCAGCCGCACCCGACACTTCTGCTGTTTGCAATAAAGGTGCAGTGCCTTGATCTGTCGGCGGATTGCTGAGAATTGGTCGAATTTTTACACCGGATTGACGCGGATTCACTTCTAACCAAACTACCGGAAAACGATCACTTCCTAAATTTTGATACTGCTGCCGCCACTGCACACCGGGAGCCCAAACAATGTTTTTTTCTACTAACGAATCTGGTCGAATGTCGATCACTAATCGATTGGGATTTCCCAGGCTGAAAACTTGCGGCCGCCAACCTAAAGGAATCTTCACTTTGACTTTAGTTTGAGCGCCGTCAGGTTCGACTTTTACTGATAGCAATTGTTTGCTGGTTGAGAAAGTCTGCTGAATTATGGCGGGAGCGATTTTGGCATCGATCGCGATCGACCATTCTTGACCGGCGATCGGCGCTGCGGGCGTTATTGGCAGCGGGAGGGCGGGTTTGGTCGGGTCGTCTGGTGTTTCGAGGTTTGGCGCTGTGCGGAGGTTTGGCAGTGGGATAGCGGGCTTTGTGGGGTCGTCCGGGGGGTTGGGTGTGGGTGTCGGCGACGGGATTGGTTTATTGACAAAGTTGACTTGCCAAGGGGCCGGTCGATCGATATCTACAACAATGCGATCGCCCGATTCTATTTCTGCTTGCCGAATTCCGGTAACACTTGCAGTTTGAGAAGTAATTTTTAAAATATTCCCATCAGCAGATATCTCCCAGCCAGCAAGTCTAGCAAAATCGGTAACATCTAAGTAACGATACGGGCCTGTTGCCCGCGCTGCTAAGCTTTGAGCGCCGGTTAAAGATACCGAAAACCACTGCACCGGTTGTTTGGCACTGTCGGCGCTGCTAAGCAAATCCACTCCCGCACTTTGCATCAATCCAACATCAGCAATCCAAGTTCGGAAATCCGCAGAAGTGCTGTTTGCCGGCTGCTGAGTCCAACTTAGGGGGAGAATGCGGCCGTTTAGGGACACTTGGCGGCCTTGTCTAATTATCGAAGAGGGCGGTAAAGATTGAGCCAAAAACCTATATTCCGACAGGGAATGAATTCCCTGTCTCATAGCTGAAGTTCTCTCAAGAGAACTATCGCTCAATATTTCAGTCGGTTTTAACCGACTTTCGCTATCAGCCAGGGAATTCATTCCCTGGCGGGTTCTCGAAGCATGAATCAGCCCACCCCTCTCCCCCTCTTGTGTTCTTCCGGGTTGATTCCAGAGCAAAGACGGGGCGATCGCCAGTACGGGTAAAATCGAGACTGACAATATTGGACGCCAATAGAAAAAATTACGTTTCACAGCTTACAACTCACAATTTCAATCCTAAACGCATGGGGATGTAGAAACCCGGAACATCCGTATCTTTCTTCCTACTAAACCCGCTATTTTTGACGATGACTACGATTGGGAGGAAGCTCTCGATCGAGTCTAGGTTAGCCGATCGCACTAATTGCCCTCAAGCCCTACTACAACAGGCTCACCCCGGAATAGAAATCACAAACTCCGAACCCTGCCCCAAAGAAGAATTCACGAGTAACGTACCTCCATGTTTTTCCACAACAATTTGATGGGCGATCGACAATCCTAATCCAGTTCCTTGACCCACAGGCTTGGTTGTGAATAAGTGGTTAAAGATGTTTTCCTTGACTTCGTTCGACATCCCCACTCCATTATCCTGAATGTGAATCAAAACCTGAGTTTGGTCTTCGCTCAGAGCGGTTTGAACCGTGATTCGGTTAGGTAGGGCTTTAACTTCACTAAAACTCCGCCCCTTATTTGACTCCTCCAGAGCGTCAATGGCATTAGCCAGCACATTCATAAATACCTGGTTTAACTGTCCGGGAAAGCATTTAACTAGAGGCAATTTACCATACTCTCTCACAACTTCAATGGCAGGGCGAAACTCGCTAGCTTTTAAACGGTGCTTGAGAATTAGCAGAGTGCTTTCGAGTCCATCATGAATATTGAAAGAAACTGGTCGATCGCTATCTGCCCTCGAAAACGTTCTCAAACTCGTACTGATATTGCGAATGCGCTCGACTCCCTCCTTCATTGAGGCAATCAATTTGGGCAAATCTTCCCGCAAATACTCTAAGTCCATATCCTTAATTTCTATTTCAATTTCCTCTCCCGGATTAGGAAATTTTTCTTGATACAAATCAATCAAATTGAATAAATCCCCCACATATTCTTGAGCAGGTTGCAAATTGCCAGCGATAAAGCCTACGGGATTGTTAATTTCGTGCGCTACCCCTGCGACTAAATTTCCGAGAGCAGACATCTTTTCACCCTGCACCAATTGCAGTTGCATCTGTTTGAGATCCTGGATAGACTGCTCCAGTTTTTGAGCATAATCCTGGGATTGCTCATAAAGCTGTTGAGATTCCTGATACAAGCGGGCGTTTTCCAGCGAGATCGCAGCTTGGGAGCAGAGAATGTTGAGAAGGGTGACGCGATCGTGAGTGAATGCCCCTGTCGTCAGATTATTTTCCAAATACAGAATTGCCATCATTTTGCCTTGATGGATAATCGGAGTACATAGGATGCTCTTAGGTTGCTGCTGCTTGATATAGGGATCAGAAGCAAATATTAATTCAGTCTTGACATCATCAAAAACTAGCGTTTTATGGGTGCGTTTGACGTAATTAATCACAGTCTGGGGAATAGATTCGCTCTCCTCAATCCCAATAGTTTCTTGCAGAAGACAGCCTTGGCGATCGCTACAGTGGACGGCGATTGTCCAGTTGTCCTCTTCTTTCAAAATTAATACTCCTGTTTGAGCGCCTGCATTCTGAAGCGCCACTTCCATCAGGGTAGTGAGCAATTGTTCAAGCTTAATTTCGCTAGACAAAGCTTGATAAGCTTTGATAACAGTTGGTAAATCTATTACTGTGGTACTCGTACTTCCAGCAATTGTTTGGCGATGACTAGAAATCAATGAATTCTCATGGGAGGTAGTACCTTTCTCGAACGAACGAGCATTTTCCTGTTTCAAGATAGAAGCCAGAAGTTCGGGATAGCGTTGTTCTAGATCGTCGATTTTTGCTTTCGCTCCCCAACGAGCATAAGCATAGTAAGCATCTCTTAGATATACCTGGGCAACTTTTTCTTTCCCCCATACCAGGTAGAATTTAGCAGCCAATTCATTCGCCAGAGCTTCTTCGTTGAGATAATCGTTTTCTTTAGCAAGAAAAATGGCGCGATCGTAACTCTCCATCGCCAGCACATTTTCACCCAGCACTCGGAACAGCTCGGCTTCCACTAGGTAACATTTGTGAGAGAAATTCATGGGGGCGTTATGTGCCCATTTATGAAGGGTTTCCTGGTTACTTTTCACTTTTTGCAGATGTTCTTGTTTCTCTTCCGAGGAATCCACTGCGGTACAAACTCCCAGCCTTGCTAAAGAGTCATAAAAGTAGAACATCGGCACATTGAGCATACCCGTCACCGCGTCTAAATACTGTTCGGCTTGCCGAGCATTTTCTAAAGCTTGCTCGGTTTCTCCAAACAGGTAACACACAAGCAGTTTATGGAAGTAAAAATAGTGGAGTCCGTTGCGATCGTTTGCTTGGATGTGAAATGGGAGCATTGTTTCTTCATTGTAGGCATCTCCCACAAATTGACAGGGATTTTCCGATCGCCCCAGCAGATTTAATAAAGCCTGATGAACGATTTGAGTATAATTTAACGCTGCTTCTTGTTTAAATTGAACCAAGGCATTGCAGTAAGTCGCTACCTCCTCTTCTAGTCCGGCAATTTCCCGACCGATTAAATATGAATATTGAGAGATTTCTTTGGCTGAATATCCTAATTCTAGCTCTCCCGTTTCCAGTCCTATCGCGTAACCCTCTTTTAAAAGAGGGATGGTTTCTTTAACATGATGTTTGCCATGTATGATGTGAACGCCGACTGTATAATACACTTTGGTTTTGAGGTAATTAGCATTAAATAAATCCACAATATTTAACGCTAACTGCCCAAATTCAAACCCTGTTTCAATGTCTTGAACTACACCGCTTAATACCAATCCATACAAGCCGTAAGCAAAAGCAGATAAGGGAGCATTCCCATAACTAACCGACAACTGAACCATTTCGACAATAACCAGTGGCAGGAGAAGTGGAGCAGTGATGTAGGCTGGAGAAACTATAGCTGATAAAATTCGCAAGGCTGCTTGCTTTTGGAGATTTTCCATTTCTGGCAAATCAATAAAGTCCGCAATTTTTTTCCCAGCAAAAAGTGATGCGGTTTGTTCTAGTCCCTGCTGAATATCTGCCGGTGTTGGATTTTCGGGAAAGCAGATTCCCAAGAGTTTGAGAACTGCTAACCCCATTTCAACGGCTTGTTGAGGTTTGACTTGCGCCGTACAAGCAGATAGCTCGATTTCATAAACTTTCACCTTATCCAGCAGCGTTCTGGCATTGTGCAGGACTAAAGCTGCTAATTCCTCCATGTCCTGAAAATCATAGCTCAGGTATGCGGTTTCTGCCCCTATTACGTGCAGTTCCAGGGCTGTTTCATAGTGAGTTTGCCAGCTATCAAGAGCTAGGATTTGCCTGCCAAAACTTAAATATTTGCGTGCAGCAGCATAAGCAGTAGCAGTCTTCGCCTTGCGCCCCGCGATCAAATTCAACTCAGCCAGTTGGTAACGCTCTGTTGGCTCGGCAATTAAATCAACACCATAATTCAACTGGTTGACTATATTAAAAATTTTCTCTTCCCTTTCGGTTGTTGGAGTATTAATCAACAAAAGTTGACCAATATTGAGGTGAGTGGATTGTTTCTGGGATTCGGGAATCAAAACGTAAGCTGCTTGCTGTACGCGATCGTGCAGAAATTTGTAATAACAGGATTCGGAATTCTGGAACCACGAGTCAGAAGTATTGCTTTCTCCTTCTGAATTCTGATTTCTGAATTCAAACTCCTCTGAAGTGAAAAATTTATAAACTTCAGTTAGTGGGAGAATCAACCCTGCTTGCAAAGCAGGCCACAAGTTAGCTGCCGTATCTGAAGAAGATTTTTCACAAACTACCGCCAGCGTTGCTATATCGAATTCGTTGCCAATGCAGGCAGCTAACTTTAAAACTTCTTGCGTCTGGATTGGCAACTTTTGCAATTGAATTGCCATGAACTCGACAACATCATCGGTCAGGGCTAAGGTTCGCACTGTCGCGATATCGCACTGCCAATACCGCTCGTCCAAATTAAAGGTAATTAGCCCATCTTCATGCAAAGATTTGAGAAATTGTGTGCTGAAAAATGGATTGCCTTGGGTTTTTTGATCGATCAGTTCTGTTAAGGGCATAGCCAACGCTCTAGAACAAACTAGAGTATCGGCAATCAAACAATTCAAATTGAAGCAATCGAGCGGCGCGAGAGTAATAGTGTTGACTGTGGCTCCGGTTTGTTGAATGTCGGATAATGTCAGAATTAAAGGGTGTACGGGACTGACTTCGTTATCTCGATATGCTCCAATTAATAAGAGATAGTGCCGATCGCGATCGCTCGTCAAAAGTTGAATCAACTTTAATGAGGCTGAGTCGGCCCATTGCAAGTCATCTAAGAAGATGACGAGGGGATGTTCTTTGGTTGTGAAGAGTTGAATGAAGTTCTCAAGTAACCGATTGAAGCGATTTTGGGCAGCACTGCCCGAAAGCTCTGGTGCGGGTGGTTGCTCTCCGATAATCCGTTCTAGTTCAGGAATTACCTCAACGATTACCTGAGCATTCTCGCCCAATGCTGTCAGGATTTGAGTTTTCCACTGCTCAACTTTAGCGTCGGTTTCACTCAACAATTGACCCATTAAATCGCGAAAAGCTTGTACAAAAGCTGAGAAGGGTTGGCTGCGTCCAAATTGGTCGAATTTGCCTTTGATGAAGTAGCCTCTAGCTGCGACAATCGGTTTGTGAACTTCGTTGACGACGGCGGTTTTGCCAATACCTGAGAAGCCAGCCACCAGCATCATTTCCGCGCTTCCGGCACTCACGCGATCGAAGGCTGCCAGTAGGGAGAATACTTCGCTCTCTCTACCATATAATTTTTCGGGAATGATGAAGCGATCGCACAAATCTCGCTGCCCTAGTTTAAAAGAGGCGATTTCTCCAGTTTTTTGCCATTGGTACAAACAAGTTTCCAAATCAAACTTAAGTCCGATCGCACTTTGATACCTATCTTCAGCATTCTTCGCCATCAGTTTGCTAACAATTTCAGATAGCACCAATGGAACGTTATTGTTGAGGTGATGAACAGGGATAGGCTGCTTGGCAAGGTGACAGTGTACTAACTCTATCGGATCTTCGCTTTGGAAAGGCAACTGTCTCGTCAGCAGTTCGTAGAATGTGACTCCTAGAGAGTAGAAATCTGTGCGGTAATCAATGCCTCGGTTCATTCGCCCAGTTTGTTCGGGAGATATGTAAGGTAAAGTGCCTTCGAGGAGGTTGGGATTTTGAATTTCTTGGGTTTGGCGCGGCAACAGAGAAGCGATGCTGAAGTCAATCAACTTAACTTGTTTGCTGACAGGGTTAATTAAAATGTTCGCCGGTTTGAGGTCTTTATGGATGATGTGGTGGCGATAAAGTCCATCAAGCGAGTTGGCAATTTGAATGGCAATGGGAAGAAACTCGTTAATGGGCAAGCCTTCTAGGGGTTCGTTGCTGGCGAACACTAGACTAGCGAGGTAGCTACTTAAGGAAATTCCGCCAAAGTCTTCCATCACCAGAGCATAGTGGTTATGGTAAGTTTCCAGGCTGTATGCCTTGACAGTGCCGGGTATCTCTAAGTTTTTAGTAATGACAAACTGATTGCGGAAGTGAACCAGTTCGTGGAAGCGGGGAAAGTCATTTCGCAGCAGTTTGATCACTACGGGCTGCTGATCGGAAGACCGACGGGCACGATAAACTAGAGTTCGATTGCCTGCGTATATTTGCTCGTTAATCTGATATCCTCGAAAAATATTTGTTATGCTAGCCATATCTACGTATTCCTACTGCTTCTGTCAAGCCTGAAGCTTTTTAGAGTTACTATCTACTATTTTCGCTCTATCGGCCGTGCTATTGATTAACTATACTTAGTTTAATCTACTTTGTAGCTCAAATTAGGAAAACGCCATTTTAAAAACAAGACTTAATATTTTAGGTAAGAGATATTGATACTGGAGTTTAGGCTAAGTAGAAAATGAAGGAGTATAACGCTAATTGAATGACAGCCGTTCATTGAAGAGGAAGTTAATAATCTAATTAATATGATAAAAAATAGGGTGAAAAATCCTGGTCTAGCTAAGTTAATTAATGATGCGTCTTGGTATTAGTTCAGTATCTGAAGTAAATACTTTGCAAAAGTATTTACTTCAGATACGCTTGCGGTTAGAAATTCTGCCTCAGCAAATCGCATCAACGAATCAAGAATCAAGCGCGTCTGTAGATCTGAGAGTGTCAAAAACGTTTGTGGGTAAAAAAATACAAAATAGGCTTAGGGAAAACTGTCAACCTTTTTCGGCTAGGCATCTTAGCCTGGGTTCTGGACGATCGCTGACAAGACTTGCACCCCAACTCTGACTGTAATGGGTGAAATTTTATCAATTTTTTGATAAACTTGATGTTCGCGGCTTGAGAGTTGACTTCACAATAAGACAGGTTTCACCAGTTGTGAACCGCGCTGCTACATTGCACCTACCGACTGAGCGGGCAGGTGGCTTTTGTGTCTGCGGGCGCTGACGAAAGCAACTCAACAGCGCAGCAAGCAAAATAACGCTAAAGTTACTATCTACCTGTGTTCGCAAGGCTACCCTTCCGAACTCAGGAAAAACCCACACAAAAAACTAGATCGCCTGCAATGTATCTAGTTGCAGGGCGGCGATTTCCCAAAGAATCACAGCTTTTTAACAGCAGGGTATTCTAGGAGACATCTCCGAGAGGATGCGAGCGAGATAATTTAAAATCTGCAAACAGGGTTTCAGTGCTAAGTACAGGCCGCATAGACGTAAATTTTTAATCAAATCAGCTTCCAATGTGCTGTCTTAAAGTTTACTAGGCTCCCACCGCTCGGCAGCCTTCTCTCTCCGAGCTATAAAAACGCATCAACCACACAATCACGGAAATAACATTCAATCAACATGGGTAACACGATCGATCCAAACAGAAACGTGCATCAAACTGAGCGAGGAACTCCCTATGCCGGCCAAAGCTGGTTAGTGGAAGAAAGAGATGCCTGCGGTGTAGGCTTTATTGCCAACCAAAGCGGTGAAGCCACCCACTCGATTATTCAAAAAGCGCTGCCAGCTTTAACTTGTCTGGAACACCGCGGCGGTTGCAGCGCCGACCAAGATTCTGGCGACGGTGCGGGTTTGATGACCGCGATTCCTTGGGAATTGCTGGATACTTGGTTTGCCGAACAGGGAATTGTGCCTCCCGCGCGGGAAAACTGCGGCGTGGGAATGCTGTTTCTGTCTCAAGATAAATTTCAAGCGACTATAGCGCGGCAGGTGGTGGAGCAAGTTCTGACCGATCGCGGGCTGAAACTTGTGGGATGGCGCAAAGTTCCCATTGTACCGTCGGTTTTGGGCGAGCAAGCGCTAGAAAATCAACCTCAAATCGAACAAGTAATAGTCAGTTCACCGCACTTAGCCGGAGACGAACTCGACAAACATCTATTTTTGGCGCGCCGCACGATCGGACACGCGCTGTCAAATCGCCCCAACTTCACCCGCCAAGACTTTTATACTTGCTCTTTCTCCTGCCGCACGATCGTCTATAAAGGCATGGTGCGATCGGCCGTACTGGCAGAATTTTACCCAGACCTGAAAAATCCCGCTTATAAAAGCTCCTTTGCCGTCTATCACCGGCGCTTCAGCACCAACACGATGCCCCGCTGGCACTTAGCCCAGCCGATGCGCTTGCTGGGACACAACGGGGAAATTAACACGCTGTTGGGCAATATTACCTGGATGAAGGCCCGACAAGCGAATTTAGCTCACCCGAATTGGAGTCAAGCTGATATCGACACGTTCAACCCAATTGTCAATCCCGAAAGCAGCGATTCGGCAAACTTGGACAACGTGATGGAGTTGTTGGTGCACTCCGGTCGCACCCCCCTAGAATCCCTGACAATTCTGGTACCCGAAGCCTACAAAAATCAGCCGGATTTGGCTCCTTATCCAGAAATTGTCGATTTTTACGAGTATTACAGCGGCATTCAAGAACCTTGGGACGGCCCCGCACTGCTGGTGTTCAGCGACGGCAAACAAGTAGGTGCTACGCTCGATCGCAACGGTTTGCGGCCGGCCCGCTACTGCATTACTAAAGACGGTTTGGTAATTGTGGCCTCCGAAGCAGGAGTTGTCGATATTCCCGAAGCAGATATTGTCGAAAAAGGCCGTTTGGGGCCCGGACAAATGATTGCAGTTGACCTGCAAACCCAAGAAATTCTCAAAAATTGGCAACTCAAACAGCGAATTGCTAAGCGGCATCCCTACGGCGAATGGCTGCAAAAACACCGCGAAACCTTGGAACCGCAGCCTTTTGCCGAAACCCCAACCCTCGACTCGCAAACGCTGTTAGCAACCCAAACTGCTTTCGGTTATACAGCCGAAGATTTGGACATGGTAATCGTCGAGATGGCGAGTTCCGGGAAAGAACCGACTTTCTGCATGGGCGACGACGTTCCCTTGGCTGTGTTGTCAGAAAAGCCTCAGTTGCTGTACAACTATTTCAAACAGCGGTTCGCTCAAGTGACAAATCCGCCGATCGACCCCCTGCGCGAGGGGATGGTGATGTCGCTGACGATGAATGTGGGCCTGCGGGGCAATTTACTGCAAGCAATACCGGAAAATGCCAAGCGGCTGAAAATTGATTCCCCCGTACTCAACGACGCTGAACTGTCTGTCTTGAAAGACCAAAAGTCTTTCCTAGCAACCGAATTGTCAACGCTTTACAAAATTGCGGCCGGGCCTGGAGGTTTGAAAACCGCAGTCGAGCAACTTTGTCAAAACGCGGCTCAAGCGGTGCGCGAGGGTTCGAGAATTCTGATTTTGAGCGATCGAGTCTCGAAGGCAGAAGGCGAATCTTCTGTTGGATTGAGTGCAGAATGCACTTATATTCCGCCCTTCCTGGCAGTTGGTGCGGTTCACCACCACTTAATTAAGGTCGGCCTGCGGATGCAAACTTCGCTGGTTGTGGATACCGCCCAATGTTGGAGCACTCACCACTTCGCTTGTTTGCTCGGTTACGGGGCGGTGGCTGTTTGCCCTTACCTGGCATTGGAAAGCGTGCGCGCCTGGTGGTCTGACGCCAAGACTCAAAATTTGATGCAGCACGGCAAAGTTCCCAATATTACCGTGACGCAGGCTCAAGCTAGATACCGCACAGCGGTGGAAAACGGCTTGCTGAAGATTATGTCGAAAATGGGGATTTCGCTGCTGGCTAGCTATCAGGGGGCGCAAATCTTTGAGGCGATCGGCATTGGCGGTGATTTACTCGATTTGGGTTTCAAAGGCACTGTTTCCCGCATCGGCGGTTTGAGTGTGGCGGAACTGGCTAACGAGGTAATGTCTTTCCACAGTCAGGCTTTCCCAGAATTGGTTCTGAAAAAGCTGGAAAACTTCGGCTTCGTGCAGTACCGCCGGGGTGGTGAATATCACATGAACAGCCCGGAAATGGCGAAGGCTTTGCACAAGGCTGTAACTACTTTTAAGGCTCACACTAACAGTAACGGCAATGGGGCCGAACCAAAAATGACACCAATTGGTGACAAAAATGGTGAAAGTGCCTACGACCATTACGAGGTTTACAAGAAACAGCTCGAAAACCGCCCGGTAACTGCTTTGCGGGATTTGCTCGATTTCCAGAGCGATCGTCCTTCCATTCCCATTGAAGAAGTAGAATCGGTAGCCGATGTTGTCAAGCGCTTCGCCACCGGCGGAATGTCTCTCGGCGCTTTGTCCCCGGAAGCCCACGAAACGCTAGCGATTGCCATGAACCGTATCGGCGGCAAATCCAACTCCGGCGAAGGCGGCGAAGACCCGGTGCGCTACAAAGTGCTAAACGATGTGAGCGAGGCCGGCTTCTCACAAACGCTACCTCACTTGAAAGGTTTGCAGAACGGCGATACAGCTTCTTCATCCATCAAACAGGTAGCTTCTGGACGCTTCGGGGTGACTCCTGAATACCTGATGAACGCCGAACAAATCGAAATTAAGATCGCACAAGGTGCGAAACCGGGTGAAGGCGGTCAATTGCCAGGGGCGAAAGTGAGCGAGTACATTGCTTATTTGCGCCGATCGAAACCGGGTGTCACGCTGATTTCGCCTCCTCCTCACCACGATATTTATTCGATCGAGGATTTGGCGCAGTTGATTTTTGACTTGCACCAAATCAATCCGAAAGCAGGAGTTTCGGTGAAGTTGGTGTCGGAAGTCGGCATTGGCACTGTCGCCGCTGGTGTCGCCAAGGCAAATGCTGATGTCATTCAAATTTCCGGCCACGATGGCGGCACCGGTGCTTCGCCACTGAGTTCCATTAAGCACGCAGGTTCTCCGTGGGAACTCGGATTGACAGAAGTTCACCGGGTGCTGATGGAAAATAAATTGCGCGATCGAGTTTTGCTGCGCGTTGACGGTGGCTTTAAAAGCGGCTGGGACGTGATTGTAGGCGCTTTAATGGGCGGCGAAGAATACGGTTTCGGCACGGTGGCAATGATTGCAGAAGGCTGTATTATGGCTCGCGTTTGCCACATGAATAGTTGTCCGGTGGGGGTGACAACTCAACAAGAACACTTGCGGAAACGGTTCCCCGGTACACCGGAACACGTGGTTAATTTCTTCTATTTCGTAGCACAAGAAGTGCGGAGTTTGTTGGCGAAATTGGGTTATAAGTCGATCGCA
The DNA here is from genome assembly GCF_040004035.1 of Microcoleus vaginatus FACHB-2002. Lineage (GTDB taxonomy): Bacteria > Cyanobacteriota > Cyanobacteriia > Cyanobacteriales > Microcoleaceae > Microcoleus > Microcoleus vaginatus_C. The sequence goes on along the minus strand of NZ_JAMPLN010000001.1, from coordinate 72,110 downwards.
GATATCATCGGCCGCGCGGATTTGCTGAAAATGCGCGAGGGGGTGCAACTAACTAAAACTCAAGCGATTAATTTGGATTGTTTGACTAAGTTACCGGATACTAAGAGCGATCGATCTTTCTTGATCCACGGCGACGTACACACCAACGGGCCAGTGTTAGACGACGATTTGCTCGCGGATGCGGAGATTCAAAGTGCGATCGCCAATCACGGCACTGTTAGCAAGAGTGTAAAATTGGTGAATACCGATCGCACTGTAGGCGCACGTTTAGCAGGTGCGATCGCACAGCAACACGGTAACACCGGCTTTAGCGGTCAAATCACTCTCAATTGCACTGGTAGCGCCGGCCAAAGCTTCGGCGCGTTCAATTTGCCGGGGATGACGCTGGTACTGTCAGGCCAAGCCAATGACTACGTTGGTAAAGGGATGCACGGTGGCGAAATCGCGATCGCACCGCCGGCTGGTGCGACTTATGATGCTTCCGAAAATGCGATCGTCGGTAACACTTGTTTGTATGGTGCGACGGGGGGAACTCTGTTAGCTGCGGGTAAAGCTGGCGAACGGTTTGCGGTGCGTAACTCGATGGCGAAAGCAGTCATTGAAGGTGCGGGCGATCACTGCTGCGAGTACATGACTGGCGGCGTGATTGTCGTATTAGGAAAAGTCGGCCGCAACGTCGGCGCTGGAATGACTGGCGGCTTGGCTTATTTCCTCGATGAAGATGGGAGTTTCCCGGCTCATGTCAACGGGGAGATTGTGAAGATGCAGCGGGTTTGCACGGCGGCTGGGGAGGCACAATTGAAGGAGTTGATTGAGGCTCAGTGCGATCGAACTGGCAGCAAGAAAGCTGAGAAGATTTTAGCAAATTGGTCGGAATATTTGCCTAAGTTCTGGCAAGTTGTGCCGCCAAGTGAAGCGAATTCGCCGGAGGCTTCGGAACAAAAGATTGCTGTAGAAGTTTAATTTGGTAGCTGGTTAAATAGATGAGGGGCGACGCGAGTTGCCCCTTTTTTTTTAATCTACTTAAGTTACACTAGGGTGTAATCTTTAACTGCCTCGCTCTGAAGGAATTCTTGATAAGCCGATTCATCTCCAAAAGAGTCGATCGAAACCTGAGCTTTTGGCATTGGTATCAGCGGAGTTTCGGCGGGGACATATTTGCAGTATCCAACTACAATCGCCTCAAACTCGTTATTAGGTATTGCTGTTGGGTACTCTTCCACCCTCACCACTTCCCAGTCTCCAGTGCGGTAGTGGGTGCTAGAACCGGAACCGTCAGCGCTGTGAAACTCCAGCAATCTGTACCCCGGTGCGGGGATAGGTGCGTTGGATGAGTCAAAATACTCTGCAAGGATATCAGTGTATGCCCCTGTGTGGGCTAATAACCTATTATCTGCCCCCTCTTCTTCAGTCCATTCGGCACGAAAAATCATGTATTTTCTACCCATTGGTCAATCCTCCTCGGTTTCTTCTATTGGTTATACTAAAATTAGTGCAAAATTAAAGTTTATTCATGGCAGCTAAAGATAAATTCCACAATGTAGTTAAAATAGCTATAGAAAAAGATGGTTGGACGATTACAGACGATCCTCTATTCATCCGGGCTGAAGATGTTGATTTTTATATAGATTTAGGGGCGGAAAAAGTTTTAGCAGCCGAAAAAGCTGGTCAAAAGATAGCAGTAGAGATAAAATCGTTTCTAGGAGCATCAGAAGTAAATGAGTTTCACTCAGCTCTCGGTCAATTTCTCAATTACCGTTCAGCTTTAAGATTGACGCAGCCAGAACGGGTGTTGTATTTGGCAGTAGCGATAGATATTTACGAGTAATTTTTTAATCGCCGATTTATTCAAAGAGTAATTGCAGAACATCAACTAAGATTTTTAATTTTTAATGTAGAGCGGGAGGAGATTGTATTGTGGACAAATTAAATTATCGCGAATTGGTGCAGAAAATTCTTAAAACTCGCACTGAAAATTATTCGCCGAGGGATACAGAAACTCATTTAATATTTGACCAAGAGCGCGATCGCTATCAAGTTTTGCATATCGGTTGGCAAGATATGACGCGGGTATTTGGCTGTATCATCTACATCGAAATCAAAGATGGCAAAATTTGGATTGAGCGCGATGGAACAGAAATCGGAGTGGCTAATGAATTAGTAGAAGCCGGAGTTCCCAAGACAGATATTGTTTTGGCATTTTACGCTCCCTACAGACGGCAATATACCGAGTTTGCTGTTGGCTAAACGTGACATTGGCGATCGATCGATCTCCCAATTCCTGCCCGTTTTGCCTAACATAGACATAACCCAGAAAATAACCTCTGTTATGCAAAGTTACACTCTCGCAGAAGCCTGCAATCCACAGGGGACAGTCTTTAACCAAGCTGCTGTCGAGCCAGTTTTACTCACTGATAAATCGCAGCCCAGTCACGTAATTATGTCCGCTGATGCCTATCAGCGCTTGATAGAGCGACTGATAGAATTAGAAGATATGCTTTTAGGCGATTCTGCAAAATCCGCCCTGAGTTAGTCTCAAATGGTGGGTGCCCAAACCTTTGTAGAAACACTAAAACAACTGGGAAAAGGCAAAACTTGATGGTTTACAAACAGTTATTCTATCAAATCTGTCGGGCGATCGGCATTCGCGGAGGTGCTGTTTTCCACATCAAATCTATTTCCTCCGGTGTCAATCCATAAGCTAGATTAACTAAGTCGGATAAACGGTGTTCGAGTCTCAACGCCTCAGCTTTGCGAGATTGAATGGCCGGTGCATATTCATTATAAGTTTCGCGGACTGCTTTTAGTCCAGCAACGCCGAGAGGATCGGAGGATTTAGTTTTCGGCATTCGCTTTCTGATTTCTGCTACGAATTCTGCAAAGGAAAGGGCAGAAAAATCTTCGAGTTTTTGTCCGAGTTTATCAATTAAATAAGTGATTTCCAGCCATTGCAAGACATCTCGGTGAGTTTCTTGATTAGTTTTGGCAATTTCAATTAAACGGCTGACAATTAGTTCGACTTCGGCACGAATTGAGTCAGTGGGTGGTGCGATCGGTAAAGTTTCAAATAAATATCCCATTGGGCTAATGGCCCCTGACAGCATTTGAGTAAAAACTCGATGGCTGTACCACCAAATTAGCGGTGAATTGAGCCAACCTAGCAGACATAAATCGCTGTTAGCCAGAATGAATGTTTTATCATTTCCATAAGCACTAGAATTATCCCATGCGTATTGTGGCAAAGTTTGAATAACCTGATAAATAATTTTGGGGTTTTCAAAAGTCCTGTAGTAAGCACAGCTACGCAGTTCCCACCAGTAACGCCCTTTGTCGGAACGCTTAGACAGTTTTTCTTGCATCGGCTTCATATACTTATATACCGATGGAAATGTTTGTGCAAATACTTCCTCTGCTTTATCGTTTGCTTTACTCCACGGCCATACACTATCGCTGCTAGATTTCAGCAAAATAATCCAAAGATTTGCCCACTCTGGACTCCAGCGTTTAATATCTTGACCTCGTAAATAAGGCTTGATAATTTCAGCGGATTTAGGGTCTGCTTGAACGAGACTATTTTTAGTAGCTTCCTCAATCAAAAAAGCTTCGTTAAATTCTGTTTTTATGCCATATAAAGGCTTAACGCCTGCAAAATCTTTGAGCGGAACTCCCACTTGTTTAATTTTTTGCATTAACTCATCAACAGCAGGAGGTTCCAGACTCCAAGCAGTCGCAGTGAAACGCGATCGCGAAATTTGATAACCGTGTTGTTGAACGTATTGTGTAAGGTTGATATTAGCAAGTTCCTCGCGCGGAACCGGACAAACAATCACAGGCGAGTTAGGTTCAGATTTACCTTGCTCAATCTCGCTTTCAGTTTCAGAGATACATAGAGAAGCGTTAGGTTTTCTGACTGCGACAATACAGGGAAAAGTATCAGCATCCTCAAAAATTGGCGCGTGTCCGAAATCAATAATTTGCTCTAATAAACCTTGACTGGCAAAGAACTTGCGTAGAGGTTCGCCGTATCCAGACCTCAGCCATTTATTTGTGACAATATACGAAAGCACTCCCCCCGGTTTGAGAATCTTTAACCCGAGTTCATAAAAGTAAGTATAAAGGTCTGCTACGCCGTTATATGATTCATAATTTGCTTGCAAGTATGGTTTAATTGGAGATAGCAACTCCTGTCGCACGTAAGGCGGATTGCCAAGGACAACATCAAAACCGCCATCAGCAAAAATCTGGGGAAATTCAGCTTGCCAATCAAACGCTGTATCTGCTACATTACTGTCAGCGACGATCGAGTTTCCCGCTTTAATATTATCATCCAAATAAGTCAGCGTTTTACCCGGTTCCGCTGTCTTCTACCACAGGGAAAGTTTGGTAATTTCCGCCGATTCCGGCAACAAATCTACGCCGTACAGGTTGTTGCTTAAAATGCTTCTGTCAAATTCAAGGGAGTTGCCGTCTTTTGGCTTACATCCCAAAGCATTCAATTCTCGATCGACTCTTTCGTACTGCTGCATCAAATAATCAAAAGCCGCAATCAAAAAAGCTCCCGAACCGCACGCCGGATCGATGACCCGCGTTTTTTGCAGCACCTCGTCTCGATACGCTTTCCAAAACTTAATTGCAGTTTTCTTTTGTGGCTGAACCGACACTTCAACAACTTCGCCCATTAGGAATAAATCGCGCAATTCTTGCTCTCGACGCTGCAAATAGCCGCCGAGAGAAACCTCGACAATATATTGAGTAATAAAAGCTGGCGTGTAAAACACACCTTGAGTTTTCCGCTTGCCTTTTTTCTGATTGTATTCCTGTCCGGCAGTTTCAGCATTTAATTCTTCCAAATCTGTAACAGACTGCTCGAAGATATGCCCCCAAATATCGACGGAAACTTCAGTATCAAAATCAAATCGCGTCAAATTCTTAAGCTGAGTGCATAAGGGATTTGGCACAGTCAATTGTGCGTCTAAAACCGGATCGAATTTAAATAAACCGCCGTTGTATCCCGGTACAGGAGGGTCATCATTTCCCACATCAACCCAGCGAAATACAGATTGATAATTTTCCCAAATTAATCTAGGATTGTATTGGTCTTTGTGGTCGTGAGCGGTGCTGAGCGTGTTTCGCGGCAGCAACCCTTTATCTTCACAAAAAGCAATGAATAAAACGCGGTCTAAAGTTTTTTGAGCTTTTTCGATGAGTACGCGATCGCGGTTGGGGATCTCCTGCGGCCCAGTAAAGCGAAAATGCTTGACGAGAGCGAGTCGAATTGCTTTGTACTCTTGATATAATTTATTGGTAATTTCTTCTTGAGCTTCCTCAGAGTCTTTTAACAGTCTGTCAATAACAGAAACTGTTTGATCTTGGTTTTTAGGCAAAAAATTGCGGCGACACAGCAGAAAGTAAAACCGCTTAAAAGCTGCAATATCCGCCAAGTCAGCCAGAAAAAATTTTTCGTAATAAGCGGGAGTTTTATTGGTATGATCAAGTCGCAACTCTCGATAATTCGAGACAATAATCCAGCGACAATCTGGTGTATAATTAGCGTAGCGCCAACCTTGGTCAACTGCTGATTCCGATCGCCCGGATGCGGGACGGTCTAAATCATTTTTCGCTCCCTTGAGTTCGATCGGAGCAATCACTTTACCTTGCAGGGACACGGCTTTGCCTTTAGGATTGCCAGCAGCAGTAAAAAAGCCGATCGCCCCGTCAGCAGAACCGCCGCCATCAGATATCGTTTGTTCCGCGTTAATTTCCCAAGCTTTCCCCGCACCTTGAATTACCGAGCAATATCCCAAAATATCCTGAAAAATATCATTAATAAAACTGCCGTGCAGCGAAACTTCTTTAACTTCGTCTAACGTACCCGTTTTAAGTGCAGCAATCCACGTTCCCAATTTTTGGTGGCGCACTTCCATATCTTGCGGAAAGCTAAAAGCACGCAAAGCAGTGTTGAGTGTTTTGCTGTGAAAAAGGGCGCGAGTAGAGCGATTTGTCATCTTTTCAAGCAGGTTAATAAAGTTAATTTTACAGCATCCAAGTGCAACAGCGGCTCAGACCTTCTGCTATCAAATCAGTTATACTCAAAGGTCGATCGCACCCTGACCCCTCAAAAAAGCGTCTAAAGCTCAGCTATCGGGTTCTTAATCGCTCGCTCAAGAGTCAAAAACGCCACCTCTAAAGCTGAGCTAGCTCTCATTTACTTTGCATATTGTAATTATCACCAAAAGCTATCATTTTTTCTCAGTAGCTTTCCGCTGCTCCCTCCGCGTTTTACAGCAAAAGTTAAATACGCCTGAGCTTATCTGCACGGAGCGAAAAGTTTTGTTACAATAGGTGAGCTGTTACAAATCGTAACTTATGCTGATTTCTATTTTAATAATTGACGTTGCCCTCGTTGCCTGGTCTTTGCACTTGATGCAAGAGGCGATCGCGCAACGGGAATTTTCACTAATGCTAGCAGGTGCTCTAGTTGCGGTCTCAGCCGCCGCCCTGCTAGTCGTCTACTTTCTCATGGGGTCTTGTTTGAGCCATTTAACCGAAATATCCCAACATACTTACTAGATCATAGTAGGGGATTGACCCTTGTCCAGAAGCGAGGAGAGTTTTGTGGAAAAAAAGCCGAAAGCCTTGCCAGCCGCAGGCTCAAAACTAATTTCCCCAAAAAGCTTGACAAGTATTGGTCAGTTAAGGCATGATTGAGAGCGCGAAAAGAAAGGGGAATTAGCTCAGTTGGTAGAGCACTACAATGGCATTGTAGGGGTCAGCGGTTCGAGCCCGCTATTCTCCATAAACATTACAGTAGGGAAACGGCACTGCCGTATCCTAATTTGTACCTAAACAGTACCACCGCGTGCTTAAATTCGATCGCGACTTGTACCTAAACAGCATTGGCGTGTCATTAAATTCGATCGGGCTACACACCGCGAAAACCAATTTTCCCGTAAAATCAAAACAGTCTACCCGCAACCAAAGCGCTACCTGTGGCAAAGTCAACTGAATCCAGCAATCCAGAGAGTCCGAGCCAACTTGCCCGCACGCCTCTGTACGACCTATCATTAGAACTCAAAGGCCGAATGGTGCCCTTTTCCGGGTGGGAGATGGCAGTACAGTACGCAGGCATCAGCAGCGAACACCAAGCAGTACGCCAACAAGCAGGAATGTTCGACATTTCCCACATGGGAAAATTTGGTTTGAGAGGGAAACAAGTAATAGAAAAATTTCAACCCTTAGTACCCTCAGACTTGAGCCGCTTGCAACCCGGTCAAGCTCAATATACAGTCTTGCTAAATGCCAAAGGCTGCATCTTAGACGACATTATTTTCTACTGCCAAGAACCAGACCCTATCACTAGCGAAGAACGTGCAGTAATCATTGTCAACGCCGCCACTCGCATCGCCGACAAAGCATGGATCACCACTCACTTAGAATTGAGCGAACTGAGTTTTACAGACCTCTCCGAAGATAAAGTTTTAATTGCCATTCAAGGGCCGGAAGCCGTTAACTATCTCCAGCCTTTTGTGGAAGACAGCCTCGCACCAATTAAGGCATTCGGCCACTTAGAAACAAATCTTTTGGGACAGCCAAGTTTTATCGCCAGAACAGGTTACACCGGCGAAGATGGGTTTGAAATCATGGTGGATGCCGAAGTAGGAAAAGAACTGTGGCAAAAATTGTTAGCTGCTGGCGTTGTACCCTGCGGTTTGGGTGCGAGAGATACCTTGCGTTTAGAAGCAGCAATGGCTCTTTACGGTCAAGATATAGACGACAATATCACGCCTTTAGAGGCTGGATTGGGTTGGGTAGTTCACCTCGACACCAAAGGCGATTTTATTGGGCGGGAGGTTTTGGAACAGCAGAAAGCGAGTGGAGTATCGAAGCGGTTGGTAGGGTTAGAAATGCAGGGGCGGCACATTGCACGCCACGGCTATCCGGTAATATTTGAAGGCGAAACAGTAGGAGAAGTTACTAGCGGTACATTATCGCCTACTTTGAATCGTGCGGTAGCCCTCGCATTTGTTCCCGCAAAATTAGCGAAAATCGGTCAGCAATTAGAAATCGAAATTCGCGGTAAAAACTATCCGGCTAGTGTGGTGAAAAAACCATTTTATCGATCGCCAAACCGACCTAGTTAACTTAAGTAGGTAAGCCTTAATTCAGGGGCGTTGCTCATAGCAACGGTTCACAATAAAGTGTAAGTGTATGTGTTGTTGTGGAACGGGCTTCTAGCCCGTTGCTCATATTGGTCAAGAAGATTCATCTACTAGCTTAGCAAATTTTCGCAAAGTTGCAGCATAGCGATCGCCCGCCACATCCATCAAATCATTATGACCGGCCCCATCAACCCAAAAATTCAATTTCGGCTGCTTCGCCGCTGCAAACAACTGCTCTCCATGCCAAAAATGAACCACCTCATCAGCCTTACCATGAATCACCAAAACAGGCGATCGAACTTTGCCAATCTTATCAATATTCACAAACTTATCAAAGGGTAAAATCGGAATCCGCGTCAACACCCGAAAAGCCGAAACAAAGGAACTTTCAATCACCAAACCGCCGACTTTTTCCCGTGAAGCCAAATCAATTGCCGGCCCAGCGCCCACAGAACGCCCATAAAGAATAATTTGCTCTGCAGGTACTCCCAACTGTTGGGTTAAATAATTGTAAACAGCATCAATATCACGATAAGTATTATACTCAGAAGGATTTCCCTGACTCGTGCCGTAACCTTGATAATCATAGGCAAACACAGCAAACCCACTATCTCGAATCTCTCTGAGTAGCCACAAAATGCCGTCCAAGTCTTCCGCATTTCCGTGACTGTAAAGTATGGTATATTTAGCTTGCGGGTTAGGAAAATGAACAGCAGAAATTTTCACGCCATTAGCTGAGCTAACTTTGATAAATTCTCTGCTATCACTCTGGCTAGATGGCGGAGGTTGAAAAATTAGCCGTTCTGAAAAAAAGAAACCGTAAAAACAAAGAAATACGTAAATAAAAATTATAGAGCGCATCAGTCTTTTGACAGAAAATTCTCCAAAAAGCAAGCGTTTAATATTTTTTTTGTTCCACTTAGTCATTATTAAAGGCTCATAGTTGAATAAGATTTAACTAATACTTTTTTATTGCGAGAAAAGACATGGCACTAACATACCCCGATGACCTGAAATACCTAGACACTCACGAATACATCCGACTCGAAGGCGAAATTGCCACCATCGGCATTAGTGCCTTTGCAGTTGACCAACTCGGCGATATTGTGTTTCTAGATTTGCCCGAAGTCGGTGCAGGGTTGGAAAAGGGCGAAGCTTTCGGTACAGTCGAGTCAGTCAAAGCGGTTGAAGACTTGAAAGCACCAGTTACCGGTATCGTCGTAGAACGCAATGATGACATTGTAGAGTCTCCCGAAAATTTGGCCGAAGACCCCTACAGGGACGGGTGGCTGCTGAAAGTGCGCGTAGACAACACCAGCGAAGTCGATGACGCTTTATCCGCCGAGAAGTATCGCCAAATGGTCGAAGGGGAATAGGGAATAGGGCATAGGGCATGGGGCCCGTTGATAATTCCACAATCCGCCAGGGGTTGAAACCCACGGGGCTTGTAGCACAAGTCGTCTTTTGACGACTGAAATACTAACCAGTTGCGCGGGGAGTGGCGATAAGTGCGCCTTAATCTACAGTCGTCTTCAGACGACTTTAGCTATGAGACAGGGGTTGAAACCCCTGTCGGACTGTCGCACTTTGATAGACGCAGAAAATCTTCCTGGTTTTCTTAGCAAAATGTTACAAACAAAGAAGCACAAGTCTATTCAGGAGAATCCGCCTTGGTACTCTACAGCCCTCAACTTGAACCCAGTCAGCAGCAAAACCTTTCCTCCATCAATGGTTTTGCGGGGCGGCACATTGGTCCGACACGCAGCGAAATCCAGCAAATGCTCAATGTTTTGGGCATTTCCAGCCTCGATGAGTTGATTGACAAAACGGTTCCAGCGGCGATTCGCATTTCTGCACCCCTACAACTTCCCGCAGCGCAAAGCGAGTACAGCGCTTTGGCAGAATTGAAAGAAATTGCGGCAAAAAATCAGGTATTTCGATCGTACATCGGCACTGGATATCACGACTGCATCACACCCCCGGTCATTCAGCGGAATATCCTAGAAAATCCCGGCTGGTATACAGCTTACACTCCCTACCAAGCTGAAATTGCTCAAGGGCGATTGGAAGCTTTACTGAACTTCCAAACCATGATAATTGACCTCACGGGTTTGGAAATTGCCAACGCTTCTTTGCTGGATGAAGGGACAGCGGCGGCGGAAGCGATGGCGGTGAGTTACGGCGCCAGCAAAAAGGGGGCAAAAGCGTTTTTTGTTTCCCAAGATTGCCACCCTCAAACTATTGAAGTGGTGCAAACTCGCGCTAAGCCGCTGGGAATTGAGGTAATTGTCGGCGACCATCAAAGCTTTGAGTTCGATCGTACAATCTTCGGCGCTCTCCTGCAATACCCCGCCACAGACGGCGCAATTTACGACTATACCGATTTTATTCGATCGGCACACGAAGTGGGCGCATTAGTCACAGTGGCCGCCGACATTTTGAGCCTTTGCTTGCTCACACCCCCCGGCGAATTCGGCGCGGATATAGCCGTAGGAAGCACTCAGCGCTTCGGAGTGCCGATGGGATTCGGAGGGCCCCACGCCGCCTATTTCGCCACGCGAGAAGAGTTTAAACGGCAAGTTCCGGGGCGAATTGTCGGCGTTTCTAAAGATGCTAACGGCAAATCTGCTTTGCGCTTGGCCTTGCAAACTCGCGAACAGCACATCCGCCGCGAAAAAGCTACTAGCAATATTTGTACTGCTCAAGTTTTGCTGGCAGTGATGGCAAGTATGTATGCTGTTTATCACGGCCCGTCTGGACTGAAAGACATTGCTGAGAAAGTATGGAGTTTAACGGCACTTTTGGCATCCGGTTTAAGAAGTTTCGGATACACAATTGGTTCTCCACATTTCTTCGATACTTTGCGGGTAGAATTGGGAGATAAACCGCTGTCAGAAATTCTAGAAGCTGCTAAAGTTCGCAAAATTAATCTCCGAATTTTCGATAATTCGACAGTGGGAATCACGTTAGATGAAACTGTCAGCGTTGAAGATGTACAAGAGTTGTGGAAAATTTTTGCACAGGATAAAGATTATATCAGGGCGGACGGGCAGAATGCTCTCAACATTCCGCTGGATGCAGACGCATTGAGTTTATATCTGACATTGCCAGATTTTTGCGATCGCACCAGCAGCTATCTCGCCCATCCAGTTTTCAACAGCTACCATTCAGAAACTGAACTTTTGCGCTATTTGCACCGTTTAGAAGCCAAGGATTTATCGCTGAACACATCGATGATTCCATTGGGTTCTTGCACAATGAAATTGAATGCAACAGCAGAGATGATGCCGGTGACTTGGGCGGAATTTGGCAAGATACATCCCTTTGCACCCCGCGATCAAACTCGCGGCTATCAAATGATGTTCGTGCAACTAGAACAGTGGCTGGCAGAAATCACAGGTTTTGCGGGAATTTCTTTGCAGCCTAACGCTGGTTCCCAAGGCGAATACGCGGGTTTGTTAGTTATTCGCCAATACCACGAACACCGAGGCGAATCTCACCGAAATATCTGTTTGATTCCCCAGTCAGCCCACGGTACAAATCCGGCTAGCGCGGTGATGGCGGGGATGAAAGTAGTTGCTGTCGAGTGCGATTCTCAGGGCAATATTGATGTTGCCGATTTACATAAAAAAGCAGAGAAACACAAAAATGAACTGGCGGCTTTGATGGTGACATATCCATCAACGCACGGCGTTTTTGAGGAAGAAATTAAAGAGATTTGCGATATTGTCCACAACTGTGGCGGACAAGTTTATATGGACGGCGCAAATATGAATGCTCAAGTTGGTTTGTGCCGCCCCGGTGATTTTGGTGCTGATGTTTGTCACTTGAATTTGCACAAAACTTTCTGTATTCCCCACGGCGGCGGCGGGCCGGGAATGGGGCCGATTGGGGTAATGTCTCATTTGGTGGAATTTTTGCCCAGTCATTCTATTCTTAACAGTCAACAGTCAACAGTCAACAGTCAACAAACATCAGTTGGTGCTGTTTCCGCAGCGCCTTGGGGAAGTGCTAGCATTTTGCCTATTTCTTGGATGTACATTCGGATGATGGGAGGAGTGGGTTTAACTGAGGCAACAAAAGTAGCAATTCTTAATGCTAATTACATGGCAAAACGCTTAGAATCTTATTATCCGGTTTTGTACAAAGGGAAAGCGGGTTTAGTGGCGCATGAGTGTATTCTGGATTTGCGATCGCTCAAAAAGTCTGCGGCTATTGAAGTTGAAGATATCGCTAAACGTTTGATGGATTACGGCTATCACGCGCCGACGGTTTCTTGGCCGGTCGCTGGTACGGTGATGGTGGAACCGACAGAAAGCGAATCGAAGCAGGAATTAGACCGTTTTTGCGATGCAATGATTGCAATTAGATCTGAAATTGCGGAGATTGAAAACGGTAATGTTGACGCGCAAAATAACGTCTTGAAAAATGCGCCGCACACCGCAGAATCTCTGATGGTTGATGAGTGGAATCGTCCTTATACTCGCGCGCAAGCGGCTTATCCGGCACCTTGGACTCGCGAACATAAGTTTTGGCCGGCGGTGGGTCGGATAGATAATGCGTTTGGCGATCGCAATTTTGTCTGTTCTTGTTTACCAATGGAGGCTTACAGTCAAGGTTAAATAAGTCTCTCCGGGGCAATGGGCACCTTACACATATACTCTTGTGGGGTGCTTCTAGCCAGCCCAAAAAATAAAATTTAAATGTATAACAGCTTATCAAGCTAGATAAACGCGCCGAAAACAATGTAATACAAGAATCCAAACATCCCCAGGTAAAATAAAAAATGAATAAACGATTTTTGTGGTTGGCTCCCGAAAATAAATCGCGTTGGATTATCCTATTATTGTTAGGTTTTTTGGCTGCTTTGGGGGTAGTGGCAACAACAGCTTACATCAAAATGGCGATCGCCCAAACTATCGGCCCGGCTTTGTCTGTTGATGTGACAACGGATAGACATCCCATCAGTCCCGACATCTACGGTATGAATGATTATGCGATCGATCCCACACTCGCGCAAGAGTTACGAATTCCAGTGGAACGCTGGGGGGCTAATCACACCAGTCGCTACAATTGGCTTGTCGATTCTTCCAACAGAGGCGATGACTTCTTTTTCATAGGTGGCGGTGACAATAAAAAGCCTGTTCCCGGCGATTCTATAGATAAAATTGTCCAAACCAACCGCCAAAACGGCAGCAAAAGCATCGTTACAATTCCAATGATTGGCTATGTAAATAAATTTAGCACTTGGAACTGCGGGTTTAGAGTATCCAAATACGGCCCGCAAGAAAAAACAAATTCCTACATTTTTCCAGAAGGAGATAAGTGCGGTAACGGTAAGCGTCCCGACGGTACTTTGATAACTGATAATAATCGCCTTGATGTCAGTATTATTAGCGACCCAGCTTTTCAACAAGCTTGGGTTAAACACTTAGTTAAAACCCACGGTACTGCTGCTAACGGCGGTGTGCAAATTTATCAAATGGACAACGAACCAAGTGGCTGGGGAAACACTCACCGCGATGTTCATCCAGAAGCAACGAGTTACGAGGAATTGCGCGATCGCACTTATCAATATGCGTCAATGGTAAAAGCTACCGAGCCCACGGCTAAGGTACTTGGGCCGTCGGATTTTGCCTGGCCTGTATATGTGGATTCTCTCGTAAAAGGCGATCGCGAAAAACACGGCGGTGTCTGGTTTGCGCGCTGGTACTTGCAACAAATGCGCGCTTATGAAAAGCAAAAAGGTGTTCGGATTCTCGACTATTTCGACGAACACTACTATCCTGCGGCGGACGATATCTGTTTGGCCAATTGTCCCGCCGGCGATGCCAAAACCCAAGCGCTGCGACTGCGATCGACTCGTTCTCTCTGGGATGCTACCTATACTGATGAAAGTTGGATAGGAAAATACAATCCACCCTTAACAATTATTCCCCGGTTTCGAGAGTGGGTTAAACAGGATTATCCCGGTACAAAAATTGCCATTACTGAATACAATTGGGGCGGTTTGGAGTCGATGAACGGCGCCTTAGCCCAAGCCGACGTACTGGGGATTTTTGGGCGAGAACAACTCGATTTAGCGACGCTGTGGGGGCCTCCGAAGTCTTCGGAACCGGGGGCTTATGCTTTCCGAATGTACATGAATTACGATGGAAAAGGCGGTAAGTATGGCGATACTTGGGTGCGATCACTTAGCCAAGATCAGGGACTTTTGTCAATCTACGGAGCAGATCGCAGCAGTGATGGTACTCTGACGCTGGTAATTATTAATAAAACCAACAAAAATTTGACCAGCAACTTGAGTTTGACAGGATTTAAACCGGGGGGGAAAGCTGAATTTTACACTTACAGCGAGGCGAATTTGCAGGCGATCGTCCGTCAGAGCGATTTAGTTGTCAGTGATACTGGATTCCAGGCAACTTACCCCGCTAATTCTATGACTTTGGTGGCTATTCCCAAGGCTAATTCTTAGTGCGACTTAACTTATCTAAATTCCGGTAGCATCTGAATAGTAAAATCCAGTCAACAGTGAACAATTCCCGATGGTGCAACCGGAATTCATCTGTGTTGATCTGACCTCATCTGCGGTCAAAAAAAGAGAATGTATTAACCGCAGATGACAAGGGATTGACGCAGATTCACGCAGAGGTCGAGAATAGAGATAGGAATGGGCGAGCGATCGGATGGAGATTCACATTCTCAAAGATGGCAGTCGGATTTTCACCGGCTACCGGGGTCAAATGAATCTGGCTGAGTCGGAGTTATGAACCCGATCGCATTAAGCATTGAGCATCCAAGCAACACACTTTTGCATTTGATTGCTCATTGTTTGTCGATCGGCATTATACCTGCGGCCGTGTCCCGGCAACACCCATTCAAACGAGTAATTAGCTAAATGCTGCATAGATTTGATTTGTTCCGGCCAAGAATACCAACAGGCTTGGCGAAAGCCAACTAGCTGCTGCAAACTTTCCGACCAAGCAAGATGATCGCCGGTGAACAAAAACTTGTTATTGTAAAGCAAAACTGTGTGACCTTTCGTGTGGCCGGGAACAGGTATAATCAACAAGTCATCTGCTATTTGATGCGGTTCTCTGCCTGACAATTGAATTTCTACACTGCGAGTACCCGTGTTAATTTCGTCAGCATGGAGAATGCGCTCGCACCCAAAATGATCGTGGTATTGTTGATGATCGGCCACATCGTCGCGGTGAGTCAAGTACAGATAGCGAATGCCGCCCATTGCCTCTATATTTTTAACTAGCGGCGGCACAAAACGGGGAGAATCAACTAAAATGTTTCCTTCAGGGCGGACAATTAAATAGCTGGCTGCGGCGTAGGATTTCTCAGAGTGGTAGCCGCAGTGATAGACATTTTCTGCTACGAGTGCGGGAAACAGTTGCTGGGCTTGTTTGATGCTTTTGGGTTTTTCTACAGTGCCGATCGAACTTGTGGGACAAGACAAAAGAGCCGCGAGCGATCGTATTTCTTCAGTTTCATTAGTTGGCTGGTGGTAAACTGCAGACTGTTCTCCCGCTTGACCAAATACTTCAGGTGCCATCCACCGACAAGTATCACAGTCAATGCAGGTATTGTCTACATAAAAGTTACCATTAATATTTTCAGTACGCCTCCGATTAATGTTAGCCATTGTTCTACCTCTTAATAACCCATATAAATTATGGTAACTTACTATAATGAGTACCCCCACATCCCGCCGGGGGTTGAAACCGTCTCATAGCACAATCCGGTTAAAACTCACCTCTTGCACCATTCTCAAAAACGGGCTCTCCGGCCCGTTCCACAAGAGATTAATTTTCTTGTGGAACAGGCCGGAAAGCCTGTTCATAAAAGGATTATTGACAATGGTGCAATATCTAAGTTGCCATCAACAATTCTACCGCTGCTGATCCGCTGGAAAAGCACCCGCTTTCACCGCCACAGTAACAGGTTGTCCGCCGCGGCTCAATTCAAGCTGCAGATCGCTGCCCACTGTACTTTTCTCGACAATTTGCTGTACGCTGCCAGCATCAGTTACTTCTGTACCGTTGATTTTCTTGATCACATCGGCAAGGCGAACTCCAGCTTGTGCCGCCGGAGAATTTCTAGCAACTCCCAAAACTAACACGCCTTTATCTTCAGTCAGCCTCAATTTCGTGTTGGGATTGTTATTAAATTCTCTCTTGATTGCGGGAGTAATGCTCAACATCCGAACGCCGAGATAAGGATGTTCGGCTTTTCCTGTTGTTACTAATTGGTCGGCAATTTGTTGTGCTCGATCGATCGGAATCGCAAAACCCAATCCTTGAGCGCCTTGAATAATAGCCGTATTCATGCCGATAACTTGACCGCGCTGGTTCAGCAGTGGCCCACCTGAATTGCCGGGATTGATCGCAGCATCAGTTTGAATAAAGTTGACGCGCTTGTCGGGAACACCGACATCGGCGCTAGAACGGCCTGTAGCGCTAATAATGCCCACAGTCACAGTATTGTCCAAACCGAGGGGATTGCCGATCGCGATCGCCCATTCTCCCGGCTGTAACTCTTCAGATTTGCCCAAACTCACCACAGGCAAATTGTTAGCTTCAATTTTAACAACAGCCACATCAGTAACTGTATCTACGCCTAAAACCTTGCCGACAAATTCGCGGCCATCCTTCAGTTTTACCGTCACCGTATCCGCGCGGTCAACGACATGAGCGTTAGTCAAAATGCGGCCATCAGAACCAAAAACAAAACCCGAACCGGAACCCCGTTCTACCCGATTTCCCGGCGCAATCGGAGATTCTGAACCGAAGAAGCGACGGAATTGCTCAGGTATCTCATCGGGAACTTGGTTTGTCACCGTGCGAGAGGAGTTGATCCGCACCACTGCCGGGCCGACTTCCTGCACAACTTTAGTGACAAAATTAGAGTCTTGAGAGGGCAGTATATTGGCAGGCAACGCTGAGATTGGCGCTGTAGTTGAAGGTTCAGCTTGAATAGCGTTAGAACTTCCAGGAACTTGAGAAGTTAGGGCGTTGCACCCAACAGTTGCGGTGGAACCCAGCAAAACAAGGGATAAAAAAGCCAGTTTTTTAGGCACATAAAAACGGCGAGAACGCACAGTTGTAGCAGGCATATTTTTGGTTGACATAGTATTGAGTTTGTGGGAGTTAGAGGGAGAGTTATAATTAGGATTTTGCATTTTTAGCACCTACTGTAATTAAATTACAACTAAAGGTTCTTTAATTTTAATTCAATCATTGATGAGGTCTGCTTGACTGGTGGGGTTTACCCTACAAGCTGGGGTAGAAACCGGACAGTGGCAGGCAAATTGTTTGTGGATTCCAGCTTTTGAGTGCGATCGAACAGGGTCTACACTGGCGAATTGCTGTCTGAGTGCGATAATACAAACTACGCTAGCCAGCTCGCATATTCCGTATTTCCCGCAAACTTTTCACAGGATTGATATCCGAAGTCAACAACAATCCTGCACTCAAAAAAACCAGGATTCGAGGCAAAATCTTCGTTGTGACCGATCGACGTTAACCTAGAAACGGGATTTTTGACCCCGCCTGCATCTAGGAAGGATAACAGCTAAAGCACCGGAAAGCCTCACCCTAAAGCAGGAAGTAAAAAACCTGTAAAGCCTCAAGCTAAAGTACCAAGTAAACCTAAGTCAGAATCGCCTGCAAAAACTCTCTTCAAATCTAAAATTTGAACCTATGGAGGAATTTTATTGCTCCATAGGTTCAATGGAACTAACCGAATCGATTTCCCTCGACTTGTTCCTCGAACTTTCCAAAATATCAACAGTATTCTTAATAAAACCAGCCATCGGCACAGCCACTAACAAACCTGCTACTCCCGCCACCTTAACCCCCACCAGCAGCGCCACTAAAATCCACACAGGATTGAGACCGATAAAACCGCCTAATAACCGAGGAGCAACCCCGCTTTCAATTATTTGCTCAATTACTGTAGCGACAGCTAAAACTGTGACGCCGAGCCAAAAGTTGTTTAATGTGATCAGCAAACTGACAATGCAAATACTGAAAGGTGCCCCGAAGGGAATCATAGTCATTACACCCACACCCAAACCGAACAGCAATCCGAAGGGAACTCGCAAAATTAAAAAAGCAACAGTGATAGACAGTCCCATCAAACCCGCCAAAGTTGCTTGCCCGACGAAGTAGTTGTGGAAGCTTCGCGCCAGCAACTCTCGCAATTGAAGGCTCAGCTTGGAGGGAAACCATTTAAACAATCCTTCCCATACGCGATCGCCGTGCAATAACAAGTAGAATGTCACGACTATTGTGAGGAGGAAATTCAACAGACTGTCTGCAGCACCCAAGCCAAATTTGAGAATTTCGCCAGTGAGAGACTGCAATTGAGAGGAAAGTCGATCGCTCAATTGGGTAGTCAAACCGCTAACATCAATGCGGAGATTGCGATTTTCCGCCCAATTGTGGAATGCTTCAATCTGTTCTGTGCCAGAAACTATCCAAGTCGGCAGTCGGGTGGCGAGTTCAGTGATTTGGTTTAGCAGAATGGGAGCCAGAGTTAGACCTAAAACCACCAATACCAGTAAAGTCAAAAACAATACCGACAAAACTGCTCGATCGCGCTTCAAGCCGTATCTGTGCAGAAAGCGCACTGGATAATCTAGCAAAAAAGACAGCACTGTAGCCACTACCAAAACTGTAATCAGGGCGCGAAAATATTCAAAGACTAGGAGGGCTAACCAGCAGTTGAGTACCGCTAGGGGAAATACCAGTCCGTAAGTCCACCACTGCGGCAGTTGAGTGAAACGTCTCATCTAAGTTAACCGAGTTAAAATTTGAGATGCAAGATGTGAGATTGACACTGCTATTTGCCGTTCTCTGTTAACCATTTTATAGTGCATTTATTTATACCCGACTGCTGAAAATTCCCAGTTGCTCGACCCGCAGCGGAAATTAGGTTGCTGGCAGGCAGTGCCTGCCACAACCATGTTATATCGTTTCCGCTGGTATGGATATATCACCTGCGAAAAAAATATTTTTTGCTGTTGGCAAGGCAGCCGTTTGCAGCGCGGGATTCAACCTTTTTCCCCGTGCCGTTCGAGAGCTAATTGAATTAAACGGTCTACTAATTCAGGGAAAGAAATGCCGTCCGCTGCCCACATTTGCGGATACATACTGGTAGCTGTAAAGCCGGGAAAAGTGTTGATTTCGTTAATCAAAACTTCTCCGGTTGATTCAATGTAGAAAAAGTCTACTCGCGCTAAACCTGCCGCGTCTATAGCCAAAAATGCTTGCACTGCCATTTCTTGGATTTGCGAGACGATCGCACTGCTGACTTTTGCCGGGATTGAGCAGTCGGCTTGTCCCTGGGTATATTTAGTTTCGTAGTCGTAGAAATCGCTTTGAAAAGTAATTTCTCCCACCGTTGAAGCTTGGGGGTTGTCGTTACCCAAAACAGCACATTCTAATTCTCTAGCAACCACACCAGCTTCGACAATTATCCGCCTGTCGTAGCTGGCGGCGCTGTCGAGAGCTGCTTCTAATTCAGCGCGCGATCGAGCTTTAGAAATTCCCACAGACGAGCCCAAATTAGCGGGTTTTACAAAGCAAGGATAGCCCAAATTTGCTTCAATTTTATCACACAGTTTGGGGAAAATGCAAGGATTAGACCAGATTTCAGAACGGTTGACAGCGATGTATTTTACCTGCGGTAAACCAGCCTGAGCAAAAGCCATTTTCATGGCAATTTTATCCATTCCCAGTGCCGAACCTAAAACCCCGGAACCGACAAAAGGAACTTGCATTAATTTCAGCAATCCTTGCACCGTACCATCTTCGCCGTTTGGCCCGTGCAAAACAGGGAACCAAACATCTACGGCATTAAAATTAGGAAACTGTCCAGCGGGAGAGTCGTCTTGTCCTGTTTGTTCCTCTATTTCCAGAGGTTTTCCGGTGGCTAAGATTTGTTGAGGTAATGTTCCCGACAGCCAGCGGCCGTTTTTTTGGATGTAAAAAGGCAGAACTTCGTATTTAGAGGCATTTTCCTCCGCAGCGAGGGCACGGGCGATCGCCCGCGCTGAACTAATTGAGACTTCGTGTTCGCCCGATCGCCCCCCGAACAATAGCCCGATCCGCATCGTTGTCATTTTTCAATACTCCTAGCACTTTTTGACAAATATACACGCAGTTAGCGCAGCCAACGCAGAAACGAACCGCCTTAAAACTACTTATCTCCTCCCTCCCACTCTTCCTCTGTGTTCTCTGCGATCTCTGCGGTTAAAATCCCCCCTCCCGCCTGTCAAAAGCCTAAATTCACCCCCGGTCATTTTCAGTTAAAACGTCGCCACAATCCACAGGAAACAGCCACAGTTACTCAAAAATTGCATCCTTCCACTCCGCATTCGATCCCGGTTTCTTGCCCTGAATTGAAACTGTTTATTTCCTTCATCGTCTTTCAGCGCACTTAGATATTCCCGGAATTCAAGACTCCAGTCCTGCTTATTTTTAGAAATAGTTATTGGTAGCAAAATGCGAATTAGTTTCTGCATAATTTGCTGCTGGTAGTAAATTATTTTTTGCCAGGAATAAAGTGGCGATTTGACACCATAAAATTTATGTTTTGAGTATTGAGTTGGCCAACATTATTTTTGGTAATTCAACTCAAAACCCAAAACTCAAAACTATTCCACCATTTCTCCAGTCAAACTAAAAGCGCGAATATCTTTAATTTTAACCCGCACAATTTTACCCGCCAATTCTGCAATATCGCCCTTAAAAAATGTGAGACGATTGCCGCGAGTGCGTCCCATCACCTGAGTTGAATCTTTGAGATTCTGGACTTCCACCAAAACCTCTTCAGTGCGTCCGAAATAGCGCTGCGATCGTTCCATCGCCGTTGTTGTAACTACATGATTGATTCGTTGCAGGCGATCGGCTTTCACCTCCTCACTCAACTGATTTTCCCACAAAGCCGCTGGCGTCCCAGGGCGAGGCGAATAAGCCGCAGTATTCACCAAATCGAAACCAACGTCTTCGATTAACTTCAAAGTCTTCTCAAACTGGGCTTCCGTCTCCCCAGGAAAACCGACAATCGCATCCGCAGTAATCGAAGCATCCGGCATATAATGGCGAATTGTATCAATAATCCGGCGGTATTTCTCCTGAGTATAGCCTCGCGACATCGCCTTCAAAACATCATTATCCCCGGACTGAAAAGGAATGTGAAAATGTTCGCAAACCTGCGGTAATTCAGCACAAGCCTTAATCAATCTTTCCGTAAAATAGCGCGGGTGGCTAGTAGCAAATCTGAGGCGATCGACTCCCGGCACATCCTGCACAAAATAAAGCAAATCCGTCAAAGTATGCTGGTTGCTGCCGTCCGGTTTTGTCCCCGGCAAATCGCGCCCGTAAGCATCAATATTTTGCCCCAACAAAGTTACTTCCTTGTAGCCTTGGTGGCCCAAATCCTCCATCTCCGCCCGAATTGCCTCCGGCATTCGCGACTGTTCAACCCCGCGAACATTGGGGACAACACAATAAGTGCAGCGTTCATTGCAGCCGTAAATTACATTCACCCAAGCAGTCACCTTGCTGTCGCGGCGCGGCTTAGTAATATCCTCCATAATCTCAACAGCTTCAGTCGCCACAACTTGATTGCCCTCAAAAACTTGTTCCAGCAAATCTTCAAGTCGGTTAGCGTGTTGCGGCCCCATTACTAAGTCTAATTCCGGTACTCTCCGCAGCAGCGCTTCACCTTCCTGCTGCGCCACGCATCCAGCTACAATTAAAGTTAAACCCGGTTCTTGGCGCTTGCGATGAGCTTGCCTTCCGAGGTTAGAATAAACTCTTTGTTCGGCATTGTCGCGAATCGTGCAAGTATTGTAGAGAATCAAGCTAGCTTCGTTCGGGTCTTCCGAGAACTCAAAGCCCATATTTTCCAGAATGCCGGCCATCCGTTCCGAGTCGGCTTTATTCATCTGGCATCCGAAAGTAGTGATGTGATAGCGGCGGGGTTTAACGGTCATGGCGAATTGCAGGCAAATAAAAAATATAGGTTTTCAACCTTAACACTTTATTATAACACTTCTCTGTTAAACGACATACGTCTGGGAATTGGGAATTTTAATAATTAGAGGGTGTGCAATGCGCCCCTTATCGCTACAAATAGTTTTAGATACCGACAAAATCTGCGAAGTCGGGTATCTGGCTATTCTGTTTTTTTAGTGATATAAAAACTGTAAAATTGTTTTGGCAATACCTTGTGCCGCCAAATAAGGAACCCCATTGCCAACAGTTTTAAACATATTAGTCAACGTCATTTTGGCCGGCAGTGCAAAATCTTTTGGCAGTGACTGAATAGCCAGTGTTTCTGCAACAGAAAGCCGGCGAAGTTTGTAAGGGTGCAAGTGAACTTCGTTATTGCCGTAACAAGCTGTTGGTGAATAACGCCATCGGTGCAATCGCTTGAAAGATTTTTTTGAATCATCTCCTTCATCAACGGAAGCAAACCGCTTAAGGCCTGCTTTGGGTTGGAAATAGTGTTTGGCATTGGGATGGTTGAGAACGTCATTTTTTTGGAACCAAAATTCTACCGTTAAATCTTGAGGAATGCCATCAGGACAAGGCAAGAAACCCTCACCTGCAAAGGCAGTTCTATCAGGCCAAGGATGAGAAAAAATTTCTGATTTGGGATATAATACCTGACTTTGCCAAGGAAATAAACTTTCGGCTAACATTGGGCTTTTTTCCTCTAGGGAAATGCCCAGATTTTTGACAAGGTTTTTTCTAAGTCCAATCAAAATAATTCTCTCCCTATCTTGCGGAACCCCGTATTCTATCGCATTAATTAAACGTTCGCCAAAAACGTACCCGGCATCCGCCAACTGATGTTTTAGTTGGTCGTAAAAAGCTTTATGTTTTTTTGTTCTCCACAAACCTTTGACATTTTCAAATAAAAAGAAATCTGGCTGCTGCTGACAAATCAATTCAATGTATGAAGCGGAAAGTTTGCCTTTATCTCCTTCTTGACCTCGGTTTTTGCCACCAATAGAAAAGTCAGGACAAGGTGGCCCCGCGATAAATCCTACAATATCGTGATGCTTGCGGGCATCCTGCATTAATTCCCGCAGGCGAAAAGCTGGTTCTCCCCCTACCAGTCGAGTTACATCTGCTTCCTCTCCTTCGCAATATCCGTATTCTGGTAGTGGCAAATTCAGGCACTGCCGAGAATAGCGGTATGCTTGCATGAAAGGTGGGAAAATTTCATTGACATACGCTACATTAAAGCCGATCGACTCAAAACCCAGATCGAGCAAGCCAGAACCCGAAAAAAATGAGAAAATACAAGGAGGACGGTGCATTGAAGGATCACAGCAATTTTGAGTTGAGCTTACTATAAATTATGTTGGGTGCCCAGGGCTCGGTATACCTGACTATAAATTCTATTGGGAATTAGGAATTGGGAATTGGTAGAATAGCCGGGGCGGGTTTGAGGCGATTATTGTTGGTAAAAACCGCCGCTACAGGTATTATTACAACCATTGCCCGCCTCGGAAACGCCAGTGGGGAAACAAAATCCGCATCAGTGTTTGGGATGCCAGATAAATAGCCAGCCACACTAAACTATAATGCCAAGCAAAAGCTCCCAAGTCAAAATCTTTTGCAGGTATCCCCGGCAAACCGATAATTTTGATTAAAAATAACACAAAAAGCGCTTCCCAAATTCCAGCGAGTAATTGAAACGCGCCGGGCCAATCTCGATCCCAGCGAAACTGCTGGATGTAGATATATAAAGCATCCCAGCCGAGACCAAAAATCGCTACATACCCTAAAATCCAGAAAAAAATGGCTCCAGATTTGGAGGTCATTAAACCTATAAAAAACGGCAGCGTTACTAAAACGCCTACGGTTGCAAATAGCAATAACCGAGTTTGCCAACGGCCGGATAAGGTGGGAGTCATGCGATTTTAGATTTTAGATTTTAGATTTTAGATTGAATGGGAAGGTTGTTCGATTTTAGATTTTAGATTTTAGATTTTAGATTTTAGATTGAATGGGAAACTTTGTTAAATCCCTTAAATCCTGTACATTGCTTGTTGCCGAACTTCGTCCTTCAAATTAGTCGGGAGATTTATTTAAAATCCACTTCAACCACTGCACAAACGATCGCCAAACGCTCAATTTCCGAACACCAGCAACTCGGTGGGCGGCCAGACTTTCAACAGAACGCAAGGCGGCGTATTGCAAGCCCAAAAAACTGTCTACCGGCGCGTAAGGCCCACCCAAAGTAATCGCGCCTGCTGCGTATACCCGGCCTTCTCCGTTGCTAGCAGAAGAATTCCGCAATTCGGGCACTTCAAAATCGTTGTTAACACTCAGTCGCCCCAAACCGTTGAGGGGAAGATTGTATTGAACTACCAAATCGTTTAACAGGGGACTGGTTTTTACCTTAGCGTCCAAACCCGTAGCATCAATAATAAAATCAGCTTCTAACTTAATTTGCCCTTTAAGTTCCTTCTCCTGAATGTACGTCACGGTGCGGTTTTGACTGTCGCGCTCGACTCGCTCGACTTCCCCGAAGGTAATTTGATACCATCCTTGACTTAAGCCTTCTTTGACAATCCGCCGCCAGTCGCTGCGCTGGGCTGTGGTAGTGCCGCCCCAGTCTGTGAGCAACTGCGGCCGCAATTCAGGGGCGGCTTTTTCCAAAAGTACGCGGAGTTCCCCACCCCAGCAAGCTTTCGGCCAGTTGAAAGGTTGAAATTCGTAGTGATTTTCGACGCTGCGCTCAGCGAGTTTAAATTTGTTACCTTGAGGTTTGGGCGATCGCATCAAATGCAATACTTGAATATTACGGTTCCGCTGTCGCGCTTCGTAAATTCGCTGCACCACCCGCGAAGCGACTATTCCCCGACCTCTGATTAACACGCTGCCGCCCCTGGCCTCCAATTTTTCGTAAACGCCGTCGTGGCTTTCGTAAGCGTTGACAACCGACTCAAAATCCTGGGTTGTTTCGCGATAAGCTTGCAAGTCCGGCAAAAATTGAATGGCGGGATAGCCGGTGGCTAAGTGTACGTATTTGGCGATTAAAAAAGCGTGTTCGCGGTGATCCGCATCCGATCGAGAATAAGCGATCGCGTACCTGCCGTCATCTGTTTTGCGAATTCCCCGCACTCTACCGTAGCGAAACATCTGATTCCACCCAATTCGATCGACTTCCCTGTCAATAGAATCAAACACATTCCCTGCGCGAGGCGTATAAGTTTCGGCAAAAGTCGGTTCAGCAAATACCTGCCACATCAACTTCAACGACATCCCCAAACGCCCTTTGAGCAATTCCTGCCAAGCTTCCCGCAAAGCATAGGGAGGCCACCCCCAAATATTGTCTGGACAAGAGTCAGAATTCGATCGTAGGCGTTCCCGCAGCGGAATTTGAGAATTCAGGCACAGACGCAGGTAGCGGGCGTAAGGCTGGTTTTCCATGCCCAAAACCGCAATTCTATCGATTTTCACGCCGCAAATTCTCAGCAAATCCACCCAAATAAAGCTGCCCAAACCGCCGCCAACGGCAGCCCAATCAACTTCTGTCACAGGCAGTCCCCTAGATTCGAGCGATCGCATTGACACTTGAGAAGCTTGCAAAAATGCGATCGGCGGAAATTCTTCCCTACTAATTGTTTGAGGAAGCTGCAACATTATTGGCTGACCCAACGCGGGATCTGGCCCATTGGTCTGCGGGTTAAAGAAAATGTGAAAATTGACCGACGGCGTTTCAGGGGAATTCACAGCAAAAGAAATGCCGATCGCGTAGGGCCCAACTTGCAGCATATCCCCGTTTGCCAGCACGCACCGGGTTTGGCGAACGCCGTTGACAAAAGTACCGTTGCGGCTACCCGTGTCAGTAAGTAAAATACTGTTACCTTCGGTGCCAATCACTGCGTGAAAGCGAGAAACTTGACTGCTGCTGAGGGCAATTCGAGAAACTCGTTTCCCGTTGATTGTGGCGGGCATAGCTTCAAAAATTCGTCCCAAAGCGATGGGTAAGTCGAGTATGGGGGATCGACAATCCCCTGTAGCTGTATCTGTCCAAGTCAGTCGCAGGCGCAAGGGTTGAGAATTCATGATTTTTTAAACATCAGCCGTCGGCTTTGAGCTTTCTGCAAAAAAAGATTTTTGAAGTTGAGAGTGTTTAGCGGATAGCCCGATTTTCCCTTTTTCAAACTCTCACGGAGAGATCATCACACTCGCCGCCGCCGCCAAAGAAGTACCGCACCACGGACACCCCGCATTCAACTGCGCGTAAGGCGAAATTCGGCTGCACTTGGGACACTGCAAACCATATTTTGAAGGCCCCGTCGGTTGAAAGTTACCAGGTGCGGGAGGCCCCAGCAAAACTGTCTGGGGCGCGGCTACCTGCACCTCCGTCACATTCACCACCTCGATTTGCACTTGCCCTAAATGGATGTGGCTTCCTGAGTTCAATTTTGCTTCACCTAGGGCGAGAATTTTTCCATCTACCAGCGGCGGATTGCTTTGGCGCAAATTCCGCACTGCATACTCCTGCAATTCCTGATTAAAAAATATTTCAACGTGCAGCCCCGATACGCTGGGATGCGAAAATACTATATCGCACTTCGCCGGATCGCGCCCTAGCCTCACGGTTCCCGGATTTTTGCTCGGCTGTCCGTTTTGAATGGTTCGAGTTTGACGCACCCCAGCTTCTGTCCATGCTAAAGTTAGCTGGTTTGTCATGATTCGTATAGTTTGCTCAAAAATATAAAAAAATATTAACTGATTTATTTTGAGGACGGAGTTCCTCACCAAAAAACTTAATTATAATTATTGGGCCCGACTCGATCGAACTTCCTTCTAATATCGTTTCCGGTTGCATCGGAATAATAAAATCGAGTCAACAGTTAACACTCAACTATTCAGTTTTTCGACCCGCCCGTCAACAGTCAACAGTCAACAGTCAACAGTCAACAATCATTCGGGTGCAACCGGAATTGATATAAAAATATTATGTGCAGCTAAACAAAAAAGCCCTGAGTTCGGGGCTTTTAGTGCTCGTATTGGCTTGTTTTGAGAGACTGACTCGCGCTAGCCAGCTTTTCTTTCCCGCAAAATTATTGACCCCTGTGCAGCTTTGTTAAAAAATTGCCGTTAAAGATTTGCCAGCGATTGCTAAAAACTACTTGCTGTGGGGTTTTCAAATTTGCAAAGCTTTGGTGCGCTAGTGACGAATTTTGGAGGTTGGGCGATCGAACTACCTTGGGAAATTCGATTGCCCCACCTCCTCAAACGTTCACTGTCCTAGTGCTATCTCTAACGCTGCAACTGTGCAATCTTTCATTACAGGGCCAGCCTTGAAAGACTTAAGCTTCGCTCTTGCGGCTTTTCCGACCGCCTTCGCGACCAATTTGAGCCATGTGTTCGCGATTTCTGCTGACAGCTTCGCCACCTTTTTGACCAGCTTGTCTGGCTTCTTCAGGGGTGAATTCGTGTGCAGTTCCTTTCTCGTGTGCAGCTTTTCCGCCTTTGCTAGCAATTGCGCGCTGTTTTTCTGCATCCATAGAAGCGAATCCGCGTTTGCTTTTCTCAGCCATGACTGTCTCCTTGTTTGTTTCTGATTTTTTAGCTCGATCGCGCCTTCGCCTCCCACTGTCGTGGTTACTTCCAGTCAGTGGTGAGATATCCGACGGTAATTTATGAAACCTCATCACACGAATCTAAGCTTTTGGTTTAACTCGCAGGATGAGTCTTTCATAATTTACAAATGTGAACTAAAAATAGTTCACGCCCGGGCACTATAGTTAGAGCCGACAATGTTTTAAGCTGGTTACTGTCTTTCAATCATTCTATAAACCCCCCCAACTTTTATACCTCTTTCTCAGGTATAGTCATTCTTTAGTTCGCTGGAAGGATGGAACCGAAAGCTGATTGGCGGTAGACTCAGAGGATTTTTTAACTAGGGCGGCGCCACCTCAAAAATTAAAAGTCCAAAGACGGATGCTTTTTTGGTCTTTTTACTTTTTTTTTGATGCCTTCCGCGCTTGCCAGTTATCCCGATGTTAGTTGGTCTGCCGATCGAGTTGTTTCTGGTAAGCGATATTTTGGGGCGCAGCGCAGGACGTACTCGATCGCACTTATCAAGTTTACCTTATGACCTATCGAAACATACATCGGCTTTACCCCTGTTTGCGTCCTTAGCGCTGCGCCTATCGTTGATCCCTCCAGCAGCAAGGGTTGCCAACTGCCCCGATCGAGTCCGACTTCTGAATGTTCTCCAATAAATCGATTTTTGGCAACTCCGATCGTGGGAATCCGTGTCAAAACCCCCAAATGGCACGCAAGACCGAATCTCCGGGGGTGGGCTAGTCCTTGACCGTCGCACAATATCAAGTCTGGCGTCAAACTGATATTTTCCAAAGCTTCGAGAACTGCAGGCACTTCTCGAAAAGACAGGAAACCCGGAATATAAGGAAAAGTTGTAGGACTGCGAACCACAGCTTGCTGCTGTAACTGCAAGTCGGGAAAACTCAGAACTGTTACAGCGGCCCGCGATACATCGTTTGCACTGTCGTAGCCGACATCTACGCCTGCGACGTAGCGAACTGTCTCCAGTTGATTGGCGGTAATTACCTCTGACCGAAGCTGTTCTTGAATGGCGATCGCCTCTTCAACTGTCTGCGGCCAAGGGTGTCGCTGCAACATTTTGATTTTTCTTCAACCGTTCTCATCTAAGCTTAACTTATTTTCGGCCATTTTTAAACTCAGATTTTTATCGTTTGTAGTTATAAATTCCTAGCTGGCCCAAGGAGTCTTTTTTCTACTCAGGAGGGTTGAGCAAGGTGGGCCGATGCCAATTCTACCAATAGAGTCTGTAGGTCGGAGAGTGAAATTCTATCTTTCGCTTGTGCTTGAAGCAACCCCCACAGGTTTTATCGGCACGCACCTCCAATTTTCTACTCAAAATTTACGAAAAATACCTATGTGATGCTGTTTTTTTAGCTTTCTAGAAAGCTTTCTCTTTCCCATAGCCATTTTATCCCTTGTCGCAGAGCGATCGAGCTATCTATTTACTTCTGCCTTATCTAAAAAAAACCTCTTTGTCAAGACCATTGAAACATTTATTAATCAATAATTTCAGCTAGGTACAAATGCCATTGTTCATACCAGAGCCTCAATGTAACGGCAATCTAATATCTTTTTGATTTAAGAAGCTTTCCGACGCTCAAAATCCTATGACTTTTATGAAAAAAATAAATGAATTTATGAGTTGTTGCACCATTAACAGGAAGTTATAATCTTAGATAAGAGCGAATAGACAACTAATATCCAGTAAAAAAACTAGGTGAATCAACATATGAAAACCATGCAAAGTGTCCGGTACAACCTAGCTCTCTACTTAGTCGGTGGCATCGTCTTCATCATCGCCGCCTTAATTTTAAGACCTTTTGCCCTCGTCGGCGCAGGGGAACGCGGCGTTATGATGCGCTTCGGGAAAGTTCAAGACGCGATTTTAGATGAAGGCATCCACCCAATTTTACCGATCGTCACCTCTGTAAAAACTATCAGCGTGCGCGTACAAAAAACAGATTTGAAAGCAGATGCAGCATCCAAAGATTTGCAAAGTATTACTACAGATTTGGCAGTTAACTGGAATGTTGACCCCGCCAAAGTAAATCAAGTTTTCCAACAAGTGGGAGACGAAGAACAAATTGTGACCAGCATTCTGAGTCCGGCAATTTCGGAAGTTCTAAAAGCAGCAACTTCTAAAAAAACCGCCGAAGAAATTATCACTAAGCGCACGGAACTCAAAACAGAAATTGACAACAGCCTCAAAAAGCGCTTGGAACCTTACGGCGTCATCGTCAGAGATGTTTCGTTAATAAATTTTGGCTTTTCTCCAGAATTTAGCAAAGCCATCGAATCCAAACAAATAGCAGAACAAGAAGCTAAACAAGCAGAATTTACAGTTCAAAAAGCCACCCAAGATGCTCAGGCAGAAATTAACCGCGCTAAAGGTAAAGCTGAAGCTCAACGCTTGCAGCGGCAAACTTTAACAGCCGAAATTTTGCAGCAACAAGCAATTGAAAAATGGAACGGCCAGTTTCCGACAGTAATGGGAGGAGGCGGAACTTTGCCATTAATTAATATTGCGCCGCCGACTTCTCAAGCTGCAACTCCTGCTAAATAAGCTGCTGCCGATCGTGATTGCCAAGGCGCGGGGAGAAGGGGAGAGGGGGAGAGAGTCTGAGGGGGAGAAGAATAGAGGGTTTTGCACTGCGGATGTGAAGATGTGCTTTTTTAAATGCCCAACAGCAAGGGTAGAAAATACCAAGCAACTAACGTGAAATCCCGCTTACTTAAATGCCCAGATACAATTTACGTTGCGCGAGTCCTGAAAAACGTTAAAGTAAGAAGCAACTCGGAAATTGTAAAGGTTTGCTTGAAAGTTCGGCTGATGGGAGATCGGGAGAACCAGTCAATTTCTAATTTAGGTGAAGTGGGGAGTGCCGGCGATCGCCAAACTGCGTCAGAAGCCCTGTGGCTGCGCGATCGAGCCTTGGCAGCTACTAGCTGCGGCATTGTCATTGCTGACGCCAATGCACCCGATTGTCCCATAATTTATTGCAATCCGGCCTTTGAACGGATGACAGGTTACTGCGCCAGTGACATCTTGGGGCGTAATTGCAGATTTTTGCAAGGCCCGGATAGCGATCGAACTACCGTAGCTAAGATCCGCGAGGCCTTGCGCCAAGGTCGAGAAATCCAGACACCAATCAAAAATTACCGCAAAGACGGCACTCCTTTTTGGAGCAAATTATCGCTATCTCCAGTGCGAGACGACAACGCTAATTTGACTCACTTCGTAGGAGTTCAGTCTGACTTGTCGGAACCAATCTGTGAAGTGCAGCAAGCATTGCAGCAAGCTAACGACCAACTGCAAACGATTTTGGAAGCAGTTCCGGGAACAGTATCTTGGATTAGCTCGGATTTGCGCTATTTGGGGGTTAACCAGCACTTAGCCAAACTGCATGGTTTGCCACCGTCGGCTTTTGTCGGTCAAGATATTGGTTTTCTGGGCGCTAGCTCGGATTTTAACTCTTTTGTGGTGGAGTTTTTTGCCGGCGACGCTACGGAAGCGGTTAAAGAACTCAACGTTAAGGTACAAACCGACGGGGGACAGTCGGAGGGATACTATTTGATTGTGGCTCAAAAGTACGATCGGGGCAAAGCAGCTTGTCTGGTAGGGATTGACATTACCGAGCGCAAGCGGGCAGAAGAAGCTCTGGTGCTGACTCGCAAGGCGGTGGAAAGTTCGAGTGACGCGATCGGCATCAGCGATGCCAACGGCACTCACATCTATCAAAATCAAGCGTTTTCTCAGCTATTTGAATGGGACACCGCAGAGGAATGTAAACTAGCCGGAGGTATATCGGCAGTTTTTGCTGACCCCGCAGTCGCCAGGGAGGTACTCGACACGATCGCCGAAGGTTATTCTTGGTTTGGTGAAATTACCAACCGCACTAAAAGCGGTGAAACTTTGCAAGTGTTGCTGCGGGCAGATGCTATTAAAGACCGCACAGGGAAAATTGTCGGTCTGATTTACATGAATACCGATATTACCGACCAAAAGCGCACGGAACAAGAGCTGCGGCAAAGCGAGAAGCGCTTTCGATCGTTGATTGAAAATGCTAGAGACATTATTGTGATTCTCGACGAGAAAGGCTTTTGCCGCTATGTATCTCCTTCCCTAGAGCGGATTTTGGGCTACCCGACGGCGGAAGTCCTCGGCAGATCTATATTTGACTTGATTCACCCTGACGAATTGCTGATAGTGGATCAAGTGTTCAAAGGTGTCATGCAAACGCCGAGAGTTAGCCTGGGAATGGCGGAATACCGAGTGCAGCACAAGGACGGTTCCTGGTGCGTGTTGGAAGCGGTGGCGACGAATTTGCTCAACGAACCTTCGGTGCGGGGAATTGTGGTCAACTGTCACGACGTGACTGAGCGCAAGATGGCTGAAGAACAATTGTTGCACGATGCTTTGCACGATGCGCTGACGGAGTTGCCGAACCGTGCTTTGTTTACTGACAGGTTGGGGCAAGCTTTTGCCCGCGCCCAACGGCATCCGAGCGAGCAGTTTGCGGTGTTGTTTCTGGATTTGGACAGGTTTAAGGTGATTAATGACAGTCAGGGACACCGCACGGGCGATCGGCTGTTGGTGGCTGTGGCTCGCCGTCTCTTGACTTGTTTGCGGCCCGGCGATACGGTGGCTCGTCTGGGGGGAGATGAGTTTGTGATTTTGCTGGAGGAAATTAAAGGTGTTGAGGAGGCGATCGCCCAAGCAAAGGAAATTCTCAAAACGATCGAACGACCGCTTTATTTGGAAGGTAATAAAGTTTTAATTACTGCTAGCATCGGCATTGCCTTAAGTACCAACAAATATCAGTGGCCGGGAGATATTTTGCGCGATGCTGATATTGCGATGTACCGGGCCAAAGCTCTCGGTAAAGCTCGCTACGAAGTTTTTACCAGTGCGATGCACACTCAAGCTGTGGCTTTGATGCACTTGGAACACGATTTGCGGGAGTCGGTTGAAGAACTAAATTTGAAATCTTCGATAGTGGATTTCGCCTGTGGGACGGCGGCGGACAACTCGCCGATGAGTGAAACCGATCGGAGATTGGAGCGTCCGAAGTCGCAAGTGACTGCTTTAAAATTGGAATGTCCTTTTACTGTTTATTATCAGCCGATCGTTAGTTTAACAAGTGGTTCAGTTATCGGATTTGAGGCGCTGGTGCGCTGGCTGCACCCGGAAAGGGGTTTAGTTTCCCCGATGGAATTTATTGCGATGGCGGAGGAAACAGGGTTAATTACCCCTTTGGGTTTGTGGGTTTTGAACGAAAGCTGCCGCCAAATTATTAAGTGGCAGAGTTTGAATTTACCTCTGGGAAATTCGCCGCTGACAGTCGCAGTAAATCTTTCCGGGAGGCAGTTTGCAGAACCCGAATCGATCGAGCAAATTAAGCAAGTTTTGCAGGAAACGGGTGTTGACGCTCGCTGTTTGAAGTTGGAGATTACTGAGACTGTGGTGATGGAAGATGGGGAAGCGGCGGCAGCGATGCTTTCGCAGTTGAGAGACTTGGGGATCGGGCTGTGTATTGATGATTTCGGCACTGGTTATTCGTCTCTGAGTTATTTGCACAAGTTCCCGATTAATATTTTGAAGGTCGATCGCTCTTTTGTCAGTCGAATTGGGGAAATGGGCGAAAATTTGGAAATCGTGCGGGCGATCGTCATGCTGGCCCGCAGTTTGGGGATGGAGGTAGTGGCAGAAGGTGTCGAAACCGCCGTCCAATTGGCTCAAATGCGGGCGATCGGCTGCGAGTACGGTCAGGGATACTTTTTCTCTAAACCTCTCGACAGTGAGGCAGCTACAGCCTTGTTGAGGCGATCGCCCAAATGGTGAACTAAACCAAATATTTAACCGAATCAAATTGCTTGATTGTCACTAAGGGCGATCGATCTTTTCGTACTCAATGCCTTGAGTGTTAAAATCAAAATTGAGTATAATAGAAAACTATCGAGATAGGTAAAAATATATGTCTCAATCTGTTGTGCCAGCAGTCGAAGAAAAACAGCTCGATACTTCGCCGACATTAACTTTTGAAGAATACCGATTTTATCAAGGAGAATCTGATGTAAAATATGAACTGTACAAAGGGAAATTAATCCCGATGCCAACAGCCACAGTTTTACACATCAAAATTTGCGAATATTTAGTTTACCAATTGCAGCGTTACCTAGCTGAACACAATATCGACTTAGTAGTAAAAACGGGTCTGGGAGTGAGAACAGATGAAGATAAATCTCGGATTCCCGATGTAGTTGTCTGCACTCAAAGTCTTTTGGAACAAGCTGCTGCTCGACCCGGTGCAGGTATCCTCGAATTTGATGAAAAGCCGCTGTTAGTGGTAGAAGTAGTCAGCGAAAATCGCCGCGAAGATTACGTGATTAAACGCGGAGAGTACGAATTAGCGAATGTGCCAGAATATTGCCTTGTTGACCCTAAAAGGGGCAAGCAAAAAATCCGGCTTTTTGCATTGATTGAAGGTGAAGAGGGTTACACGTATACAGATTTCTTGCCTGGTGAGGAAATGGAATCTGTAGTATTTCCCAATCTGAGATTATCAGTCAATGAAATTTTAGATCCGCCATTGGTGGAAGGGTTAATTAAGGCAGAACAAGCTCAATTGCAGAAAGCTGAAAGATTGGCGGCGAGGTTGCGGGAGTTGGGCGTAGATCCTGATGCGGTGTAGGAAATTGGATGAAGTACGTGAAGCGAAGATATCCCGCAGGGAATCGCCCTTGACGTATCTTAATCATTTAGCGGCAAATCGCGCAAGAAATAAAAGCGATCGCGCCCTGAGTTTTCGCCTTTAATTCGCCCTGCATAACCTGTCAGAGGAGAAGAAAGTTCTACTAACATTTCGTGCAACTCTTCGCGGGACAACTTCTTGGGTGGGTTAGACATTGAATACGCACCGCTAAGAGCATCCACACTTGCTTGTTCAGAACCAGAATTTTCGTGATACTTTTTCAGAATAGAAAGAACGTGCGATCGCACTTTAATTTCTTGTTCAACTTGCTCAATATATTTAGCAACTTCATCATCAGATTGTCCCGGTTTTAAGTAGTTTTTAAGTTTAAATAAGTCCACCGAGTTAGGATAGTTGCTTTGAAGTTTAACCAGGTTCTCAAGCGTTTCAGGGTTCATAATTGCCATACCGTGTACTTTTGCTGCATCCATAAGTTGAGGAGTTGGAACGCCAGGCCCAATAATCAACTTAGTTGCTTTTGCGAGTGTTTCTTTATCTTTGAGCCGTAGCGTTCCTAAATTCAGCAATTGAACTGCTGTATCGTTAGGGATTTTTTTACCGGCTTTGCACTCGCCAACTAAGGGGTAAGGTTTTGAGCATAATAAATCTAAGCCGCCAGCACCACCTTTGTGAGCATAATCTATGGTAAATCCCAAAAACTCAAGGCTATCGCGCACTACAATTTCAAAGTCTGTTCCTGCTTGATAGTTGCTTTTGTTTGTATCTAGTTCTTTGGTGCGATTTCCCAAAGCTGCTATGGTATTTATCCAAGCTAAATCCGGTTTGATTGGTTTTACAGGCTTATCGCTACTCCAACCTAGAAACATTTTGATTTCTGCGTCTAGTTGTTTGGCTTTTGGGTTGGTGGTGGATAAATGCACTAATGCACTTTGCAACTCTTCCAATTGTGGATCTTCAGGAGGCTCTAGTTTTTCCAGCTTTTGACGGCGTTTAGCAAAGATAGACTCGCTCAACACTGGAGTTGAATCAGTAACAGTTAGGGATTTTGGCAAAGATACAAAGTTGCCGCTGGGATGCACTGGCATTTCCAGTGGCTGAGGTAGCAGATAAACGCGAAGATGAGTTAGAAAAATATAACGTCGTTGCAGGATAATTTGCTGTAATGCCTCTGTTGTCCACACTGTTAACTGCGACAAAGCCTCTAATGATTCTCGATCGTCTAGTATTTTGCAAAATTCGCATTTAGCCCAAGCTTTTATCAAAATCGTCTCAGAAGTTAACTGAGAAAATGAGGTGTTAGCAATTGGTAAAAAACTCGATCGGTAGTATTGCTCAGGGGGGAGCAAATTAATCGAGATATTGGCTGGATATAGGGCAAATGACCTACCAGGCTCGATGAAAATTCGAGGCATGGCTGCAATCACTCGCCCTTCGATTAAGGCTTCCACATCTGGCGCAGGTAACTGCAAAGCCGTATCAACAAAAACAGAATAACTCATCCACTTATTTGACCTAATAAATTATCAAGGGCTTCGTCGAGGTTGTTAATTTCCGTTGTATCAGGTATGGAGGTACTTTCAGCTATCTCATTTTCATCAACCAACCCATTAGGAATCTGACCCGACGGATCGCTAAGAATTTCACAAATTATATAATTCTCAGCCGCGAGCTTTTTCTGAACAATAAACTCCAGTATTTGGTCTTCGGTTACATCGTAATCTGTGCGAGCCTTGTTGACAAAATAAATAGCTAAGAGAGGCTTGATATCTTCACTTGCAAGCTTGACAAATTCTCCACCTAGTTCTTGAGAAAGAAGTTGATCCAAACACTGTTTTCCTACTGTCTTCGGTTTAACATCTTTAGAACGAACTAAACAACCACGAGTCATATCAAACTTTTGATACTCAATTAATCGCTTTAATGCGGCACTGACAAACTTTGCCCCCGATTCTTGAACAACTGCTACTACTATCTTGGTAGACCTTCCATCTTCTTGGCCTCGAACTCTAAAGTGGAGATAACCTTTGTCTACAGCTTTAGTTTGTACCTTTTCAATCTCCTCAACTTGCAATCGTTCCACAGTCTCGCCTTTGAGTGCAAGGAAGGCGAAATATAGAGCCTCGGCTAAAATATTGCTATCGTCAAAATATTTCTCGATTGTTTCCTCAAGTGCATTCAGTTCGTTGTTAAAAGCAAGTTCAACTTGATGGAGTGGATCTGCTGCTGTTGGCGGTGGAGTAGGATCGTTAGGTACTTTCCAATTCTTAGCACACTCCTCTAAAACCTTTCTGACAATTAACCTTTCTTTTCCCAGTTCTCTTAATTCACCTTCATTAAAAGGATAAACGGGATAAGGTGGAGTTAAACCTTTACTCTCATAAAATTCTTTGAGCCATTGAGAAACTAGAGTCAATACATCATCAGCATTCAGATACTGTAAATCAAAAATCTTTTCACCCATTCTAGCTGTGACTGACTCTGCCTGGGGTAATGCTCTAATTTGAAATTGCCAAGTTTCATCAAAGATAGCTGTCATTAAGACACCTCGTTTAATTTTACCGTACAGGTCTTTTACTAAGAGCGCGACGACCTGCGCCCTGCTGAAACCAGCTTCATTCCGATCTACACTCTCTAACTCATCAAATCCAATTACTAGAGTTCTGTAATCACCGATTAAGTCTAAAATTTGGCAGACAGTCTGAAATGCTTCACCTTCTTTATCCTCTTCTGTAGAATTTGGTAAACCCATTGCATCAGCTTGTGCTTGTGCCAAGGCTTTTCCAGACAGCCAGTTGGTTGCAAAGCTCACTTTATCTGAAGCAAGTGTCCACAGAATAGCCTGGATCAAATAAGGATTTTCGATGTTTGGCTTAATTTGAAGCACTTTGGCAGTTAAGGTATCAACTAATTTAGGATTTTTAGCTAATGCCCCCGAAAATTGCTTGACTAAATTTTGAGGTATGAGAGTTTTTCCTAATGCCTCATTGATCAAAGCAGTTGCTAATTCTTGCCACTGCATTACGCCTTCGTTACCAATCTGTTTCAGGCTTAAAGACAAAGTGGTGAGAAAGTTAGCGTGGACTCGGTTTAAGTTTCCATAGTCTACGTCGCTCATATAAACAAAGAAAGAACCACCTTCCTCTAGAAGGCGGCGGCGAATCCGACTGATGAGGTGGCTTTTTCCTAGACCTTTTTCAGCTTTGATCGTGATGCCACTAACTGTACGATACCCGGCGCGGATTTGCTCTATCGCCTGAAAGATAGCATCAGAGGCATGAGCATTTATAGAAGGAACGTCAGGAAAACTTGGCTTCCAAATATCATTGCTCCTGACTATTAACGATCTGTCAAAAGGGTTTTGACTTGCAATAGCTTTATTGAGATCGGGGATTGAGGAGTGAAAGTCATTCATCGTTTTGTGTCCGTGTGAAGATAAAGGAGCGAATGCACTACTAACTCAAGTTAATTAGGTTAAACGCTTGACATAGCAGCGCAAACCGTTCACTTTTGTGGTGATAGAATCTTCGATTTTGTCGGGGGCGCTGTCTTCTACACTGCCACCTATAAGTTGAAAAATGTCATTAGCCTGCATTTCCAACAGCCACTCATTGAACTCCGATCGCCCTACCCTTTCCCCGATCGCCCGACGCATCCGATAAATGGGCACTAAATCGTCTAAGTTATAATCCCGGTTCAAGCTGTCATACACATCCAGCGCCACAACCTTAAAATCGTCATAGGATGCGATCGTCCCTACATCTGCCTTCCCCTTCTCAACCGCAACACTTGCCGCACTATCCTGATGCCGAATCCACTTCAACAAAGAATTTCCCAGCCGAGTACCAATTTGAGAACCATCAAACTCAAACAGAGAATCCTTACTTTTGAGCCCCTGCGCTAAAACTTCTTTCCCTTTCGCGCTCAATTCCACCATCGTCACCCGATTTATCAGCGAATACTCGATCGCCCCAGTCGCCTGCAACTCGCCGAGCACTTCCACATATCTCTGACTCGTCTCATTAGTCCGCACAATCCGCTTAGTCAACTCCCCCTTTTTCACCTTCATCTTCCCGCCGCTCAAATCCCACAAATTCAGCAGTACCCGAACTTTAGCCTTCGCATCCCACACCGCTTGCTCTTCCGGTGTCAAAGTTTGAGGCACCGGAATTTCATCTTTCTCAGACATATCTATACCTTTAAATACTTGTTCTTACTATCAAATCTTACCAGAAACCTTGCTGGGAAACATTTAAACTTTTCCGCAAAATTACGCCGGAGGCTACCCACAACTTATGCAAATTTCATTTAAAAATAATTGGAATTGACTAAAATGTGTTCTTTTGATAAAATAGCGAATCAAACGAGCGATCGCAGTTCCAATTCTCTGCAATAAATGCGATAAAACAATCTGAAGCACAGCCCGCTTTCCTCTAGCAAACTCAACAAATCTAGCGATCCCAACCTTAGTTAACCACCTGCAACCCAGCTTAACTGCGACTTTAGTTCAATGCCAGATTCAGCCTTTAGAAAGACGAATTCAACCTAAACATCTTGTTACATTGCAATAGCAATCAAAACATTGAACAACATTTTACCCATGAAAAATATTCCCGACCAAATTTCCGACATCAAAGAAAAACTTCCCGATTTAACTCCCACCCCTCCCGGTTTAAAAGCTCAAGCATCTAGCCACGACCTCAAAGCCCGTTTAGATTGGGGCGAACCCGGACTCACAATCATCGACGCCCGTGACTTTGAAAGCTTCACCAAAAGTCACATTACCGGCGCCGTCATGATGCCAATGGACGAATTAGTCGCTCGAGCACAATCGAGTTTAGAACCCATCCGCGACATCTACATCTACGGCGAAAACGACCAACAAACCGCCGAAGCTGCCAATCTTCTCCGCGCAGCAGGCTTTCAAAAAGTAGCCGAACTAAAAGGCGGAATTCCTGCTTGGAAAGCCATTGACGGCCCCATCGACGGCGCTCTAGAACACGATACTCCCGGCCCCGACGCCTACAACGTTTTTTCTCGCTTGCAACACCACGCCGAAGCTCAGAAAATCAACAAATAACCTCAGATTGGCGGCAGGAGTCGCCCATAAAATCTGACACTTAATAAACCCGGTATCGCAAAAGTTACCGGGTTTTTCTATCAGAACTTATACCCCAATACGCTTGGGTTAAAACTGTTTATTCCCCGGAGATCCCCCTAAATCCCCCTTAAGAAGGGGGACTTTGAGTAACTTATTGTCCCCCCTTTCTTAAGGGGGGCTAGGGGGGATCGGGCTTAACTGAACCATATTGACTTATACCAAATCCTGCCTCAATTTTCTTAGTTTCTTACAGAGTGACTTCGTTTGTCTAGTAGCGGTTTCAACCACCGACTCTTAACTTCCTGCCATCCAAATATGCCTTAACTTCCCCAAACATTAAGCGGTTTGCATCAAAAGTAATCCGTTTAACAGCTTCCTCAAAAGAAAGCCAAGCAGAATTTTGAACTTCCTCCTCTTGCAAAACAACTTCCATCGAATTGACAAAACCTAAAAAGTAAGTCACAGTCTTTTCAATCGGCTCCCCATCCTTAACAAAAGAATAGTGTTCGGTAAAACTCGGCTCATCCAGCATTTCAAAATCCGATATACCAGTTTCCTCCTCAAATTCCCGCCTTGCCGTTTCCGCTGGGGATTCCCCCGGATTCGCATGACCTTTCGGAAACGCCCAATGTCCCGCTTGATGTTGAATCAGCAAAAACAAAGCATCAGCTTCCTTTCCAAAAATTGGCACAATCCCAAAACATTCATCTTTCATTTTCCTGATATTTCCTATTAACTATTATGTTTTTTTAGTCCGCGTAAGCGAACTTAATTTGTGTAGATGCGATTTCAATCGCCGAGTCTCTGAAATTCCCACCCCAAGCGAGTCTGCTGTTCATAAACCCGCTTCAAAGTATTAACATCCCTCGCTGAAATAGGCGGAGGATTTCTCACCTGAGAAAAATAAAGCACATCAGTTTCCATCAAACTGTGGCCCCAAATTCCCAAAGCGTGACCCAACTCGTGCCGCGCCGTCGCCGGAATATACTTACCCACTTGATTCGGATTCAAATAAACCGAAAACCGATGAGATAAAACTGTTTTATCCCCATCGCGACGGGCATACAATTCATAGGTAGCCTCTCCAGAGCGCGATCGCAAAACTCCTTGACGCAAAGGCGGAGCCCGACGTAAAATCCTAATATCAGCCACCTCCGAACTATCCACCACTTCCAAAGGCAAATAAACCCCCCATTCCCGCACCACATCCAATACAGCCGCCACCCATTCTTCAGACTTATTAGCATCAACTGGACGCTCAACATAAACCTGAATCGGAAACTTTGACCACAACAAATGACCGAAATTCGGTGGCTTAACCTGGTCAAAATAATCACCGCTATCCGTGGAATCTTGCCAATTCGCTAGCGTGGGCGGCAAAGGGTGAACCTGTGGATTCGGAAAACTATTCGGGAGAGAAGAAAGACTCGCCGCCGGAGTATTAACCTGACTAAAAATTATCAGGCTAAAACAACATAAAGCCAATCCCAAACCAGCCAGCAATCGAGGTTTTACTGTAACTTTCCACAACCGCATTTTTGCAACCGCAGATAGACGAAAATAGACGAAAATAAACGCAGATGAACTTGATATTATCTGCGTCTATCTGCGTTCATCTGCGGTTAAAAATCCGAATCTTATAACTTAGGCGCCAACCAACCAGCACTCAAAATCACAGTCAAACCCATAAAAACAATAGACAGACCCCAAGTAATCCGGTTCAGACTCGTTTCTGCACTCTTGGCGCTGGTAAACAATTGAGCTTGTCCGCCAATCCCTCCAATACCATCGCCTTTAGGACTGTGCAGCAACACAAAAATCACAAGTCCTAAAGCAGACAAAGACCAGATAACTTGTAACACAGAAACAATATCCATAATCTGGGGTAATTGGTAATTAGTAATCGGTAATTTATTATCATATCAAATTCGGTCGATCGCACACAAACTCAGTTAGGGACACGCCGCCGTGTCCCCACCTTTAGCAAGATTTCGCCGAGCCTTGCTACAATCGGACTCGCACAGGAGTGCGATTGGCGCGAACTTCAAACTCAGCCGATCGAATCATAGAACGTCCCGTCATCTCCGGGGGCTGAGGCAACCTCAACAGCTCCAGAATCGTCGGCGCAATATCCGCCAAACAACCATCCGCCCTCAGAGGAACATCCGTTCCGTGACCCGGAATCTTCCGACCTTCACCTTCTACCAGAATAAATGGCACTGGGTTAGTAGTGTGAGCCGTCCAGGGATTCCCGTCCTCGTCAAACATCTGCTCAGCATTTCCGTGGTCAGCAATAATAATTGCCGTTCCGCCAGCTTTACTAATGGCACTCAACAGCCGCCCCAAACATTTATCCACAGTTTCGATCGCAATTATCGTCGCATCCATCATCCCCGTATGACCAACCATATCCGGGTTAGCGTAGTTAATCACCATAAACGAATAGATGCCTCTTTCCAAAGCCGTCACCACCCCATCCGTCACCATGTCCGCCGACATCTGGGGCGCCTCATCGTAAGTCCCCACCATCGGGCTCTGCACCAATTCCCGGTGTTCCCCGATAAAAGGCTCTTCCAGACCCCCATTAAAAAAATAAGTCACATGAGCGTACTTTTCAGTTTCTGCCGTCCGCAACTGCTGCAAACCGTGCTTAGAAATCACCTCACCCAGAATATTGTTCAAATTCTGCGGTTCAAAAGCCACCATTACCGACAGTTTCGGGTCGTACTGAGTAAAAGTCGCAAACGCCAGCGGCTCAATTAACTGCCGCTCAAACCCCTTAAAATCGGGAGATACAAAAGCCTGAGTCAATTCTCTAGCCCTGTCCGGGCGAAAATTAAAGAAAATTACCCCATCCCCGGATGCCACCGCCCCCGGAGAAATCCGAGTCGGAACAGCAAACTCGTCAGTCACTCCTTCAGCATAGGAGGCCTGCAACACATCAACAGCCGATCGACCATCAGGAGCACCCTCAGTCGTCATCACCTCGTAAGCCCGCTGCACCCGATCCCAGCGCTTGTCCCTGTCCATCGCGTAGTAGCGGCCGCTAATGGTCGCAATCCGACCCACCCCTACCTCTGCGATATAACTTTCAATCTTGCCTAAAGCTTCGACACCCTCTTTCGGAGTAGTATCACGGCCGTCTGTAATCGCGTGAATGCAAACCTCAGAAATTCCCTGTGCCTTTGCTAATTGCAGCAAACCCTTAATATGACTGAGATGGGAATGAACCCCGCCTTCAGAACAAAGACCCGTCAGGTGCAACTTGCCGCCCGTGGCGCGGACTTTCTCGCAAAGCTCAACCAGCGCGCGGTTGTCGAGCAAAGAACCGTCTTCGACTGCATCCGAGATCCGCACCAACTCTTGAGGAACGACGCGGCCCGCGCCCAGATTCAAGTGACCAACCTCTGAATTACCCATTTGCCCGTCAGGAAGCCCTACCGCCCGGCCCGATGTTTTAATCAGAGTTCTGGGATAAGCGGCCCAGAGACTGTCCATCACGGGTGTTTTCGCCGCGGCGATCGCATTTCCGTCTTGTTCTTCACGATAACCCCAGCCGTCTAGAATAATCAGCACTACAGGAGATACAGACGCTTGTGCCATGTGAATACCTTATTTACAATAATTAATTTCTCGATCGTCATGATTTCCGATTTTGCGGAACATCTGCCGCTAATCAGTTTACATATTTTCTCGGCTCCGGCTGAACAATGCCAACCAAAATTCCCTCAGCCACAGCATTTTGGGAACTAATTTCCACCTGCTTTGGGAATTGTTTAATTGATTGCCTTGCCTTGTACTGTGAATCGTTGTCGGAGAGTGTTACCGATCTCACCAACAGCAGCCGTGCTTTTGTGGCCGCATTTCAGGGATAGTTTAACCGTCGGTGGCTCTTGAAACACTAAGAACGATACCACACTTGGTTGCATTTTGCTACCGCCTCAACCAATAAATTTAAAACCCTTGACTGGGCTGGGAATAACTTTAAACCAGTTGAGCACAAATCCGTTTCCGAATCAGCTCACTCTCAGCGGACATAAAATTCTACAACATCTTTTTTAATTGTGACATCGTAATTGCCAAAGAAATC
Source organism: Microcoleus vaginatus FACHB-2002 (assembly GCF_040004035.1). Classification (GTDB taxonomy): domain Bacteria; phylum Cyanobacteriota; class Cyanobacteriia; order Cyanobacteriales; family Microcoleaceae; genus Microcoleus; species Microcoleus vaginatus_C. The sequence goes on along the minus strand of NZ_JAMPLN010000001.1, from coordinate 28,425 downwards.
GTGACCAAGCAGACCTATTGGCATTTGTTTGGCGATCGCCACTTCGACATTTTGGATCACAGCACCCCCAACCCGAATCGATCGCACTAGACCGATCGGGAACTCGACAACGCTACCGTCAGCGATCCCCGCTCTGATGGTACGCACCGGCCTCACTCCCAGTGCAGTAGCCATCCGCTGAGAAATCAAAGTGCCGCTGGCCCCGGTATCGAGAATCATCTCAAAAGTCTTGTTGCCGTTAAATACCACATCAATCACCGGCGTCCCGCCGGCGCGGCGCTTGATTTTAGCTTGAAATACCTGTGGATTCCCCCGTGGCTTAGCCGGTTGATTTGCTGGGGGTTTGGCACCACGATTTGACGGGTTCCAAAACTGAGAGTACAATTTGCCAGTTGTCAATCCCGATCGCGTGATAGTGCGATTCCCTTCGGGATAGCTGCGCCGCGCGTGCTGCTGGGAACTCACATCGGGAACCAATGTCATCACCTGAGTTTCTGGCTGATGTGAATCAGAATGCACCTCGCCGTCCCGTACCGATCCCACACCCACCAGAACGATCGCAAAAACAAAGCCCGATCGCCAAATCCGCTTGAGAATCACTTTTGCCATTATCTAAATACCTTAATTGATTCAATGATGTCGAACAACGACCGCCACTGATATCCTAACCCGCTCCCAAAAACCGATCGCCCTAAGAGTCCGATCGGATCGTGAGGAAAACTTGGCAATTTTCAAGCGATCACATAACATCGAAACACAGATAAACTGATAAACGGCAACAGGCTGTAATTGCAGAGCCTTGCTGGATATCTTGAAATTAAGCATTTGGGGGCGATCGGCAATGCACAAACTTTTATATTTTGCGACTATAGGACTACTAGCTTTCTCGATCGGAGGATGCGGTGGCGACGAGGCCAGCAACACAGCCAGCCCCAGCCCCAGCCCTAGTGCAGCCTCTCCGTCTCCGGCAGCCTCTGCCAGCCCCACTCCAGGAACTCAGACTTTCCAGTCTCCAATAGTAGCCGCCCAGCCTCCAGGGTTAATTAGATCGACCAACCCAGACGAACGAGCAAGACAGGCTCAAACAAATATCGGCGACAAAAAGGACAGGAATCCAACGCTTCCGCTTCAGCCAGTGCCCCAAGGCCCTGTGACAGCGAATCCTTCTCAGTTAGACCCCTTTGGGCCGCTGCCGCCGATCACATTACAAATCCCTCCAGGAGCCAACGGAGCGGGTGGGACTACCTCAGAAATCCCCAAACTGCCACAGCGACAAGTTGCCGTGCTACCCGAACTTCCCGAGTTATTGGCTCCCCCCCCAATTAACAGGCCTAATCAGACGGTTACTATCCCCAGGTCACCCACGGACGGTCGAGGAGGCACTCAGCAAGTACGAGCTCGATCGGGAGGCCCTTTACTTCCAGGAGGTAATGGGGCGCAAATTGACTCGCGTCCCATAGTTCCACCAGGGGGAACTCCTCCTCGGTTAGGTGGCGGTGGCGGTGGCAGAAATGGTTCCTTACCCGGAGGCACCGGGGGACAAATTGGCTTGCCGCCCATAGTTCCGGGGCTAGATGCTCCTCAGTTAGGTCGTACTCGTACATCCCCGCCTGGACTCGAACCCATTGCAGCTAGACCCATAGGAGTCCCGGATCTGCCAGAACTGCCAGTAGACAAGCGCCCGCCCCCATGGAGAGACCCAAATCCTGTTGCCAGAACAGGTCCGGGCACCGGTCGTCGTACAACTGGGCCAATAGGAGGTAGAACCCAAGATGGGCGGAATCCGCAGCCTCGCCAGCCTCGCCCTCCAGCACCCCCGCGCCCGCCCCAGCCAATAGCAGCGAGACCCATAGGAGTACCGGATCTGCCGGAACTGCCAGTAGACCAGCGCCCGCCCCAGTGGGTAGACCCCAATCCGCCCCCGCCTCCCGTCATCCCAGTAGTTCCCCCACCGCCTTCTACTGACCTCGCTACAGGCACTGAAGTCAGCGGGGTGGTAAAAGTCGGGAACGAGACGCAAGTGATTGTCAAAGTACCGAATGAACCAACCAGCCGATATGTCAAAGTCGGGCAGCGGCTGTCTAACGGGCAAGTGTTGGTGAAGCGGGTCGATCTCAAGCAAGGAGCAGATCCGATCGTGATTCTGGAGGAAAACGGCGTTGAGGTAGCCAAAGGTGTTGGCGAAAAACCCGCCAGTCGCCAAACACAACCAGCCAATGCAGTTATTAGCCGTCTCCCAAATCCGAATAGCTCAGCGCGACGCTGAAAATTGACAGTAAAGCAGGAAAAATGCTAAAGGCAAAAATGAGAGTTTTTGCCTTTTTGCATTTAGGGCAGATCTCGAACCTGAAGGTAAAATTAGTAGAGGGATTAAAAAATAGAGGACTTTTCAGCAAGTATTAGCTTTTAGAAAATCCCTATTAGTAATGGAAGTTAAAGGAGATTGATCATGCTCGGTTCAATTCAAAAATTGGGGATGGTGATATTAGTTGCTTCTTGTATCAGCAGCGCCACTAATCTCTTGAATCCCCAGCCATCAATGGCTCAAGCAACACCTGACCCAAAACCAGAAGAAGAAAAACGCTCTCCCTTCTGCCAAGGCAGCCTTCCTACGGGAAGAGTGAAATGCAATTACGAGACAGGCGATAACTACGAGGGAAACTTCGTTAACGGCCTCCCCGACGGCAGCGGAGTCTACGTGTACGCTAATGGCGATCGCTACGAAGGACAATTTCGGAGGGGAGTGCCCAATGGTAGAGGGACCTTCATTTTTAAAGATGATGGCCGCTACATAGGCGTGTTCCAAGACGGCACGATGAGATCGGGGACGGTCGTTTTCCCCAACGGTGAGCGCTACGTGGGAGACTTCGGAGTCGTCCAGAACCTTCAGACTAAAGTTATTAGCAGCCAACCAGCAGGGCGGGGTCAATTTTTTTATACCAATGGCGATCGCTATGAAGGACAATTCTTTGCAGGCTCGCCCTTTGGCCCTGGGGTATTAGTACGCAAAGACGGCACTCGCTGTTCTGGCAGGTTTTTTAATCAAGAACTTGATGCTAGTGTCACCTGCACTTTCCCCAACGGGACGCGCTATGAAGGAGAATTGCGAAAGGGAGTGCCTCACGGTGTCGGGACGATGATCGATGCTAGCGGTAGGCGCTTTCCGGGGGTATTTCGCAACGGCAAGCCCGGAGTTTCGTAAAGGATAAATGATTGAGGTTTTCAGCCAAGTTTTGACAACAAATGGGACAAAAGACAAAGGACAGAAGAAGATAATATCTAACAGCGCATAGGAGAAAGTTGATTGATGATTTCCCGTTCTTGGATCAGTGGAATCGCTTTATTAGTTGCATCAGTGTCGGGAATTGGTAGTTACGCGACTTATCCCTTGCCCTCAATGGCGCAAGGAACAGAAGCTAGAACCGGTCGCTGCGTGCCAGCTATCCCTACAGGTAGAGTTAGGTGTGATTATGACAGCGGTGATAGCTACATCGGACAGTTCGTCAATGGTTTGCCCAGTGGCACTGGGGTATACATATATTCCAACGGCGATCGCTATGAGGGGCAGTTCCGTCTCGGCAAACCAAATGGTCGAGGACAATTTATATTTAAGGACGACGCTCGCGTCGAGGGCATATTCCGAGATGGCAAAGTTAGTTCCGGGACAGCTATTTTTACTAATGGCGATCGCTATATAGGGTCGTTTTCTCTCGATCAAAAAGTAGGCGTGCCCACGGGACAAGGGCAATTCATTTTTGCTAATGGCGATCGCTTTGTGGGTCAATTTTTAGGAGGCAAGCCTTTAGGTACGGGAGCGTTCACCCGCGCTGACGGCAGTCGGTGTTCGGGACAGTTCTATACTCAAGAACTTGATGGCAGGGGTAACTGTTCGTTCTCCAACGGTATCCGCTATCAGGGAGAGTTACGCAAGGGATTGCCTCACGGCAAAGGCACAATTATTGATACCAGAGGCCGGCGAATTCCGGGAGTATTCCGCGACGGCCAGCGGCAAGAGCAATAAACTGGGAATAAGTGCGATCTATTAGTAAGGGCAGGTTGAGGGCTAATAATTTTTGCACAAAACCTGCCCTTGCTAGGTTTTAAAGTCAAAACTATTGATAATTTATGACCGGCTTTTTCTCAAGCGAATTGCTAATGTTAAATATCCACTTAATGGAGTTAATGGAGGCGTTTTGATATGACAACTACTGCTTCTGCTTCCGGCCACACCGGCCAGTTTCCCTTCGACTTTGCCCCGCAGCGGACTCAAGATGCTGATTTGTTGCGACAACTCAATTTTGTGCCCGGCTTGAAGGAAATATTGGCTTTGCGCCAAGTTCATGCTTTGGAACACGCTACTGTTTGGGTACTTGGCCAATCGATTGGTGCGACGACAGCAAGAACCGATAATGAGTTATTGGGCGGGATGTCCACAGACCAAGGGTTTTATCTTTATGGCCACGTTAACATTGCACAGTTGCGTCAGGCAGTGCGCGAGGCTTTGCAGCGGATTGGCAGCGGAGAATGGGATTTAGCTGTACATCCCCGCTGTGGCACGAATTTGTCGGTGGCAATGCTGCTAACGGCTGGACTTGCTGTTGGCATCAATTTAGCCCTGCCTCGCGGGCCCATTCTGCAACTGTTAGGTTTGGGTGCAGCGGCTGCTGCTGCTGCTCAGTTAGCTCCAGATGTGGGATCTCTAGCTCAGCGGTACGTCACAACTGCTATTCCGTTTAATTTGAGTGTTGTTGATATTACTGTAAGTCACGACTTCTGGGGACGCGAAGCTCATTTTGTGCGGGTACGTTGGGTTGAATAGTTGCACAGTATCAAGCCCGATCGATATATCTAACTCATCTGCGTTAATCTGTGTTAATCTGCCTGTATCTGCGGTCAAAAAAAGAGAATTTATTAACCGCAGATGACAAGGGATTGACGCGGATTCACGCAGATGAAAAGCATAGATATCTGAATAATTCCGATGCAAAGCGGATTTGATCTAACTAATAACAATTAACTCAGGACTTCTGGGTCATCCAAGCTCCTAAATGCGATCGGGATCTACTCCTAATTCTCGCAACCTCACCGCCAATCTTTCAGCACGTTGTTCAAGTTCCTGGAACCGAGCTTGTTCCGCTTTAATCAACCCTTCAACTAATGGCGGAGACAGTATTTCATTCACTGATAATGTCAGATTGGGAAATACTACAGACACCATTTGTTGCCCCGCCCTAAAATCCGTCTGGGTATAGATGTCTTCACCTTCAGTAAAGGCTACAATTCGCACGAGTTCCTTGTTAGGTGTAGGGTCAACAATTACATATTCAGGTACGTTAGCTAGTTCGTAATCAGCTCGTTTAATCACATAATCTGCGCGCCGATTTTGACTCACTACCTCTATGACTAACAGGGGCTTTTCCTCAAAATCGAGGATACCAGAACCTGGTCTAGCAGCAGCTTGTTCCAAAAGACTTTGAGTGCAAACAACTAGGGCTTGCTGAATCAGTGAGAAAAGTAAACAGTGTATGGGTTTTCCGACCAAAAAAGTAGTAAGGGTGCAAGAAAAACAGGTATAATGGCTCAAAACCCGTGCATCACCATTTGCGATCGTGTACCGAAAAGCTGAGCTTACCTCAAGCCCCTCATCCGACTTTGAACTCCCCTTTGAAGGAAGATTGTCAGAAGATAACCGTTGGGTGAAAATGGCTCAACTAATTCCGTGGTCAGAATTTGAATCAGATTATGCTAAAAATTTCCCCACCGAAATGGGAGCACCCGCCAAATCATTTAGGATGGCATTAGGGGCATTAATTATCAAAGAAAAACTCGGAATCAGCGACATAGAAACAGTAGAACAAATCCGTGAAAACCCTTACCTACAATACTTTATCGGTCAATCAACCTACAGTAATGAACCCCCATTTGACCCATCACTATTAGTCTACTTTCGGCAACGAATTAGTGCGAATATAATTAATAAAATCAACGAACGAATGGTGGAAAAAATGCGCGAAACCACCCCAAAGCCGCCTGAAAAAAAAAAGGATTCGGACGCCAAAAATGAATCAACCAATCAAGGAAAATTAATCATAGATGCCACCTGTGCCCCAGCAGATATTAGCTATCCCACCGACTTAGGACTATTAAACAAGGCAAGAATTCACACCGAAAAAATCATCGACATTCTTTATAAATCCCTCAAACTAAAAATCAATAAAAAACCCAGAACCTACCGAAAAATAGCCAGGAAAGACTACTTAGCAGTAGCCAAACAACGACGACCTAAACGAAACAAAAAAATCCAAGCCCTTAAAAAACAACTGCAATATATCAAAAGAAACCTCGCTCATATTGAACAGCTAATCGAATCAGGTGCCACCCTACAAAGTCTGACCAAAAAGCAATATAAAACCTTGCTAGTTCTCACAGAAGTCTATCGGCAACAACTCTGGTTATTGGAAAATAAAAAACAGAGTATATCGGACAGAATAGTAAGTTTAAGCCAACCGCACATCCGTCCCATTGTCAGAGGAAAAGCAGGGAAACCTGTAGAGTTTGGAGCCAAAATATCAGCGAGTTGCAGTGAAGAATATGTATTTTTAGACCGGATAAGTTGGGATAATTTTAACGAATCAGGAGACTTAAAAGCACAAGTAGAAGCATTTAAAAATTATACAGGATGCTATCCAGAATCAGTCCATGCCGATCGCATTTATCGAACCAGGGAAAATCGAGCCTGGTGTAAAGAAAGAGGAATTAGAATCAGTGGTCCCCCTTTAGGAAGGCCACCAGCTAATGTGAGCAAAGAAACAAAGAAACAAGCCTCAGAAGATGAAAGAATTAGAAATGCAATTGAGGGGAAATTTGGACAAGGAAAAAGAAGATTTAGCCTAAATCGAGTGATGGCAAAACTTGATAATACTTCTGAAACAGCCATTGCTATTACTTTTTTAGTAATGAACCTTTCTACCTGATTAAGAGGGGTTTTTTGTGTGTTTTTATGTCACAAACCGAAAATCACACCTATTTACGGTTCACTGATTATTAAAAGCTATAAGTGGGCAAGTTATAGTCAACAAAAACTTATGTTTTGCGGAGCTTGAATAGCCCATTAATTGCAATGCGTGCGGCTGGCTACGTCTACGCGATTTTTCTTAACTTATTCAGTAAACCCCAACTACATCAGGAATCCGAGAGGTATCTTCTTCTGTTCTCACTCCTAAACCTGTTTTTGCTACTAAGTCAAGATTGTGTTCAGCTAGGTAACGCTGCAAGTTGTAAACTAAATATTCGCAAATTTTGATATGTAAAACTGTTGCGGTTGGCAGCGAAATTAATTTGCCTTTGTACAGTTCATATTGTAGCTCGGAATCAGTTTGATAAAATCGGTATTATTCAAATGTCAAGGTGGGTGAAGTGTCAATTTGCTTTGATTCAACAACTGGCACTACAGATTGAGACATATCTTTTCACCGATGTCGATATAATTCTATTATATTTAATCTGCCTCGATCTGCGTGCATTTGCGGTTAAAAATTCCCAATTATCGATCGCACTCGCCACCAGAATTGTCAGAGAATAGTTGAATAGTGTAAAATCAACTTTGCGATCGCCCCGACAACTCGACCTCACCATTCCTTACACCATCCGAGTTCCTATGTCAATCAAAAAAATTCTTTCCATAGCGCTGTTAATTTTCATCCCCATTTCCATCGCCGCTGAGTATTTGCACTGGGGTTCCCTGGCAGTTTTCATCACATCCGCTTTAGGCATTATACCTCTGGCGATTTGGTTGAGTACAGCAACAGAAGAAGTGGCGATCGTTACAGGCCCCTCCATAGGCGGCTTATTAAATGCAGTCTTCGGGAATGCTACGGAATTAATTATTGCCATAGTTGCCCTGAAAGCTGGCTTAATTGACATTGTGAAAGCCAGCATAACCGGTACAATTATTAGCAACTTGCTCTTAGTCATGGGATTTTCCATGCTGTTAGGAGGAATCCGCTACAAAGAACAGGAATTTAAGCCCATTATCGCGCGGGTAAACGGTTCCACAATGACTCTAGCAGTGATTGCCATCCTGCTGCCGACAATGGTAATTTATACCTCGAATGGGGTCGAGCCCGCAGCCATTCAGAATCTTTCCTTAATAACTGCGATCGTCCTAATCGCAGTTTACGCTCTAACTCTGCTATTTTCATTAAAAACTCACAGCTATCTTTACGATGTTGGGTTACTAGAACTAGAATCAGAAAATCCGCAAAATACCAAAGAGGAATCTACTACGCACAAACCGAATTTGTGGCTGTGGATAGGAGTGCTAGTTGCCTCAACTGTTGCCGTTGCTTTTGAATCAGAAATTTTCGTTGGTGTTGTCGAAGAAACTACCAAAGGATTGGGATTGACGCCGCTGTTTACAGGGGTAATTCTGTTGCCGATTGTTGGCGGCGCGGCGGAATATGTAACTGCGGTAGGAGTTGCGATGAAAAACAATATGGATTTGTCAGTTTCTGTCGCGATGGGTTCGAGTTTGCTAGTTGCTTTGCTGGTAGCACCGGTGTTGGTGATTATCGGATTAGTGATTCATCAGCCGATGGATTTAAACTTCAATCCGTTTGAAGTAGTTGCAGTTGCCATCGCAGTGACAATTGCCAATCTAATCAGTCTCGACGGCCGCTCTAATTGGCTTGAAGGAGTGCTGCTTTTAGCAACATACACCGTCTTAGGAGCCGCATTTTACTTTCATCCGATTACTTAAGCCAATAATTTTGTTGCAGGGGCAATCTCCCGTGGTTGCCCCTCTTCCCTTGAAAATAACTTATCTTCTTTCTGGTTTGTTATTCCTCTTAGTCTTTTGCCATTAATTAAAGAAAATATTTTGGGGACAGAAAGTAGTTAGGGACAGCGACACTGTTGAACAGGAAAACACTGTTGCCTGCAACTTCTTTTTCTGCCTTTACGATCGCGACAATCAGAAGTATCTTTACATTCTATCTTATTTTCACAAATTTGCTGACGGGGAAAAGTACCTAAGCTTTGTATAGAAACTTCAGCCGTAAGCGCGCCCTGTTCTATAACTTGGTCATTTTCTTTAATTTCATAGAGAAACTTATTTTCTCCCTCTAAAACCGAAAAAGTTCTTGTTTTGTGACTGTTACCCAACTTAAATCCAAAATCCTCGGAAAACTCCCCTTTGTCGTAACCTCGGTCTGTGTAAGGATATGGGTTAGTTTCCATGCCATCAGTCACATTTTTAATCATTACCCTCCTGTTAGGTCCCGGAGGAGTCCTGCGGGAAACAAATCGAGCGCTTTGCGAATCGGGGGAGATGACAGTACCTGCACACGCACCTACATATTCAACGCGCTTAAATTGAATCAAATTAATATTAAAAGTGTTTTCATTTTTGACCCTAAATTGTGCGTCGTTAGTCTGCTGGGCGCCAACTGTGAAAGCTGCTAGCGTCAAAAAAATTGCCCCCATGAAAATAGCTAGAAATTTGATTTGTGACCTCCCCGTAACAAATCTGGCGTGTTCCATCTCTCTCTACCTCTCATGTGAATAGATAGCATTTTGTTTGGGAGTTATTTTAACTTGAGACGTGAGGTGTTGTCAAAGTGGATCGAATAGGTTTCTAGTGAGGACTTGAGTCTTGGATGCTGAGTTGCGAAAAGAAGGACGGAAGTTATGACTGTGAACTTTTTAGAGTCACGAATGAAGTCCTGATTACTCACATCTTGCACCATTCTGAAGAACAGGCTTTTCGGCCTGTTCCACAAAGAGTGAATTTTCTTGTGGAACAGGCCGAAAAGCCTGTTCCTAAACAAGTAATTGAGAATGGTGCAACATCTCAGGAGTATGAACTTAACTACCAAGTTACTCGATCGCGCCATCTCTCTAAAATCTTGTCCCCGACTCCCTGTACCCGTGCCACATCCTCCAAAGAGGTGAAAGGTTGCTGTTGCCGCGCTGCAATAATTCTCTCGGCTAACTTCGGGCCAACTCCGGGCAAGGTTTCTAATTCTTCCTGAGTCGCGGCATTCAAATTAACTAACTTTTTACCCGCAGCAATTTGAGGTTTAGCACTCGCCGATTTTGATGCTGCTTGTAGTGAATCGCACTCTTTTTTCTTAGCGTCAATTCTCTGTTTGATTCGGGCGGGAATTCCCAAGGTTGCACCTTTGTAAAGCCGATCGAACTCTCGCTCAAAATGGGCTGCAACTACGGGACTCTCGATCGCCAGCAGCGTCTCGTCATTCCCGTGATTTGCCGCCTCACTCCAGTTGTGAGAACCTGTAAGTACCGTTTTGCCGTCCACAACGCCGAATTTGTGGTGCAGGCGATCGCCCATTGGTAACAACGGCACTCCCACCGTAGTCAGCGGCTTTCTCCAAGGGCGATTGTCAGTTTCTAACCCGCAATCTTGCATCAAAGTCGCCCCCATCATATCCAACCCTTCACTGTAAGAGCGATAAATAAAGTTAGAGTCAATTAAAGCTCGCACCGCAACTCCCCGGCTAGCTTGAATTTCCAAAGTATTTGACAACCGCTGAGCCGAAAATACAAACAGTGCCAAATCAACCGACTTTTTCGCACTACTCAAAGTTCGATTTATCAAACCGTTGCTGCTTTTTTCCCAAGGCAAAGTCGCAGTCGTCGGCGAAAATTGCACCGCAACTGTTGAATTCCCTACTCTTACTTTTTGCACTTGACGAAACGGCTTTTTGATGCCAAACTTGCTGTCCGGTTTGCCTTTGGGCCCGTCGCCCCACATGATGTTAAATTCTTGAGTAAATAGTTGCGCTACTTGAGCATTTTCAATTTTTAGCAAATTGTTCGCATTGCCGCGACTTGCGGATGTCTTGAAATCGCCGTGTATATCGCTTGTGGTAAAATTAGCAGAAGTGACGATTACGGTTTTGCCGTCAATTACCACAAATTTGTGGTGCATCAAACCGCTGCCTTTACTGCCGTCAGCAGTATCGTCAATTACAGGAATACCCGCATCCTTGACAATTACCAAAGCATCGTTTTGTTTGATTTCATCGGCACTCAATTTACCGTCTTTATTGCGATCGGCAAGTTGCACAAATTCGTTATAACGATCGCGCTCTCTTTCCGGTAATTTCGCTAACTCCTGAGCTGTAAAATCGCTCCAAGGGCGACTATAGATATGTTCGACAATTAATCTCACTTTAATTCCCGATCGCTGTTGATCGGCCAAAACCCTCGCAATACTGGGCAAGCGAAACTCCTGAACCGCAACATCTACCGTCGATCCAGCATTGGCGATCGCCACAGCGATCGAGTTTTCTAAATCATCTCCAGGTCTAGTTTGCTGGCGGTAAGGCTCTGTATAACTCGAAGCGATCGACTGATTGAAGTATACTTGCAACAAGGGGTCTTGAGGCAATGGAGCCAGACTGAGAGGTAAATTCTGCACGTCTTGCTTTGTTTGTCCGCAGCCCGCCAGATTGAGCGCCACCAGCCCAGCACAACAGAAACCGAGTAAATGATAATACAATACAGCCACAAAATTTTAAAAAATATAGAGGTTATTAGCCATCCCACAGTTCTAAGCTATTGGATCAAGTAAAGTTACAACCTATTAAATTTATGCAAGGGAATAGATTTTGCGTCTTGTAGAACTGCCTCGATGCCGGAAGCATCACTGGTAGGGTAGCAGCATTCAGGGGCGTGGGTCAAACCCTATACCGCTGCTTTATGGCTAAAAGAAAAAGAATTTTTCCGTGCGGTCACAAAGGATATGGTAAAGCGTGCCATCGCTGCACGCAAGAGTTGGTGGCGCAGCAGCATTACGTTGAAGTGTTGACACAAAAACAAACCAAAAAACAAGAGAGGGAAGCATCATTTGCTAGAGATATCATCGATCTCAGAGGTCTGCCCGACCACGTAGTTACTAAAGCCCGCGCAATTATAGCAGCTTTGGGCGAAAATAAGAATTACAGAGATTTCGGCGGCAAACGCCTGCGTCACAACCGTTTGATAATCAGTATTCCTGTAACTCGCAACTACAGAATGCTTTGTGAAGATTGCGGCACTTTCTTAATACCCCAAAAAGTTTTGTCGCACGAAGACTACAACGTCTGCAAACCAGGAAGTTAGCCATCAGTTATTGGTTATTGGTTATTGGTAGCCACTCACAACAGTCAACATTCAACAGTCAACAGTCAACATTCATTAATTAGTTATTTATCATGCAAATTTACCTCGACTATAGTGCCACAACACCCGCACGCCCAGAAGCGATTCAAGCCATGCAAAAAGCCCTGACTCAGCAGTGGGGTAATCCTTCCAGTTTGCACGAGTGGGGACAAAGGGCTGCGACAGCTTTAGAATTAGCAAGAATGCAGGTTGCTAGCTTGATTAACGCGCTACCGGAATCGATAATTTTTACCAGTGGGGGCACTGAAGCGGACAATTTGGCAATAATGGGAATTGCGCGTCTTTATACCAAGCCGCAGCATATCATTATCTCCAACGTAGAGCATTCCGCAGTAGCAGAACCGGCGCGACAACTCGAACAGTTGGGATGGGAAGTGACGCGCCTACCCGTGGATAAATTTGGGCGAATTCACCCTTTGGATTTGCAAGAGTCGCTGCGATCGAATACAGTGTTAATTTCAATCATTTACGGACAAAGCGAAGTTGGGACGCTGCAACCAATAGAGGCATTGGGACAAATTGCGCGCGATCGCAATATCATGTTTCATACCGATGCAGTTCAAGTGGCCGGCAAGCTGCAAGTTGACGTGCAGAAACTGCCCGTAGACTTGCTTTCCCTTTCCAGTCACAAACTTTACGGGCCACAAGGTGCGGGGGCGCTTTACGTGCGTCCGGGAGTAGAATTAGTGCCAATGTTAGGCGGTGGTGGTCAAGAATTGAAACTGCGTTCCGGGACACAAGCGCTGCCGGCAATCGTCGGTTTTGGGGTGGCGGCGGAGTTAGCATTGCAGGAAATAGATGTGGAAACGCCGAGGTTAATTGCATTGCGCGATCGGCTTTTTGACCGATTATCCCACGTACCCAGTTTAGTACCAACTGGCGATCGATATTTCCGACTCCCCCACCACGTCAGTTTTTGCATAGTCTCCCCTTCTTCCCGCCCTTATCAACAGAGAGATACAGAACGAATCACAGGCAAAACTCTAGTGCGGCAGCTAAATTTAGCAGGAATTGGCATTAGTTCCGGTTCTGCTTGTAGCAGCGGCAAACTAACTCCCAGTCCGATATTATTAGCAATGGGATATGACGAAATCGGTGCAGTTGGTGGAATTCGATTGACTCTAGGACGAGAAACCACAGAAGCTGATATTGATTGGACAGTAATTGCGATCGAGCAAATTTTGGATAGATTAATGCCCAAAGTAGCATTGTGTCGGAATTAGAAAACCGGGCGGTTTGTCTGCACACACAATCTAAGAAACCGGGTTTTTTCCGATATCTTTGCCTCCGATCAAATATTCTCGCAAAAACCCGGTTTCTGGCCGTAAGGATTCAGGTCTGTGATTGAGGAATAAGAGAAGGCATAAAAAAGTTACAAGAATGGGCAGATATAGCATCACGGAAAAAAGCCATTGCGCTTTTACCCTGAAACCGACAAGTCTGAATCACAGATAACAAATCAGCAGTTTGTTCAAACCGAGACATTGACCGGGAACCCCCAGATACCTTACGTTTAGTCACGGCTAATCGCAAAGAACGTTCTGCCAAATTATTATCAGGGGGAATTTCCGGATGGTCTAAAAAGTACCACCACTGTTGCGCTTTATCACGCAACGAGCGCAATAACAATCCGGCAGCATGACCCACATGACCTTGCCAAGTATTTAACAATTTTTCCAGCTTGGTCTTAAAGTCCCTCGCCCAAGTCTGATAATCAATCTCTTGGGGGTGTTGCCGCCATTTTTGATGTTGTCGAAATGCCTCATCAATTAATTCCAAAAATGCCTCTGCGACGACAGCATTGTTACCGTGGCCGATTTGCAGAACTTTCTTAAAATGTCGCCGTAAATGGGCTAAACATTTCTGCTGCGCTCCCACGATCACACCGTTATATACGCTAAAATCATCGGAACTCAACACTCCAGCAAATTCATGCCCCAGCATCGTCTCTAATTCGGCTCTACTCCGAGTATCCGCAGCATGAAACAGGCAAAAATCTTGACCCGTAGCTGTCCACAACCATTCTTTGACTCCCTTGACACACCACGGAGTTTCATCGACATGGACGGAAAGCTTGTAATGGTGCCCATTGCCATAAGGCTTCAACGGCGGGTTTGACAGCATCAGCTACCCGCGCATTTGTTGCTTGTAATGTCCCGATCCCAATTTCAATTCCACCTAGTTCGTGCAGAAATTCTTGTTGTTTTTCATAGGATATGTGCCCATAATTACCTAACCAGCTCAATAATGCTTGTAGGTTGATGCTTAAGTCTTGTCCTGGAACTATCCCGGATGCTGGTGAGCCGATTACTATTGCTCCACATTCATGACATTGACATTTGACTCGTCGATATTCCACCACTTCAATAGGTAAGGCAACTAAGCAGGCTACCTGCTGCTTGCTATAACCGATCGCATCACTTAATTCTCTGCTACCACAATGCTCGCAAGAGTCAGGAGTGCTGATTTGATATCTATCTACTCGCCCAAATCCTTTTCGGGTTTTGCCGATATGTCCCGGCTGTCCTCCTGGTTTGCGCTTTGGCTCGGACTCTGACTCTTTTGAGTTGTCAACTTTGGCTGTCTCTGATTTCTGTATCAGATCGCTTGATGGGGGTTTCGATGATGTTTTGCTATTGCTAGGCTGTCTCTCTTGGAGCTTTTCGAGCTGGAGTTGTAATTTTTCAATCAGCTTCTGTTGGGTGAGCACAATTTTGACCAGCTCCTGGTGGCTCAACTGGTCAACCATTTCTAATTTTAGTGCTGCTGATAACTCTGACTTTTCGCTCATCTGACTACATTACCATATTTTTCAGCTCTCACGCTCACTATTTTTTACCTGAATCCTTACTTCTGGCCACCCACCGACAATCTCAGCAACCGGGTTTTTTCCGATATCTTCGCTTCCGATCAAAGATTGTCGCAAAAACCCGGTTTCTGGCCACCCACGCACAACCATGATAAAATAAATCTCGATATTATTCACAACTCCCCAACAATGGAAGAAAGCCGCGCCCAAGCCTACCTAGAACTAATTCACACCCTGCTGAATTGCCCCAACGGCGAAGAACCGCAGATATTACAAGATAACTCAGAATTGTTGGATGTCGAATTTCTGGAAACTTGCGAGTTAGTAGCAGAAAAAATGGCACAGCAAGGAGGACAAAACGGCGCTAATTTCCTGCGGAAGCTGATCGGCCAGCTAGCACCATTAATCGATATCAACGATGGTGATATCTCCGCAGGTGAAAATCCCCAAGAGTATGCAAACTTTATTCTAGAATTATTGCAAGCAGAAGATGGTAGCAATAGCAATACAGCAGTAATTCACTCCATGCTAGCTGAACGAAAACATCTCCTAAATGCTCGTTTTTCTGACATTTTAGAGCAAGTAGTCGAGAGGTTAGTTGGTGGGGAAAATGCAAAAACTATTGATTCAATTGTCAGTCTCGTTGAAGACTTGAGTATTAATATTAGTAATTTTTCCGGTGGGAATAGAGCCGATAATATTGAAATTGCCCTTGCTGCTTATCAACTTGTTTTAAATAATCGGCAACCCGGAAGCCAAAAGTTTGCTCAAACTCAAAACAACTTAGCTGCTGCCTACATTACCAGAATAAAGGGTTCGCGGGCCGAAAATGTGGAAATGGCGATCGCCCTTTATGGCGCTGCTTTAACAGTATATACCCTTGAGGCTTTCCCGGAAGATTGGGCAATGGCTCAAAATAACCTAGCTGCTGCTTACGCCAACAGAATCAACGGTTCGCGGGCGGAAAATATCGATCGCGCGATCGCATTTTTTGAGGCTGCTTTAACTGTTCGTACCCCTGAACACTTTCCTGAAGATTGGGCCATGATTCAATATAATCTAGGTAATGCCTATAATGACAGAATCAACGGTTCGCGGGATGAAAATCTCGAAAAGGCGAGATCCTTTTATCAAGCAGCATTAACAGTATATACCCGTGAGGATTTCCCTGAGTATTGGGCAATGATTAAAAAGAAGCTGGCTAATGCTTAAAGTGATACAGCTTTAACAATCTCAGAAACCGGGTTTTTTCCGACATCTTCGCGCACCATCTCAGAAACCGGGTTTTTTTCTGATATCTTCGCCTCCGATTAAATATCTTCGCAAAAACCAGGTTTCTCGTCACCACGCACCATCTCAGAAATCGGTTTTTTTCCGATATCTTCGCCTCCGATTAAATATCTTCGCAAAAACCCGGTTTCTCGCCACCCAAAAACCCACCCCCAATCATGATAAAATAAATACCGGTGTTATTGACAACTCGCCACAATGGAAGAAACCCGCATCGCAGCCTACGAGCAATTAATTCACACCCTGCTGAATTGCCCCAACGGAGACGAACCGCAGATATTACAGGATAACTCAGAATTATTGGATCGCGGATTTCTGGAAACTTGCGAGTTAGTAGCATCAACCTTGGCAGAACAAGGAGGCGAGAATGGCGCTAACTTCCTCCGAAATCTCGCCAGTCAGCTAGGGCAATTCATCGATATGAACGATGGCGGAGATAGCAATAACTCTCAAGGTGAAAATCCCCAAGAATATGCAAACTTTATCCTAGAATTATTGCAAGCAGAACAAGATAGCAAGGGCGATATTCAAGTAATTTACCCCATGCTCGATCAACGGCAACATCTCCTCAATGCCCGTTTTGCCGAAACTTTACAGCAATTAGCCGAGAAGTTACTTGATGGCGAAAATCCAGAAACAATTAGCTCAATTGTCGGCCTCATTGGAAAATTGAGTATTGATATTAGTAACTTTTCCCGTGGGAATAGAGCGAATAATATTGAAATTGCTATTACTGGTTATCAACTATTGTTAAGTAATCTGGAACCGGGGAGTGAAAAATATGCTCAAATTCAAAATAGCCTAGCTAATGCCTACAGAAACAGAATCAAGGGTTCGCGGGCGGATAATCTGGAACGGGCGATCGGCTTTTATGAGGCAGCTTTAACAGTCTATGCCCTTGAGAATTTCCCTGAAAATTGGGCAATGATTCAAAATAACCTAGCTATTGCCTACAGTGAGAGAATCAACGGTTCGCGGGCAGAAAATCTGGAACGGGCGATCGGCTTTTATGAGGCAGTTTTAACAGTTTATACCCTTGAGGATTTCCCTGAAAAATGGGCAGAGATTCAAAATAACCTAGCTAATGCCTACTTATACAGAATCAACGGTTCGCGGGCCCAAAATCTGGAACGGGCGATCGCATTTTATGACGCTGCTTTAACAGTTCGTACCCTTGAGGATTTCCCTGAAAAATGGGCAGAGACTCAAAATAACCTAGCTCTTGCCTACAGTGATAAAATCAAGGGTTCACGGGCCCAAAATCTGGAACGGGCGATTGGCTTTTATAACGCTGCTTTAACAGTTTATACCCTTGAGGATTTTCCTGAAAATTGGGCAAGGACTCAAAATAACCTAGCTAATGCCTACAGTGATAAAATCAAGGGTTCGCGGGCCCAAAATCTGGAACAGGCGATCGGCTTTTATGAGGCAGCTTTAACAGTTTATACCCTTGAGGATTTCCCTGAAAAATGGGCAACGACTCAAAATAACCTAGCTAATGCCTACAGTAACAGAATCAACGGTTCGCGGGCGGATAATCTGGAACGGGCGATTGGCTTTTATAACGCTGCTTTAACAGTTTATACCCTTGAAGATTTCCCTGAAAAATGGGCAATGACTCAAAATAACCTAGCTCTTGCCTACAGTGATAAAATCAAGGGTTCGCAGGCGGATAATCTGGAACGGGCGATTGGCTTTTATAACGCTGCTTTAACAGTTTATACCCTTGAAGATTTCCCTGAAAATTGGGCAATGACTCAAAATAACCTAGCTCTTGCCTACAGTGATAAAATCAAGGGTTCGCAGGCCCAAAATCTGGAACAGGCGATCGGCTTTTATGAGGCAGCTTTAACAGTTTATACCCTTGAGGATTTCCCTGAAAATTGGGCAATGACTCAAAATAACCTAGCTAATGCCTACAGAAACAGAATCAACGGTTCGCGGGCGGATAATTTGGAACGGGCGATCGGCTTTTATGAGGCAGCTTTAACAGTTTATACCCTTGAGGATTTCCCTGAAGATTGGGCAATGACTCAAAATAACCTAGCTAGTGCCTACTTATACAGAATCAACGGTACGCGGGCGAATAATCTGGAACGGGCGATCGGCTTTTATGACGCTGCTTTAACAGTTCGTACCCTTGAGGCTTTCCCGCTCAATAATGTAGAAACCTTAAATAACCGGGGCTGGACTTATCTGGAAAAACTAGACAACATCAACCAAGAAAAACCAGAAGACACCAACCAAAAAGCAGCAACTCTCCAAAGTGCCTACAATACCTTTAAAAATGCCATAACCGGAGCCACCAAATTACGAGAGTTAGAATCGGGGGATGAAACCAAGCAAAAACACGATTTGCAGTGGGATAGACTCTACAAAGGTATGGTGCAAGTATGCCTCGATCGCCAAAGCAACCAAGAAGCACTAGAATATGCCGAAGCCAACAAAGCCCGCAACCTTGCCGAAGTCATCGCCCAAAAACAGGAAACCCCCCAAGTCCTAAAACCCATTACATTCACCGAAATTACCCAACTCCTCACCCCAGACACCGCCTTAATTGAGTGGTACATCACCGACAAAGAAATCATCACCTTTGTCCTCACTTACCCCGACGTGCTGACAGTGCATCGCAATCGTCAATGCGATGAATTAATCGACTTAGTTAACGACTACCGCGCCGACTACAAAAAAAGCAAAACCCACTGGCAAACCAAACTCTCCGACTATCTCCAGCGTCTTGCCGAAATCCTCCAAATCACCACAATTCTGCCCTCAGAAAATACCCGCTTAATCCTAATTCCCCACTGGATGCTGCACCTGTTCCCCCTCCACGCCCTACCCCTAACTGACGACGAATTCTTGTTAGATAGATTCACCCAAGGAATTCAATACAGCCCCAGTTGCCAACTCCTGCAACAGATTACAATCCAGCCGAATTTTGACCAACTCCTCGCCCTGCAAAACCCCACCTTGGATCTTCCATACACCGATGTGGAAGTGGCCAGCATCGCCCCCAAATTCGCCATCAGTCAAATTCTTCCGGGTTCACAAGCGAGTAAAACTAATCTTTTGGAACAATATTTAGAGCAGTTAGAAAATGCTCATTGCGCGCATTTTTCCTGTCACGGCTCGTTTAATGCTGACGATCCGCTGAAGTCGTTTCTGATTTTGTCAGGGGGTATCATCGCGGCAGATCCCGTAGGGGTAGTGCCCCCGTGCCTACCCCTTCCCACCACAGAGGGCGGGCACGGGGGCACCGCCCCTACCAGCGCCGATGAAAACAATGATCCCGTAGGGGTAGTGCCCCCGTGCCTACCCCTCCCTGAGCGTTATGTTGAATGGCGCGAAGGCAAAACAGCCGATATTGACAAATGCCTGACTTTGGCTGAAATTTTCCGACTGCGATTCAAACAGTGCCGCCTCGTGGTGCTTTCCGCCTGCGAAACCGCGCTAATTGATACGCAGAATCGCTCCGATTATATTGGATTACCGACGGGATTTCTCTACGCGGGAGCAATGGGAACTTTGGCCAGTCTTTGGGCTGTCAATGACCTCTCAACTGCCTTGATCATGGTAAAATTCTATGAGGTACTGCAACCTGGAGTTAGCATTGGTCAAGCCCTCCACGATACCCAGCGCTGGTTTAAGTCGGCCACTACTTCTGATTTGCTAGAATGGGTGGAAGGTTCGGAGAGTTTCGAGGCTTCCCAGCAAAAGCGGATACTCAAGGAATTAGGCGGATACGATGTGGGTGAAAAACCCTACGGCGATGTTTATCATTGGGGAGCATTTTGTGCGATCGGCTTATAGTTCGGGGGCGGGTTACTGAGCGTAGTCGAAGTATATGAGATGATTGATTTTCGGCAATTATTGTTGGTGAAAACCGCCTCTACAGCACTTGACATTGTACATCCATTTGTGAGGTAAATTTATGAGTGAAAATGAAGTCGATATTTTGTCCCAAATCTACACAGCCATTACCACCGCACCTGCAATTCTTACTCCCCCATTTATCGAAGAATTAATTACCAAAATTCTACCTTTGGCAGAATCTGGTGCCGACAATGATACAGTAGAAAATGCTATCAATCTACTCTATCGCCAGTTTAAAGATGTCCGAGACAAAATCAAAGCTCTCAAACGCAAAAATCTCGATGATGCAGAATCCGAAGTCACACCGGGCTATGACACACTCACGAATACCTATCCTGATATCAAAAAGCTAGAAGCAAACTTGAAAACACGCCTTGATCAAGGCTCAAATCCCCCCGCACCAGATGCTAAAAATTGACCATCCCCAAATCTATATCTACAGCTACCAACTCAGCAGCGAAAGCAAAACCGAAGCTAACTCAATCTGGACTTGGGCAAATAACTTCTGGCAACATTTTAGCCCCGACAAAAGCAAAGTTTTTTCTCAAGCAAACCTCAGTTATCCCCTCACGAGAGCCGAGAAATTCACGCATTCAAATCAAATCAATGGTTCTTTAAAATTTTGCCGTCTCGATGATAGTGAAGGCATTTTAGGGAGAATTGGCAGCCCAGAAACTGAGGAAAACAAAGACCTAGAAATTACAGCATTAAAACAATTTAGTGTTAATAATCTCCTAGTTGCTGATAGTCATGAAAATTGGCTAGGACAAACCATTTTGATTACTTACAAATCAAAAACTTATCAACAGCCAAGTAAAAATGACTTCCGCCAAGTTGCAGATGAATGTTTAAAGCATCTCTTCCCAGAAGTATCTGTGCGTCCACCTTTTTATCATGCTGATGAATTATTCGATTCTCCGATTTTTGAGTATAGTTCTCCCAAAAAGGAAATACAGGTGTTTGTTTATCTGGTTGATGATGACATTGAGGGAAAATTAGCCAAGATTGTTCAACCTTTGTTTGAGCTATTTTATCACCGCCATAAAATCACTAAAGCTTTTATTGATAGTCGCAGAAATTACGCTCTACTTAAGGAACGATATTTAGAAATTGAGCAAACAATTGAAAGCTTGGAAACAAAAATTACAGAAGTGACTCGGATTGGATTGCCAACCGAGGTTAATTCGGGGCCAAGTGTTAATATAGATGAATCTTTAAAGTATCTAAAAATCAAACTAAAAGAGTTACTTCGAGAAAGTTTGAATTATGAAAGAGCATTGGAATATTTAGAAGATTTCAATAACACGATTAGTATTCAGGTTTATAATTATCAAGAAAAGTTGTTGCAAATTGGCGATAAATGGCAATTATCTCCTGATAAATTGACAACATTTAAGTTTTTTGTTGATAGAAGTTGTCGGTATTTTCAAGAACAAATTAAGGGAGATTTAGGCTATTTTAAACATGGCACTGATTTGATTAAAATTGCGGTAGATTTAGTGGGAGGAATTGTAGAAATTGAACAAACAGAAAGCGATCGCTCTTTGGAAAAAACTATTCAAATATTAGGTGCTGGCTTAGGGGCTGGAGGGATTGTGGTTTCTGCTGTTTCTGCTTATGTTCAGACACCCCTAGTTATCAGAATACCTCAAGCGGGCGATCGCATTCATCCTGCTATAGCTAGCCTGTTGTGGAGTCTCCTGGCTGTGGTAATTGTTGCTGGAGTTGTTGGTTTGATTAATGGGAAATGGAAAATTAATGGTAGATTGAGATTGCTGGGTCGTAACTCAGTTTCACAATTACGCGCTTCCCAAAGTCCACCAGTTAATCCTACCTCGTCGGAGGTGGAAGAACTGTCGAATCAGGAACCGGGCGGTTGAAACCGCGGCTACACAAACGATGTCCGCGCAACGCGAGACTAAGATAAGAGATAATTCAGAAGTGTTGAAATCCTCGATCGAGCTTTAATATAGCATCAGGATAAATATCGGTGCTATCAGTCAACCAGATATCGGTGCTCTCAGTAGCGATTCCCACAATCGCGGCTCCATTTCCTATTTTTTCCACTAATAACTGAGCATTCGCGATGGGCAAAAACAGCACTAACTCGAAGTCTTCTCCGCCGTATAATGCCCAATCTAAAGCTTTTTCGGTTGATACGATTTCGCTGAAAATATCGGGAATTGGTAGTTTTGTGCGATCGACCTTTGCGCCAATACCGCTAGCCCGACAAATTTGAATAATCGCATCAGCTAAACCGTCGCTGCTGTCCATTCCGGCGATGGAAAACTCACCCGCAGAATCTAAAATTTCCCAAACAACCGGCAAAACATCCAGCCTCGGTTTAGGGCGCTGGTGGGCGAGAATTAAGGAAGCTCGATCGACTTCTGTAAGATTTTGCCCGAATTCTGGATTTAACAGCAATTCTAATCCCGCGCGGGAGGCTCCGTGAACCCCAGTAGCCACAATCGCCCAACTCGATCGCGCATTTGACCGACTAATGGTACGATCGCACTCAACTTGTCCAAAAGCCGTAATCGCCACAGTCACCACGGGCGATCGCACAACATCGCCACCGACGATCGGCGTATGATATTCTTGCAAGCAAGCCGTCATCCCCCGATAAAACTCTTCAACCCACTCCACAGCCGTATCCGCCGCCACAGCGAGGGCTACAGTCACCGCCAGAGGCTTTGCTCCCATAGCCGCCAGATCCGACAAATTCGCGGCTGCGGCGCGCCATCCTGCGTAATAAGGCCCCGTAGTGCGATCGCTAAAATGCACTCCATCCACCAACATATCTGTAGTGATAGCGAGAGATTGGTTGGCATTTGTAGCCATGACAGCGCAATCATCACCCACTATCTCTGCAGGGCAGAATTTTTGCAATATTCTTAAAAGGCCTTGTTCACCGATATCTTTAACTTGCATAAATTTGAATTAGTCGATCGCACTTTCTCACTTCACCATTCCTTACCCGAACTCGGTGGCAAGCGCAACCTAGGAAACCTATAAAAAGTATCCCCTTCATCATCTACCTCTAAAACCGCCGAAAAAATTTTAACTTGCCGAGTTAAATACTGCTGAGCCACTTCAGCCTCAACCCTAGCATTAGCCGCCAGTTGAATCAACGAAATTTGACTGTTTTGAGTTTCCAATAACTGATAAAAAGCCTCATCCAACCGCTGTTTTTGCTTGCTTTCATTCACATTTTTCACAATCAACAAGCCTGCGAATCCGCCCAAACCCATTACCAATAAAAATTGTAAAATAGCCATATTCTCGATTTAATTCCTAATTTCAATAACGAAACTATAAAAATTATCTCTTCTTCCCGCCCGCTGAGGCGGGATGTATCTGTGCAGAAGCGATTTCAATCTCCTTCACCATCTAGAAACGATTTCAATCGCAGTCACTCTTGATTTTTTCAGCCCGCGCAGGCGGGCTTTGTTTGTGTAAAACCGATTTCAATCGCCGTCACTTTTGACAAGCAGCGATTTCAATCGCCGTCATTAATTAAACTTGAGGTCGCACCAAATTTTCGATTCCTTTAACTACCTTAGCAGATACAATCTTGTCTCCCTGCTTTAGTTGCTCCAAAACTTCTTTTCCTTCAATCATGTAACCAAAAACAGCATAGCGACCGTCCAACAGATTCAGGCCAGCGGGAGTGAGTTCAGGTTCAAACAAGAAAAAGAAAAACTGAGAAGAAGCGCTGTCTGGTTCAGTTTCAGTGCGGGCCATCGCCACCGTACCGAAAGCAGAAAAAGGCAAAACAGGTTCGTCGCGATAACGCCCCGCATCTTCTAGAGTAATCCCGTAAATAGGTTCTTTTTCCTCCCTGACGAGCACTTCTAGCGGTATATTCCGGTATTTGCCAGTAGCTGGGTCAATAAAACCAACCTCCTTGCCTTCGGGGTCTCCCGTTTGCAAAACGTAGGATTCTTCCGATCGAATAAACGGCAAACCGTCATAAAAACCTCGATCGACCAAATCCACAAAATTACCAGCCGTAACCGGGGCGCTGTAGCCGTCAACCACAACAGTAATTTCCCCTTTTTCAGTTTGTACAGCCACAGTAGCGCGCCCTTTGAGTTGAGGCAGATTAGCATACTTGGCCGGCACCTCAAATGGAAACTTTGTCACCATCAACTCTTCGAGTTCGCCTACGGAACCTAGGATTGTGGATTTCAAGTCAATCACTTTGTCCCTGTCTTTAGACTCAACAGCCTTTTCCAGTTGAGCAACTTTCTCCTTGACTCCTGCAACTAGCGCCTCAGCTTCCGGCTTTTTGGCGTCGGGAATACTCTCTAAAAGGTCAGATTCGCGAAGGTTGAGAATCCTGGAAGCCTTGCTGACATCGCTGCTAATGGGCCCCCAACGTTTTGCCCGTATGTGGTTATTAATGTCTTCGAGACTGATTTGCAAATCTCGCACAGTCTGATTGTCAATAGGTAAAGCGAAGCGCAGCAGCGCCCTGCCGTCCGTAATCGCATTCCCTGCAGGCATACTGCTGCTGGGGCGTTTGGCATGGGAGACTGCACTGAAACTCAGGGAGAGAGTGAACAGCAGAAGCGCTAAAGCGACGGTTTTGCCCCAGCGCTTGCACGTATCGATCGAGAAATTAGGCCAATGCAACATAACTTTAACTTTTATTGCCTCTATTATCTTCCCACAGCGCTGTCGGCCTTCTGAGCTGCTACCCATCTAAAGTGTCTGTTCCTTCGGCCCGGGAGGGAGATGCCGACTAACAACAGTCAACAGTCAACTGACAACAGCCCACTGCCATTAACATTTCAGTAAAGCACTTGCTCCCTTTGAACGGTAAAATAAAATGCCAATTGCTTTTTGATGCCGTCAGCTAGACTGCAGCTTTAACCTGACCCGCTCAAAAACGGATACAATCCCCAGACTCCTGTCGTGGAGAGATGAAAATTTTAGACCAAGGTTCAATCTCCCAAATTCATCTGTGGAGTAAATCTAAAATCTAAAATCTAAAATCTAAAATCGACTGACTGTAGTTCCCCCGTGCCTCAAGGCGACGGGATTGCCCGCAAAAATTTATATGATCTCCAGTAACGACTTTCGACCAGGTGTTTCAATTGAATGGAATAACGGCGTGTGGCGGGTTATCGAATTCCTCCACGTCAAGCCAGGAAAAGGCTCGGCTTTCGTGCGGACAAAATTAAAAAACGTCCAAACCGGAAACGTAGTAGAACAAACCTTCCGGGCGGGCGAGACAATGCCTCAAGCCAACCTGGAAAAGAGTGTGATGCAGCATACCTATAAAGAGGGCGACGATTTCGTCTTTATGGATATGGAAACTTACGAGGAAAGTCGCCTTAGTGCTAAGCAAATAGGCGATCGTGTCAAGTACCTCAGTGAAGGGATGGAAGTCAACATCCTGCGCTGGAACGACCAAATCCTGGAAGTGGAACTTCCCAACTCTGTGGTCTTGGAAGTGCTGCAAACCGATCCCGGAGTCAAAGGAGATACTGCCACCGGTGGCAGCAAACCCGCGATCGTCTCCACCGGAGCTCAGGTTATGGTGCCTCTATTTATTTCCATTGGAGAACGGATTCGGATTGATACTCGTGAAGACAAGTACCTCGGCCGAGAGTAGAAACGAGGAAGGAAAAGGGAGTTTTTAGTTTTTAGTTCTGAGTTATGAGTTAAAGAAGTGCAAATTCAATACTCATTGCTCACAGCTTAAAAACTATCCCTTTTGCCTCCAAAGTCGTTGATGCTCCTAGCTTCGCCTGATTCTGAATTTTCAATTCTCAATTCTCAATTTTCAATTCTCAATTACCCTTGAATCTGCTGTGCAACTAGACTTAAACCAGCTTTGTGACTTGCTAACTGTATTAGACAAAACTGGCATTTCGGAACTGACATTAAAAAGTGGGGATATTGAACTGACAGTACGCAAAGGCAGTCTGGCAAGTTCACCAGGCACCTCTGCTGCTCTCCCTGCTGCCGTGGCGACAGTCGCTCCGAGCGCGTTGGCCGCTGTTGCTAGCCCCACATTAGCGTCACCTCCTGCTGTTGACCAAAATTTAGCAGCGGATCTGGCTGCCCCTGTACCCGTCGCCCCTGTCGCCGTACCTGCTGCCGTACCTGCTTCTGTCGATACGAAATGGGTGCCAATTATCTCGCCGATGGTAGGAACCTTTTATCGCGCTGCGGCCCCTGACGAGCCGCCTTTTGTCAATGTGGGCGATCGCATCAAGGTCAATCAGACAGTCTGTATTATCGAAGCGATGAAGCTGATGAACGAGATCGATGCTGATGAAGTCTCCGGTCAAGTGATGGAAATTTTAGTTCAAAATGGCGAACCTGTCGAATACGGTCAAGTGTTGATGCGAATTAATCCGGATTAAAGGATTACTTTATTGTTATGGACAGAATAAATGCTAATATTTCCCGATCACTTCTCTCCGGTGAGTTTGATGAAGTCATCCCAGCCTGTCCCGCAAGAGGTCGTGCAACAAGTTGCTGAGTATTTCAGTATTTTGAGCGAACCCATGCGTTTACGAATTTTGAACTTGCTTCGCGACGGCGAAAAATGCGTGCAAGAATTGGTGGAAGCTACTCAAACGAGTCAAGCCAATGTTTCTAAGCACCTAAAACTCATGCTCCAAGCTGGTATCCTCACTCGCCGGAGTGAAGGAACTTCAGCTTATTATAAGGTGCAAGACGAGTTAATTTTTGAGCTGTGTAATATGGTGTGCGATCGGCTTGCCAGCAGGATCGAACAGCAAGCCCTACACTTTCGGGCATTTAGTCTAACTACGAAGCACTGAAAATTAGTGCCCAGCCCCCAGTCATGAGTCATCAGCCATGAGTCATCAGTTATCAATCCCTACTCTCTGCCTTCAGACCGGTTACTAATGACTCCTAACTAATGACTCCTAACTAATGACTCATAATTACTAAAGGGGAAAATTTTTGTCAAAACTTTGGCGGGTACTCGGCTGAGCCACCTCCAAACCTTCGCCGCCTAAAAGTTCTAAAGGCTTCCCTTCCACCGAAATCCAAACCTTGGTATTCGGTTGTAAACTCGTAGCCGTATAGATAACTTGCCCTAACCGGCCAGTCATCGAATTGCTCCCTCCCCCCGAAGTAAATTCGGCCGACAAATCGACATAAACTCCGTCATTCTTAACACTCAAACCCCTGAGTTTTGTCCCCTTCGGAATTTCGCTAGAAACAGTTCCATCCTTCGGCCCAGCCAACAAACTGTTAAAAGCAGCTTGTAAAGCTGCATCAGGCTTGTCAGCTTGTTTGACAGCTACTTTCGTAGGAACTGCCTCAAATTTACCGCTGGCATCTTTAACCCAGTAGACTTGCACTGTCTGGACATCAGTCTGCGGCAAAGGCTTTGGCTGCGAGGACTTTGGCACCAGAGCGTTAGGCGTCTGAGCGTTAGGCGTCTGAGCGTTAGGCGTCTGAGCGTTAGGCGTCTGAGCAGTAGGGGCTGGGACAGGAGTTGGAGGGGGCACCGGGATAATTACAACAGGCGATTCCG
Source organism: Microcoleus vaginatus FACHB-2002 (assembly GCF_040004035.1). Lineage (GTDB taxonomy): Bacteria > Cyanobacteriota > Cyanobacteriia > Cyanobacteriales > Microcoleaceae > Microcoleus > Microcoleus vaginatus_C. The sequence continues at coordinate 739 of NZ_JAMPLN010000001.1, read as the reverse complement.
CAGGACTTGGGGACAGCGCCGGAGCGTTAGTCGGAGCGGAAGACTGTGTGTCTGCGGGAGTTTGCGAACGATTCGCCGTCCACCAGGCAATGCCCCCACCCGCCACTAAAGCCAATCCGCAAACACCAGCAATCACTGCGGTGGAGACGCGGCGTACTTCTTGTCCATCTTTCATAATACAAATTCTCCTTACAGATAGAGCGCTTGGGACGGTGAGGAGCGACTCCTGATCAGCTACATTTGTCTATGGTTAGATTCGGGAATTGACACAATTGCATTGCTGCTAGCGAACACTTTATAGCAAGCCCAACATATTCTGAATCCGACTATTGGAATCCTAGACCATAATATAAGATTTCGCCCGTGGAGTATGTCACAGTATCTCGATCGGCCTAGTGGCTATATTCTATAGTAATCATAAAAAATTAAAGAATAAAGGAAGAAAAAATAAGTAAAAAGGAAGAAGGAAAGCAACGAATGGATGTAACGGAGGTAAACGGGGTAACGGATTTAAGGGATTTAACGGATAGAAGCCGGTCTCTAAAAATATTTTTCCCCAAACAAAAAGCGCCCCTATTACTAGGAGCGCTTTTTGTCAATCGATAGCTAAAACTTAGCCATTGATAGAAGGAGCAACCATTGCCACTGGAGTGACTTCACTAGCAGCCAAATCAAGCGGGAAGTTGTGAGCATTGCGCTCGTGCATTACTTCCATACCCAAGTTAGCGCGGTTGATGAC